>NZ_CP017259.1:0-615000 GCF_001735715.1 Formosa sp. Hel3_A1_48
ATGAAATTTATTGTTTCCAGCACCTATTTATTAAAACAACTTCAAGTTTTAGGCGGTGTAATTAATAATTCCAACACCCTCCCAATTCTAGACAACTTTTTGTTTGAACTAAATAATAACGCACTTACTGTATCTGCCAGTGATTTGGAAACCACTATGGCATCTGTACTAAATGTGGAAAGCGACAATCAAGGTCAAGTCGCTATTCCTGCAAAACTATTACTCGATACCCTTAAAACATTTCCTGAGCAACCCCTAACCTTTGTCGTAGAATCAAATAACACTATAGAGATTAGTTCCAATCACGGAAAATACGCCCTAGCCTATGCAAGTGCTGATGAATTTCCAAAGACTGTTGCCTTAGACAATCCTAGTCAAACAATAGTACCGTCAGAAATTTTAGCTACTGCTATAAATAAAACAATTTTCGCAGCAGGAAACGATGACCTAAGACCGGTAATGAGCGGTGTATTTTTTCAATTTTCAACAGAGGGATTGACCTTTGTAGCTACCGATGCGCACAAGCTTGTAAAATACTCACGTACAGATGTTCAGTCCAATGAAACTGCGGAATTTATAATGCCTAAAAAACCATTAAATATTTTAAAAGCTATACTAGCAACAAGTGAAGAAGAGGTAAAGATTGAGTATAACGATTCCAATGCAAAGTTCTCTTTTGGAGACACCGAACTAGTTTGCCGATTGATTGATGGTAAATACCCAAATTATGAAGCAGTGATTCCAAAAGAAAATCCAAACCAATTAACCATCAATAGAAATCAATTTTTAAATTCTGTGCGTCGTGTCTCTATTTTCTCAAACAAAACTACACACCAGATTCGTTTGCGTATAGCGGGTGCAGAACTCAACATATCTGCAGAAGATATCGACTACAGCAACAAAGCAGAAGAGCGTTTAACATGTGATTATCAGGGTGATGATATCCAAATTGGTTTCAATTCACGCTTTCTATCAGAAATGCTCAGCAACATAACAGCAGATGACGTTCAACTCGAAATGAGTCTACCCAACAGAGCTGGTATTTTGACACCAGTCGACGGATTAGAACAAGGTGAGCAGGTAACCATGTTGGTAATGCCGGTTATGCTGAATAGCTAAATTATTTGAAGAAAATACCCTGGATTTTAAATTGCTAATCTGTGGCTGCTTTGTATTGCGGTGGATAGACCTATAGCTCTTAAAAAACTAGCTGTACATTTTCTCTCGAAGTACTTTAATTTTATCATCTTGCATGTACTCATCAAACGTTGTGTGGCGATCTATAACTCCTTTAGGTGTAAGTTCCACAACTCTATTGGCAACAGTTTGCGCAAATTCATGATCGTGGGTCGTAAACAATACTGTTCCCTTGAAGTTTTTGAGTGAATTATTGAATGCCGTAATACTTTCCAAATCCAAGTGGTTGGTGGGTTCATCCAACATCAAAACATTAGCGCGAATCATCATCATGCGCGAAAGCATACAACGCACTTTTTCTCCCCCAGAAAGAACATCAGCAGTTTTAAGCGCTTCTTCACCACTAAAAATCATTTTGCCCAAGAATCCACGAATGTAAACTTCCTCGCGTTCTTCTTCAGTGGTGGCCCACTGACGCAACCAATCAACAAGAGTTAGTTTTTCAGAAAAATATTCGCTATTGTCTAGTGGTAAATACGACTGAGAAGTGGTAACCCCCCAAGCATATTTCCCTATCTTGGCCTCTTGTTTCCCATTGATGATTTCATAGAAAGCTGTTGTCGCTCTAGAATCTTTTGAAAAGACAACCACTTTATCGCCTTTATTTAAATTTAAATCGATGTTTTGAAAGAGCACTTCACCATCCAAATCTGCAGAGAGTTTTTCAACGTTTAAAATCTGATCTCCAGCTTCACGTTCACGCTCAAAAATGATGGCTGGATAGCGACGACTCGATGGGCGAATATCCGCAACATTGAGTTTATCAATCATTTTCTTTCGACTTGTCGCTTGCTTCGATTTTGCAACATTAGCAGAAAAACGACGAATAAACTCCTCTAACTCTTTTTTCTTTTCTTCAGCTTTCTTGTTCTGTTGAGCACGTTGCTTGGCGGCCAATTGAGAGGATTCGTACCAGAAGGTATAATTGCCCGAAAAATGATTTATTTTACTAAAATCTATATCTGAAATATGCGTGCAAACCGCATCCAAAAAGTGACGGTCATGCGAGACTACAATCACACAATTGTCGTAGTTGGCCAAAAAGGTTTCCAGCCATGCTATGGTTTCGTAATCCAAGTCGTTGGTAGGCTCATCCATAATCAGTACGTCTGGCGAACCAAAAAGGGCTTGTGCCAAAAGCACACGAACCTTTTGTTTTCCGTCCAAATCGGCCATAGCAGTGTAGTGTGCATCTTCTTTGATACCTAAATTAGATAACATCGCAGCCGCATCGCTATCGGCATTCCATCCGTCCATTTCTTCATACTGCACTTGCAATTCTCCAATGCGATCGGCATTTGCGTCATTGTAGTCGTTGTAAAGTGCATCAATTTCGGTTTTAATAGCATATAATGGCTTATTCCCCATCAATACAGTTTCTAATACTGTGCTGCTATCGTACAAATTGTGATTTTGCTCTAAAACCGACATACGCTTTCCAGGCTCTAGGTGAACATGCCCAGAAGTTGCTTCTTGTTGACCAGAAATAATTTTTAGAAACGTGGATTTTCCTGCGCCATTGGCACCAATAATGCCGTAGCAATTCCCAGCATTGAATGTAACATTGACTTCGTCAAAAAGAACGCGTTTACCAAATTGTACCGATAAGTTTGAAACTGAAAGCATGTATTTATGTAGTTATTTAGAGTTACCCTAAAACTTCGGCAACTTTTTTACCAATTTCTGCAGGAGAATCTACCACATGCATACCGCATTCGCGCATGATGCGTTTTTTGGCTTGTGCAGTATCATCACTTCCACCAACAATAGCGCCTGCATGTCCCATAGTGCGTCCAGCTGGTGCCGTTTCACCAGCAATAAATCCTACTACAGGTTTTGTACTTCCACTGGCTTTGTACCATTGTGCGGCATCGCCTTCGAGTTGTCCACCAATTTCACCAATCATAACGACACAGTCGGTTTCATCGTCGTTGATAAGAAGCTCTAAAGCTTCTTTGGTAGTGGTGCCAATGATGGGGTCACCTCCAATACCAATGGCAGTAGAAACCCCAAGGCCTTGTTTAACGACCTGATCAGCAGCTTCATAAGTCAATGTTCCCGATTTGGAAACTACACCCACTCTGCCCTTTTCAAATACAAATCCAGGCATGATCCCCACTTTGGCTTCTTCAGGTGTAATAACACCAGGACAGTTTGGTCCGACCAAACGGCAGTTTTTATCTTTTATATAATCTGCAGCTTTAATCATATCAGCTACAGGAATACCTTCTGTTATCGTTATAATCACTTCAATGCCAGCATCAGCCGCTTCCATTATGGCGTCGGCCGCAAAAGCAGGTGGTACAAAAATAATAGTTGTATTGGCAGCTACTTGCTTCACTGCTTCTTCTACAGTATTAAATACTGGGCGATCCAAGTGTGTTTGACCACCTTTTCCAGGGGTTACACCACCAACAATACTTGTACCATAGGCAATCATTTGTTCGGCGTGAAAAGTTCCCTCACTCCCTGTAAATCCTTGAACAATTATTTTTGAATCTTTGTTAACTAAAACGCTCATTGAAGTTTATTTTTTAATTGGTGCAAATGTAATTTTTTGAAGTTGATTTTTAAAATCAATTCTTATTTTTCTTTCAACATTTGTAGCAATTTCGGTAATTGGCGTAGAGCGGCCATTTCTTTTAGGCTGGCCCGCGATTCTTGAATAGGGGTACCAAAATATGTTGTATTACCCGCAACAGATTTAGTTACACCTGTTTGACCCAAAATCACTGCTTTTGCACCAATTGTAATACCGCTATTGGTTCCTACTTGGCCCCATATTGTTACTTCATCTTCAATAATACAACAGCCTGCTATACCAGTTTGTGAGGCAATAAGACATTTTTTTCCGATTACAGTATCATGGCCTACTTGAATTTGATTATCCAATTTAGAACCCTGACCAATGGTTGTATCTGCTGTTACGCCTCTATCTATGGTACAGCCAGAACCTATATGAACGTCATCTTCAATAACTACCCGACCACACGAAAGTAATTGATCATAGCCTTCTGGACGATTTTTGTAATAAAAAGCATCTCCACCTAAAACTGTTCCTGAGCCAATCACTACATTATCGCCTACAATAGCATCAGAAACTATTGTAACATTAGCGTGAATCAAACAATTTTTACCAATCTGGACGTTGGGGCCGATATAAACATTTGGTTGAATATGAGTATCATCACCTATTTTAGCTGATGGATCAATACTTACTGAGGAACGCACAAAAGGTTTGAAATGAGAAGTGAGTACGTTAAAGTCGCGGAATGGATCGTCGCTAATCAAAAGCGCTTTTCCTTCTGGGCAATCAACCTTTTTATTAATCAAGACGACCGTAGCATTAGAATTTAGTGCTTTGTCGTAATACTTAGGGTGATCAACAAAAACAATATCACCAGCGGTCACCACATGAATTTCGTTGATCCCTAAAACAGGAAAATCGTCAGCACCTACATAATTACAATTTAAGAGTGAAGCGATGTGTCTTAAGGTCTGCGGTACGGGAAATTTCATAGAAATTTACTCTTTAACTCGTTCTTTGTAAGTGCCTTTAGCAGTTTCGATTTTGATCTTATCGCCTTCGTTTATGAATAATGGGACGTTTATAGTTGCGCCAGTTTCAACTGTAGCAGGTTTAGTAGCGTTTGTTGCTGTATTGCCTTTGACTCCTGGTTCAGTAGAAGTTACTTCAAGTATAACACTCGCAGGCATATCTACAGAAAGTGGCATATCGTCTTCAGAATTAATAATAACAGTTACAACCTCCCCTTCTTTTAAAAGCCCGGGGTTATCTATAGTATTAACGTTTAATGTAATCTGGTTATAATCTTCAACATTCATGAAATGATACATGTCTCCTTCTGGGTATAGGTATTGAAATTTATGTGTTTCAACACGAACATCCACTATTTTATGTCCTGCAGAAAAAGTATTATCAATAACTTTTCCTGTGGTTACACTTTTAAGTTTTGTTCGTACAAAAGCAGGGCCCTTTCCTGGTTTAACGTGTAAAAATTCAATAATTTTAAAAATATCGTGGTTGTAGCGAATGCATAAACCGTTTCTGATGTCTGATGTGTTTGCCATAATATTAATTTGATTTAAAATAACCCTTCATGATTCCACGGTGCGAATTTTTGATAAATTGTAAAATTTCATCCCGCTCCGGTGTGGCCTCCATTTCAGCTTCAATAATGGATGAAGCTTGAGTGTTATTATAATTTTTTTGATAGAGCAATCTGTAAATTCCTTGAATTTCTCTAATTTTCTCTGTGCTGTATCCTCTACGGCGCAGTCCAACAGAATTGATCCCAACGTAAGACAAAGGCTCACGTGCCGCCTTAACAAATGGTGGAACATCTTTGCGTACCAACGATCCACCGGTCACAAAAGCGTGGTTTCCAATAGAACAAAACTGATGTACAGCGGTCATACCAGCAAGCACCACATAATCACCAACATTAATGTGACCTGCTAGAGTACTGTTATTTGAAAAAATACAATTCTTCCCAACAACGCAGTCATGAGCAATGTGACAATAGGCCATGATTAAGCAATTATCACCAATTACCGTTTTCATTCGGTCAGTAGTACCTCTATTGATTGTAACACATTCTCGTATGGTGACATTATCGCCGATAACTGTAGTAGTATCTTCATCATTGTATTTTAAATCTTGAGGATTTGCTGAAATGACAGATCCAGGAAAAATATTACAATTTTTTCCGATCCTTGCTCCTTCCATTATTGTTACATTGGACCCAATCCATGAACCTTCGCCAATAACCACATTATTGTTGATGGTTGTAAAGGGTTCTATGACAACGTTTTTTGCGATTTTGGCGCCTGGATGAACGTATGCTAGTGGTTGATTCATTCGTTTGTTTTTATACTATTTTACCTTAGAAATTTGAGCCATTAATTCGGCTTCTGCACACAATTTACCGTTAGCATAAGCATAGCCTTGCATGTGGCAAATGCCCCTGCGAATTGGCGTTATGAGCGAGCAACTAAATATAAGTGTGTCTCCAGGTACTACTTTTTGTTTGAACTTCACTTTATCTATTTTCATAAAAAACGTGAGGTAATTTTCTGGATCTGGCACTGTATTAAGAACCAGAATACCACCCGTTTGTGCCATTGCTTCAACAATGAGTACTCCGGGCATTACAGGTGCACCAGGAAAATGTCCTTGAAAAAAGGACTCGTTCATTGTAACATTTTTGGAACCAATCACATGATTTGGCGAGAGCTCAAATACTTTGTCAATTAACAAAAATGGTGGACGGTGTGGCAACATATCCATAATGGCATTCACATCCATAACTGGAGTTTGATTCAAATCAACCGCAGGCATTTTATTTCGTCGTTCTATTTTTATAATCTTGGCCATTTTCTTTGCGAATTGAGTATTGACAAAGTGCCCCGGTTTATTAGCAATAACTTTACCCTGCAAGCGAATACCGGTTAGAGCCAGATCACCAATAACGTCTAAAAGCTTGTGTCGTGCAGCTTCATTAGGATAATGTAAGGTTAAATTATCTAAAATCCCGTTTGGTTTTACTGAAATTGAATCTTTATTAAAAGCGACTTTTAGCTTTTCCATAGTTTCTTTCGAGAGCGGTTTGTCAACGTATACAATAGCATTGTTAAGATCCCCACCTTTAATTAAGCCATGCTCAAGGAGCATTTCTAATTCGTGTAAGAAACTAAAGGTTCTAGAAGCCGCAATATCTTTTTTAAAGTTCGAAAGCTTTTGGAGTGTAGCATTTTGCGTTCCTAGTACTTTGGTGCCAAAATCAACCATAGTCGTTACCTGATACTCATCAGATGGAATGATAGTAATATCACTCCCTGTTTCTTCATCAATATACGATATTACATCTTTGACTATGTAAACTTCTCTAAAAGCATCTAATTCCTCTATGCCAGCTTGTTCAAGAGCTTCTATGAAAAATTTAGACGATCCGTCCATAATGGGAGGTTCAGAAGCATTCAATTCAATTATGGCGTTGTCGATTTCCAATCCCACTAAGGCAGCAAGTACGTGTTCGCTAGTTTGAATAGAAACACCATTTTTTTCTAAACAAGTTCCTCTTTGTGTACTCGTTACAAAATTAGCATCAGCCTTGATGATAGGCTCACCCTCCAAATCTACTCTTTTGAAAGCATAACCAAAGTTTGGTTCTGCGGGCAAAAAAGTAAGCCTTACGTTATTACCTGTGTGTAATCCTACTCCTTCTAGCGTAATTGGATTAGAAATTGTTGTTTGTTTAGATTGGGTTTTTGTAATCATTTTTTTATTTGTTTTTCAAGCTCAGTAATTGTTTTTGCAATCTGAGGTAGGTTTTTAAAATGAACATAGGATTTGTAGTAATCACCATAACCAATCGCAGGAGTACCCTGCAAAACTTCGTTGTCTGAAACGTTTTTTGAAATTCCTGATTGTCCCTGGATTTTTACCTTATTTCCTATAGTAATATGTCCAGCAATACCAACTTGGCCACCAATTTGACAATAGGCACCAATTTTAGTTGAGCCTGCAATTCCCGTTTGAGCAGCAATAACAGTATGTTCCCCTATAACTACATTGTGAGCAATTTGGATTTGATTATCCAATTTCACTCCTCTTCTAATGATGGTGGAACCTAAAGTTGCACGATCAATTGTTGTCGCAGCTCCTATGTCTACGTTATCTTCAATAACGACATTCCCAATTTGAGGAACCTTGTCGTAAACTCCTTTTTCATTTGGAGAGAACCCAAAACCATCGGCGCCAATAACAACAGATGCATCAATGTTACAATGATTACCAACTATACAGTCAGAGTATATTTTAACACCCGCCATGACTGTAGTATTATCTCCAATTACGACATTGTCACCAATGTAACAATTAGGGTAAATTTTGACATTATTTCCTATATGAACATTTTCGCCTATTGAAGTAAATGCACCAATATAAATTTGATCTCCATAGACTGCACTATCCGCAATTGAAATTGGCGCTTCGATACCAAGTTTGTTGTTTTTGATCAAATTGTAATGCTCCAAAAGTTTTGAAAATGCAGTATACGCATTGGCAACTTTCACTAGAGTAGTTGAAATTTCTTTCTCAGCAACAAAATCGTGATCTACAATAGTAACAGAAGCGTGGGTGGAATAAATGAAAGGAGTGTATTTAGGATTGGACAAAAAAGTAAGAGATCCGGCTTCACCATCTTCAATCTTAGAAAGAGTGTGGACTTCTACGTTTTCATCGCCAACGACTTCTCCGTTGAGCAATTCGGCTATTTGATTAGCTGTAAATTTCATTCAACTGCAAAAGTAAAAAAAATAATCATAGCAACTCTTTTGGAAAGCAGATATAATGCCTTTTTACTGTTTTAGACAGGCCTTTTAAATTTAGGTTATCGGAAGCATCGATGACATCAGAAATACTACCGTCTTTGTGTAAAATTGATATTCCATCATCGTGAGGTGTGTAGCCTGTATTTTTAATTGACCCTGAAAAAACAAAATATGCAACATCAGCAGCTTGATTGTCTGTTTGTGCTATCCACTGCTTTTTTAATCTGTCAAGCTCACTTTGTATTTGGTTTTTTTTGTAAAATTTAATCTTAAGTAATTTACGTTCTAAAAGGCGAGCAGACATGTTCCTAAGGACATCATCAGAGTGATTTTGCCATGATTTCAGGGCAGCAATAATGTCATAATCGTCCAATTTAGAAAATTGTTCCAAAACAGAAGTGTCAAAATTTGTTGGGTTTATAGTTTCCTCAAGAAAAAATCCAAAGGCGGAACTCACATTTAAGGCTACTGATTGTTGCGCAAGTTGTTTTGCCCGCTTCAATACATTGATGATCATTTGTTCAGCAACTAAACTAGTTTTGTGAAGGTAGACTTGCCAATACATTAAACGACGTGAAGTAAGAAATTTTTCAATTGAATAAATACCTTTCTTTTCAATAACCAAGTGGTCGTCGACAACATTCATCATAGAAATTAAGCGTTCACTATTTATATTTCCTTCTGAAACACCAGTGTAAAAACTATCGCGCTTCAAATAATCCGAACGATCCATATCTAATTGACTTGAAATCAATTGACCAAAAAATTGACGTGAATAATCCCCTTTAAACATTGTAATGGCTAAACTTAATCTACCATCAAACTCATTATTTAAATCTTGCATGAAACGAAGAGATATGGACTCATGGCTTATTTCATGAACAATGCTGTGTTCCATGGCGTGGCTAAATGGACCATGACCAATATCGTGTAATAATATGGCAATATAAAGTGCATTTTCTTCTTGATTAGAAATAGAAATTCCTTTAAACTTTAAAATACGGACTACTTTTTGCATCAAGTGCAAACAGCCTAAAGCATGATGAAATCTTGTGTGGTGCGCACCTGGATAAACTAAATAAGATAATCCCATTTGAGAAATCCTACGCAAACGCTGGAAATAGGGATGCGCGATGAGATCAAAAATTAAAGGATTTGGAATTGTAATAAATCCATATATTGGATCGTTAAATATTTTGAGCTTATTGCTGGTATTCAAACTAATTTAGTTTTATTTTGTGTCCTGAGGGGGAAACATATTTATATTAGCGTAAAAGTAATAAAATCAGAACATATACAATTAATTAGAAGGAGTTTATGAGCAGTATACATATTTTGTGGGTTGATGATGAAATTTCACACCTAAAACCACATATTATTTTTTTGGAACAAAAAAACTATAAAATCACTCCATGTACAAACGGTTCAGATGCTCTTGAAGTATTTGCCGAAAATAATTTTGATATCATCTTTTTAGATGAAAATATGCCCGGGCTTTCTGGATTAGACACCCTGTCTGAACTAAAAAAACTAAATGCAAATATTCCTGTGGTGATGATCACAAAAAGCGAGGAAGAATATATAATGGAAGAGGCCATTGGAAGCAAAATTGCTGATTATCTGATTAAGCCTGTCAACCCTAACCAAATCCTTTTGAGTTTAAAAAAGAATTTAGATCACAGCCGTTTGGTTTCTGAAAAAACATCGTCCAGCTACCTTCAAGAGTTTAGAGAAATTTCACTTGAGATGATGGGGCTTAAAACAACAGAAGATTGGAAGGATTTATACCAAAAGTTGACGTTTTGGGAATTAAAATTGGAGGATTCACAAGATCCCACACTTACAGAAATTCTCGAAGCACAAAAAACGGAAGCCAACCAGCAGTTTGGTAAATTTATTGAAAATAATTATGCCTCTTGGTTTGAAGGTGATGAAGGCCCTACACTATCACATAATCTATTTAAATCGAAGATTGTGCCGCATCTATCCACAAGCCAACCTACTCTACTTGTTGTGGTTGACAATTTGCGCTATGATCAGTGGAAAGCTATTGAATCGAATGTAAACAAGCACTACAAAACAACAGAAAACAGCATGTATTACAGTATTTTACCTACCGCTACTCAATATGCGCGAAATGCACTTTTTTCGGGATTAATGCCCAAACAAATGGAAACACTTTATCCAAATTACTGGAAAAACGACACAGATGAGGGCGGGAAAAATTTATATGAAGATAAATTTTTAGCTGAGCAACTAAAAAGGTTGAATCTTAATCATCTTACACACGAGTATGTCAAAATTACAAATCTAAAGGCCGGTAAAAGATTGGCAGATAATTTTAAGTCAAAAGCGAAAAATGACCTCACGGTTTTGGTCTACAATTTTGTAGATATGCTCTCTCATTCAAAAACAGAAATGGAAGTGGTAAAAGAACTTGCATCTGATGACAAGGGATACCGATCGCTGACGCAAAGCTGGTTCAAAAATTCTCCTTTGATTGATATTATAAAACAAGCGCAAGAACTCAATTTCAAGCTTATTGTCACTACAGACCACGGGACCATAAACGTAAAGACTCCGTCAAAGGTAATAGGAGATCGAGAAACTAGTTTAAACCTTCGCTACAAAACGGGACGTAGTTTGAGTTACGAAAATAGAGATGTTTTGTCGGTAAAAGACCCAAAGTCAATTGGCCTGCCCTCTATTTCAATGAATAGTTCTTTTATTTTTGCTAAAGAAAATTCTTTTTTTGCTTATCCTAACAACTACAATCATTACGTTAGCTACTACAGAAATTCATACCAACACGGAGGAATATCATTAGAAGAAATACTCATTCCATTTGCCGTATTAACCCCTAGATAAAAAGCAATGAAAAAGATCTTTAAATTAGAAAATATAGATCAAATTGCACAGGAACTTAAAGAAATGTTCAGTAGAAAAATTGTGCTTTTTAATGGCGAAATGGGTGCAGGCAAAACCACACTCATAAGCGCTATTGTCCGTGCGCTGGGTCATAGTGAAGAAACCTCTAGCCCTACCTTCTCAATAGTGAATGAATATAAACTTGAAAATGGATACGTATATCATTTTGATTTTTATAGAATTAAAAATCATTACGAAGCATTAGATATCGGAATTGACGACTATTTTTTTTCTGGGTATTGGAATTTTATTGAGTGGCCTGAAAAAATTACGAATTTACTCCCTAAAGAAGTTATGGTTGTCAATTTAGAGATTATAAGTACTACCGAGCGCAGTATAGAATGTTTTGAATCCGAAGTATTATAAATAGGTCTAAAAATAATTGTAATTTGCAATAACATTATAAAAATTATGCAACAACCAATCTCTCCTTTTTCCAAAGCCCAACTACTGCCTAAAGAAGAGCGCCTAGAGGTTTCTAATCACAATGCTAAGCTA
The DNA here is from genome assembly GCF_001735715.1 of Formosa sp. Hel3_A1_48. Lineage (NCBI taxonomy): Bacteria > Pseudomonadati > Bacteroidota > Flavobacteriia > Flavobacteriales > Flavobacteriaceae > Formosa > Formosa sp. Hel3_A1_48. The sequence continues at coordinate 11,980 of NZ_CP017259.1, forward strand.
AATATCGGGCTACCAAAAGAACGATCATTTCAAGAAAAACGGATTTGCTTGACACCCGATGCTGTTTCAGCTCTAACTAGCAATGGGCATCGAATACTTATAGAATCTGGCGCTGGACTAGATGCCGCATTTGATGATAAAGAATACAGTGAGGCAGGTGCTGAAATTACAACAGATACCGCAAAAGTATTCGCTTGTCCAATGATTCTAAAGGTTGAACCACCAACACTAAATGAGATTGAACTTATCAAACCCAATACTATTTTATTGTCGGCACTACAACTAAAAATGCAACAAAAGAGCTATTTTGAAGCCTTGTCACGAAAGAAAATAACTGCTCTTGGATTCGAATTCATCAAAGATAGTGAAGGAGCATTTCCAGCAGTACGTCAACTTAGTGAAATTGCAGGTACTGCTTCAATTCTAATTGCTTCAGAGATCATGTCTATTACCAACCAAGGCAATGGTTTATTGTTAGGAAATATAAGCGGAGTTCCGCCTACAGAAGTTGTTGTTATTGGCGCTGGTGTTGTCGGTGAATTTGCTACAAAATCTGCTCTGGGACTTGGCGCTAATGTGAAAGTTTTTGATGGATCTATCTCTAAGTTAAGAACACTACAAGCCAATGTAGGACAACGAATATACACCTCTACCATGCAGCCCAAAAACCTAATGAAAGCACTCATGCGTTGTGATGTTGCTGTTGGTGCAACAAAAGGAAAAAACAGGTCGCCTATTTTGGTAAATGAAGCCATGGTAGAATCGATGAAACAGGGGGCTATTGTGATTGATGTAAGTATAGATATGGGCGGATGCTTTGAAACTAGTGAGCTCACCACACATGACAGCCCCACATTTGAAAAACATGGCGTAATACATTACTGTGTGCCTAATATACCTGCACGCTATTCTAGAACATCCTCAGTGTCTCTAAGTAATATTTTTACGTCTTATCTTCTTAAAATTGGAGAGGTTGGTGGACTTGAGAATGCAATCCGTCAAGACCATGGACTTAAAAACGGAATTTATGTCTACCACGGTGTCATAACAAATAAAAGTGTTTCCAACTGGTTCGACTTGGATTGTAGCGATTTGAACCTGTTAATTTTTTAAATTTTAAATATGAAATTTATACATCGCCTTGGATTTTATCTCGGAGGATTCTCAATTGGTTTAGTTTTTTTAATGTTTTTCTTAAGTGGTAAAAAAACCAGTTGTGCCTACGGTCCAAACGCAAGAGTCTTAAAGAATATCACAAGCAAAACACTAGTAATCAATCCAAATGTCAAATCTGATTTATCAGCTCTAAGTGTAGACTCTCTTCAAGTTGATATGATTCTTAAAAAAGGAAATGTAAATTTCGCTAAGAGTGACACTTCTAAGGAACAATGCAAACGCTATACAATTGAATATGACTCTTTAGAAATTCTTGTAGAGAACTGTATTTTAGAAGCAAATTTATTAGAAGTAAGCAAAAAACAAAATTAAGATTTACGGCGTTTCTTTTCTTGTTTGATGAGCGATAATTCTCTGTTGGTCTGACCAGCAACCGAAGTGTTCTCTTCTGCCCTTCGAATCAAATAAGGCATCACATCACGTACCGGGCCATAAGGTAAATACTTTGCGATGTTATAATTAGCTTTAGCCAAATTATAACTAATATGGTCACTCATTCCAAACAATTGTCCAAACCAAATTCGCGGATCATCAATGTCAATCTTCAATTCATGCATAAGTTTAAGTGCCAAATGTGTGCTATATTCGTTGTGTGTTCCCAAAAATACAGCGGCATGATCTAAATTCTTGAGAATATATTTTAAACAATTATTAAACTGATCATCAGTAGCAGATTTTGTGAGGCATATGGGTGAATTATAATTAAGCCTTTTTGCGCGTTCGCGCTCCTTTTCCATATAAGCACCTCGAACTAGCTTAAAGCCAAGCTTAAAACCCTCTTTCTTGGCTTTATGGTTAAGTTTTTTAAGGTACGCTAATCGATCCCAACGATAAGCCTGTATGGTGTTGTATACAACTACTTCATCAGTGTTGTATTGACGCATGAGCTCTAAAAGTAAATCATCAGCTGCATTTTGCATCCAACTTTCTTCAGCATCAACAAGAATAGAAATATTTTTTTCTTGTCCACATTGGCAAATCCGATGAAATCGTTCTTTAATTCGACTCCATTCGATCAGCTCTTTTTCGTCTAAAGGAATAGATGCACTTATTTTTTTATAAATTTCAAAACGGCCAACTGCGGTAGGTTTAAACACCGCAAACGGCATAGCCTCTTTTTGATGAGCAAAATCTACTAGAGCACACATTTGTTCAAGAATAAGATCAAACTGCTCTTCTTCTTGCTTACCTTCAACAGAATAATCCAAAACACTATACACGCCACTTTCAAACATTTGATCAATTTTAGGTATGCAATCCTCAGCATTAACCCCACCACAGAAATGATCAAATACAGTAGCGCGGATGAGTCCTTCAACAGGTAAATGTGTTTTTAGTGCAAAATTAGTTGCTGCAGTTCCAATTCGTACCAATGGCTCATTGGCGATCATTTTGAATAAGAAATAGGCCCGATCCAAGGCAGCATCGGATTTCAGATGAAATGCTATCTCGGTATTGCTAAAATCAACTTTTGCATGTGGCATGCTTAAAAAAACCTTTTTTGTTCGTTCAAAATTATTAAATCTTAATAAATTTCATACTATATTTGGGCTATAAAATGGAATCAATACAAACAGCATCTTACGCCATTCACTTCAATGCCTCTGCATACGAAGCACTCACTGCTTATTTAAGCGAAAATAACTTTTCGAAAATAATAATTCTGGTAGATGAAAATACACACGAGCACTGTTTGAGCCATTTTTTAAGTAATACTCATTTTGATTCCTCACCAGAAATCATTGAAATACCACAGGGTGAGGTAAACAAAACCATTGGGACTTGCTTAGAAGTATGGCGCAGTTTATCTGAACTATCGGCCGATCGCCAGTCACTTCTAATAAACCTTGGTGGTGGTGTAGTCACTGATCTTGGAGGCTTTGTGGCTTCAACGTTTAAACGCGGTATAAAATTTATCAATGTCCCAACATCTCTTTTGGCAATGGTGGATGCATCAGTTGGTGGAAAAACTGGAGTTGATCTTGATCTTTCAAAAAATCAAATAGGTACGATTACTTTTGCTGATATGGTTCTTGTGGATCCAGAATTTTTAGATACACTCCCTCAAAATGAATTACGCTCTGGTTTTGCTGAAATGCTTAAACACGGGCTAATTCGCGATAAAAAATATTGGGAACAGTTGCGTGACCTAAGTGAACTAACACTAGATGACTTAGAGACATTAATCTACCACTCAATTGCAATAAAAAATGAGATTGTAAAGGCAGATCCAAGAGAACTCGGGGCACGGAAATTTTTAAATTTCGGACATACACTTGGACATGCTATTGAATCGTACTGTTTAGACAAAGGTGAAGTCATTACCCTTTTACACGGAGAGGCCATCGCCATCGGCATGGTATTGGAGGGTTATATCTCTAAAAAATTATGTGGACTTCCCGATGAAGAACTTCAACAAATTAAAACTACATTAAAATCAATGTATCCCTCCATGAGGTTTGATGCCGATAGTATCAATCAAATAGTTGCTTTGATGCAATCTGACAAAAAAAACAGCCACGGTCGTGTAAAGTTTGTATTACTGAAGACCATTGGGCAATGCCAAATGGATGTAGAAGTTCATGAAGAGGTACTTATGGAAGCTTTCACATATTACTCCGCATAAAGCCTAGTGTAATTCATTAAAAATAGAGTGCATCAAACGCTTTTTATCGTTAATGCTTTCCTCTAAAGATATCATGGTTTCTGTTCTGTAAATACCTTCAATATCATCTATTTTAAAGATAATTTCTTTAGCATGAGTGGTACTCTTTGCGCGAATTTTACAAAATATATTAAACTTTCCTGTTGTGATGTGCGCAACAGTTACATGAGGGATTTCTTTAATACGTTGCAAAACAAATTTAGTTTGTGATGTGTTTTGAAGAAATATTCCAACGTATGCAATAAAAGTATAGTCAAGCTTTTGGTAGTCCAAAGTCAATGATGATCCTTTTATAATTTTAGCATCTTCCATTTTCTTTACTCTGACGTGAACAGTGCCAGCTGATATGAGTAATTTTTTTGCAATATCTGTAAATGGAATACGCGTATTATCAATAAGCATATTAAGGATTTGGTGATCAATTTCATCTAATTTGAACTTTGCCATATTAATATTTTATAAGTTATTATGATTAAAAGGGCAAAAATAATAAATAAAATGCATTAGAAAAGTATTAATGGTAAAAAATATTTAACAAAACGTTAATTTTAATGTCTTTTAGTAAAAATATCACAAAATCCTATGCCTAACAATTCCCTAGCCTCAGCAGATGAATCGAGTGAACGACTTTGTAAATCTATGGTGCGGTGTCCAAAATAAGCTGACAAATCCCCTTTGCTTATGAGTTTTGGTGTAAATAATATTTTACCATCTTCAAGAGCTTCTTCATATCTTACTCCAACATCAATGTTTATCTTATGCTCATTTTCCAGTACTGCAACATTTTTGAGGAGGATATCAAAAAATAGTTTACCGTTTTCAGGTATCGCCCAGTAGCTACTGTAATCATTTTCAGAAAAATCACTTGAGCCAATTAAAGACAGAGCTTTTAAAATTGAAATTGCTATTAATTTTCGGGTTTCTTCTCTATTGTAGTCATTTTGGTAATGCCCTGCTTCAAATAAAACTGTAGCCACATTCTGTGCTTGAAAGTAATCTCCGACACAATTTATGTTAAACGCATCATCAAAACGCCCCACTTGACCTGGCACCAACTGTTGTAATACTTTGTTCATTTGATGAATTAAAGACATTGCGCGCAATCTGTTTGCGCTCAAAGAGCAAGAATCGTCTTGTGCTGGTGAAAGAAAACTGACAGTTGCTGGCTTGTTGCTCTGCCCTACACTAAAAAGTGTCCTTTGGTCGTGCATATTGAATCCAAAATCAGGCCGAAACGAATCAAATACCCAACGTAAAACCTTACTTTCTTTCTGGGTTAAGTTAACGGCATCTCTGTTTAAATCTACATTATTAGCATTGTGCCGCGTATAAGCTGCTGCACCATCAGGATTAAGAATAGGAATAATTAAGAGAGCGCACTTTGTCAATATAGGTTGGTAGTCCTTGTCATCTAAAAAATTAAATACATCAAACAAGGCCTTTGTACATGTTGATTCATTGCCATGCATCTGCGACCAAATCATAACTTTAGTTGTACCGGTTCCAACACGCAGTCCGTAAATAGGACGCTGTTGTTCTGAATATCCTAATGTCTCTACACTAAATGCTTTAGGAAGAGTTTTAATCAATTGTAAAATTGAATCATTTGTTATGTATCTGCCCTTAAGGCTAGTAGCTTTTAAGTGGCTGTAATTTGAAACCAAATCTTCAAGTGACTGCATCGCTTATCTGTATTGAGTACAAATGTAAACATTATGTTTTTTACATGTGTAAACAACATAAAAACTTATTTTTGTTTACAAATGTGTACGGTTTTGACAGGATTTATTAATACTAAAATCTAAATTTCATAAATTAGTATTAAAATACTGTAAATCAGTATTTTAAATGTATTTAAATAAAGTGATTATTAAATAATTTAATGTTTTAAAAGATAGCTTTTTAATCAAATATTTTACCAATTTACATCTGTGGATAATAATTTTGTATACATTTGTAATCTATGATGAATACTGATGATTTTAGAGCGCGTCTAAGTAAAATTATGTCCTATTATGGATTGTCAGCTTCTGCATTTGCCGAATTAATTCAAGTGCAAAAATCCAGTATTTCTCATGTGCTCAGTGGTCGAAATAAACCCAGTCTAGATTTTATACTGAAGCTCAATGCGGCTTTTCCGGACCTTAGCTTGTATTGGCTCCTCAATGGTGCTGGTGAGATGATATCTATAACCCCTACTCCAATATCATCAGCCCCAACATCAAAAACTAATATACAGCACACTGAAGCTAAAAATGAGCCTGAAGCAGATAGTTCCAAGGCAATAGACCGTATAGTGATTTTTTATAAAGACGGGACTTTTGGGAGCTACGGAGATAAATTATTGAAGTAATTCTTATTTAGTTTTGTATTTTTGTTCTATGAACTATACTTATTTGCTGTTCTCCCTTTTGCTGTGTTCTTGCTACTCAATAGAACGTGACTGTACTTCATTCAAAACAGGTAATTTCGAAAGCAGCATTCTAATAGATGGAAAAACTTTTGTTTCTAAATTCTCTAGGACTAAAAATATTCAAATTGAATATTTTAACTCCAAAACAGATACAGCCTCAGTGCGATGGATCAATGATTGTGAAATGATTTTCAAAACTCTTAATCCAAAAAACAGAGCAGAACAAAAAGATGTACATCTTAAAATCCTTAGCACAACAAAAGATGCTTACACATTTGAATATGGGTATGTGGGTAGCTCGATTAAACAAAAAGGCAGAGCTAAACGAATAGACTAAAACAAAGTAATTTGTCCTTCCTCAGGATCTGTTGAACCCGATGATAAATCATCCGACCGTTGCACTTCTTCATCTTGTGTGGGAGGTAAAGTTTCTTCAAGGGTCTTCTGTTGTTGTAAATGGGCTTCAACTGAAATTTCTACTTCATCAACAACTTCTAACTCATCTGCAGGAATTGCTTCAGGTGCTTGAAATGGCAACGGCTCCAATAAGTCAATTTGGTTTACTTTTTGACGGGATAATTGATTTCCTTGTGCAGAAATACCTTTCACGTCTATAAATTGTGCAATATTAATTTTTTGATTTGGTTTTCGATCTTTTCCCCTGTCCTTGGCGAATGTAAGCTCTGCCATTGGACGCCAATCTGTACTTACAATTTCTAAGGCACTGGAGGCATGGGCAGAAATAAAAACTTCTTCTTTACTTTCATTTTCAATCAGAAAACGCTTTACAAAGTACTTTTCTTTGGCTCCATCATAATAAATAGCAGATATTGGTTTGGAAGGTATCCATTTTTCGAGCACAATCATATCATCACTAAAATGCGTTGTGATTTCTGGGACAATTGTTTTAATCAGCCCAGACTGTGTAATTACCAATAAGCGGTCCTCACCTCTAAACTCACCTATCAAATCGCCACGACCATCAACATTCAAACGTTGTATAGTATCGTCAAACCAAATCTTACGAGGTTTGAGGGTGCTCATCCCCTTTTCTTTTAATTCGATGCGCTTAACAGCGTGCTTAGTTACAATATTTCCTTTACTAGCACGCCCCTTGATAGAGATATCTGAAAAGTCAACATCCCATTTCAATTTTTTAATACTGCCTACTTGACGTAATAAAACAGAAACAATTTCAGCCTCACCATTTGGATTTGCCGAAAAGTACAGCACATTTGTTTGTGGCTTTCCTTTAGTTAGGTCATATTCTCGATCACGGGTAATTGAAGTCACTGCAAAGCGCTTTATATACGATGCACCACCTTTACCATCCTTGTAAATCATATTATATATAGTCCGCGTGTCTTTCTTCTTGAATACCGACACATGAATGATATTTTTACCCACAAAAGTTTTGGTATCTACTTTGGTGACCATCATTTTTCCAGCTTTTGTAAACACAATAATATCATCAATATCACTGCAGTCACAGACGTATTCCTCTCGGCGCATCCCTGTTCCTACAAAACCTTCTTCTCTATTTACGTAAAGCTTCGTGTTTCTGATCACAACTTTAGTTGCATCTACATCAGCAAAAACTTTAATTTCAGTTTTTCGTTCCTTCCCCTTGCCATAATCGGCTTTCAAGCGCTTGAAGTAAGCAATTGCATAATCGATGATTGTGGCTAAATATCCTTTAGTTTCTTCAATTTGATCTTCTAAAGCTTCAATTTTTTGCTGAGCTTTATCAATGTCAAACTTTGAAATTCTTTTAATTCTAATTTCTGTAAGCCGAGTAATATCATCTGTTGTAATGGCACGCTTAAGGTGTTGAATATAAGGTTGTAGTCCTTTGTCAATTGCTGAAATAACTCCTTCCCATGTTTCTTCATCTTCTATGTCGCGATAAATTCTATTTTCGATGAATATACGTTCTAAAGATGCAAAGTGCCACTGCTCCTCCAATTCATTGAGTCTAATTTCTAGCTCTAGCTTTAATAACTCTACCGTAAGATTGGTCGAATGGCGTAGCATTTCCGACACCCCAACGAACAAAGGCTTATTGTCTTCTATGACACAACCTAAAGGCGATATCGATGTCTCACAATTAGTGAATGCAAACAAAGCATCTATTGTTTTGTCTGGTGAAATACCAGATGGTAAATGAATGAGAATCTCAACTTCAGCTGCTGTATTATCCTCAATTTTTTTGATTTTTATTTTACCTTTATCATTAGCTTTGAGGATGGAATCGATCAAGGAAGATGTAGTTGTCCCAAACGGAACCTCGGTAATGACAAGTGTGTTTTTATTCAACTGTCCAATACGGGCTCTACAACGAACTTTACCTCCACGTAGGCCGTCATTATAATTTGAAAAATCCGCTATTCCTCCAGTAGCAAAATCAGGAACTATGGTAAAGCGCTTTCCTTGTAAGTGCTTGATTGAAGCCTCTATAAGTTCAATAAAGTTATGCGGTAAAACTTTCGTTGAAAGGCCAACCGCAATACCTTCAGCACCTTGTGCCAAAAGCAATGGGAATTTTACGGGTAAATTGATGGGCTCTTTACGGCGACCATCGTAAGAGGCCTGCCATTCTGTAGTTTTTGGATTAAAAACAACATCAAGTGCAAATTTTGAAAGACGAGCTTCGATGTATCGCGAAGCTGCAGCTCTATCACCAGTCAAAATATTTCCCCAGTTTCCTTGTGTGTCAATTAATAAATCTTTTTGGCCGATTTGAACCATGGCATCAGCTATACTGGCGTCTCCATGAGGATGGTATTGCATCGTGTGTCCAACGATGTTAGCCACTTTATTGTAGCGCCCATCATCAAGATCTTTCATGGAATGTAAAATACGGCGTTGAACAGGTTTAAATCCATCTTCAATCGCAGGTACAGCACGTTCTAAGATCACATAAGAAGCATAATCCAAAAACCAGTCTTTATACATCCCTGTGACCCTAGTAATGGTTTCTTGTCCTTGTGTATGATCTTCTTCTGGTATATGTCCTTGATCTTCAATCATCTAGGATGGATTTACGGGCTCAATAAGGTCTAATTCGACCTTGAGGTTATCAATAATAAATTTCTGACGTTCAGGGGTGTTTTTACCCATGTAAAATGACAACAACTCACTTATGGACTTATCTGTATCTAACATCACAGGGTCCAAACGAATATCTTCACCAATAAAATATTTAAACTCATTTGGAGAAATTTCACCTAAGCCTTTGAATCGAGTAATCTCGGGTTTTGGTCTTAGCTTTTGAATCGCGTCTACACGCTCTTGTTCGGAATAACAGTAAATGGTTTCTTTTTTATTACGTACCCTAAAAAGTGGCGTTTGTAAAATATACAAATGCCCTTCTTTTATAAGTTCAGGGAAAAACTGTAAAAAGAATGTAATTAACAGTAGCCGAATATGCATACCATCAACGTCAGCATCAGTAGCTATGACGATATTGTTGTAACGCAAATCTTCTATTGATTCTTCGATATTTAGGGCTGCTTGTAGTAAATTAAACTCCTCATTTTCATAAACAATTTTTTTGGTTAAACCATAGCAGTTAAGTGGTTTTCCCTTTAAGCTAAATACAGCTTGAGTATTCACATCTCGTGATTTTGTGATGCTTCCCGATGCTGAATCACCCTCAGTAATGAAGAGCGTTGTTTCTAAGTTTCTATTGTTTTTTGCATCGCCGAAATGTACGCGGCAGTCGCGTAATTTTTTATTGTGTAAGCTCGCTTTTTTAGCGCGTTCTTTAGCTATTTTACGAATTCCTGAGAGCTCCTTGCGTTCGCGCTCTGCTTGCAAAATTTTTCGCTGAATTGCTTCCGCAGTATCAGGGTTCTTGTGTAGGTAATTGTCGAGTTGTGTTTTAACAAAATCGTTGATAAATGTTCGCACGGTAGGCAGTCCACCACCCATATCCGTTGACCCTAATTTAGTTTTGGTCTGACTTTCAAAAACGGGCTCCATTACTTTTACAGCAATCGCAGATATGATAGATTTTCTAATGTCAGAAGCATCATAGCTTTTGCCAAAAAAGTCGCGAATGGTTTTTACAAATGCTTCCCTAAAAGCGGCCAAGTGTGTTCCACCTTGAGTTGTATTTTGTCCGTTAACGAAAGAATGATATTCTTCACTGTATTGAGTTTTACTGTGTGTTAGGGCCACTTCAATGTCATCGGCACGAAGATGGATTGTAGGGTAAAGACGATCTTCTTGTTTGGTATTATCTTCAAGTAAATCTTTTAATCCATTTTCACTAAAAAACTTCTCTCCGTTAAAACTTATAGTAAGTCCTGGATTGAGGTATACATAATTTTTGAGCATACGGGCCACATACTCATTTCTATATTTATAATTTTTAAAAATAGAGGGGTCAGGAACGAATGAGACCTTTGTGCCTTTTCGGCGTGTAGTGTCCTCCAAAATTTCTTCTTGAGTCAATACCCCAGATTCAAATTCAGCTGAGGCAGACTTTCCGTCTCGATTAGATTCGACACGAAAATAAGTGGACAAAGCATTGACGGCTTTAGTCCCTACTCCGTTGAGCCCAACAGATTTCTTAAATGCTCTGGAATCGTACTTCCCTCCAGTATTCATTTTAGAAACCACATCGACTACTTTACCTAAGGGTATACCACGACCATAATCCCGTACAATGACTTTATTTCCTTGAATAGAAATCTCGATAGACTTTCCCGCCCCCATGACGAATTCGTCTATAGAGTTGTCTAAGACCTCTTTAAGTAGAATGTATATTCCATCATCAGCAGAGGAACCATCACCTAGTTTACCAATATACATACCCGGACGCATACGGATATGCTCCTTCCAATCGAGGGATCTAATGTTATCTTCTGTATAGCTGGTATTTTGGGCCATAAAAATTGGTCAGATGAAGTGCTAATATAGCACAACGATTTAAAAAATGAAACCTTTAAAACACAAAATAATTAACAAAAAAAAAGAAGTATTGTTGAGAACATTTTATGTTCAAAAAGAAAGAAATTTTCTTAAACATTAAACAAGAAATGAACCACATCTCCATCCTTGACGACATAGTTTTTTCCTTCTACACGCATTTTCCCAGCCTCCTTAACCTTTAATTCACTTCCAAAATCAACATAGTCATTGTAAGCAATAACTTCGGCACGAATAAATCCTTTTTCAAAATCAGTATGAATAACTCCAGCAGCTTGCGGCGCAGAGGCACCAATAGGAATGGTCCAAGCGCGAACCTCTTTGACCCCAGCAGTAAAATAGGTTTGAAGACTCAAAAGTTTATAGGCCGATCGAATAAGCTTAGCTGAACCTGGCTCTTCTAAACCAATATCTTGTAAAAAGAGTTGACGTTCTTCAAAATCGTCAAGCTCATTAATATCTGCTTCGGTACCAACAGCCAAGACTAGAACTTCTGCTTGTTCTGATGATGTAGCTGATTTAACTTGATCGACATAAGCATTGCCATTGACCGCGGCATTTTCGTCTACATTACATACGTACAGCACAGGCTTTGCTGTAATAAATTGCAATGGTTTAATATAAAGCTCAAAATCATCATCAGATACTTCTAGACTGCGCACAGATTTTCCTGCTTCTAGATGTGCTTTTATTTGCTCTAAAACAGCCGCTTCTTTTTGTGCTTCCTTATTTCCTGTCTTTGCTGTACGCTTTACTTTTTCTAGTTTTTTTTCAACGGTTTCTAAATCTTTGAGTTGTAGTTCCGTATCTATTGTGTCTTTATCCCTAATCGGATCCACACTACCATCGACGTGAACAATATTATCATTGTCAAAACAACGCAATACATGTAAAATTGCATCAGTTTCACGAATATTAGCCAGGAATTGATTACCAAGACCCTCTCCTTTACTCGCCCCTTTAACTAATCCGGCAATATCTACGATCTCAACAGTTGCAGGAATGACTTTTTCTGGATTTACTAAAGACTCTAATTTTGAAAGTCGAGGATCAGGAACATTAACTACGCCTACATTTGGCTCTATGGTGCAAAACGGAAAATTAGCACTTTGCGCTTTGGCATTAGACAAACAATTAAATAGAGTTGATTTACCTACATTGGGCAATCCCACAATTCCAGCTTTCATAGTTTTTTAGATTAGGCTGCAAAAGTAAACAAATGAACGATAAAATGTAAACCCTATTTCTGAATGTTTAAAAAAATATTATTGCTACAAATAGACCTACTATAAATGATCTAATGGGTTTATTTTTATTCTATTTTAACTATTTGCAACATGACTATAAAGCTCGGTTGTTGTTATATTTTTATGTCCCAAAGCAGCTTGTATATATTTAATACTGACTCCATTTTCAAGTTGATGTGTCGCGTATGAGTGACGCAGCATATGCGGCGTAACCTTTTTTTGTATTTTAGCTTTTTGTGCATATTTTTTCACAAACACCTGTATGCTTTTGGGGGAGTAATATTGAGCTTTTTGGCCTTCAAAAACAACTGTTTTGGGTTGATATAATCTATAATAGTGTTCCAAACTCAATAAAAGCGATTTTGGCAAAGCCACTGTTCGGTCCTTTTTGCCTTTCGTATTGCGTATTAAGATGCGCATGTTTCCTGAGTCTATATCTGAAATTTTGAGTGTAATAACTTCTGAAACTCTTAGCCCGCAGCCGTAAAGTAACTTCATAATACACATGTGCTTTAGATTTTCGCAAACATCAATTAAAGCTTTCACTTCTGTAACACTTAGGTGTCTTGGAAGACGTTTTAGTGTTCGCCTTTGATACAATAAAGTCATGTCTAATTTTCTATTGAAATAAAACCCATAGTACTTGTTTATAGCTGAAATAATTTGTCTTTGATAAGTTGGGCTTATTCCTTCTTTGTCGTGCAGTTTGGAAATACAATCTTGGATTTGTCGAATGCTTAGGTGCTTCAAATCTTGGCTGTTAAAGGCCACAAAAAACTTGGATAAAGCATTTTTGTAAGTTTTGATACTGGAAGGCGCATAGCGTTGCTCACGCAACTTTATGACAAAATCTTCCAAAGTGTTGTGTGGATTTGGGAACATCACATTTACTTAGGGATAATTGATATCAGATCAAATTTATATTTATTTTATCGATTTTCAAAACTTTTGATCATCTCATCTAGAACTGACATATGAAAGCTGCAATGATTGGCAGTTAGTTTTCTAGATATACTTACAATAATCGAGTTATTGCACAACATAAAATGTACTTATCGGAGGATGTTGTTGAAATAGAAATTGTGCTAATCGCCGAACCTATTGGGGCATCAAGACATGTGATAGATTTGGGTTAAAAAAAAACCTAAGTGTGTAGTATTTGATATATCATGGGCGCCTATTTAATGATATTCTTTCATAAATAAATAGAAAAAAAAGATTATCAAATAGACGGGACCAAAAAAAGTATCTGCTTAATCCTCGGGATGCATAAAGCGTTGTTTCCCAAGAAGAACTTCTTCTGTCTCAACGTTATTTTCATCTGGTACACAACAATCTACTGGGCATACGGCAGCACATTGTGGCTCTTCGTGAAAACCTTTACATTCTGTACATTTATCAGGAACTATAAAATAATATTCATCACTAACAGGAATTTGTGCTTCATCCGCATCAACTTGTTTGCCATTAGGTAAAATAATTTGCCCTTGTAAACTAGTGCCGTCATTGTAGCGCCAATCGTCCGCACCTTCATATATGGCCGTGTTTGGGCACTCGGGCTCGCATGCTCCGCAATTGATACATTCATCAGTGATTATAATCGCCATAGTCGTTTTTCGATTATTTATTAACTAAATTTGCAACAAAATTAACGCCAAAATTACGGTTTAACAAATTATGAATCATAAAAAAAATATAATAAAAACCTTAGAGCATTTGGGGGTATTTTTAGGACAATTCACATCTGTAGAGCCAAAAAAGTCAAAAGAAGCCCTACACAATGATTTATTTTTCGATGGATTCAAACAGCAGTTAAAATTAGCTCAAGAATACAATGGCTGGTTTACTAAAGCAAACCTAATTTTTGCAATTCAACAATGGTATAATCTTCTACAGAAAAAAATACTTGAGCAATGGCTTAGCGCCTACAAATTACCAGTGCAACATCCCAAAAAAGTAGCCATTATCATGGCGGGTAATATCCCTTTAGTAGGCTTTCACGACTTTATCTCTGCTTTAGTGTCAGGACACAACATCGTAATAAAACAGTCATCAAATGATAAGCATTTATTGCCTTACTTGGTATCTTATGTACAGCATCTAGCACCAAATCTTAAAGGGAAAATAAAATTCACTAACAATAAATTAGAGGATTTTGATGCAGTCATTGCTACTGGTAGTAACAATACAGCACGTTATTTTGAAGCTTATTTTAAAGACTACCCGGCTATTGTACGAAAAAATAGAAATTCAGTAGCAATTCTCACAGGAAAAGAGTCAAAAGAACAGCTAACTGGACTTGCTGAAGACATTTTTAGATACTATGGGTTGGGTTGTCGTAGTGTATCCAAATTATTTGTTCCGAAAGATTATGATTTTGATGGATTTTTTAATGCAATTTACGAATGGCATCCTATCATGAATAGTGCTAAATATGCCAATAACTACGATTACAATAAAGCTGTTTATTTGATGAGTGAATTTAATTTACTCGAAAATGGTTTTTTAATGTTGAAAGAAGATCCACACTACGGCTCTCCTATTGCTACTTTATTTTATGAATTTTATGAAAATTTGGAAACATTAAAAGAAAGATTGAAAAACGACAACAAATACATACAATGCATTGTTTCAGAAGGGTTATTAACTAAAGAAATTCCATTTGGCCACACACAATGCCCTAGTTTAGGTGATTATGCAGACAATGTAGACACTGTTGATTTCCTGTTGAAAATATAACATAACATTATCAATTTTTTTGCAGTTTTATCAATAATTAATTCAGACCTTTACGGCTTAATTTTTTAATGGCTAACACCTACACAATGAAACGACACAATTTTAGCGCAGGACCTTGCGTACTCCCACAAGAAGTTTTGGCTAAATCTGCTCAGGCAGTTTTAGATTTTGACAACGGCCTTTCACTTGTTGAGATATCACACCGCAGCAAAGCGTTTGTAGATGTAATGGAACATGCACGTGCGCTAGCATTAGAACTTTTGGGTCTTGAAGGCATGGGTTACAAAGCGCTTTTTTTGCAAGGTGGTGCTAGTACCCAGTTTTTGGCTGTTGCGCTCAATTTACTAGAAAAACGCGCAGCTTATCTCAACACAGGGACATGGAGCGACAAAGCCATAAAGGAAGCTCAAATTTTCGATGATGTTACTGAAGTAGCCTCATCCAAAGATGCCAACTACAACTATATACCTAAGGGATACGATATTCCCTCAGATCATGATTACTTTCACTGTACCTCGAACAATACAATATTTGGAACCCAAATAAAGGATTTTCCTGAATGTGATATCCCAATGGTTTGTGATATGAGCAGCGATATTTTTTCAAGAACTATAGATTTCTCAAAATTTGACTTAATTTATGCAGGGGCTCAAAAAAATATGGGGCCTGCAGGAACAACTTTAGTTGTTGTCCGTGAGGATGTTTTAGGAAAAGTATCTAGGAAAATACCTTCAATGATGGATTATAAAGTGCATATCAGCAAAGGCAGCATGTTCAATACGCCCCCAGTATTTCCTGTCTACACGTCAATGCTTAACCTTGAGTGGTTGAAAAATAAAGGAGGTATTGCTGCTATTGAAAAAGAAAATGAAAAGAAAGCACAGCTCATTTATTCAGAGATCGACTTAAATCCTTTATTTGACGGATTTGCGGCTAAGGCCGATCGTTCAACAATGAATGCAACATTCACATTGGCTAACGACGATTTGAAAGACTCTTTTGATAGTATGTGTTTGGAAGCTGGAATCAATGGTTTAAATGGACACCGAAGTGTTGGGGGATACAGAGCTTCAATGTACAATGCACTAACTCTCGAAAGTGTACAGGTTTTAGTGGAAATAATGAGTGAATTAGAACGAAAAGCATAAATACGTATGAAAATATTAGCAAATGACGGTATTTCAAAAAATGGCGTTGAAGAATTAGAGGCTGCTGGCTTTGAAGTTAGCACTGTAACTGTAGCCCAAGAGCAGTTAGAAAATTACATCAATAACGAAGGAATTGTAGCACTGTTGGTGCGCAGTGCAACTACTGTGCGCAAAGATTTAATTGACGCATGCCCTAGTTTGAAAATTATCGGTCGTGGCGGAGTTGGCATGGATAATATTGATGTGGAATACGCTCGCGGAAAAGGTTTACATGTCATCAATACACCTGCTGCTTCTTCAGAGTCGGTAGCAGAACTTGTTTTTGCGCACCTTTTCTCTGGTGTGCGTTATTTGTATGATGCCAATCGTAACATGCCGCTTGATGGAGATTCAAAGTTTAAATCTCTCAAAAAAGCATACGCCAAAGGAACTGAGTTGCGCGGAAAAACATTAGGCGTAATTGGCTTTGGTCGTATAGGTCAGGCTACAGCAAAAATTGGTTTAGGGTTGGGAATGAAAGTAATTGCACATGATCCATTTATGGACAAAGCATCTGTAACTGTCCCTTTCTTTGATGGACAATCTCTAACTTTTGATATCGAAATTCAAACTAAAGAAGCGGTATTGAAGCAGGCCGATTTCCTAAGCTTACATGTTCCTGCACAAAAGGATTTTGTGATAGGAACAGCCGAATTAGAGCTCATGAAAGACGGTGCAGGCTTGGTCAATGCTGCACGAGGAGGCGTTGTAGACGAAGTCGCAATGGTTGAAGCACTCAAATCTGGGAAACTGAGTTTTGCCGGAGTTGATACCTTTGAAAACGAACCAACTCCTGCTGTTCAAGTTTTAATGACTCCTAATGTATCATTAACTCCACACATTGGCGCGGCAACCACACAAGCACAAGAACGCATTGGTTCAGAGTTGGCCTCACAAATTATTTCCATATTGAAATAAATAGAATTCATATAATTTTCATTAAACCCAAGCTTTAGTCTTGGGTTTTTTTTGGCATTTTTGAAAAAACAGATTTAACACACAAATTAAAATTTCATGAACTTTTTTTTATATATTTATTGAGGTTAATAAATTAAATACTGCCCAAATCATGCAAATACAAATCAAAAGGAACACCACAAAACACCATACAAGACATCAATATCTACTGTTGTTTATTTTAAGTATTTTAATCACAACTACTATTGCTTGTGTAAGTGATGAAGACACAACCCCACAAGAACCACCAATTTCTTTACAAAACAGAATTTTACCCTTGGGTGCATCAAGAGTGGAAGGGGCTCGCCCCATATACGAAAGCTTTAGATACGAGTTATGGAAAGAACTAAGGGACAATGACTGGTCATTCGATTTTATTGGAACTCAGTCCGATAATGCTCCCTACCCCACTTATAATGGTGAGGCTTTTGATACAGATCATGAAGGCAGAGGCGGTTGGACTTCAGGACAAATTCTAAATGAACTAGATGAGTGGTTGTCAGATACGGGAAGTCCTGATATTGTGTTATTTAGTTCACCAGGTGGTAATGACATACTAGGTGGCCTTCCCTACGATAATGCCATAGCTAACATCAACAGTATTATAGACTTGCTGCAGGATAACAATCCGAATGTCTCTATTCTTATTGAGCAATTGGCACCCGGTAGATCAGATTTTATGACTACTAATTTCATTACACTATTTGAACAAATGAAGGAAGACGTATTAGATATTGCTACCACCCAAACGACATCAACTTCTAAAGTGATTGCCGTAAATATGTACGAAGGATTCAACGACGACTACTTGGCTGACGATGTACATTATAACCAAGCTGGGGCGGATTTTATAGCTACACGCTACTACAACGCACTGACAAATGTTCTAGAGAATTGATCCTTGTAAAAAAAGAAACAAAGACTTAAATTAAGTCTAATATTTTAAAATTTAACTAAATCCCAGCATTTTTGTTGGGTTTTTTAATTAAATTGTTTTTCCCTAAATCAAAAAATATGTCAAAAATCATGAACCTACATGGGAGTGGTTTAGGAAAATCACTCATCAAAGGCCTGTCCAGCCAAACTGGACAATCAAAATCTAAGACCACTGCTCTATTGAATTTAGCCATTCCTGTCATGCTTCAGGCCATGCAACGCAATTCTGCTACTAAAGAAGGAGCCCTGGGATTATTGAATGCAATTACAAACAAACACGATGGGAGTATTCTAAATAACCTCAACAGTATCTTTTCAGACTCATCTCTAAATGCAGTGAAAAAGATGGAGGTAAAATACTTGGCCATGTATTTGGTAAACGCCAGAAGAATATTCAAAATGCACTAAGCAAACAGTCGGGTGTTAGTAATAATTCAGTAACTAAAGTTCTTAAAATTGCTGCCCCTGTTGTCCTGGGCATTTTGGGAAAACAAAAACGAAATTCATCGGTTAATGACACAAAAGACCTATCTAAAATGATCAGTAACTTGTTAAAGAGCCAATCTAAAAAGCAAAGTTTTTTAGAGGCTATTTTAGATGCTGATGACAACGGCTCAATTATAAATGAATTAGCGGGCAGTATTCTTAAAAAAAACAACAGTGGCATAGGAAATTTACTAAGCAAACTGTTTAACAAAAAATAAATAAAATAAGTACAATATTATACTATCTTTGCGGGCATGAAAAACCGCATTAAATCCTTTATATCTCGTTGGGAAATCAGCCAAAATTGGCAGCTACTTTACCCTTTTTTAGGCATTGCCACCTCCTTTTACCTAGGATATAGACTTTGTTTTAAACTTTTCGAATTTTCATTGCTATTGAACATGTTAATTGGATTTGTCTTGGGTATTTTTATATTAAAGTTTTTTGTGTTTAGCATCAAAAAAATGGAATCCAAATGGATAGTGAATGAGCGCTGGGAATTAATCCGAATTTTTATAATATTTGCCATTACGGGTTCATCTTCCGTATTTGTGGGCCGCCCTATTATAAAATTGATAGGGATATCCTCAGAAAACTTTGGCCCGATTTTGTATGGAATCGTTTTTGTCTTTGTGAGTTTGATCTTCTATCAAATCTTGCTTGTCTTTTGGGGCTTTGTGCTTGGGCAATTCAAATTCTTTTGGGATTTTGAAAAAAAAATGCTGAGAAGGTTTGGCCTTGGCCGATTTTTAGATAAATAGTTGTTATTCTGAGTTCCTTTTCGTTAATGTATCCCAGTAGGTATACACCCACATTATGGCAAATGTAGGAACGACATCAATAAATGGAAGAGCCTCTTCAATAAAAACAATAACTGCTGCTATTTTTCCTTGCTTACCCTTGTAGAGTTTAGCCATTAAATAAGCTGAAAGCGGTGCCCAAATAAAATCAAACAGAGGAAAAACAAAAGACACATACCCCATCAGATCGCAAAAGAGGCCAAAAATAAGTTTATGAGATCTTTTTAGGGGGTGTAGGTTCATTAGATTTAAGTTTACTTTTAAAACGTTGTTCTAAAACATTTATTTTGGGGAGTATCACAAATTGACAATAAGATTGGTCAGAATTTTGGTCATAATAATCGCGATGTTCTTGTTCTGCTTCATAAAAAACTTCTAAGGGTTCCAATGTCGTAACAATGGGATCTGGAAACACTTTAGAGGCATTAAGAAGTTCAATATAATGCTGTGCAGACTCTTTTTGACTCAGATTAGTGTAAAAAATAGCAGATCGGTATTGCGTACCAACATCATAGCCTTGTCTATCCAATGTTGTCGGATTATGCGTTGCAAAAAAAACTTCAAGAAGATCCGAGTATGCAACAACCGTAGCGTCGTATTCGATAATGATGCCCTCGGCATGCCCTGTTCTGCCCTGACATACCTCGCGATAAGCTGGGTTTTTAATAAATCCACCTGTATACCCCGAACGGACGGTAAAAACTCCATTAAGACGCTTAAAAACAGCTTCGGTACACCAAAAACAACCCCCGCAAAATACAGCTTGATCCATAATTATAAACTATTAAGAAACAAATTTAATAAAGTTAAATTTAAAAAAATACAATAAGATTGCACATCAACGACATATCCTTTAAATTTACAAACATGATTCAAGGCAGCAACATACATAAATACTACGAAGGTTTACATGTGCTAAAGGGCGTGAATTTAAAAGTAAACAAAGGAGAAATTGTTTCGATTGTTGGTGCATCAGGTGCTGGAAAAACTACCTTGCTTCAAATTCTTGGCACCTTGGATCAACCCACTCCTGACAAAGATTCTAAAATAAGCATCAACAACACGACTATTGGATTACTCAATGAAAAACAGTTGGCAAAATTTAGAAATGATCATCTAGGTTTTATTTTTCAATTCCATCGGCTACTTCCTGAATTTACAGCGCTGGAAAACGTATGTATTCCTGCTTTCATCAAAGGAACTCCAAAAAGCAATGCGCTTAAAAAAGCAAAAGAACTATTAAATTTTTTAGGACTCAGTGAGCGGCTTCACCACAAACCTAATGCGCTCTCTGGTGGTGAACAACAGCGCGTTGCCGTTGCTCGAGCATTAGTCAATGACCCTCTTGTTGTACTTGCTGATGAACCCTCAGGAAATTTAGACAGTAAATCTGCTGCACAATTACATCAATTATTTTTTGACCTCAGAGACGCTTTTGGCTTTACCTTTATCATTGTAACGCACAATGAAGAATTAGCGGCAATGGCTGACCGAAAAATAACAATGACTGATGGACAAGTCTCATCATGAATCCTTTAGCGGATTTAGCTTTATTGAACTCAAACAGTTTTTGGATGAAAAGGTTTTGCAATACAACACCACAAAATTCATTGAAAGCGACCCCATACAAATACCCCACTTATTTTCAAGAAAAGAAGACATTGAAATCGCGGCTTTTCTTACAGCAACAATAGCATGGGGCAACCGCAAGAGTATCATAAAAAATGCAAACCGGCTGATGGCTCTTATGGATCATGCACCTTTTGAATTTGTGATGGCGCATCAAACACAAGATTTAAATATTTTTGAAGGGTTTGTACATCGCACATTTAATGCTACGGACGCCATGCAATTCATTAAAAGCCTAAACCATATTTACACCAAACACAATGGTATGGAAGCACTATTTTCACGCTATGCCAATAAAGATCTTCAATATGCAATTCATAAATTCAAAATGCACTTTTTTGAAATTGAACACAATAAACGAACTCAAAAACATATAAGTGACCCTTTGAAAAACTCCGCGGCAAAACGTATCAATATGTTTCTACGCTGGATGGTAAGACCAAATAATACCGGTGTTGATTTTGGCATTTGGAACAGCATTAAAACAAGTCAACTCTCCTGTCCTTTGGACGTCCATTCCGGAAATGTTGCGCGAAAATTAGGGCTGCTCAATAGAAGGCAAAATGATGCAAAAGCTTTAGAAGAATTAGACCATAATCTTCGAAAAATGGATCATAAAGACCCTGTCAAATACGATTTTGCTCTTTTTGGTCTTGGGGTTTTTGAAGACTTTTAATTTCTTTTTTATAAATTAAAGGACCTTTTGCAAAAAAAATATTATTACTCTATTAGGTAATTCTCATTAATCTCATTAACTTATTTATAAACCTTAGATTCTTCGTTTTGGATTTTAGGAATAGTTTTTGTTAATATTATATAAATTTTGGTCATGAGAAAAATTGATATTATTACGGACATAACTTCAGTTTGCATATATACTTATTTCATCAATATAATTGTAAAAAAGATTCGATATTCAAAAACCAAAAGGTTGTTGTATATAATAACCCTACTAGGAATCACATTTTTACTAAGTCGACGCGTTTATGATTATTTATAATTAATTTAAAATTGAAATCCCAAATATGCAAAACACCTACAAAATGCATTGGCCTGCGCCTTTGACTAAAAAAGCAACTACACAACACCCCAGATGTAACGATGTTCTTTTCTTGCACTACAAAGTCCAAAAAAAACTATTAAGAAAACTTATTCCCAAAAAACTTGAATTGGATAATTTTGACGGAAACTATTGGATCTCAATCATAGGTTTTGAAAAAGTAAATTCTTTCTCTAAGTTATATGATTTAAACATTAGGACCTATGTTAAATTCAATGAACGTGCAGGAATCTATAATTTGAAAATGGAGCGGAATGGTTTATTGCCCTGGCTTTTAATGAAAATTCACCCAATAGTTTTCTTTAAATCTGAAAATATAAGTAACAATCGTTACTTGTTTGAAACAAAAAACCTCAAAGAAAACAGTCTTATTCATATTAAATATGGAATCGGAAAACAAATTAAGGTAAAATCAAAACTAGAAGTATGGCTTACAGAACATTCAGCACTTTATAGAGGTTATAAAAAAGGGGTTAAAAAATTTAATATTCTTCAAAAACCCCCAAATCTAAGAAGATTAAAACCAAAATACATATTAGTTGATTACCCAAAATATCTAAAGGTATTTTCTAGACCTCCTGATGTCATGCATTACGCGGAAAGACTAGTTACGTACTCAATAAACAATAACTAACTAGAGAAGCCAATATTAAATTTGAAAAGTTTTTCCGTCTCTAGCCAGCTCAACTGCTTTAAATATGGCTAAAGCTTCTGTTCTAAATTCTTCCAAATCGCTGTAACGTGATGAATAGTGTCCTAAAATAAGAGTTCCTACTTTAGCTTTTTTGGCAATAGTGGCGGCTTGTTTCGCTGTGGAATGTTTAGTTTTACTACAAAGTTTGGCATGTGCCTCCAAAAAAGTAGACTCATGGTATAAAACATCAACCTCGTTTATTAATGGAATGATATCTTCTTTGTATGCAGTATCACTACAAAAGGCATAACACTTTGGCACTAATCCCTTAGAAGTTACCGCACTGTTTGAAATTAAAATACCATCATTGTTCAGTACATCTTCACCTTGTTTTAACTTTCTGTAATAGGCCACATCTATATTGTTGGCTTCGGCCGCATCAATATCCAATTTGCGGTCAAATGGTTTTTCCTTAAATAAATACCCATTTGTATATACTCTATGATCTAATGGAATAGTGCGGACCTCAAGTTTATCATCCTCATAAATTAGTTCAGATTTGAAGGACTCTATTTCGTGAAAAATTAATTCAAAATTAATCCATGAATTAGAGAGTTTTAACTGAACTAGAATAAGTTCCTTTAGTCCTTTTGGACCATAAATATGAAGATTAGTTTCGCGATTCAATAAGCGGAAAGTAGAAATCAAACCTATTAATCCAAAACAATGATCTCCGTGAAGATGCGAAATAAAAATATGCTTAATTTGATTGAATTTAATCTTGTTTTTTCTCAGCTCCATTTGTGTACCTTCGCCACAATCAATCAAAAAAACATGGCCTCGTGTTTCCAGAATTTGAGCTGTAGTATGGGCAGCAATTCTAGGTGTAGCACTGTAGCAACCTAATATGGTTAATTTCACAACTTATAATTTTAAAATCCTAAATCTCGTTGCATTTCATCCATTTCAATAAGATCTTCAGCCTCTTGCGAAGTGGGGACGACCACAAGTTCGTTAGGGAAATCGTTTATTGACCATTCTGAAGCTACGACAACAAATGATTTTTTTTTGGCTTGGTGAACATGAGATCGCTTCAAAAGAGCCGCTATAAATATTATATCAGGCGGCTGGTTGGATGCTGTATGAACAATAATATTATGAGATTTAAAATCTGCGTAATGAACATCAAATGAATCTATAAAATCAGAATAAACTTGCTGTTCTTGATAGAGTAATGCATTATGAGCTTTTAGTTTGAAATTCATCAAGATTCAATTTTTGAAGCTAACAAATAGGTTACAGCCATACGAATAGCAACACCATTTTCAACTTGGTCTAAAATTATAGCTTGATCAGAATCTGCGACATCACTAGTGATTTCTACGCCTCTATTGATTGGACCGGGATGCATTATAACTATAGGTTGATCTAAATCGTCTAGTAACGCTTTATCTACTCCATATTGCTGGGTATACTCTCGGGTTGATGGAAAATAACTCACCTCCATACGTTCGTTTTGAACACGAAGCATATTAGCCACATCACACCATTGAAGTGCTTTTTTTAGATTGGTTTCGACAATTACTCCTAAGTCTTCAATGTGTTTTGGAATAAGTGATTTAGGACCACAAACCATGACTTCCGCACCAAGTAATTTTAAAGCAAAAATATTAGAAAGAGCTACTCTACTGTGTAAAATATCGCCAACTATTACAACTTTTCTACCAGTTACTGAGCCTAATTTTTCACGAATAGAATAAGTATCCAAAAGAGCTTGTGTAGGGTGTTCGTGGGTACCGTCACCAGCATTGATGATTTTTGCATCCACATGACGCATCAAAAATTCTGCTGCTCCTGGTTTAGGGTGGCGCATTACCACCATATCAACTTTCATAGATAATATGTTGTTGACAGTATCGATGAGCGTTTCACCCTTTTTTAAAGAGGATTGAGCGGCTGAAAAATTAATTACATCAGCCGAAAGTCGTTTTTGGGCAATTTCGAAAGAAAGTTTAGTACGCGTAGAATTTTCGAAAAATAAATTGGCGATAGTGATATCTCTTAAAGAAGGCACCTTTTTTATGGGGCGATTAATAACTTGTTTAAAATGATCTGCAGTTTCAAATATTAAATGAATATCATCTTTTGTGAGGTGTTTAATTCCTAATAAGTGATCTACACTCAATGTACTCATAATCTATTGTTTTATCAAATAAACGTTGTCTTCTCCTTGTGTTTCTTTCCAGTTTACAATAACTTTTTCATCGTCAATGGCATCAACTTGACGACCACGGTAATCGGGCTGAATTGGTAAATGTCTACTGAAACGACGATCAATTAAAATAAGTAACTCTATATTTTTCGGTCTTCCATAGGACTGAATGGCTGTCAAGGCTGCTCGAATACTTCGTCCAGTATATAATACGTCATCAATGAAAATAACTTTCTTACCTTCTACAACAAAATTCATCTCAGTTGCACTAGCCTCCAAAACTTTTTCGGATCGCCTAAAATCGTCTCTGTAAAATGTAATATCTAAGTAACCCACCTGTAGGTCTGCAATATTATAATCTGATTCTAGTACTTGTGTGAGTCGGTCAGCAAGATGCCGTCCACGGGGTTGTAAACCCACTAAAATGGTGTTAGAAAAATCGTTGTGTTTTTCAATAAGTTGACAAGCCAATCTATGGAGGATGATGTTTACTTCTTTTTCGTCCAGTAAAACTTTTTGACTCATAGTAATTTCAACATATTCGTGCGCAAAGGTAATAGAAAAATTTGATATACAAATCTTACTTTAAACTTCAATGCTTAAAATTTAATCCTGAACAATAAACAAACGACTACAACAAATAATCTGTACTTATGAAATTAGATTGTTTCGCATCGAGCATTTCCTTCAAAATTTCACTATTGTAGGGATTGTCCTTAGTTGCTACAAAAGTTCTAATTGAGAACGATCTCAAGGCATCGCGAACGCTTAAGGTGCTGAAAGCAGAATCCTTACGGCCGGTAAACGGAAACACATCCGGACCACGCTGACAAGAACTATTTAAGTTAACACGACAAACAAGATTAACAAGTGTATCGATAAGCGGTGCTAAAGTTGAGGTGTTTTTACCAAAAACGCTTACCTGCTGTCCATAGTTCGATTCTGCCATATCATCAAGGGGTTGCTGTATATCTGTAAAGGTCATCATTGGAATTACAGGTCCAAATTGCTCTTCATGATAAACATCCATGGTTTTGTCAACTGGATAAAGAACAGAGGGGAAAATATAATTTTCGGTGCGTTCTCCTCCTCTAGAGTTTAGAATTGTTGCACCCTTTGATTTAGCATCATCGATTAAGCCTTGAATATAATCTGGTTTATTTTCTTCAGGAAGTGGAGTGAGCATTGCATCTTCTTCCCAGGGATTACCAAATTTAAGTGCATCTACCTCGGCACAAAACTTATCTTTGAATGCATCAAAGATAGTTTCATGAATGTATAATACTTTTAGTGCTGTACAGCGTTGCCCATTAAAGGACAGAGTTCCCGCGATACATTCTCGTACTGCTAAATCTAAATCCGCATCAGGGAGAATAATAGCTGGATTTTTTGCTTCTAAACCGAGGACACTTCTGAGTCTATTTTTCTTTGGGTGGGCGTTCTGAAGCGCATTGGCAGAGTTACTATGCCCAATCAATGCCAACACATCTATTTTACCCGTTTCCATCAACGGAGAGGCTAAAGTTCGACCACGACCAAAAAGGATATTTACAACTCCTTTTGGGAAGCTATTTTGAAAAGCTTCCATCAATGGAGTAAGTAGAAGAACTCCTAATTTAGCTGGTTTAAAAATTGTTGTATTTCCCATGATGAGCGCAGGTATCAATAAAGCAAATGTTTCATTAAGCGGGTAATTATACGGTCCTAAACAAAGCACAATTCCAAGTGGACCTCTTCTAATGTGCGCATATACACCAGAGTGTTTATGAAATTTAGCGGCGTTGCGGTCTAGTTGTTTGTAATCGTTTATGGTATCGAAAATATAATCTACCGTTCTGTCAAATTCTTTTTCCGAGTCTTTTAGGTTTTTGCCAATTTCCCACATTAGATATTTAACCACTTCGGCTCGTTTAGTTTTCATTTGCACTGCAAATTTTTCCATGCAAGCAATGCGATCAGCGACTTTCATAGTTGGCCACAAACCCTGACCATTATTATATGCACTAGAAGCAGCATCCAGAGCTTCCATAGCTTGTTCTTTTTCCAATAAAGGAATAGAACCCAATAGTGTTGGTGCATAATCCTCTGTTGAAGAAATAGTTGAATACACATCGGAAGTAGCGCCTTTCCATTGTTTTAATTCTCCGTCAACTAAATAGGTTTTTTGATGAATTAAAGAGTTGATTTTAAATTGCTCAGGGATGTTCTGGAAACCCATAATTTTTTTGTTTTAATGAATTATAAAATTAAGAATAACGATTTTTTATAAATACAAAAAAAGTTAATTATTTAAAAAATTGAAAATCAAGTTATTATAAATAAAAAAACCCTTCTTTCGAAGAGTTTTTTTTATTTATATCCGGTTGGCACTATTTACCATCCATCTTGTCTTTCAATGCTTGAAGCGCTTCGTTTGCATCACCAAGGGTTGTCTTGGCTTCTGACGCAGCTTTTGCGGCCTTTTTGGCTGCA
Organism: Formosa sp. Hel3_A1_48; assembly: GCF_001735715.1. Lineage (NCBI taxonomy): Bacteria > Pseudomonadati > Bacteroidota > Flavobacteriia > Flavobacteriales > Flavobacteriaceae > Formosa > Formosa sp. Hel3_A1_48. Next base: position 39,528 of record NZ_CP017259.1, read on the forward strand.
GCTTTTACATTTTTCACTTCTTCGGCTTTGAACACTGCAGTATGCGACGCAACTACGCGCTTGAATTCTTTGCTGAATTCTATAATAACAAATTCTGCTTCTTCGCCTTTTTTAAGCTTAGAACCATCCTCTTTCTCTAAATGACGAGATGGGATAAATGCAACAATATCATCATTAAATTGTACAGTAGCACCTTTGTCAACAATTTCAAGTAATGGAGCAGTATGCTTGGTATTTAAACCAAACTCAGACTCATACTTGTCCCAAGGATTTTCCTTAGTTTGCTTATGACCAAGACTCAATTTTCTGCCTTCAACATCCAATTCAAGAACAACAACTTCAAGTTGATCACCAACAGCACAGAATTCGCTTGGATGCTTGATTTTCTTTGTCCAGGATAAATCTGAAATGTAAATCAGTCCATCGATACCTTCTTCCATTTCAACAAATACACCAAAGTTTGTAAAGTTTCTTACGACACCAGTATGTTTGAATCCAACAGGGAATTTAGACGTAATGTCTGTCCAAGGATCTTGCGAAAGTTGCTTGATACCCAAAGACATTTTACGATCTTCACGATCGAGGGTCAAAATCTGTGCTTTAACCACATCTCCAACACTCACAAAATCTTGTGCGGAACGCAAGTGCGTAGACCATGACATTTCAGAAACGTGAATTAATCCTTCTACACCTTCTGCAACTTCAATGAATGCACCATAATCAGCAATAACAACAACTTTGCCTTCCACTTCGTCACCAACTTTAACGTCTTCACCAAGTGCATCCCATGGGTGCTTGCTTAACTGCTTAAGACCCAATTGAATTCTTGATTTATTTTCATCAAAGTCAAGGATTACAACATTAAGCTTCTCGTCGAGTTCAACGATTTCACTTGGGTGGTTAATTCTAGACCATGAAAGGTCTGTAATATGTACAAGACCATCGACACCACCAAGGTCCATAAATACGCCGTAAGATGTGATATTTTTGACAATACCTTCAAGTACTTGACCTTTTTCTAGTTGACTGATGATTTCTTTCTTTTGAATTTCAATATCAGCTTCAATTAGCGCCTTGTGCGATACAACAACGTTTTTAAATTCGTGGTTGATTTTCACTACTTTGAATTCCATAGTTTTGTTCACGTATTGGTCGTAGTCTCTAATTGGCTTAACATCAATTTGAGAACCAGGCAAGAATGCCTCAATACCAAATACATCAACGATCATACCTCCTTTGGTACGGCACTTCACAAAACCATTGACGATTTCGCCAGTTTCGTTAGCTGCAATGACACGATCCCATGCTTTGATAACACGAGCTTTTCTGTGCGAAAGTATAAGCTGTCCCGTAGCATCTTCACGAACGTCAATAAGTACCTCAACTTTATCACCAACGCTGAGTTTTGGATTGTATCTAAATTCATTTAGAGAAATCACACCTTCAGACTTTGCGTTGATATCAATGATTGCATCGCGCTCAGTCATGTGAATAACGGTACCTTCGACAACTTGATCGTCAAGGGTTTCTACAAAGTTTTCAGAGACCAACTTCTCGAATTCATCGAGCTTTTCGTCTGCAACAGGGTCTATACCCTCTTCGTAATTGTGCCAATTAAAATCTTTTAAAAATTGCTCGGGATTAGTTTGAGCTTCGTTTGTTGTTTCAACAACTGGAGTGTCTTGGATAGACTCTTCCGTATTTGTAGTTTGTTCTTCAGCCATAGCTGATTAAAATTTGTATTCCATGTGTTCTAATGGTTAGATTTACTGCAAAAACACACAGAAGTGTTAGTTTAATTTTAATTCTTCTCTCCAACCTTTTTGCTAAGAAGAGTGCAATAATACGACTAATCTATAATTTGGACAAATATTTATATCTATGATTTTGAGATAGATAGCTTCTCAAAGGTGAAAAAATAATTTCAAAAAGTTGAAAACTAAAAAAAATAGTCTAATTTTAAAATTAATATAACCCTATAAATCTACTTATTATGATCAAACAAAAATACCAATCTGTGCTGGACTTAGGTACCGAGTTGAATATCCAAAATGGCGATGTTTCTGAAGAAAATGGCGTTCTGAAAATTAAAGGAACAGCCAAAACACAGTACGAAAAAAATATTATTTGGGATGAAATTAAAGCTGTTGGAGGACAAAATCCATCCGACATTAAAGCTGATATTAAAGTTTCCGATGAAAGTGTATACCACCGTCATACAGTAAAAAGTGGCGAAACTTTAGGTAAAATTGCAAGACACTACTACGGGGATCCTATGAAGTACAAACAAATTTTTCAAGCCAATTCGGATATTCTAAAAAATCCAGATTTAATTTACCCTAACCAAGAACTGGTGATTCCTAACCTTTAAAACTATCAAAATAAAGGCCGATAACCTCGGTCTTTATTTTTTTGTAAAGATTAATCTATCAAATCCTTAATCCAGTCCATGACTATTGTGTATTGTTGAGATTGTGTGAGGTTAGTGTTATCTAAAACACGTGCATCTTTGGCTTGTGTAAGTGGGGAATCGGCTCTGGTGGAGTCTTTATAGTCGCGTGAAGTGATGTTTTCATAAACTTCATCAAAAACTACAGTTTCATCTTTGGCGTTAAGCTCGTCATAGCGGCGTTGGGTACGTGTTTGAGCAGAAGCCGTCATAAAAATTTTAAGCTCTGCGTTTGGAAAGACTACGGTTCCAATATCTCTTCCATCCATAACAATGCCTTTTTGTTCTCCCATTCGTCGTTGTTCTCTAACAAGACATTTACGGACTTCGGGCAATGCTGCCACTTTACTAACTAAATTTGAAACTTCCATACCTCTAATTTTTGAGGACACTTCTTTGTTATTCAAAAAAAGAACGGTTGGATTGTTTCCTTGCTTTTTGAATTCAATATTGACGTTTTTAATGTTTGAAATCAAAGCATCGGTATCAAGTTTTTTATCGCTAATAAATCCTTGCTCAAGAGCATACAAGGTAACTGCACGATACATAGCCCCAGAATCAACATAAATGTAATCCAACGCTTTGGCAAGTTGCTTGGCTAGAGTACTTTTTCCTGTTGAGGAGTGCCCATCAATGGCTATAATAATTTTCTTCATTATTGTAAACTTATCTGTACACCTAAAAAACTAGTGTTTGCTGCTGATGAGTAGCGAGCATGAGTGTAACTGAAACGTAATTTATTAAACTTTAAGCCAACCCCAAAAGATAAACCTGAAAAGTTGCGCTGTTCCAAAATTCTCAATTCTTCGGCTCGCCTAAAACTGTAGCCTAAACGAAGGTTAAAGCCCTTGTCCGGAAACAACTCCACTCCTACCAATGTGTGGCGAATTAAGTTGCTAAAAAAACCTACTTTCTCTTGTGTCTGATTTCCGTTTAAATCTGATGTAGCACGAGCAGGATTGGCTGTAGCTATTGGCCATTTTTGCAAGTTTTCGAAAGTTAAATGCCAGCGAATAGGTACAAATTGCAAGGTTTGACTAAATCCCAAGTCCACTTCAAAGGGTAAAGGTTCCCGCAGGCCCGCATAGGTTGTAAATTGTGTTCCAATGTTGCGTACCACAAGCGCTGCATTAAATTCGAGGTATTCATTAAGATAAACCAATCCAAAATCCAAAGCTCCTCCAAAAGAATTGTACTGCTCTAACTTAGACGATATAAGTTTTACATTAGCACCAGCATAAAAGTCTGAGTACCCAATTTGTAAAGCATATCCAAACGAAATAGCCGTTTCATTGCCCGTAAAGGAGCCCGTACTATTCCCAAATTCATCGTACCCATCAAAAGTTCCATAATCAACATAAGTAGCGCCAATATGGAATGTTTGTGTTCTTCTATCAACAGTATAAGCGTAGGCTGCAGTACCGTAGCGTATATCACCAAGATGATTGGCATAATTTAATGCCAGTTGATTATCCATCTCTACATTAATGGAAGCCGGATTGTAAAGCCCTTGAGTAACATCATAGTCTACATTAGTAATCACTTTACCACCAAGTGCAGCTTGTCGAGGAGAGGACATGAGGTTGAGGAACTGATACGTCGCTTCACCACCCAATTGAGCAAAAACTGATGATGGTGCAGCAAAAACTAAAATAAGCGTAACTAATATCCTCATTGGCGTTCAAAAATAACTAATTCAATTACAAAACGAGTTATTGCTTGCTTTATTTTAAACTTAGGGTAGAATAATGCTCTATAACTAAAGTGATTTGGCGTGGGTTACTTTTGTTTTGGTAACGGCCAAATCAATAACCTCGCGCATTTCGGAAACATAATGAAACGTAAGGCCCTTTAAGTAATTTGCATTAATTTCATCCACATCGCTTTTATTAGCTTTGGACAATATGATTTCTTTAATTTTAGCACGCTTTGCTGCCAATATTTTTTCTTTTATACCCCCTACTGGAAGAACTTTACCGCGCAAAGTAATTTCACCAGTCATAGCCAAGTTTTTCTTTACTTTTCGTTGTGTAAATAAAGACACTAAAGAAGTTAGCATAGTAATTCCGGCGCTAGGTCCATCTTTAGGTGTGGCTCCTTCTGGAACGTGAATATGAACATTATAATCACTGAAAACATGATTTTTAATGCCAAAATCCTCAGCGTTTGCCTTGATGTACTCCATGGCTATTGTAGCTGACTCTTTCATGACTTTTCCAAGGTTACCAGTAATATTAAGTGCACCTTTGCCCTTTGAAAGAATTGATTCGATAAATAAAATATCCCCACCAACTCGTGTCCAAGCTAAACCAGTCACTACGCCAGCAACACTGTTGTTTTCGTAGCGGTCTCGTTCAAGCTTAGGAGACCCCAAAATTTCGATGAGATCGTCGTTTGATACTTTAACAGCATAATCGTCTTCCATGGCTATATTTTTAGCGGCATAACGCACTACCTTTGCAATTTGTTTTTCCAAACCACGAACTCCGGATTCCCTTGTATAGCCCTCAACAATCTTCTCCAACTGAGGTTGTGCAATTTTCAAATGTTTTGTCGTTAGCCCATGCTCCGTTAATTGCTTTGGAAGAAGATATTTTTTTCCTATTTGGACTTTTTCTTCAATTGTATAACCATTGACGTTTATGATCTCCATACGATCTAATAAAGCGGGTTGGATGGTATTTAAACTATTTGAGGTGGCAACAAACATGACTTTAGACAAATCGTAACCCATTTCCAAAAAGTTATCGTAAAACTCTGCATTTTGTTCTGGATCTAAAACTTCAAGCATAGCCGAAGAAGGATCTCCCTGATGAGAATTTGATAACTTATCAATTTCATCTAAAACAAAAACTGGATTTGAAGTTCCTGCTTTTTTTAAACTCTGTAAAATTCGACCAGGCATAGCGCCTATGTACGTTTTGCGATGCCCTCTAATTTCTGCTTCATCACGCAATCCACCAAGCGAAATACGAATATATTCACGGCCTAATGCTTCAGCTATAGATTTTCCCAAAGAAGTTTTTCCAACTCCTGGAGGACCGTACAAACATAAAATCGGCGATTTCATATCGTTTCGAAGTTTTAAGACAGCCAAGTATTCGATGATTCTACGTTTTACTTCTTCTAAACCAAAATGATCACGATCCAATATCTTTTGAGCGCGTTTCAAGTCAAAATTATCTTGACTGAAATGATCCCATGGCAGATCTAAAAATAAATCCAAATAATTGCGCTGGATAGAATATTCAGCTACCTGTGGATTCATCCTTTGAAGTTTACCTAATTCTTTATTGAAGTGATTTTTTACTTTCGTGTCCCAACTTTTAGCTGAGGCACGCTTTTTCATATCCTCTATTTCCTCCTCATAACTAACCCCCCCAAGTTCTTCTTGGATGGTTTTAATCTGTTGCTGAAGAAAATATTCCCGCTGTTGCTGATTCATGTCGTGCTGAACTTTAGACTGAATATCATTTTTAAGCTCTAAACGCTGGTACTCAACATTCATGTGCTTCAACGTCTTTAAAGCCCGCTGATGCAAATCATTAACTTCGAGCAAAGCTTGTTTTTCAACAACTGAAACACTCATGTTTGAGGACACAAAATTGATGAGAAACGAATTACTTTCGATGTTTTTGATCGCAAAAGATGCTTCAGACGGAATGTTTGGGCTTTGTTTTATAATTTCTAAAGATAAATCCTTGATAGATTCTATTGCGGCAACAAATTCTACGTCATCTTTTTTGGGAATGAACTCATCAACACTCTTTATTTTAGCGGTCATATACGGATTCTCAGAAACCAATTCAGTAATTTCAAATCTCTTTTTTCCTTGAATGATAACCGTTGTGTTGCCATCTGGCATTTTCAAGACTTTCAAAATTCGTGCAACGGTTCCAATACTGTGAATATCGTCAAAGTTTGGATCCTCTACACTCTCGTCTTTTTGTGCCACCACGCCTATAACTTTTGATCCCTTATTCGCATCATTAATTAGCTTAATAGATTTATCACGGCCAGCGGTAATAGGAATAACTACTCCCGGAAAAAGCACTGTATTCCTCAAGGATAGTATTGGAAGAGAATCCGGAAGGCTTTCATTTTTAATGACCTCCTCATCTTCTGTAGTCATGAGCGGAATCAATTCTGAATTTTCATCAAAATCTTGGAGTGACAAACTGTCAAGTAATTTATATTTTGGGTTATTCATATCAATTATAAGTCATTCTGTCATGTGAAACAGAAAATATTAGATTTTAGTCGTTTAAAAATATTTGTATTGACACACTAACACGAAGTTGATTAGGTCAAATACAACACCTAAAAGACAATTCTTGTGCCAATCTACTGATGAAGTAAACTTTTATTAACGAACATATTTTGTTCTCTTGAGCTTAAAGAGACACAGAAAGGCCATGAAAAAGAAACCGGCAAGAGCTAAGACAGAATATTGCATCGATCCTGTGATGGCGATGAGTAAACCAAAAACAATCATTCCAAGGACAATAGCGATTTTTTCGGTTACATCATAAAAACTAAAGTAGGTGGCGTGGTCTTGTGTTTCGGGTAATAACTTAGAATAGGTAGAGCGTGTTAAGGACTGGGTTGCACCCAAAACAAAACCTAAGACAATGCCCATTGCATAGAAATAATTATCAACATTGGGTTGGTCTTTATCTAAAACAAAAGCTATAAAACAGACTAACCCCCAAATACATAGCGTAATTTTAAGGGTTGAAATATTGCCAATTCTATCGGAAAGTTTTGAAAAAAGATAAGCGCCAAAGATTGCAACAATTTGAACGATTAGAATAGTTAATATCAAATTAAATGTTGGCAGGCCTAATTCTTCACTACCAAAAATACCAGCCATTAATATGATGGTTTGAACTCCGACACTCAGAAAAAAGAAAGCCATTAAAAAATATTTCAGGTGGCTTTGTGAATTTAAAGACTTAAAAACTGATTTTAATTCCAAAAAACCATTCCATATGTATTCCTTATCAGATTTTTGATTAAGTTCATTTTTTGGAAGACGCTTGTAAGTAATTTGGGCAAAACCAAACCACCAAACCCCTACCAATGCAAATGTAATTCGTGGCGCAAACGTTGGGTCAGTAATTCCAAACCATTCTGGTTTTTGAACCAAAACAAGACTAAAAATCAACAATAAAACTGAGCCAACATAACCATAAATAAATCCTTTGGCACTTACCGCATCCTGTTGTTCAGGATAAGCAACTTCAGGCAAATATGCGTTGTAAAAAACAATACTGCCCCAAAACCCAATACTGGCAAAGACAGTGCATAAAAGAGCTATCCAAAGCGTGGACTCGCCTTTAAAGAAAAATAGGGAAATAACTGAGATGGATCCCAATAAGCAAAAACGCTTTAGAAACTTTAGTTTATCGCCTGTATAATCTGCAATACCAGAAAGTATTGGAGAAATAAATGCTACAATTAAAAAAGAAAAAGCTAAGGTGTAGTCGTATAAAGTTGTGGGGTTCCAAAGTGCTCCTAAAAAACCTATTTTACCCTCAATATTAGCAAAAGAGCTCGCCATACTGCTGTAGTAAATTGGAAAGACCGCTGTACTTATCACTAGTGGATAAACTGAGTTGGCCCAATCATAAAAAGCCCAAGCATTGATGAGCTTTTTACTACCTCTTTCAAGTTTCTTCATAAAAAAGCTGCTTTTTTATAAGCAGCTTACAATTTAGTTAATTATTTTAATATAGTTCAATTTTGTCTAAATTGAGTAACCCCAAATTTTTCTGCTTCAGCTTTTGCTTTTGGAGCCAGTGCTGAAAGATTATCAATTCGTGAATCGTTTGACGGATGGGTACTTAAAAATTCTGGTGGTCCTTTTTTACCACTTTTACTGGCTTTCATACGCTCCCAAAGCTTAGAAGCTTCGTAAGGATCGTACCCTGCTATAGCCATGATATAAACCCCAATTTTGTCGGCTTCAGATTCGTGTCCTCTGCTGAAGGGTAAAATACCTCCAACGGTTGTACCTACTCCATAAGCCATATTAAAAATATCTCTTTGTTTATCATCCTTAAAAGCAAAATTCCCTGCTGCTGCACCCGCTTGCTGGAGCAATCCTGCACTCATACGTTGCTGACCATGGTTTGCTAAGGCATGAGCTACTTCGTGCCCCATAATGGCAGCTACACCTGTTTCGGAAGATGCAATTGGCATAATACCTGTGTAGAACACGATTTTACCACCAGGCATACACCATGCATTCACCGTCTCGTCTTCAACCAAATTGTACTCCCATTTATAGTCTTTCAAATAACCAGGAAAATTATTTGCATCTAACCAACGTTTAGCAGCTATTGAAATACGTTGACCAACACGTTTTACCATGTCTGCTTCTGCAGTCCCAGTTACTACCTTGTTTTCAGAAAGAAATTGATTGTACTGTTCAAAAGCCATGGGCAAAATTTGTGAGTTAGGCACTAATGCCATGGTTTTCTTCCCTGTGAAAGGATTTGTAGCACATGAGATCACTACAAAAATCATTAAAAAAAATAAAAAATAAGTTTTCATACATTAATATTAAGTATCAAGAAGTATTCCATTGTAAAACACGACAAACAGGTAATAGTCACAAAGTTTTGTGAAAAAATATAATTTAATTCTAAAAATAGCTAATTTTAATAAATAAAACTTACCCATGTATTATAAAAATTTAACCTTCATTCTCATCAGTGTTTTGTTAGTGTCCTGCAAGTCCGAAGCCCAAAAAAAGGAAGCCTTTAAGATACAAAAAACAGAGATTGAGTGGAAAAAACAGCTCACAGAAATGCAGTATTATGTGTTGCGTCAAGAAGGTACTGAGCGAGCTTTTTCCAGCCCATTGGACAAAAATTACAGCCCAGGAGTCTATGCTTGTGCGGCTTGCGCTACCCCACTTTTCATAAGTGAACACAAATACAACTCGGGCTCGGGATGGCCAAGTTTTGACCGCGAAATAAAAGGAAATGTCGCTTTTTCTATTGATTACAACATAGGGGTTGCACGAACTGAAGAGCACTGTGCAACTTGTGGTGGACACTTAGGACATGTTTTTAACGACGGGCCAAGAGAAACCACTGGAAAACGTCATTGCATCAACGGTGCAGCACTAAAATTTATAGCCAAAAAATGAATCAAAACAAAACTTTAAAATCAGAAGAGGACTGGAAAAAAGAGCTCAATGAAGCTCAATATACCATTCTTCGAAAAAAAGGGACCGAAAGACCTCATACAGGCCAATATAACATGCATTTCGAAAATGGAATTTACCATTGTGCAGGTTGCAAATCACCATTGTTTAAAAGCCAAACAAAATTTGACGCAGGCTGTGGATGGCCAAGTTTTGATGCTTCCATCAAAGGAAATATTAGCTATGTTCTAGATAAAAGTCATGGTATGATGCGTACAGAAATCGTTTGTTCTTCTTGTGAGGGCCACTTAGGGCATGTGTTTAACGACGGGCCAACGGAAACTGGAACCCGCTACTGTGTGAATTCTTTGAGTTTGACTTTTAAAAATTCTCAATAGGGCAAATATCTGTAGCTACTTTAGTTCATTTCTTTTTTATTTATAGATTTAGGTTTTGTAAATTTGCAACTTCTAACAACTAAAGGACTGTACCTATGAGTAAATATGATGTGATTGTTTTGGGAAGTGGACCAGGCGGGTATGTAACTGCAATTCGCGCTTCTCAATTGGGGCTTAAAACTGCTGTTATTGAAAAAGAAAGTCTTGGAGGCGTATGTCTGAATTGGGGCTGTATCCCCACCAAAGCACTTTTAAAATCTGCACAAGTTTTCGAATACCTTAAGCATGCAGGAGATTATGGCCTGAAAGTAAGTGAATACGACAAAGATTTTGATGCTGTAGTCAACAGAAGTCGTAATGTGGCTGAAGGCATGAGCAAAGGCGTTCAATTTTTAATGAAAAAAAATAAAATTGACGTCATTTCTGGATACGGTAAACTAAAAGCTGGTAAAAAAGTTGATGTTGATGGTACAGAGTACAGCGCAGATCATATCATTATAGCTACAGGAGCGCGCTCTCGTGAACTTCCAAGTTTAGCTCAAGATGGAGAGAAAGTGATTGGCTACCGAAAAGCAATGACGTTGGAAAAGCAACCAAAAAAACTTATCATTGTTGGTTCTGGAGCAATTGGAGTTGAATTTGCCTATTTCTACAATGCAATGGGTACTGAAGTAACTGTAGTTGAATACATGCCTCGAATTGTTCCCGTTGAGGATGAAGATGTCTCTAAGCAACTTGAACGTTCGTTTAAGAAAAGTGGAATTACAATTATGACTTCTACTGAGGTCACTGCCGTTGATACATCTGGGAAAGGAGTAAAAGCAACTGTAAAAACCAAAAAAGGAGAAGAAACTCTTGAAGCAGACATCGTACTTTCTGCTGTTGGAATAAAAACTAATATTGAAAACATAGGCTTGGAGGATGTAGGTATAGTAACTGATCGCGATAAAATTCTAGTCAATGATTTTTACCAAACCAATATACCAGGCTATTATGCCATTGGCGATGTTACGCCTGGACCAGCCCTAGCCCATGTCGCTTCTGCTGAAGGGATTTTATGCGTTGAGAAAATCGCTGGACACCATATTGAGGCTTTAGATTACGGTAATATTCCGGGCTGTACCTATTGCAGCCCCGAAATAGCTAGTGTTGGATTGACTGAAGCACAAGCCAAAGAACAAGGAATTGACATAAAAGTAGGTAAATTTCCATTTTCAGCTTCTGGAAAAGCAAGTGCTGGTGGAAATACAGAAGGTTTTGTAAAAGTTATTTTTGATGCCAAATATGGTGAATGGCTGGGCTGTCATATGGTTGGCGCAGGTGTAACTGATATGATTGCTGAAGCAGTATTGGGTCGAAAATTAGAAACTACTGGCCACGAAGTTCTTAAAACGGTTCATCCTCATCCAACAATGAGTGAAGCAGTGATGGAAGCTGTTGCAGATGCTTATGATGAAGTCATACACATCTAATTAAAACCTGAACAAATAACAAAGGCGGTCTTTTGACCGTCTTTTTTTATGTAAAACTTTGAAGCGCCAAAGAATAACTTCCAAGACCAAATCCTAAGATAACTCCTTTAGCGTTGGGTGAAATAAAAGAATGGTGACGAAATTCTTCTCTATTGTATGTATTTGAGATATGAACTTCTATAACAGGAGAAGAAATTCCTTTAACAGCATCACCAATACCGACAGAAGTATGCGTGTAGGCAGCAGCATTAAGAATAATGCCGTCATATGAAAAGCCAACTTCATGTAACTTATCAATCAACTCCCCTTCAATATTGGACTGAAAATATTCAATTTTAAACTGAGGGTATTGAGATTTTAATGTTTCAAAAAAATCTTCAAACGTTTCGGAACCGTAAATTTCTGGCTCGCGCTTACCTAACAAGTTGAGATTAGGACCATTGATAATGATAATTTTTTTCATGTGGTAAAAATACAAAAGTTATGGCATAAAAAAAGCGATGCCGAAGCACCGCTTTTAAATTTATTGTTAAGCAAGTTTTAGAAACTGTAAACAGCAGCTAACATAAATGCTGTTTTACCACCAACAGCATCATTATCGTTATCTGTGAAAATATCCTCACTAGCAGAATCTAATCTTAACTCTGGGATGATTGTAAGATCTCCAACTGAGTAGTTAGCAGTCAATGTTGGTGTAAATACATTTAAGTCATCACCAACAATTGAATCTTTAATCATCATATACTCTAAACGAAGACCCCAAGACAAGTTATCTGACGACTTAATTTGAGGGTAAGCAGATATAGATGTGAATGATTCACCCAAAGCAAAACCTTCGTCACCGAAATCAGCATTATGCACGTTTAACTTTACATTGATGTTTCCAAGATTAACTGCAGTTTTGAAATCGATGTAGGTTCTTTCTTGGCTACTAGCAAAAGAAATACCTGTATCACCTTTAGAAATACCAGCAGCGATAGAATAATCACCAGTAGTATTACCAGTTACTACATCTGTTGGATTCATAACAGCAACACCAAAATTGAAATCGTTGCCAAGGTCAAACTGACCTACTAAACCATTCCAGTTACGAGCAGAATACGTAAACATGTGCGACATACTGTAGTGGAAATTGTTAGCAGCAGAGATTCTTTCATAACCCATCCAAGAGTTGAAACGACCCATCATTAAACTAACTTTTTCGTTAACATTCCAGTAAACATATGCTTCGTTTACTACGCCACCGTTCCACTCATCCGCTCTAGGTCCGTAAGCCATATCGGCTACAAAACCAACTTTTTCTCCTTCATAAGAAAGAGTTACATTGGCCATACCTAATGAGAATCCAGAATCATTAGCGAAAGCACTGTAATCTCCAGTACCATCTTCATCATTAGCTGATGTTAAATTTGCTCTGTAATAAGCATCTACTGAACCAGATACATTGAACTTTGGTTCTTCCTCTTGACCGAATGTTAAACCAACAACGGCTAGAGACATTAAAGTAATTAATTTTTTCATAATTAATTTTTTTTTGTTTATGATTAATGGTACAAAGCTATATAAAATAATTAACGGATTGGCATAAAATCCAATTTTTTTTTTATTTCAACGGTAAAATCGTGCACTTTATGGATTTTTTAAGAAGGAATAGAGGAAAGCGGGTGTTGTAATTATTTTAACTAAATTTTAGCAAATATTGGCTTAAATATCCGAAATTTGCAGCTGTTTAACAGCATACATAAAAAAATAATTTACCATGAAAAACAAACTAACCCTTCATTTTTTATTGCTTTTTGCAATAGTTTTTGCGCAAAACCCCACATCCTACTCTAACAATATAGATGCAAACGGATTAAAAGACAAACTATACACCTACGCCTCTGACAAGTTTAAAGGCAGAGAAGCTGGAACAGAAGGTGAACTTATTGCTGTAGAATACCTCAAAAATAAATACCAAGCCTTGGGAATAAGCCCAGCACAAGCCAATGGAGATTATTTTCAAAATGTACCCTTAAAAGTAATAAAGACACCCAAAGTAAACATCTCAATCGATGGAGCTAATTACATATATTACGATGATTTTATAGCGGTTTCTTCAGGAGAAACAACCACTATTGAAGTTGATGAGTTTACTTTTGCCGGATACGGTATAAAAAGCACACTATATAATGACTACGAAAATTTGGATGTTAGCGGGAAGCTTGTTGTCGCTATTAAAGGAGAGCCAAAAGACGAAGATGGAAAATATCTAGTGACTAGATCTAAAGACAGATCCAAATGGTCTAATGGCCGACAATCATTAAGTTCTAAAAGAAATATTGCTAAAGAATTGGGTGCTAAAGCATTTATATTGATCGACCAAGCCATGTTCAAGCGTTATTCGTCTTATTATAAAGCCGTTGAAGAACGCGGTGGGGAAAGTACTTTAGCGTTAGATGTAGACTCAAAATCCTATTACGGCTTTTTGGGTGGTAAAAAACTGGGAGATCAACTGATTCAAAGTTCTAATGGAACTTTCAAAAAGGATATTAAAATTACATTCAATAATAGTTCAGAACCCATAACATCAAAAAATGTAGTTGCAATACTCCCCGGAACAGAGAAGCCTGATGAATACATAATTTTATCCGCCCATTTAGACCACATTGGAATGCACGATGGTGAAGTTTTTAATGGTGCAGATGATGATGGGTCTGGCACCGTAGCGATTCTTGAAATAGCAGAGGCATTTAAAGCAGCGGCAGAAAATGGTGAAGGCCCAAAGCGCTCTATTGTTTTTTTACACGTTACAGCTGAAGAGAAAGGATTGTTGGGCTCTCAGTACTACACAGACTATAACCCAGTCGTATCTCTAGAAAACACAGTAGCTAATCTCAATATAGATATGATTGGAAGAATTGATCCAAAAAGGAAGAATGGAAAACGGAATTATATTTACCTTATTGGAAGTGACAAATTAAGCACGGATTTGCATAACATCTCTGAGGAAGTCAATAAAAAGTACAGTAACATTGAATTAGATTATACTTATAATGATGAAAATGACCCCAATCGTTTTTACTACCGATCTGATCACTACAATTTTGCCAAAAACAATATTCCTATTATATTTTATTTCAACGGAACGCATGCCGATTACCATAGAGCTACGGACACGCCAGATAAAATTCAATATGATTTACTAGAAAACAGAACACGTCTTGTTTTTTATACCGCTTGGGAACTGGCCAATAGAGCTGACCGCATTGTCGTCGATAAGGCTTCAAAATAATTGGTTTCTAATTAATAAACCAAAAAAGCTTCTCCAAATGGAGAAGCTTTTTATTTTGGGGTGGAAGATCGGTCTCGAACCGACGACCTCCTGAACCACAATCAGGCGCTCTAACCACATAATCACTTGATTTTAAAACACTTAAAGATGCATAAACTAAATGTCTGTCAAAAGTGTGTCAAAAATGAGTGTTAAATACCCTAAAATTAAGTCTGATAACAAGCAACGTTTCTATGTAGTGTTTTATAATAATGGTAAGCGCTATAGGTTGTTTAATGGTTCAAAAATTAATTCTAATCTCTATCCTAATTCGTACCCTGTAGCTAAACGCTATGAGATAGCACAACTATTAGCCGCAGAGGTGTTTAAGTTTATTTCAAGTGGTTTATGTATTCAAGACCCTATAAGAGTTATATGTAAGTCTGATAAGCAGTATTTAAAGTTAGCATTAGACAACAAAATAAAAGGGGAATATTCAGACAAATACAAGTCTATGTTGAGGTTTGCTTATGATGGATTAGTGTCTTACTTAATAGATGAAAATATCACTTCTAACAACGTTAAATCCTATCTTAATCAATATGCTTTAGGCGTGTCGTATAACACCATTAAACGCCACTTAAATGTGCTTATAAATGAAGCAAGGAACATAGGTATGAATAGCAATCCTATGGAAAGCATAAAAGCCAAGAAAACAAAGGCTAAACTGCACAAACCTTACAAGGATATAAACCTCATCCTTAATGAGATTAAGTTGTTTAGTGATAACTTGTATTTGTGTTGTTTAATGACCTATGGATGTTTGTTAAGACCACATAGAGAAATAAGGGAATTAAAGTGGTCTGACTTTAGTGATGATTTAGGTTATATTCATTTATCGGGTCATAGAAACAAATCGGGTAAAAACAGAATAGTTCCTGTGCCTATTTACATAAGAGAATTGCTTGTTAAAGGACAACCTCAACACAATATATTTACAGATACTATAAGACCTTTAAATGAAGACTATTTTAAGACACTTTGGGGGCGTTTTAAGAGGGTTTCTAAACTGCTTGAGCAAGACCAAACACTCTACTCTTTTAGACACACAGGGGCTATAGAAATATTCAAGCGTACAGGTTCAATAACCAAGCTACAGAAAGCTATGGGTCATTCGTCAATAAATGTGTCTTTGACTTACTTAAGAGGTTTAGAAATAGCAGAATTGAAAGAGGAAGATATGCCTATGATTTAGATTTTGATTTTAGTGGAATTAATTTTAAGCAATGTGTTTCCGTCTTTGTCTTTCATAATAATTTCTGAATTAATAACTTCTTCTGATGCAATACTTTCAATAATTTGACCAACGATTCCATTTCCCGAAAAATCTATAAAATCCCAAGTCATAGTTTTGTCTTTCTTATTCCATTCTCCAATCCAAAAAGTATTAGCACCATCATTTTTAAATTCCCATCTATTGAATTTTTTTGAGTTTTGGTCGTAACAAATAATATGTTTTGATGTGTTATCTCCATTATTAATGTTTATCTCAAGGTAATTGTTGGAAAGTATTAAACTTGAGCTTGTTCTCCCACGAGTTTTAACGCTTTCTCGTATCCATACAGATTCTTCAAAAACTGCACTGTTTTTCCATTGCCCTTCCCATTTTGTCAAAACATCGAATACTTCATTAACAGATAATGACTGGGCATTGGAGTAAGTAATGCCTAAAACAATTAAAGCTAACAACAAAAATTTCTTCATAATTAAAATGTTTATATTCTCAAATGTAAGAAATATAAGTCTAATCTACTTAAGAGGTTTAGAAATAGCAGAACTGAAAGAGGAAGATATGCCTATGGTTTAGGTTTTGTAAGTTTTTCCCAAATAAACTTAACAACTTTATACGAAAGCCAAAAACTAATTAAACCCCCAATTCCCGTTATTGGACCAATTCCAAGTGTTCCAAATCTTTCAGCATAAATTATCATATTTATTAGAATGAATAGCCATAGAAATAAAAAATAAAAAATAATATACAGTATAATACTCAGAATAATTAACAGTGCTTTTTTCATAGTGTGAAAGTTTCAAATGTATTTAAAAATTGTTTGTGATAATTAGAAAAGTTTTCAGGGAATGTACTTCCCAACAAAGTATATAATTTGTCTCCTTTAACAAATTGAACAACAACGTTTGTAACTCTAACATTATTGGCATAATAATCCCCACTGTAAATAGAGTAGAAACAATAGCCTAAATTTTTGAAGTACATTTTTTCTTTGATTTGAACCTTAAAATTATTGAACATCATTGAAGAAGCTTTCTCAAACTTGTCAGTTTTTAGCATTTCAGCAATGTAGGTGTTATTTGAAAATGTTGAAAAAGACCAATCATCAGAGTATCGTAATTCAATCATACTTTCGATATCTCCATTAACATATTTAGATGCTGTTAATAAATTATATCCATCTTTATAAACTTCGGTTTCAAAACCTGAAGGTAGTTTAATATCAAATTTAGGATATGGGTCTTTACCACAAGATAAAATTGAAACTGACATTAATAATACAAACAAGTTTTTCATATGTTAAATATAATTAAAATAAGTCTAACCTACTTACGTGGTTTAGAAATAGCTGAACTGAAAGAAGAAGATATGCCTATGGTTTGTAAGTAAATTACTACAAAATGTACATATCTCGTAAATAAGTTTTAGGTGTTTTACAGGTAAGATTACTTGATAATGTGCGAAAAATCTACTAACTTTACACAAGCTTTTATATGAAAGTCTTAATATAATCAGCTTTCTAAACAGACTTTATATTTCATTTACGGGGCGTTTCAGACGCCCATCTAAACATAACTTCAGAAATATAAAAAGACTTAAAATCTACTATACAGGATAACTATGTTTTATTATTAAATATTGGACTTTATATTAAGATTTTAGTTGTTTAAGTACGGCGGTTTTAGACCGCCTTATATCTTTAAAACACAAAATTATCTCTAAATATTTATATACTTATAACATAAAATAACATAGTGTAGAAATGTGATTAAGAATTGATTTCTTTAATCATTGCAACCATCCAAATAGAAACACAGACACTAACAAAGATTGAAAATAAACATACAATATGACAAGCATCCATAAACAACTATTTATTTCAAGTTACAACAAATAAAATAAATATGCCCTTTAATAGTAAAACAGCAAGTAAAGCAGGTAAGATTAGCAAAAGAGGTAAATCATTAAATATAGACTTAAGAAACGACCTTAAAACACTAATAACACATATCTTAAAAGACCTTGACTACAACACATTAAACAACTCACAAAAACTAAAGCTATTAGACATAGCCTTAAAACATTCATTACCTAAACAATCTATAGAACAACATATAGTTGAAGACATACCACAAGACATAAAAATCACTATTGTAGATAGTAATGGAAACGAAAAGGTAAACAGAAAAAGTTTAGACAACTTTAAGTTTAAAGATTTAGCAGGGTAAACAAACAATGGAAACTATAAAGTAGAAGCTTTGCCAATTAGTAGAGTTGAGAAGTTTAAAACAATCTAATTCTAATATAATTAGTTCTGCTAATTCTTAAATCAAAGTATAGTCCGTAGTAATTTATGAAGTTAACTATATGAATAAGTTTATACATCAAACAGGGTTTAATTAAACCTTACAGCACTGAAACTTATTTTTATTGGAACAGGAATGTCGTGATTTGTATCAGAACTTGTCCAACCATTAGCTATGAAATAAAGTACCCCCTCATATGAGCCAGAAAGATTATCGCCATCAAATAAAATAGGGTTACTTGGTGGCGTCCCAATACTTGACAATGTAATATTTGATATTTTACCAACTACACCCTCTGAAATTGCATCAATAGCATTCATAGTAGTGTTTTCAACGAAATTACTGCCAGTTAAGGTAAAATTGTTTTGTTCTGCATAATTGTATAAAAAAGAACCTTGATTTACAGCATCTATAAATTCAATTCTACCATTATTGTTACTACCTAATTGAGGATTATTAATTAACAACATTATTTGAAGTGGTTGACCAGAAACATAATCACTTGCAGAAGCATCACTTAATCTAAATATTACACCTTGAGTACCTCCAACTAATGACGCTGAACACGAGTTTTGCCCATTGGTGCTTATTTCAGTATTAATGCCTTGTATTCGGTGAACTTCATTTCCAATCTCAATTTCAAAGAAATATTGACCGTCAGGAACATTATTATCATCATTCGTATCCGAACTATCATCACTACTACAAGCGAAGATTAATAAAGCGGAGAGTAAGAGTAGTTTTTTCATTTAGTTTTTATTTAGCTGCAATATAGTGTACCATATAATAGGTTTGTTTAAAATAATCTACGCTATATGTAATAAAAATAGGACTTTCAAGCGTATTAAAAATAGTTTTACCGTTAGCAATGAAAGGTTCAACTCCAATTGAAGATTTTTGCCTTTCAATTTCAAGTTCAAGTTCTCTTTCGGCAGAATATTGAGTTGGAAATGCTGTCATTGTCATTATACCATTTAAAACTCTATTTTTAAACAAGAAAGACAACCTACTTCCGTCCTCAACACAATAAGTTATTATTTCATTATTTGTAACTTCACAAGCTGGAATTGAAAATGAATTTTTTACTTCAGAAAAAGATTTTTTCCCCAAATCAGTCACATCAACTTGCCCATATCCAAAAGTGAAGATTAAAAAAGCGGAGATTAAGAGTAGTTTTTTCATTTGGTTAATATTTAAGATTTTGGTTTATGTTGATAGCATTGATAGTCGTTTGAATTACTTACACATCTTTTACAACGCTTCTCCGTTGATTTAGCAATAGCATTACATTGTCGGTATTTACATTCTAAAAAATAATCTTCTTCAACTTGATTAATTTCCTCAAACGAGTTTATAGAAAGCAAAAAGAATGATGCTCCAAAAATTAAAAGTAATTTTCTCATAGTGTATAATTTACAAGTGCAACTAAAGTACAAAATAAATACAAGTTGTTTACTACAAGTATAGTAATTGTTAGCGCAGTTGCTTTGGAACAAAGCGTGTTGAGAAAACAACTAAAAGCCAATGTCTGTCAAATGTCTGTCAGTTTTTAGTAGATTTGAAGTGTTCTTTGAGATGTTTAAAATGAAAGTCGTGAAGTGCTTTTAGGTGCTTTTCGAAACTGGTTAGAGAAGAAAAAAGTCCTCTCTTGCGAAAGGACTTTTAATGGGTGGAAGATCGGTCTCGAACCGACGACCTCCTGAACCACAATCAGGCGCTCTAACCAACTGAGCTACAACCACCGTTTATCACATAAAAATGCGTGTGCAAATGTAGCGCATTTATGATTTTATACAAAGATTTTTTTTTAATTTATTTTAGATCAAATATAGATTCAACTGCCAAAAGACGGTCGCTAGTAAAGCCTTCTGCATAGCTGGTATTTACCAATCGACCTAAATCAGCAGCTCTATATCGTACACTTTCTATGAAATTTTTTGTCGATATAGGTGTTTCTGGAGCCTTACTGTTTGGGTCGAAAAACTGAGATGCATATGCTGCAACTGATGCCATTTTTACGTCTATAGTACTGCTAATATCAACTACAAAGTCTGGAGTGATGTTTTTCCATTGGATATAGCTATACACTGCATTCGGGCGCCAAGACTCTTGCAACCCCCCGCTCGTGTCTAGAGTTTCAATTTTAAGCAAACCGCTCAAAAAGCAAGCATCACGTACTAAAGCACTCGATTTGGCATGATCTGAATGTCGGTCATCTATAGCATTACAAAAAACAATTTCAGGTTGGTATTGACGTATTTTCTTGATGATTTCCAGCTGATTTTCTTTGGTATTGAATACAAAACCGTCTGGAAACTCTAAATTTTCCCTTTTATGTACTCCAAGAATTTTGGCAGCAGTACTCGCCTCTTCTTTTCGAATTTCAACCGATCCTCTTGTACCAAGTTCTCCTCGAGTCAAATCTATGATAACTACGGTTTTTCCTTCATTAATGGCTTTATGAAGTGTACCGCCACAGCTCAATTCAACATCGTCAGGATGGGCGCCAAAGGCTAAAATATCTACTTTCATGCGATTTATTTTTGATTGCTGCAATCAATTGCGCGTTCAATATCGTGAATTAAATCTTTTTTTGATTCAATTCCAAGAGAAAAACGGATCAACTGACTGGAAATCCCCTGTGCTAATCGGTCCGATTCAGAAAGTAAAGCATGTGAAGTTAAAGCAGGTAAAATCATTGTACTCTCTACTCCAGCCAAACTCATAGAGGGTTTTATCAGTTGTAAAGATTTCAAAAACAAAACCGTATCGTATTCTTTAGATAGTTCGAAAGACAACATTGCTCCAAATCCTTTCATTTGAATTTTGGCCAATTGATGTTGTTCGTGCGAAACTAAGCCAGGGTAGTATACTTTTTTTACAGCAGGGTGTTTTTCTAAAAAACGTGCAATTTTTTTAGCATTCTTTTGTTGGGCTCTTACCCGAATTGCCAAAGTTTTCATACTTCGCTCCAGCAACCATACGGTTTGATCACTGAGGTTTCCACCAAAATCTTTAGCTAGATTCCAAATTTTACCCATAATATCTTTAGAGGCAGCAACGGCACCAGCAGAAATATCACTATGTCCACCAAAATACTTTGTGGCAGAATGAATTACAATATCTACACCTAAGGTTATTGGTTTCTGAACAATAGGTGTTGCAAAAGTGTTATCGATAGCGGTGGTGATCTGCTTTGATTTTGCAAGCTTTGCCACTGCAAACAAATCAACAAGTTTCAGAAGAGGGTTTGAAGGCGATTCTAAATAAATAAGCTTTGTGTTGTCTTGCACACATGCTTCAAATGAATTAGCAGATAAATCTTTAGTAAAAGTATAGGCTATTCCGTAAGAATTAAAATGCGCTTCGATAAAATTTCGAGTGCCACCATAGATGTCATTTTGTATCACCGCATGATCTCCTGACTTTAACAAGGTGAGCATCACAGCGGAAATGGCAGCCATGCCAGATGAAAAAAGCATTCCAGCTTCAGCTTCTTCTAATGCGGCCACTTTCTTGCCTAAGAATTCTTGATTCGGTGTGTTGAAATAGCGCGGATAACGTTTTGGATCCTGATCTAAAAAATTGTAAGAAGTTGACATATAGACAGGAGAAACTGCCCCATTGAAGACAGGATCATCCACAGCACCAGTGTGGGTGCAAATGGTACGTTCACCTAGTTTGTTTTTTGACATTAAAAGTGTTTGTTAAACGCTATTTGTTATCTAAATCGTTGAACTGCTTAATAAGAACAAATGCCCATATAGCAACACAAACAGAAACGAAAATGGAAAAATATAATACGATGTCGTTAGCGGCCAAGGCGAAAGAGTTTAAAAAATATCATTAGACCAACAAGCATAGGCGCCCAGATCCCTACAAAAATTCCGTGTAATTGGTCTCCCGAAAAGAAAAGATATTCAGAGACTATAATAATTAGAACACACAACAGCAATAAGAGCGCGTTGGTGATTCCTAATAGTTTTACAAATTTCATTGAAGCATAATTTTAAAAGTTAAAAATAAAAAAAAATAGGATTATTTGTTTAATAAAATGAAAAAAATATAAAGCGAAGAATTAACTTCGCAAAAAATAGAGAATGTTAAAAGCAGTATTGTTTGATATGGATGGTGTTATTGTAGACACTGAACCCCTTCACCACAAGGCTTATAAATTTATGTTTTCCGAAGTAGGCATCAAGGTTTCTGACGTTATGTATGAAGGGTTTACAGGGCAATCTACACATGCTATTTGTTCGTTCCTCTGCAAAAATTTCAAGCTTAAACAAAGCCCAAAGGAATTGGTGCAGCTCAAGCGTGATCGTTTCACTAAACTCTTTCATGAAGATGATGCACTGCAACTATTGCATGGCGTAGAAGAACTTATAAAAGATTATCACGCCAGTGGACTTACCCTTGTTCTCGCCTCTTCAGCATCCATGTTCACCATAAATAATGTCACAAAGCGTTTTGGCTTAGACCAGTATTTTTCGACTAAATTGAGTGGTGCCGATTTAAACGCATCAAAACCTCATCCTGAAATTTTTATCAATGCAGCCAAAGCAGCTGATGCTTTGCCAAATGAATGTTTTGTAATCGAAGATTCAACCAATGGGATCAAAGCTGCAAAACGTGCAGGGATTTATTGTGTGGCCTACAAAAGTGAGCACTCCAAAAACCAAGATTACACTTTGGCAGACATGCTTATTTCTGATTACAAAGAAATTACTTTTGAAAGGATGCACAAAAAGTTTAATTAACTTTTCTGCGTATAGAACTTGCGGTGTTTAAAGTGTGCCATAACACTAGTTGCTGTAATGATAAAAAGGCTAGCTAAAATATATGTAACACTTATTTCTTGGTCATCTTTTGCGTAGGAATGTAATCCTGCAAGATAAAAGTTTACCCCAAAATAGGTCATCAATATACTTCCAAAGGCAAGAACAGAAGCGATGTTGAATATCAAACGGTTTCTAAGACCAGGCACCAAACGCATATGGATAACGAAAGCATAAATCATGATGCTGATTAGCGCCCATGTTTCTTTGGGGTCCCAACCCCAATAACGACCCCAGCTCTCATTAGCCCACATACCCCCTAAGAAATTTCCTATGGTTAACATAACTAAGCCAACAGTAAGTGCCATTTCATTAATGATGGTAAGTTCTTTGACGTTCAATGCCATCTTTTGCTTATTTTTTGAATTCGTAAGAATCATAAGCAATAAACTTATCACTCCTAATATCATTCCCAAAGCAAAAGGGCCATAACTCCCCACTATGATAGCTACATGAATCATGAGCCAGTAACTGTTCAAAACAGGTTGTAAATTCCCAATAGAAGGATCCATCCAATTCCAGTGTGCAATCATTAAAATCATAGCAGTTACAAAGGCTGTTGAGGCAAAAGTGAGGTTACTCTTCTGTCCGAGCATTATACCAAAAGCCATGGTTGCCCAAGCCACATAGATCATAGACTCGTAAGCATCACTCCAAGGTGCATGTCCGGAAATATACCATCGAGCAATGAGTCCGGCTGTGTGTAAAGCAAAACAAACGTAAAGCAAAACCTTGAAAACACTAACTGAAATATTTAAGACTTTACTTTTATCTTTTAGTATTTGAACAATTAAAAGAACAAACATCAAACTACTAGCATACATATACCAACTGAATAGCTTTTTGAAGATATCGTATTTATTGTACTTAATTTCAGTTTTTATTTTTTCCTCCGAGAGCATTGCATCTCCACCATAGCGTTGCTGGGTAGTTTTAAGTGCGCCAAGTAATTTTTGGCTTTGTGAAAAATCAGATTCTTGTAACTTATCGTTTTGCAAAGTAGCGAGATAAGCTAAAAAACCTGTTTTAATGAAATTCGCATATAACGAATCACCTACTGATAAGTTTTGTTGTACAAATTCTTTGGACGATACCCATTTATTATTTTCGTCCTCTGGGATTGGGAAAAGACGCAAAGCATCTCCCTCCAGCGTATTAAATAACAAGCTTACACGCTGGTCTGCTTCTTTAAACTCTTTTTGAATCGCTGTAGGCACTTGAGCACTGTAAGCTTCTTCTAAATATGGACCGAGTTTATAATTCAAGTTCTTGTCTAAAAAATCAATCAGAGCAGCATATTTTTGTTCTTTTGGAATTCCAATTAACTGGCGAATGGTATCTGCTTTTTTTGGCTTTAAATAGATTATTGGAACATTATACCACAGCTGCGGACTTTCTTGCATAGATAAAAACACCTGATTAGCAGAAAAGTCATTGTAAACATCCTTTTTAGATAATTTCCTCAATAGCTCTGAAGCGTAGGTGTTCACGGGTTTCATTCGTCCGTCAGAATCTTGTATAACAAGATGCCCAAATAGATCTGATTGCTCCTGAGGGGTTATATTGACCGATAAAATTGAATCTAGTTGCTGTGCTGTTGGACGCAACATCTGATGATCAGAAGTATGAGTAGTTTGCGCATTGACACCCAAGGAAAAGAAAGCAAATGCTAGAATCGTAAGCTCGGCTTTCTTGCGTTTAATTTTATCTAACTGATTACGTAAAACTTCCATTCTTGCGCCCTTACTCAGCAAAATAGCAAGCAAACCAAAATACAATAAATAATACCCAAGATAAGTAAACCAAGTCCCCCAATAATCGTGGTTTACTGAAAGGATAGTTCCTTTCTCGTCGGGATCAAAAGAGGATTGAAAAAACTTATACCCCTTGTGGTTTAAAATATTATTCATGTAAATATGAAAATCAAATGTGCCTTCTTGTTCATCATAAACGGTGACTTTGCTCTCAAAAGATGAATAGCTTTTTTCAGTTCCTGGATAACGCTCTGCAATAAAATCATTAAGCTTGATATCAAATGGAAGATCAAGTATTTTAGAACCATATTTGAATGCAAAATCTAAACCTCCTACACTCAGTTCTTTAAAAGGGTTATTTACCCCCTGCCCACCAAGTAATTTCACTATTTTAGAATCTCCATTTGCAGTAACTTTAAGCACAACGCCATCTTCATCTCCTTTGAGTAATTTAGATTTTTTCACCACATCAAAAACACCTTTTATCACAGGCTTTGGAAAAACAATGGCTTGATTTCCTATAATGTAACGCGACCTTAACGCTAAAGGTTGAATACTGTCTTTGATAAGTCTACCTTGAAAGCCAGTAGCCATGGTCAT
Organism: Formosa sp. Hel3_A1_48; assembly: GCF_001735715.1. Lineage (NCBI taxonomy): Bacteria > Pseudomonadati > Bacteroidota > Flavobacteriia > Flavobacteriales > Flavobacteriaceae > Formosa > Formosa sp. Hel3_A1_48. The sequence continues at coordinate 65,045 of NZ_CP017259.1, forward strand.
ATACTCACCTTCAAAAGGAGATTGAATCGTTAAACCCTCTTCAGAATAAGTTAAATTTATGGCGCCTTCAGTAGGCTTATTGAGTGCATACAGCACATTGTGTATACTGCTGACTTCGCCAAGTTTCAAAAAATGATTGTGCGGAGCTCCACTTCCTGCCTCCACTAATTTCAAATAGTATTTCCCATTGTCATTAGGCACAATATCCTCTTCAGCACCCGGAATAAAGTTAATAAGCTCTAAAACAACTCGTGCATCGCCGTAATTAGTTTCTCTTTTGTAGTCGTTTTCTAATCTTGGTGAAAAATCTACATCGTGGTTGAGAACACGACGCTGCAACTGACCATCAATTTTATAATCCCCATCAATGTAGGTAGTTAAGTAAGTTTTTTGTGACAAAAAGGTGTTTTCAGTTGCACCCTCACGAATAGACATCATGCCTTCAAAACCATAATTTCGCGTTATAAAGGCACCAAGAAGAATGAAGATAAATGATAAATGAAGTACTAGGGTTGCCCATTTTTCTTTGCGCAACAATCGGTATCTGAAAATATTTCCAATAAAATTGACCATGAAAATAGCCATGATTGCCTCAAACCAAAGCGCATTATAAATTAAATTTCTAGAATATGGAGTTGGCGAAGTACTTTGCCCCTGATCTAAAAATGTCCCAACGGCCATTGCAACGGCGTAAACAATAAACAAAACTGCAGTGAGGCGTGTTGAAAAAAGAATATTGGCTATTTTTTTGAGCATAAAAAAGTGACAAATTTTATGGACCACAAAGGTAGTTACTTTTTGTATTAAATTAATTTATAAACGCCGCTTTTAACACTAATTTTAATATTTATCTCATAAAGCAGATTGTAAACTTTTAAAAGACCTTATTCTTGTGTAAATTAGCGCTATGATTACTGTTGTTATTTTAGGAGCTGGAAATGTTGGTACGCATTTATGTAAAGCCATACATGCTTCAGAGGGTATTAAGCTTGTTCAATGGTATAACAGGTCTAAAATTAATAGCATAAACCATATGACCGCTGCTGAGCAGTGCAACAATCTAAGTAAGTTAGCTACTGCAGACGTATACATAATGGCAGTTAGTGATAATCATGTTGAAAGCCTATCTAATCAACTTCCTTTTGAAAATCGATTGGTGGTTCACACATCTGGAAGCGTCCCTATGCGCCATTTAAATAAAAAAAATAGACGTGGTGTATTTTACCCGCTGCAAACATTTTCAAAATCAGCAGAATTAGATTTTAAAAATGTTCCGATATGTATAGAAACTACAATTAAAAAAGACCGAATTTTTTTGACGTCCCTAGCAAAAGCTATAGGAAGCCCTAGTTACAAGATCAACTCAGAACAACGCCAAACACTGCATTTATCAGCAGTTTTCGTTAATAATTTCACAAATCAATTATACCGAATTGCACACGAATTAGTGGATAAGCAGGGCTTAGATTTTGAAATTCTTAATCCCTTGATTCTTGAAACTGCAAAAAAAGTACAACTCCTCTCACCCTATATGGCCCAAACAGGCCCCGCAAAAAGACGCGATATCAAAACATTAAAAACTCATTTAAATCTTTTAGAAAAAAACCCGAATTACAAAGAATTATACGAGCAAATTACAAAATCAATCCAAAAAACTCATGGCTAAGAAAAATTACAAAGCATTATTAAACAACATTACAACACTCATTTTTGATATCGATGGGGTGCTTACAGATAGTTCATTGTTAGTTACATCTGATGGTGAACTGCTTCGTAAAATGCACACAAGAGATGGTTACGCGCTTCGCGCTGCTGTAGATTCAGGTTTGACAGTTTGTATCATTTCTGGTGGAAAAAATGAAGGAGTTCGTAAACGTCTAGAAGGTCTTGGGATAAAAGAGGTTATTTTAGGTGCCCATGACAAAGTAAAGCACTACGAAGAATTTATAAAGAAATACAGTCTTACTACTGACGAAATTGTATACATGGGTGATGATATCCCTGATGTACCCGTAATGAAACTCGTTGGATTACCTTGCTGCCCTCAAGATGCAGCGCCAGAAGTGAAAGCTATTTCAGAGTACATATCCCACGTAAACGGAGGCTGTGGTGCAGCTCGTGATATTATCGAACAGGTTATGAAAGTAAAGGGTTTATGGATGAGAGATTTTGATGCTCAAAATGACTAAATTTTAATGTTAAAAAATCGATTAAAATCTAAAAATTTAATTTTAGCATCAGGTTCTCCAAGACGACAAGAATTGCTAAAGTCATTAGGCGTTCCCTTTGAAATTCGATTAAAAGAAATTAACGAAAACTATCCAAAACAGCTTAAGAACAGTGCGATTTCAGACTATCTCGCTAAACATAAATCAAATGCATTTTCAAAGGAAATTAATCCAAATGACCTCCTCATTACTAGCGACACTATCGTTTGGCACCAAAACACAGCATTGGGCAAACCTAAATCTAAGGTCGAGGCCTTTCAAATGCTTCAAAAATTAAGTGGTAAAACACATGAGGTAATTACATCTGTTTGCTTGAGAAGTACAACAAATGAAGATCTATTCAATTCCTCAACTAAAGTCACCTTTAAGATACTATCCGCCCTTGAAATTGAATATTATATTGATAACTACAATCCAATGGATAAGGCTGGAGCTTATGGGATACAAGATTGGATAGGTCAAATTGGAATCACAAAAATTGAAGGTTCATATTTTAACGTAATGGGCTTCCCATTGGATAAGATATATACCCAATTATTGAAATTTTCTGAAAAATTCTAAGGCTCTTTTTTCATTATAATAAACATAGCCCTTTTGAATAAATCCAACATGACCTCCTTTTTCAGGAGTTTCTAAATGTAAATATTTACTCTTTTTAGCCATCTCTAGCGGAAAACAAGAAGGCGTTAGAAATGAATCATTTTTGGCATTGAGTAATAAAACAGGGGTTTTTATAGAGGATAAAAAACCTAAGCTACTTGATTTTTCATAATAATCCGCCGCATTTGTAAAACCATTGGCTTTGGCAGTATATACCTCATCCAATTTTCGAAGAGTCCATACGGAGTACAGAGCTTTTCTCGAAATTTTATCTGGAAATTGCCGTTGTTTTTTCATCAATTTATATTTTAACCCTATCATGAAGTAAATATGAAAAAGGATGTTTTTGAATTGATGCAAGGCTTTTGATGAAGCCGCCAAATCAACAGGAACTGAAACTGCCATTGCTGCTTTAAGTTCTTGAGGAATGTTGTCGTTTTCCCCTAAATATTTCAAAATAATATTACCCCCTAAACTTATTCCTTTCAAAAAAATTGAAGTATAGTTGTAAGTCTTAATAACATGAGCAATTACGTCTTTAATATCATCGGTTTGCCCAGAGTGAAAGCTAGAGAACTTCTTATTTAATTCACCGCTACAACTTCTAAAATTAACACAAACAGCATCAATACCATTGCTGTTGAAGTGCTTTGCTACTCCAGTCACATAGGGTCGTTGCCCATCGCCCTCCATGCCATGCAACAAAATGACAAGCTTATTTGATTGGCCAGCTGTGTAACTCCAGTCTAAGTCTAAAAAATCGCCATCACGCAAAATGATGCGTTCACGTTTTTGTTTGATATTTAATTGCCTAAACAAGCCAGAATACACTGTTGAGATAAAGGCGTTTTTAAATACAAAAATAGGATTAAAGTAAGATTTAACTAAAGGCATTTAATATATTGATTTTCAATAATTTGATTGTTTTTTTATCTGCTAAAAAACGAGCGTCTGAGCGCATTCCTAAAACCCAAATTACTGCATCATTAGAACACAGAAGCAAAACTTTAGATTTTTCTATTATTGATAACTTTTGGTCTTTAAAAAACTTACTCATCTTCTTTTTACCAGACATCCCTGAAGGATAGAAATAATCACCTTCCTTCCAAGTACGCAATACCAGTGGAAACTGAACTTTGTCAGCATCTAAAAACAATGTATTATGATTTGAAACACCCAATTCACTTGGGTTTTCAAGTTTTAATGAGATATCATATTCGTAGATACGCACTGTAGAGTTTTCAGCTTCAATTTTCTGGTAAAATTTTTTATTTAATGATTTTTTAGTAAGAATTAACACAGATCGATCTTTTAAAAGCGAGTGGGTTTTAGAATGAATCTGCTTCCCCGTCTGCGCATCAATCAAATTATAAAGCTCATCAAAATCCGTAAACCCATAACAGCGGAACAGAGGAAATATGTACGAACGTAACGGATTAAGATTTTTTAAAGCGGATACTGAATAATGCTTCTCAGATGTATTCGAATATTCTATAACTTCATCAAAAACGGCTTTAATATGGTTATTTAGCAAGTCTTGGGATGATTTAAGGTAGTTTTGGGTACTTTGCAAGGCATTGATGATTGATGGGTAAATAGTCTTTAAAGCAGGCATCAATTCATGCCGTAGATGATTGCGCTGATAACACAAACTCGCATTGCTACTGTCTTCACGCCATTTGAGTTTATTTTCTGAAGCATATTCAAGAATTTGAGCTCTAGTAAACAACAACAAAGGCCTGATAACATATTTATTTTTGTTGGGAATCCCAACCAATCCATCTAGTCCTGATCCTCGGCTTAAATTGATGAAGAAGGTTTCTAAATTATCATCGGCGTGGTGAGCAGTAAGTACCGCATCAAAAAGGTATTCATCACGAAGCTTATCAAAAAAATCGTAGCGTAATTTTCGTGCTGCCATCTGTACAGACAACTTATTTCTTTCAACATAATCAGCTGTATCGAAATGGTCAGAATAGACTGTCAAATTATTATTTTTTGCATATTCTAGAACAAACCTTTCATCTGCATCACTTTCATCGCCTCGTAATTTGAAATTACAATGTGCGATTGAAATATTAAAATTTGATTTTAAACACAGATCAGCAAGAACCATACTATCCACCCCACCTGAAACGGCCAACAAAATCTTTTGATTCGTTAATCCAGAAAAATTATTTTCTATATGTGTATTGAAAGCTGTTAGCATGCTGCAAAAATACAAATTAATTCTCCAGAGCCTCTCTAAGCGCTTTTGCTTTTACAAGACACTCTTCATACTCAGATTCTGGACAACTTTTTGAGGTAATAGCACTGCCTACAGAAAATGAAACATATGCCTTATCCTGATTATACAAGATACTCCTTATCACCACATTAAAGTCAAAATCTCCATATGGTGTAAAATATCCTATAGCTCCGGAATACAGACCTCGTTTAGAATCCTCTAGCTCCTCTATAAGTTTCATGGCTGCGATTTTTGGAGCACCAGTCATACTGCCCATGGGAAAAGTAGATCTTATAACATCAACCGACGAGTAGTCATCTTTAATTTTGGCAGTTACTGTAGAAATTAGGTGATGTACTTGCGCAAAAGTATAGGATCCACAAAGCTCATCCACCTGTACAGAACCTTTTTTGGCTATTCGAGACAAATCATTACGAACCAAATCGACAATCATGACATTTTCACTACGCTCTTTTGGATTAGACTCTAAGTCTTTTTTCAACCTTGCATCTTCATTTAAATTAGCAGAGCGTTTCGACGTCCCTTTAATGGGTTGGGAAATAACTAGCTCACCTTCTTTCTTCAAATACCGCTCTGGTGAAGCTGAAAGACTGAATTGTTTTCCATTTTTCATGTAAGCTGAAAAGGGCGGTGTAGAGCGCTCTTGAAGCTTGTGGAAAGTAGCCAAAGGGTCGATGTTAGCATGCGCATAAAACTCCTGACAAAAATTAGCTTCATAAACATCCCCTCTATTGATATGGCTTTGAAGTATGTTTACCTTTGTTAAATAAGATTCTTTGGAGGTTCTAGGCACGATATTAATCTTATAACTTGTATGATTTGTATAGCCTAAATGTTGATTATTGATTTTCTCGATATCAGAATGAATTAAATGAGAAAATTCATTGAGGTATCGAACAATAACTTCATCTCCATGAAACATAAATATTTTTTTGGGTTGGAAAAAAACCAAGTCTGAAAAACCAAGACCATCAAAATTTGAAGAATATAACGCTTCAATATCATTTTTCAAATCATAGGAGAGATAACCAAAGACCCAGTCGGACGTCTCCTTGATAAAATCCTCTAATACTTGAAAGCCTTGATCTACGCCTACTTGGATGCTAGACAATCCTTCGACAGCCAAAACCGCATCAAAACTACTATGGGCTTGATTATATTCATTCGAATCAAGCCAAACAACTTTATCAAAAGCGTTTGCCCATTGCAAAAGTTTCTTCTTGAATTCCTTTATATTATCTAACTTGATGTGATGGTCTGTTCTCAAAAAATGAAACAACTTATATTGAAATGTAAATTTAAACAGATATTTGAAATATACTCCTACTTTCTTAGAATACATTACCTTTGAGAAAACATTTTGTACTTGGAACACTTTAGTGAATTTAATTTAACACCAGAGCTATACAGAGCTATTGAACGTTTGGGGTATTCGAAACCAACGCCGATTCAACAAAGCTCATTTTCTAAAATTTGTTCAGGAAGAGACTTAGTGGGTATTGCACAAACAGGGACTGGAAAAACAATGGCATACACCCTACCCTTACTTAGAAACCTAAGTAAACCAACACAAAATTTGCCACGAATACTTATTATAGTCCCCACAAGAGAATTGGTTCTTCAAGTAGTAGAAAGTGTAAACAACTTATGCACTGAACTTTCGTTTAAAACTATTGGAGTTTTTGGAGGAACAAACATTAACACACAAAAAAGAGAAGTTGAAGCAGGTGCAGATATAATTGTTGCTACACCTGGGCGTTTGTATGATTTGGCATTAAGCAGGGCTCTGCGCCTGAAGGGGATTCAGAAACTGGTCATAGATGAAGTCGATGTAATGCTCGATCTAGGATTTAGGCATCAATTAATAAACATCTTTGATGTGTTGCCTGAACAACGCCAAAACATCATGTTTTCTGCTACTATGACAACTGATGTAGATGAACTAATTACTTCATTTTTCAAAGCGCCCAACAAAGTCTCTACCGCAATTTCGGGTACTCCCTTGAAAAATATTAAGCAATATCGTTTTGATGTAGCAAACTACAATACTAAAGTGAATCTATTAAATTTTTTATTGAGGGAAAAAGAACATTATAATAAGGTTCTTGTTTTTGTAGATCAAAAACGTATTGCAGATCGCTTATTTAATCAAATAGCTCTTAACTTTGCCAATGAATGTACCGTTCTGCATTCTAACAAATCTCAAAATTATAGAACTAATGCCATCGAAGAATTCAAAACTGGCTGCAGTCGAATTTTAATTACTACAGATATAATGGCACGCGGAATTGATATCAACGATATATCGCATGTAATTAGCTTCAATACGCCTGCTTTTCCTGAAAATTATATGCACAGAATTGGGAGAACAGGAAGAGCAGAAAAAAAAGGGGAAAGCATCTTATTCTCTACAAAAACAGAACAAGATCAAAGAATGGGAATTGAGACCTACATGGACTTTAAAATTGAATGCTTGGTATGGCCCGATGATGTTGATGTTTCGAACGAACTAATGCCTGAGGAAAAAAACAGCAAGGAACACTACAACCCCCACAAAAATAGAAATGATGATATTCCAGGTCCAGCATTTCACGAAAAGAAAGAAAAAAATAAAAAAGTAAATTTAGGAGGATCGTATAGAAAAACTATTGCAAAAAAATACAAAAAACCTAAAACAAGAGGAGACAAAAATTTTAATCGGCGGAAAAGAAAGTAGTATTCTTAACTTAAAGTCTTTCCAAGTTTAGTTCGTTGTAGCTTTTCATTAACTTAACTTTGATGCGTTTCAACTTCATTTTCACCGCACTTTCGCCTAATTCAAATATCCGTGCAAGCTCTTTAATTGTTATCTGCCTACAATATTTCATCAAAACAAGTTGTTGTTCTTGCTTAGAAAGCAAACTTACAGCATAATTAAGCCTTAAGTGCTGTTGTTGGTCTACTCCACTTGAATCGTAATTATAGTTTAAATAATAAGCACTTAATTCTTCTGGATCGACATAACGATTTTCAAGTTTTCTATACTTTAGCTGTCTAGTGTGATTAATACAATAATTTCGTGTAAAACTATAAAGCCAAGTTGAGAACTTAGATTTGAATGAAAAAGCACTAAGCTTGAGAAAAACCTTGAAAAAGATTTCTTGAGATAAATCCTCAGCATCTTGTTTGTTTTTGAAAAACCGCAAACAATGCCTATATACTGATCCATAATGACGGTCATATAAAGTTTCAAAAAGCTGTGTGTCTTCTTTTTCGATGATAGCACGTACTAGTGCTTCGTCTGATATTTTCAGGTGTTGTTTTTTTAAGTTCAAAGCGATTGGGGTTGCTTTTGCTGATCATTTCTGAAAAGCCCAGTTAATATTTATAAAATTTGTTTAATTACATAATTAAAATGTTAGACAATTCATTGTTTTTCAGTGATTTAAATATACATTTTTTTGAAAAATAAAAAAATAAATACTACTTAAAATAAAAAAACGATCAAAATTGATCGTTTTTTTATTGAAGAAAATACTTTTTCATCAAACATGTAAAGCTCGGTCACCGGTGGCTGCCAGCGCAGCTTCTTTTATGGCTTCTGTAAAGGTTGGATGCGCATGAGATATTCTAGAAATATCCTCAGCAGATGCGCGAAACTCCATAGCCACAACAGCTTCTGCAATCAAATCAGCACAGCGAGCGCCAATCATATGTACGCCTAAAATTTCATCCGTTGCTTCGTCTGCGAGGACTTTTACGAAACCATCTAGGTCCATACTTGCACGGCTTCGCCCAAGGGCACGCATTGGAAATTGCCCACTTTTATAGGCTTTACCTTCACTGGTTAACTGCTCCTCTGTTTTACCCACAGAAGCAACCTCAGGCCAGGTGTAAACGACGCCTGGTATTAAATTATAATTAATATGCGGTTTTTCGCCTGCAATGTGTTCTGCTACAAAAACCCCTTCTTCTTCTGCTTTATGCGCTAACATAGCACCTTTTACAACATCTCCAATGGCATAAATATTAGTCGCTGTAGTCTGCAAATGATCGTTCACTAATACCTGTCCACGCTCATTTAATTGAACTCCTGCAGCATCAGAATTTAAACCAACAGTGTAGGCGCTTCGCCCTACTGAAACCAAGCAGTAATCCCCTTCAAATGTTACTGTTTCCCCTTTTTTATTTTCAGCCTGAACACTAACACGATCGTCAACGCGTTTTACCGAAGCTACTTTATGAGAGGTGTTGATTTTAAACTTTTGCTTTTTGAGGACTTTAGCCAATTCTTTAGATAAGCCCTTATCCATTGAGGGAATGATACGATCCATGTACTCCACCACTGTAACTTCGGAACCTAGCCGCTTGTATACTTGACCAAGTTCTAACCCGATCACTCCTCCTCCAATAATAATTAGGTGTTTAGGAATTTCTTTTAACTTCAAGGCTTCTGTTGACGTTATTACACGTTCTTTATCAATCTTTGCGAAAGGCAAAGTTGAAGGCTTGCTTCCTGTAGCGATGATGGTGTACTTCGCTTCAATTTCTTCATTTTCAGTACCGCTAATAGTAATGTGTGTCGCATCTTTGAACGCACCAACACCCTGAAAAACGTCAATTTTATTTTTCTTCATTAAAAACTCAATCCCAACTGTAGTCTGATCTACAACCGATTGCTTTCGCGCCATCATTTTCTCTAAATTGACCTTAACCTCTGATGGTATTTCTATGCCATGTGTATCAAAATGCTTCACAGCGTCTTCAAAATGATGAGACGAATCCAATAAAGCTTTACTAGGTATACATCCTACATTGAGGCATGTACCACCCATGGTGCTATATTTTTCAATGATTGCGACCTTCATACCAAGCTGTGCGCAGCGAATGGCCGAAACATATCCTCCAGGTCCAGAACCAATTACAGCAACATCAAACGATTTCATAATTATATATTTTAAGTAGCAACAAAAATACAAACTTCCAATCAATAGAAGTGAAGAAAATTCTAAATATTTAGGGCAGTTGTGTGCTTCACTTCATTGATCATGAACATACTGTGTGTACTCCCAATATGATTTAAATTTGTGAGTTTTTCAATCATAAATTTTCGATAAGATTCCATGTCTTTTACATGAACCTTGAGCAAGTAATCATAATCACCACTTAGGTGATAACATTCCAAAACCTCATCAATAGCAATCACTTCACGTTCAAATTGCTTTACGTTATCTTGGGTGTGCTGTACAAGTTTCACATGACAGAATGCTACAAAAGATTTATCTACTTTTTCTTTAGAGACTAAAGCAACATATCCTTGAATAAAGCCCGTTTTTTCAAGTTTTTTGATACGTTCGTACACAGCGGTTACAGAAAGTGCTAAATTTGCAGAAAGCGCTTTATTTGTTAATTTAGCGTCTTTTTGTAAGAGGCGTAAAATTTTCAAGTCTATTTCGTCGAGTTTCATATTGAAAAAAAATCATGATTAAGTTAAATATTGTCAAAAATATAAATTTTTTGTCTAAAAAATTTATATTTTTAGATTTATTTTCTATTTAAATAAATATTCATTGTTTTTATGTCATAATTTTTAGTTATTTGACTTAAAATAATCATAATTATTATGAAACCAGCAGACTTCATTCAAGACTTACAGTATTTCGGTGAATTTGGAGGAATAAATCCTTCCATTTCTGATTCTTCAACCTACACCTTTCTGTCCGCTAAAACCATGTTTGACACTTTTGAAGGCAACGCAGACGGTTGTTATTTGTATTCAAGACATAGCTCCCCGTCAAACCTTTACTTAGGAGAAGCATTGGCTGCAATGGAAGGAACAGAGACTTCAAATGTATCAGCTTCAGGAATGGGCGCAATAACAGCCGTACTCATGCAGCTGTGTGCGGCTGGAGATCATATCGTATCGAGCCGAACAATATACGGAGGCACCTACGCTTTTCTAAAAAACTTTACACCTAAACTTAATATTAAAACAAGTTTTGTTGATATTACAAGTCTTAAATCAGTTGAAGCCGCGATTACAAGTCAAACAAAAGTGCTTTACTGTGAGTCTGTAAGCAATCCGCTTCTTGAAGTCGCTGATATTGAAGCCCTTTCAGTAATTGCTAAAAAACACAACCTTCAACTTGTTGTTGACAACACCTTCTCCCCTTTATCCATTTCGCCAAAACAGCTTGGTGCAGATATAATTATTCATAGCCTAACAAAATTTATCAATGGCGCAAGTGATACAATTGGAGGTGTGGTATGTGGCACACAGGAGCTCGTAGATAACTTACGTAATGTAAACGATGGAGCTGCAATGCTTTTCGGAGCTACAATGGACAGTCTACGCGCGGCGTCTATTCTTAAAAACTTAAGAACTTTACATATAAGAATGAAACAACACAGTGCCAACGCCATGTATTTAGCAAAGCAATTTGAATCTTTAGGCGTCAAAACTGTATATCCTGGACTAGACACACACCCTTCACATAATGTGTTTAAACGCCAAATGAATACAGAATTTGGGTATGGCGGCATGCTAACTATTGACGTTGGAACACTTGAAAAAGCCAATGCCTTGATGGAGTTAATGCAAGGGAAAAATTTAGGGTATTTAGCGGTTAGTCTTGGTTTTTATAAAACGCTCTTCAGCGCACCAGGATCGTCTACATCTTCCGAAATTCCTGAGGATGAGCAAAAGGAAATGGGCTTAAGCCCAGGACTGATTCGCTTTTCTGTTGGATTGGATAATGATATTAAGCGAACATTCAAATCAATGAGCGCTTGTATGAAATCTGTGGGCGTACTTTAAGTATCTAAATTCCTTTAATACGGTTCCAGAAATTTAAAACGTCCTCTTCGTCAGGATTCACTGGGTAAAATGGCGCTGCAATCCAACGCTCATTTACCTTTTCAATTGAAAAACTAAAAACAGATGAATTTGGATCGTTTTCATCCATCAATGGATATCTTAAATCTTTAAAAATAAAAACTCCTCGCTCAGCAGACTCTGTTACACTGTAAAACCCATTACTAAACCAAATTAAGGTTTGAATATCTTTGTCATTTGTAGGAATTAGGTTGTGATTTTTTGGAATGCGCTGCCATTTCTTTGGATAATCCGACTCATCGAATATGGAATAAAGGGCTACATAATAATCAGATTTAGATTCAGCAATACCATACCAAAGTACATTATTCAGGATCGTTGGCTGGCACCTAAACCGACTATATACAATCTTTTGATTTTCTAATGAAGATTTAAATACAGTGGAGATGTATGTCTTATTAATAAAGGTTGTCAGCATATATAACGAACTTACCACTATACCAAAGTTTAATATGGTACGCCTTGGCTTTGAATTGCGTTTGAAAAACAACAACAAAACAAGACTCAACAAAAACGGAACAGTATATAAAGGATCTGCAACAGAAATATTATCAAAAGCTACTCTATAAGATGAGAAAGGAGCAAATAACTGTGTACCATAGGCGGTAAAACAATCCAAAATAGGATGTGTGAAAATCGACCAAAAAAATAAGCTAATCCAATTTTTTCTTGTAGTAAGCCCTTTTCGACTTCCGCGATCAAAAGACCAAAACAGAAAATAGCCTAAAAGAATACTTGAAATAACTGCAAACGGAATAGAATGCATAAACCCTCTATGGAAGGCCATAGCCTGAATTTCATTACTGTAAAGCCATTTTCCTACAAAAACGTCAAGATCAGGGAGCGTACCTCCTATAGCACCAAAAAAAAGGGCTTTATTGCCAATTTTTTTTCCCAAAACTACTTCACCGCAGGCGGCACCCAAAACAATTTGTGTAAGTGAATCCATAAATAAAGACAAAAGTACATATCTGTTGTAGTTTCTGTTGTGGTTTTAACTAAATTTTATTTAAAAAAAATGAAAAAAATAAAATTCAACATCTTTTTGTGATAATTTCTTAAAAATTGTAATATTACAACACATATGAAAGCAGCTAGTGTCGTAGAAATTAGAAAAGAGTTAGCGGGTTTGGATAAAGAAAGTATAAAACAACTTTGTTTACGTCTGGCGCGCTTCAAACTTGAAAACAAGGAACTACTAACATACCTCCTGTTTGAAGCTGACAATGAGGAAGGTTACATAAACAGCATTAAAACTCAACTAGACGATCATTTTAATGAGATCAATACCAACAGCTATTTTTACATTAAAAAGAGTGTACGAAAAATTTTACGTCGTGTCAGAAAGTTTTCTCGTTATTCAAACTGCCCTGAAACAGAAGTTGAGCTACTCCTCTATGTTTGTCATCAAATGCTAAAAATAAAACCCTCAGTTTTGAAGAACAAAACATTAACAAATATATTTAATCGCCAGATTGAATTGATTCAAAAAAAGACATCAAAACTTCATGAAGATTTACAATACGAGTACAATCTTCAGATTGAAGATTTAAAATCATAAACAATGAATATATTAGGAATAGATATTGGTGGGTCTGGGATAAAAGGCGCTATTGTAGACACAAAAAAAGGAGAATTAATTAGTGATCGTATTCGTATACCCACACCAAAACCTGCCACACCTGAAGCTATTTCCGAAGTTATAAAAACCATCTGTCAACAACTTCAATGGAGCAATATTGTTGGGGTTTCGTTTCCGACGATCATAAAGAAAGGTCGAGCGATGCATTTCGGAAATTTAGATAAATCTTGGAAAGGGACACAAGTGGATAAATTGTTTGAACAACACTCCAATAATCCTTTTTTTGTGGTGAATGATGCCGATGCTGCCGCTATGGGAGTTATGGAATTTGGCGTAGGGAAAGCAGAAAAAGGGTTAGTGATCACCATAACGCTTGGAACTGGTATTGGATCTGGAGTATTTTTTAATGGAGAGTTACTATCAAATTTTGAATTGGGGAGGCTTTACGGTAAAAAAGGGGATATAATGGAACTATTTGCTTCAGATGCCGCTCGAAAACGCAACGATTGGGATTTTAAAAAATGGGGTAAACGTCTGAATTTTTTCCTATCACATATTGAAAAAAGCTTTAATCCAGATTTAATAATCATAGGAGGTGGTGTTAGTAAAAAAATAGATCATTTCAAACGCTATATTGACATTGAAACCCCTTTTAAATCTGCAGAACTAAAAAATAATGCTGGTATTGTGGGCGCTGCACTCTTTGCCAAAAGGAGCAGCCTCTGAATTCAGAAAGAATTAACTTAAAATTCGAAAAATAAGTTCTTGGTACAAATCTAATGGTTTTAGATTCGCACCAACCCCTTTGCTTTTGACATCTATGGTGCGTAAGGTCTGAAAAACGCTACTGATGCGGCGCATAGGGAAGTTTTTAGCAGCAGCTGTGTAATCATTTAAAAAATAAGGGTTCACTCCAATAGCCCTAGAAAGCACTTTAGGATTGCGGTCATTTACAGTGTGAAGAATCATTAATTTTGAAAAAAAGCTGTATAAAGTAGCCACCGTAAGGACCATAGGGTGCTGATTTGGATTTTCTGAAAAATAGCGTACAATTTGGTAGGCTTTCTTTTGGTCGAGTTGCGCTATGGCTTTTTGCAATTCAAAATTATTAAAGTCTTTAGAAATTCCAATATTGATTTGAATAAGCTCTGGCGTAATTAAATCATTATCGCCCATGACCAATTGAAGCTTGGATAATTCATTTGAAATTTTAGCTAAATCATTTCCTAGAAACTCACTTAGCAAATAGCTGGCCTTTGGCGTAATCTTAAGATTCATTTTCTGCAATTCTCCACTTATCCAAGAAGGAATTTTACTGTCATATATTTTTTTACTTTCAAAAACAACATGTGCTTTAGATAATGCCTTGTACAAAGCTTTTCTTTTATCAATCGATTTATACTTGTAGCAAATAACCAAAGTAGTTGTGTGTTGAGGGTTTTTAACATAAGGCAGTAAATCCTCTATGGTTCTGCTTAAATTTTGAGCCTCTTTAACAACAATCACTTGACGCTCAGCCAGCATAGGGAAACGCTTTGCACTAGATACAATAGCGTCTATTGAAGTATCTTTACCATAGATTGTCGTCTGATCAAAACCACGTTGTGTCTCATCCAATACAGAAGTTTCAATAAATGTTGAAATTTGATCAATAAAAAATGCTTCCTCACCCATTAAAAAATACAGCGGACGAATATCCCCGGCTTTTATTTCATTTAAAATTGATTGAACGGTATGCATTTAGAAAAAATTTAGCAAATTTGTATTGTGAAAAAACTCAATTTTCCATCTTACAAATTTAGGTTCAAAAATAGCGAAAATAATATGCAAATCTTTGATGAAGTGCGTAAAAAATTTGTAGTGCTACAACCTGAAGAATGGGTTCGCCAACATTGTTTGCACTTTATTTTGAAAGAAAAAAAGTACCCCATTTCACTTGTTAGCATTGAAAAACAACTACTTGTTCACGGGCAAAAGAAGCGTTACGATATTGTTGTTTACAATAAGGACGGCAGCGTGCACTGTATTGTTGAATGCAAAGCGCCTAATATTGAAATCAATCAAGAGGCCTTTGATCAAATTGCGCAATACAATATTAGCTTGAACACCACCTACATGATGATCACTAATGGGGTAAATCATTATTATTGTACGATGCATAAACCATCCAAAACATATCGTTTTTTAGAATCTCTTCCTGAATATTCACAACAACACAAACGTATTTGAAATTAGCGATTATCATACTAAATTGGAATGGAAAAAAACTTTTAAACGAGTTTTTACCCTCTGTGATTGAATTCAGCAAAGGCCACGATATATATGTAGTTGACAATGCCTCAAAAGACGACTCAGTTAAATTTCTTCAACAGAACTTTCCCAACGTCAATGCGATTGAGCTAAGCAAGAATTATGGCTACGCTGGTGGTTACAATAGAGCTGTACAACAAATTGATGCTGAATTATTGTGTTTCCTAAACTCAGATGTTAGGGTAAGTGAAAATTGGCTTAAACCAATTATAAAATCTTTCAAAAAAGACAGGACTATTGCTATTGCACAACCGAAGATACTAGATCAAAAAAATCCAGATCTCTTCGAATATGCTGGAGCAGCCGGAGGTTTTATTGACCAACTTGGATACCCTTATTGTCGCGGTCGGATTTTTGATACCATCGAAGCTGATCATGGACAATACAACGACGAATGTCCTATATTTTGGGCTTCAGGCGCTTGTTTTTTTATCCGAAAAAATATTTTTGTAGATCTTGACGGATTTGATGAGACCTTTTTCGCCCACATGGAAGAGATAGATTTGTGTTGGCGTGCACATAACTTAAAACAAAATGTAAAATACATAGGATGTTCAACGGTTTTTCATTTAGGGGGTGCTAGTTTATCAAAAAACAATCCCAAGAAAACATTTTACAACTTTAGGAACAGTCTTTTCGCCCTAACAAAAAATTCAAATCGTCCCCTATTCACTACTATTTTGTTGCGTTTGATACTAGATGGTTTTGCTGGTATTTATTTTTTACTTTCTGGAAAAATTACACACACACTAGCCATCATTAAGGCCCATGTAAGTTTTTACACTTCAATTCCAGATCTTTTAAAATTTAGAAATAAGCAACAACGCAGCTCATATGATAGCCATTCCTCAATTGTTTGGCGTTATTTTGTCAGAAAAAGAAAAATATTTTAAAGCTACACAAATCGTTAATTAATTTAAATTCTATATAATTTAGAACGTTATTTTTTTTAAATTTGTAAAAGAACTTTTAATATATTTCAAGATGAAAAAGCTATGTACTCTGGGACTAATGTCCGCCCTGATTTTATCCTCCTGTGGACCTAATAAAGAACTTTTGGCAGCACAAGAAGAGCTAAAACAAACTAAAGATTTACTCAATACTACCGCTCTTAAACTAAATGTTTGTCTTTCTGACAAGGCAGCAGCTGATGCTAGTTTATCTGCGCTAAGAGAGCAACTAAAGGATCTTAGGAAAACAAATGACGCCCTTTTTAGCAGCACAAAAGACATGACTGTATTGACCACTAAAGGAGCTGAGA
The DNA here is from genome assembly GCF_001735715.1 of Formosa sp. Hel3_A1_48. Taxonomy (NCBI): domain Bacteria; kingdom Pseudomonadati; phylum Bacteroidota; class Flavobacteriia; order Flavobacteriales; family Flavobacteriaceae; genus Formosa; species Formosa sp. Hel3_A1_48. The sequence goes on from NZ_CP017259.1 coordinate 82,148, forward strand.
ATCTTGAAAAAACTCTTGAAAGCCTTAAAGAAAGAGACCTGAAAATTAGTCGTTTACAAGACGCTGTAAGTAAAAAAGATAGCGTAACATTAGCCTTAATCTCTAGCCTAAAAAAATCAGTTGGTATAGATGATCCAGATATTGAGATTAATGTCGAGAAAGGCGTTGTCTTTATTTCTATTTCCGATAAGCTCTTATTTAAAAGCGGTAGCTATGTTGTCACCGAAAAAGCAAAAACAGTTTTAGGTAAAGTTGCAAAAGTTATTTCCGATAAACCTGATTTTGAAGCGATGATTGAGGGACACACCGACAGCAGAACGTTCAGCGATGGTGTGCTATTAGACAACTGGGATTTGAGTGTTAAACGTTCAACTTCAATAATTCGTGAACTTGAAAAACTAGGCGTTAACTCAGCTCAACTTATCGCCGCTGGAAGGAGTAGCTTCGTTCCACTAGTGGATAATGAAACAGCTGAAAACAGAGCAAAAAATAGACGTACTCGCGTAGTTGTTATGCCAAAAATAGACCAATTTTATGATATGATTGAAAAAGAAATGAAACAACTTTCAGGACAATAATATATCCAATAAAACCACAAAAAAAGCCCGCCTTTTGGATGGGCTTTTTATTTGAAAGCTAATTCGATTGATTTATCTTTGCAATGAATAAAACAAGTTTATGAAAATTTCTTACAACTGGATCAAGCAATATGTTAATACAGAATGGTCGCCCGAAAAAACATCTGAATTACTCACCGACTTAGGTCTCGAAGTTGAGGGTACTGAAGTGTTCCAATCGGTAAAAGGAGGCTTAGAGGGGATTGTTGTTGGAGAAGTTTTGGATTGCACACAACACCCCAATGCAGATCGATTAAAACTAACTAGCGTAAACGTTGGTGACAATGAACCTCTGAAAATTGTTTGTGGCGCTCCAAATGTAGCTAAAGGACAAAAAGTTGCTGTTGCTACAATAGGAGCAACTTTGTACACTGCTGAAGGTGAGCTATGGAAAATCAAAAAAGGGAAAATAAGAGGAGAAGAAAGTCATGGAATGCTCTGTGCAGAGGATGAACTTGGACTCGGGACAGGCCATGAAGGTATACTCGTATTAGACAATGATTTAAAAGTAGGAACAGCATTGTCAGATTATTTTGAAGTAGAAGACGACATTGTTTTTGAAATTGGATTAACTCCCAACAGAGCCGATGCAATGAGTCATTTTGGAACAGCAAGAGATTTACGCGCTGGCCTTATTCAAAATGGCCTCAATCCAGAACTAATGAGCCCGTCAGTTTCTGGATTTCACGTCAATAGCCGTACACTTAAAATAGATATTGATGTCAAAGATAAAATTAAAGCTCCTCGCTACTGTGGCGTGACAATTTCTGGAGTGAAAGTAGACAACTCCCCTACCTGGCTTCAAAATAAGCTAAAAGCTATTGGTTTAGTGCCAATCAATAACATTGTAGATATCACTAACTTTGTATTACATGGCTTAGGACAACCGCTACATGCTTTTGATGCGGATAAAATTACTGACAAAAAGGTGATAGTCCGAACGGCACACAAAAATGAAAAATTTACTACTTTGGATAATGTAGAACGTAAACTACACCAAGATGATTTAGTGATTTGTAATTCAAAACAACCCATGTGTATTGCTGGAGTCTTTGGTGGTTTAAACTCTGGTATTAGTACGACAACTACAAACATTTTTCTAGAATCTGCATACTTTGATCCTGTAAGTATTCGAAAAACTGCCAAAAGACATGGATTAAGCACAGATGCCTCATTTCGATTTGAACGCGGCATAGATCCTAACATTACAAAATATGCGCTAAAGTATGCCGCACTTCTTATTACTGAAATTGCTGGCGGTGAAATATCTAGTGATATTAGGGATGAATATCCCAGCAAAATTGAAGATACTCAAGTACTTTTAAGTTATAAAAACATCACCAATATCATTGGTCAGGAAATCCCTAAGGAGACCATTAAACAGATTTTAACTTCCTTAGAAATAAAAGTCAATAGCGTAACAGAAGCTGGATTAGGACTAACTATTCCTGCCTACAGAAATGATGTACAAAGGGAAATTGATGTAATTGAAGAAATCCTGCGTGTTTATGGTTACAATACTATTGAATTTACAAATAAACTAAATGCTTCCATTTCAAATTCTACAAAAAAAGAACAACATCTTGTAGAAAACAAAATTGCAGATCATTTAGTTAGTCTAGGATTTTATGAAATCATGACTAATTCTCTTACTGCTGAAAAACATATTGGATTAAGTTCCGAATTGGCTGAGGATAATTATGTAAAGATTTTAAACCCGCTGAGCAATGATTTATCCTTGCTGCGTAGATCTGTGTTGTTTTCAGGACTTGAAGCCTTGGCGTTTAATTTGAACCGTCAACAGGCAAACCTCAAGATGTTTGAATTCGCTAAAACATATCATCGATTTGATGACAAACGCGAGGAGTTTAAGCATTTGGGGCTTTTTATGTCTGGTAGCAAAACTACAGAAAGCTGGACCACTTCTCCTTCAAGTATTGATTTCTTTTACCTTAAGGGAATAATATCCTCAATTTTTGAAAAAATAGGCCTCAAAAATTTGAAAGCAAAACCGACAAAAAATGACGTATTTGAAGAAAGTTTAGCATTGGCAATTGGTAAGACTAATGCCGTTGAGTTTGGGATCGTAAAGCAAAGTATATGTAAAGCCTTCGGAATTGAACAGCAAGTACTTTTTGCAGATTTCAATTGGGATTTGGTTTTCAGTTGTATTAAATCAAACAAAGTAAAGTTTAAACCTATTTCTAAATTTCCAGAAGTACGTCGCGATTTTGCTTTACTCATCAACGAGGATATTACTTTTGATACGATTTATCAAATTGCAAAAAAAACGGATAGTAAAATCCTTACAGATATAAACTTATTTGATGTTTATAAAGGAAAGAATCTTCCAGAAGGGAAGAAAAGCTATGCTGTAAGTTTTATGCTAAAAGACGACTCTAAAACGCTTACAGATAAACAAATTGACAAGCTCATGAGTAAACTTCTTAAAAAGTTTGAAAGTGAAATTGGAGCCGTTTTGCGTTAGAATACAATTATTTTAATTAAACCTCTTTGGCAGCTAAGTAACGCTCTGCATCTAAAGCAGCCATACAGCCTGTTCCGGCAGCTGTAACCGCCTGTCTGTATACATGATCTGCTGCATCGCCGCTTACAAAAACGCCAGGAATATTTGTTTTCGAAGTGCCGGGCTCATTTATAATGTATCCTGTTTCATCAAGTTTTAAGAAATCTTTAAAAATATCAGTATTTGGCTTGTGACCTATAGCTACAAAAAACCCAGTTGCTTCAATATCCACTTCTGATCCGGTTTTATTGTTACGCACTTTTACTCCTGTCACCAATTGACCATCTCCAATGACTTCTACAGTTTCAGTATTGAACATTATATCTATATTTTCTGTGTTGATCACCCGGTTAGCCATAATTTTTGAAGCTCTAAATACATCGCGACGAACCAACATTGTAACTTTTGAACATAACTTGGATAAATAATGAGCTTCTTCGCAAGCAGAATCACCTGCACCAACAATAACAACTTCTTGGTTTCGATAAAAGAAACCATCACAAACCGCACAGGCCGAAACCCCTCCACCAAGCTTTAAGTATTTCTGCTCAGACTCAAGGCCTAAATATTTTGCAGAGGCACCTGTTGATATAATAACTGTTTCACAATGGATCTCTTTAGTACCATTAACCCAGACTTTGTGAATATCACCAGAAAAATCAACTTTTGTGATCCAACCATCACGCACGTCAGAGCCAAAACGTTCGGCTTGAGCCTTCAATTCAAGCATCATTTCAGGGCCTGTAACTCCCTCAGGATAACCTGGAAAATTTTCGACTTCGTTTGTAGTGGTTAATTGTCCTCCTGGCTGAGTCCCTTGATACAATACCGGATTCATATTGGCGCGAGCGGCATAAATGGCAGCTGTATAACCCGCAGGTCCAGAGCCAATAATTAAACATTTTAGAGATTCTATAGTTTCAGACATGGTTCAAAATTTAGAGTACAAAAATAGATGTTTTATCCATAAATAAAACCTTAAGTTATCAACAGAATTCACAAACTTATTAATTGTGATGAAGTAAAAAATCTTAACTTTGTTCAAATAGCAAATTGGATTATTATGATTACTATTGGAGTTTATGGGGGTACTGGAAGTGGAAAAACTACCATTGTATCAAAAATTATTTCTGAGTTCCCAACAAACGAAATTCAGGTGATATCTCAAGATTCCTATTATAAAGACACCTCACACCTTACTTTCGAGGAACGTTGTGCCCTTAATTTTGACCATCCTGATGCAATAGATTTCCCATTGCTTTATCAACATGTAAACTCACTCAAAAATGGGGACAACATAGAACAACCGGTTTATTCTTTTGAAACACATAACCGAACAAAAGAGACTGTAACTGTTGTGCCAAAAAAAATATTGATTATTGAAGGCATTCTGATATTGAATTACCCAAAACTTAGAAGTTTATTTGATCTGAAAATTTATATAGATGCAGACAGTGATATGCGTATGGAAAGGCGAGTAAGTAGAGATATTTCTGAACGTGGAAGAACACCAGAAGAAGTTCTAAATCGATACCTAAATACCCTAAAGCCTATGCATAAACAGTTTATCGAACCCATGAAAGTGCATGCTGATATAACTTTAGAAAATCATCAAAATACTCCACTAAACCTCTCTGAGCTCATTGATAAAATAAAAACATTATCCAAATGAAATCAACTTTAAAATTACTTAAGAATACGCTTAAACCCTTCCGAAATATATTTTTAGTAGTTACTGTTATTTTTATAGTCTGGATGCTTTTTTTTGATGCTAATTCTTGGCTAATTCATAGAGAATTAAACAAAGAAATTGAGGCTTTAAATACCAAAAAAGAATTTTATAAGCGTGAAATTAAATCCGACACCAAGGAAATAAAAAAACTTCAAACTCCTCAGGGTATTGAAAAATATGCCCGTGAAAATTACAATATGAAAAAGGAAAATGAAGACATTTATATCATTGCCAGAGACACATTAAAACAATCTGAATGAAATTTGACGAGTTTGAAAGCCAATCTTCAAAAGCATGGAAACAGCGTATTCAATATGAGCTTGACGGTGCGGATTTCAATACCAATCTCGTTTGGAATTCACTAGAAGGCATTGATGTCAAGCCATTTTACCACGCAGATTCAAGCGAACAGCCCCTAGCGATACCTCATCAATCAGACGGATGGAAAATTGGAGAATACATCTATGTTCAAAACACAAAATCAGCAAATAAAAAAGCTCTAAAGTGCTTAAGTAAAGGAACTGAAAGTATTTATTTTATACTTCCAAAAGCATCTATTTGCATTGATGAGCTCCTCAATGGTATCGTTGATTTTACAGTAAGAATTTATCTAGAATTAAATTTTTCTACTGCAGATTTTTTAACAAAAATTGACACTAAATTATTTAAATCTCATTCAACTATTTTTCTTGTAAACGACTCTATCGGACACTTATGTAAAAGCGGAAATTGGTATAAAAATAAGCTTAAAGACTTCAGTGATACATTAGGATTATGCAATGCGACTGAAGGAGTGAACTCTGTGTTTTCTGTTGATATAGCACTATATCAAAATGCAGGTGCGTCAATGGTACAACAACTCGCATATGGACTTGCACATGCACATGAGTATATTCTTGAGTATAAAGATGTTATGCCTGATCAAGTAGTATTTAAAGTTGCTGTTGGGGGAAATTATTTCTTTGAAATTGCGAAGCTTCAAGCCTTGAGATGGTTATGGGATAGCTTAATCAAAGACTACGATTTGAGCGCTAGATGTCATATTATCGCTGAACCGAGTAAACGCAACAAGACAATTTATGAATACAATATGAATATGTTGCGTACAACGACCGAAATCATGAGCGCAGCATTGGGTAGTAGTGATACCATCATAAATTTACCCTATGATGTACTTTACCACAAAGACAATGAATTTGGCAGACGCATCTCCAGAAATCAACTACTGATTTTAAAGCACGAGAGTAAATTTAGTGCTGTAACCAACCCAACGATGGGTGCTTATTACATTGAAGAACTTACTAATCAGTTCGCAGAAAAGGCCTTAGCACTCTTTAAAGACATAGAAAAACAAGGCGGGTTTCTGAAGCAATTAATTGATGGGACAATACAAAAAAAAATAAAGGAATATGCTAAAAAAGAACAAGATAGTTTTGACAACAATAATCAAGAGCTGGTAGGCATACATATTCAACAAAACATCGATGAAAAAATAAAAGCACAACTTGAACTTTATCCCTTTGTTAAACATCAACCGCGCAAAACATTGATTGAGCCTATCATTGCTAAAAGAATTGCAGAATCCATAGAGAAAAAGCGTTTGGGTAATGAGTAGAAAAAATATACAACATATAAAACTCTCCTCCAATCTGAATGTCAAGAACAGTAACAGAGCAAATACAAATATTTATTCAAAGGAAGATTTAGATCACACAAAACATTTGGGTTTTGGCGCAGGAAGCCCGCCGTTCTTGAGAGGGCCCTATTCCACAATGTATGTAAGACGACCTTGGACCATACGTCAATATGCTGGGTTTTCTACAGCTGAGGACTCCAACAACTTCTATAAAAAAAACCTTGCAGCAGGCCAGAAAGGTCTGTCTGTGGCCTTTGATCTACCTACGCATAGAGGTTATGATAGTGATCATGAACGAGTAATTGGAGATGTTGGAAAAGCTGGAGTGGCAATTGACTCCGTTGAAGATATGAAAATTCTTTTTGATCAAATTCCATTGGACAAAATGAGTGTATCAATGACAATGAATGGTGCAGTTTTACCCATCATGGCTTTTTACATTGTAGCAGCACAAGAACAAGGAGTAAATCTCGATGAGCTTAGTGGCACAATACAAAATGACATTCTCAAGGAATTTATGGTTCGCAACACCTACATATACCCTCCAACTCCTTCGATGCATATTATTGGTGAGATTTTTGAATACTGCAGCAAAAACATGCCAAAATTCAACAGCATCAGTATCTCTGGTTACCATATGCAGGAAGCAGGTGCACCGCCAGAAATTGAACTGGCATATACGCTTGCTAATGGCTTAGAATATTTGAAAAAAGGGCTCGAAATCGGATTGGATATTGATAAATTCGCTCCGCGTTTGTCGTTTTTTTGGGGTATTGGAATGGATCATTTTATGGAAATTGCTAAAATGCGTGCCGCTAGGGTATTATGGGCTAAGATTGTTAAACAATTTAATCCTAAAAACCCGAAGTCTATGGCTTTGAGAACCCATTGTCAAACAAGTGGCTGGAGTCTTACAGAACAAGATCCCTTTAACAATGTTGCAAGAACATGTATAGAAGCTACTTCAGCAGTGTTTGGCGGAACTCAAAGCTTACATACTAATGCACTAGATGAAGCTATTGCATTACCTACAGACTTTTCTGCACGAATCGCGAGAAACACTCAATTGTACCTCCAAAAAGAGACCCAAATCATCAAAACTGTTGATCCTTGGGCTGGCAGTTATTACGTAGAGTCATTGACACATCAAATCATTGAAAAAGCTTGGGAGATAATCCAAGATATTGAACAACAAGGTGGAATGACTAAAGCTATTGAAGTTGGAATACCAAAGTTAAAAATTGAAGAAGAAGCCGCTAAAAAACAAGCCCATATTGACTCTGGGCAAAATATAATTGTGGGGGTCAATAAGTTTAAACTAGAAAACGAGGACCCCTTACATATATTGGAAGTCGACAATGACTTGGTAAGAAAGCAGCAAATTAATCGTTTAAAACAGATTAAAGCCAAACGAAATCAAGAGGAAGTAGATCTATGGTTGAATAAACTTAGTACTGCAGCGAGGGATAAAGGAGAAAATTTATTAGCTTTAGCAGTGGAAGCTGCAAGAGTTCGAGCAACTTTGGGCGAAATTAGTACAGCGCTTGAAACAGTATTTGGGCGGTATCAAGCAAAAATTAAATCTATTTCAGGGGTGTATAAAAAAGAATTAAAAAATGATGAGTCTTTTGAAAAAGCCAAGCTATTAGCTGATCAGTTTGCAGAGAGTGAAGGCAGGAGACCGCGCATCATGATCGCTAAAATGGGGCAAGACGGACACGACAGAGGTGCTAAAGTTGTTGCTACTGGCTATGCAGATCTTGGTTTCGATGTTGATATAGGTCCTTTGTTCCAAACAGCAGAAGAAGCAGCAAAACAAGCAGTAGAAAATGATGTGCATATATTGGGTATATCTACATTAGCAGGAGGACATAAGACACTGGTCCCTAAAGTAATAAATCATTTAAGAAAAATGAACCGTGAAGATATTATGGTCATTGTTGGTGGCGTTATTCCCAAACAAGATTATCAAGTACTTTTCGATGCAGGCGCAGTTGCAATATTTGGACCTGGAACAAAAATAAGTGATGCTGCAATAGCTGTTTTGGAAATATTGATTAATTAGCTATATTTACAAGCCTTTACCTACCAATTTCTTCGTCTCAAGATTTTAAAGTGCAAGTTGATCCCCAAATCGATTATGCTGAAATCAAAAACAATTGCAATTGCAAACCAGAAAGGTGGTGTAGGTAAAACCACCACGGCTATTAACCTGGCCTCTGCCTTAGGTATTCTCAACCATAAAGTCCTCTTGATTGACGCTGATCCACAAGCTAATACAAGTTTAGGATTGGGAACAAAAATTCCGTGTGAAAAATCCTTGGTCCATCTTTTTGACGAAAAGAGCAGTGCACTACAACAAATCACGCAAACACATAGCCCAAACCTAGACCTAATCCCCAGTTCAGTGAACTTGGCGGATTTGGAAATCAATAACATAAACAAAAATGTCTTTAAGCTAAAAAAAGCGCTTGATGGAATAAAAAACAAATACGATTACCTAATAATAGACTGTTCCCCTTCACTTGGTTATATATCGGTTAACTCATTTATTGCTGCAGATTCTATTTTAATTCCTATCCAATGCGAATATTTAGCGATGGAGGGTCTAAACAAACTATTGAAAACCATCAAAGAAATAAAAGTAAATTTTAATAAAGAGCTCGAAATAGAAGGCTTTTTGATTACTATGTACGATAAACGCTTAAAACACAATCAACACATCATAAACGAACTCAAAGCGTATTTTGATGATTTAGTTTTCAAAACTGTCATCAAAAGAAACGTAAGTTTGAGTGAAGCTCCAAGCTTCGGAACCAACATTTTTGACTATAAAATTGAAAGTATTGGTTCTGAAGATTACCTAAATCTATCCCGTGAAATAATTACAAACCGAAATAAGATGAAAAACACAACAAAAACACTCGGAAAAACAATCCAGCAAATCATGAACGACAACAAAGAAACTAATGTTGTTGAAACGTCAATACGTAAGAACCATTTAAAACACTTTGAACCTTTTGACGTAAAAAAGAAAAACTTTAATAAACTTAAAAATTTGACCAAGGAAGAGGTTATAAAACGTCTAGGACTAGTTTACAACGACATACACTCAAATATCTGGATGTACCGCGTTTCGGAAAGAGCTACGGTTTTTAGAAAGAATTTCCTATACTTAACTTTCATCAATAATCGAGTTCACTCGATAGAACTAAGACGCTTCAGACGTGGGTAAAATTCAAAGATAAAAATTGTTGAAAACCTTATAAATATTGATTTTAATTCCACGTAAATAATTGTATTTTTGAAGGTACAAAAGGTCTAAACTCCATGGGTAAAATCATAGCAATTGCAAATCAAAAAGGCGGCGTAGGAAAAACTACAACAACGGTCAACTTAGCAGCTTGCCTAGGAGTTCTTGAAAAAAAAGTTTTACTCATCGATGCCGATCCTCAGGCCAATGCTAGCTCAGGACTTGGTATTAATGTTGAAACTGTTGAAAAAGGGACTTATCAATTATTAGAACACGATTGTACAGCAACAGAGGCCATACAAAAAACTACAGCAGCTAATGTTGACATCATACCAGCCCACATAGATCTTGTAGCCTCAGAAATAGAACTCGTTCAAGTTGAGAAACGCGAATATATGCTCCAGAGCGCACTCAACTCTGTAAAAGATCAATACGATTTTATTCTAATCGATTGTGCTCCATCTTTGGGATTGCTAACCTTAAACGCACTGACAGCAGCAGATTCAATTATTATACCCATTCAATGTGAGTACTTCGCTTTAGAAGGCTTGGGAAAACTACTCAACACCATAAAAAGTGTACAAAGAATCCACAACGCTAATTTAGACATTGAAGGCCTTTTGCTTACTATGTATGATTCTAGGCTAAGATTGTCAAACCAAGTAGTTGAAGAAGTTCAAAATCACTTTCATGATATGGTGTTCAAAACTATTATACAACGAAATGTGCGGCTGAGCGAAGCTCCAAGCTTTGGAGAAAGTATAATTAATTACGATGTTAATAGTAAAGGTGCTTCAAATTACTTAAGTTTGGCCAAGGAAATCATCAGTAAAACATTAGCTAATGGCAAAGGCGATTAAAAAACAAGCTCTGGGACGCGGACTTTCTGCACTCTTGAACGAATCTACAAATGATTTTTCAAAAGTTGACCAAAAGGTAGCTAAAACTGCTGTAGGCTCCATCACAGAAATTGAACTAAATTCAATTGAAGTCAACCCTTTCCAACCGCGTTCAAAATTTAATGACGAGCAACTAAAAGAACTTGCAGCATCTATTCAAGAATTAGGGGTTATTCAACCGATTACTGTTCGTAAAATAAATGAAAATAAATTCCAACTACTTTCAGGCGAACGCCGTTTTAGGGCTTCAAAAATATTAAACAAAACAAGTATTCCTGCATACATTCGTCTAGCAAATGATCAAGAGGCTTTGGAAATGGCATTGGTGGAAAATATCCAAAGACAAGATCTTGACCCTATCGAAATTGCTATGAGCTATCAACGACTCATGGAGGAAGTAAAGCTAACTCAAGATCAGATGAGCCAAAGAGTTGGAAAAAAACGATCAACGATTGCCAACTACCTTCGTTTGCTAAAACTTGATCCTATTATTCAAACAGGAATGCGGGACGGCTTTATAAGTATGGGCCATGGTCGTGCCATAATAAACGTTCTAAAATCAACAGACCAACTTTCTATTTACGAACAAATTATCGCCAAAAAATTATCTGTTCGTGCCACAGAAGACCTCGTTAAAAGTCTAAACAATCCCAAATCATTTCCAAATAAAAACGCTCCAAATACTCCAAGCTTTGTCAAAAACGGAATCGCTGTAATATCTGATTTCTTTGGTAAAAAAATTAATATAAAAATGGGGAAAAAGGATAATGGCACCATAAGCATTCCTTTTCATTCCAAAGAAGATTATAAGCGTATTTTAAAACTTTTGAAGGGTGATCAATAGATTTAATGCTACATTATTTTGCCTTTTTATTTGCCTGGCAACTCTAGCGCAGAGCAACAAGGACGAACTAAATGAAACTGTCAGTCAAAACAAAAAAAACACATCTAGAGCATTAGACCCACTTCGGCCTGCTAAAGCAGCATTTTACTCAGCTGTTTTGCCTGGTCTTGGCCAAGCCTATAACAAAAAATTTTGGAAAATCCCTATTGTATATGGAGCAATAGGAACTGGATTGTATTTCTATTTAGACAACAATAAATTATACAAACAATACCGAAATGCGTATAAACGGCGCTTAGCTGGATTTACAGATGATGAATTTTATGGCCCTGGGGATACACCTTTTTTGTCGGACGAAGCCCTTATAAGGGCACAACGCACCCTTAAAAGAAATAAAGAACTTTCTATGTTGGTAACTGTTGGCCTTTATGTATTGAATATTATTGAAGCCAATGTTGATGCACATTTACTGCAATATAATTTAGATGAAAATTTAGCCCTAAAACCTTTTATGGATTTCAATAATCCAAATTATACAACTCAAATAGGTCTTTCCTTAGATATTAAATTTTAAGTTATGAAAATTGCTTTATTAGGCTATGGTAAAATGGGAAAAGTAATTGAAAAAATTGCAATTGACAGAGGACACGATGTGGTATTGAAAATTGACAAAAATGACAAGTCATTTGATATTAGTAAAGCTGACGTTGCTATAGACTTTAGTGTGCCTGCTGCTGCAGTAGGAAACATTAGTATGGCCTTAAACAACAAAGTCCCTGTTATTTCCGGAACAACAGGCTGGCTGGATCAGTTTGAAGAAATAAAAACCCTATGTAAAAAAACAAATGGAGCATTTATATACGCTTCTAATTTTAGTTTAGGAGTAAATTTATTTTTTGAACTCAACAAAGTTTTAGCAAAAATAATCACACCATTTGACGATTATAATGTACAAATTGAAGAAACACACCACACTCAAAAACAGGATGCTCCATCTGGAACAGCCATTACATTGGCTGAAGGCATCGCAGATGTATCTAATTACAAAGGATGGACATTAAGCCCTAAAAATGAGCCTAATAAAATTGAAATTGAAGCCAAACGTATAGAAAATGTTCCAGGCACCCACAAAATCAATTATGGTTCTGAAATCGATTCAATAGAAATTATTCATACAGCACATAATAGAAATGGTTTTGGATTGGGTGCAGTTGTAGCAGCCGAATGGATAGTAGGTAAAAAAGGGATATTTTCAATGAAAGACGTGTTAAATATTAAATAAGTTTGTAACAAATTTTAAAGCCTTACAACAAATATTAAAACTAAAAGAATATGACATCAGTACAGTGGTTTAATTTTATTTTGATTCTGCAACTAATACACGGGCTTGGGACATGGAAGTTATACCAAAAAGCTGGACGAAAAGCCTGGGAGGCCTATGTACCAGTTTACAATGCGCTCGTCCTTTTCAAAATATTAAACAGACCATGGTACTGGATATTCTTTATTTTCTTACCAGTGATTAATTGTGTGATGTTCCCTGTGATTTGGGTTGAAACAGCAAGAAGCTTCGGCAAAAACACAACAAAAGACACTGTATTAGCTGTGCTCTCCCTAGGTTTTTACAACTACTATCTAAATTATTTCTTAGACCTAAATCATATAAAAGATAGAGAACCTGAACCAAAATCAACTGCTGGCCAGTTTGTCAATTCTATTCTTTATGCTATTGTAGTAGCAAGCACAGTTCATATCTATTTTTTACAACCCTTTATAATACCATCCTCTTCTCTAGAAAAATCGCTTTTAGTTGGTGATTTTCTTATAGTGAGTAAAATGCATTACGGACCGAGAATACCAATGACAACTGTTAGTTTTCCGATGGTACACGATACAATTCCTTTAACTGGAAAAAAATCTTATTTGTTTAGTGACAAAATTGAGGAAAAAAACACGTCCTGGAAAAATATGTTTCAACTCCCCTATCTGCGAATTCCAGGGTGGGAAAAAATAAAACGCAATGAAATTGTAGTATTCAATCAGCCCGCTGACACACTTTTGGATATGAACGACTTTACACCTGATCGAAATTATTACAAACCCATAGATAAAAAAACTAATCTAGTTAAGCGCTGCGTTGGTATTTCTGGAGATACACTTCAAATTATTGATGGCTATGTTTACATAAACGGAATAAAGAATGAGCTTCCTGGACGTGCGCGCTTGCAGTTTTCATACAAAGGCAAAATTAAGGAAGGAAAACGCTTTAGTAGATCTATCTATAACCGCTTAAAAACATATTACGATATAACTGATGGTTTTGGCAACAACAGTACTGATTTTGAAGTTTCAGCAGCAACAAAGGAATCTATAGAATTATTAAAAAAGCACCCAAGTGTAGCTAGCATAGAACGAAAAATAAGAGCTAAAGAAGAAATCGATAGAGACATGTTCCCACACGACCCTGAATTCAATTGGAATATGGATCAATTTGGGCCAATTTACATTCCTAAAAAAGGAGCGACCATTGAAGTAAACACATCCAATTTGCCTTTATACAAACGCCTCATCTCAGAATACGAAGGAAACTCTATTTACGCTAAAGGGAATGTGGTATACATAAATGGAATAGAAGCTACATCATATACATTTAATCAAAATTACTACTGGATGATGGGGGACAACAGAAATGGTTCACTTGATGCACGTCGTTGGGGATTTGTTCCAGAAAATCATGTGGTGGGTAAGCCAGTATTTATTTGGATGAGTTGGAATACACATGGCAAAGGACTTAATAAAATAAGATGGGATCGTGTCTTTACTACGGTGCATGCCGATGGTCCAAGAAGATCCTACCTAATTCCTTTTGTTATACTCTTACTCATCAACTACGGCTACAAAAAATGGAAGAACTATAAAAACACAGCGGCCTAATAGCATTGATGAGTCTGATTTATCCTTCTTATATTCCAAGTATTGCAAACTATATCATTTTTGTACAAAACAAAAATATCGTTTTTGAGATGCATGATAATTATCAAAAACAAACTCTTAGAAATCGATGCTACATCTATGGAGCAAATGGCCAATTAGGACTACACATTCCTGTGCATTACTCACAATTAAATAGACAGAAAACGAGTGAGATCCGTATAGATAACAGTACAAATTGGAAAAGTATACATTGGAAATCTATAGAAAGTGCATATCGAACTTCACCCTTTTTTGAATTTTATGAGGATGAATTAAAACCTCTTTTTAGCAAAAAAAGTGACGAATTGACGTTCTTTAACCTTGAATGCATCAGTCGAATTAATGAGTGTTTAGATTTTAAACTCAATTATAGTATGTCAAAAACTTTTAAAAAAAAATACGATGGTAAAGACTATAGATTTTTAATTGAAACAAAAAATAATAATTCGATTAAAACCGAAGCTTACATCCAAGTATTTGAAAACAAACATGGTTATTTACAAAACCTAAGTATCTTAGATTTATTATTTAATTTAGGACCAGAAACACTTCTTTACATCAAAAATCATCCTGCAGTTTAGAGCTAATCGCTTTGTACTAATGTCGAAATTGGGAAATGATCGGAATACTTAACATTATGATTTTTGAAACTTGAAACCTTTAACCCTTCATCGACTAAAATAAAATCGATGCGCAAAGGAAAGTATTGAAATGCAAATGTAGAACCAAAACCACTACCAGCTACTTCAAAAGCGTCGTTTAAATTTGATTTCAAAAGGCGGTATACATAAGAATGAGCAGTATTGTTAAAATCACCACTTAAAATGGTTTTATAAGGAGAGTTGAGCAGGTGATTAGAAACCAACTCGGCCTGGTCTTGTTGAGCTTCAAACGTTTTGCTTAGGCGTTTAAAAAGCCGGTCGGATGTTTTTGAATCTAATCTTTTTACATTTGGGTTTACGCCCGAAGATTGAAGATGAATGTTATAAATTCTGAGTGTATCGGAGTTAATCAGAATATCAGCGTATATTGCCGAGTTCGCAGAATTTGAAAACTTTATAATCCCCTTATCCAAAAAAGGATATTTTGAAAAAATCACTAACTCAGATTTAGTTTTTGAAGCTGAGCTGAACACATATGGGTAATCCAATGGTAGAGCTTCGCTACTGTTGTATTCTTGAACTGATAATATATCTGGTGATTGTTTTTCAATAAAAGCTTGTATTTTTTCTGGGATAGCCTGATCGTTGATCCAATTGTAAAAATTCAGTAAACGAACATTATAACTCATGAGGGTTAGGCCTTCTTCTTCAGCCGAAGTTTCACTACCCGAAAAGTTATATAATGACAATAAATGATTGTATCCAAGACCTAAAACTAGTGCTGATAATAAAAATTGCCGTCTAATTTTAACTAACCAATAGACACAAAATAAAATATTAATGAGAATCAAAAAAGGTACGGTAAGACTCAAAACGGCCAAATGTGAAAATGTTTTAGGTGGTAAAAAAGGTAGAAAATAAGAAAGGAGTAATAGTGTAGAAACTAAACTGTTTAGAAGAAATAAAATTTTATCAAAAAAGTTTAAACGTTTCAAAATAATCACTTTTTTCCTGCACGAAATAAAAAATCTTTTTCCGCTTGTGTTAAACTATCATATCCACTTTTACTAATCTTATCTAATATCAAATCTATTTGTTTTTGCTGTGGGAATGCATTAAACTCTTTTTTTTGTTTTCCGCCCATGGTAGGTGACTTAGATTTGTGAACAGTTTTTAACTTATTTACCGATTTTAAATAATCTAAAACAACATCAAGAAAAGAACCTAAGTCCTTTCCAATTTTAAGTTGTTTTGCATACAAAAAGCCCGAAAGATAACCCCCAATATGAGCAACTGTTCCACCAGAATTCAACGACATCAAACCTGGCAAATCTAAAAGGACCATAGCTATTCCCAAATACTTCAAAGGAAACCTAAAAGAGAAAAATCCTATGGGTTTATTTGGCCAATACACACAAAGGAATAAAATACAAGCACGAACTCCTGCTGACGCACCAACTAAAGGGCCATTTATGCGCAGTAAATCTGGGATGAGCATAGAAACAAATACAAATGCTAAACCGCCAAAAATAACGCCCAAAATGTAAATTTTAAATGAAAGACGAGGTTTAAATAAATTAGCAAAAGATTGCGCTATAAAATACAAGACTAACATATTAAAAAAGAGGTGCCCAAGGCTATGGTGCAAAAACCCATATGTAATTATGCTCCATGGATGTGAAAGAACTTCTGAAAACCTGTATGGTAACGAAAACCAGTCTAAAAGATTGATACCCAATAAATTCAGGATTATTCCTAAAAAAAATAGACTTGTATTTAATACAATTATTTTTTCTAAAACGTGTAAGTGCAAAAACTTTGTTTTTATATCTTGTTTCAGGCTACTCATTTAATTCCAACGGTATTTGTCAAATTGATTTTTTTTCCAAAAGTACATAAGTAAGAATCCAGTAAGCGCACCACCAATATGGGCTATATAAGCCGTATTGCTTGGGCTAAAAATTGAAACTCCAGAGATGGCAGAAAACAAATCCAAAGCAATAATTCCAGGGATAAAATATTTTGCTTTTATCGGAATAGGCAGAAAAATCATCATCAGTTCAGCATTGGGATTCATCATACCAAAAGCCACTAAAATACCCATTATTGCACCAGAAGCACCAACCATGGATGAATTGCTTTTTACATTTAAATCAAATATACTACTAAAGGTGTTTTGATCTATTTGACTCAAGCTGTAGCCAAAATTATCAAGAATAACCTGCATTTTTTGAACTAAAATCTCCCCCTTAAACATATTGTTTTGCAGAATATTTAAACGAGAAGTTTCTTTTATAAATTCGAAAGTAAATCCACGCCCTTCTAATTCGGTTATTAAAGGATAAATCTGAATATAATAAACTAAAAAAGTAAGTGCTACTGCGCCCAAGCCACAACTGATGTAAAATACAATAAACTTTTTTTGACCAAAATAATGCTCGACAGCAGTTCCAAACATCCAGAGCGCAAACATATTGAATAACAAATGCTGAAAACTCCCGTGCATAAACATATGCGAAATAATTTGCCAGGGCTCAAAGTAGCTACTCAATGGATAAAAAAGAGCTAACAGATTGAAAAATAAGTCTTCATTACCCATAAGGTATGTGCCCAGAAATATAATAACATTCAAGATTACTAGGTGTTTGACAGTAGGAGTAATTCTAAGCATATTAATTAAATTTAGATTCTATTTCTGTAATTTCTATGGTCTTAAAAATAGCCTTATTATTCAGAGAGAGCGTCGGTTCTTTACAAGCAAATAATGAGTTAACAATAAACTCTTGCTCAGTCACATTTAGCTTTTTTCCGTTTTTGATTGCAAGACTTTTAGCAAATGTTTTAGCCAATAAATCACTAGAACTGAAATTAAAATCAGGAACTTCATTATGCACATCATCAATAAGCTGGTTAAATACTTTTGCAACATCACTTTCCTTTAACGCTGCGGGTATAGCAGAAATTGTGACCTGTTTATTACTCAATTCATCAAATACAAAACCAGAATGTTCCAATTGCTCCTTTAAGGTTTGAAATACCTCGGAATCTTTTGTTGAAAACTCAAAACTTAGCGGAAACATCAGCTGCTGACGAACCGTACCTTTCAAGGTAATTTGTTTTAAAAAATCTTCATATAAAATACGTTGGTGAGCTCTGTTTTGGTCGATAACAACCATGCCAGATTTAATGGTACTGATAATGTACTTATGTTGTAATTGAAAGGTGTTTTGGACCTTTTTGCTTTCATCTTCGTCAAAAATTGAGGATTGCAGCTCATCAGACTCAAATTGCACTTCGCTAAAATCATTAGTATTGTTCACTGCCGATTTTATGCCCGTATAAAGACTTTCCCATGCAGGTGCACTTGGTGTACTTTTGTTAGGCTTAGAACTAGAAAATGGATTAAAATCTGGATCAACCTCAACTCTTGGGGTTGATACGTTATCGCTTTGTTGATGGTACGGAGTATCTAGAGCCGCATTCCGCTGAAAATCAAGGATAGGTGCAACACTAAATTGTCCTAAACTGTGCTTTACGGCAGCACGTAACAAGGCATAAATAGTGGGCTCGTCGTCAAATTTAATTTCTGTTTTAGTGGGGTGAATATTAATATCAATAGACTTTGGGTCAACTGTCAAATTCAAAAAATAGCTTGGATATTTATTTGGAGCTAATAAACCTTCAAAAGCCGCTTGAATAGAGTGATTCAAATAAGGACTTTTGATGAAGCGCTGATTAACAAAGAAAAATTGTTCTCCCCTTGATTTTTTCGCAAACTCAGGTTTTCCGACAAAACCACTTATTTTTAACAACTCCGTATCCTCATCGACGGGTACTAACTTCTCATTTGTTTTTTTTCCAAAGGTATGTACAATACGTTGTCTAAAATTTTCGGATCGCAAGTCAAATAAATTATTGTCGTTGTGGTACATTGAAAAATTTATTTGGGGATGTGCTAAAACTACTCGATGAAATTCATCGATTATATGGCGCAATTCTACAGCATCAGATTTGAGGAAATTTCGCCGGGCAGGTATATTAAAAAACAAATTTTTGACAGCTATAGATGTTCCTTTTGAAGTAGCAGTAGTCTCTTGTTTTTTTACTATACTTCCTTCTATGGTGATAGCGGTTCCTAACTCGTCATTTTCTTGTTTAGTTTTGAGCTCTACATGTGCAATAGCGGCAATGCTGGCCAAAGCCTCTCCACGAAATCCTTTTGTGTTTAAGGAAAATAAATCTTCCGCAGAATTAATTTTAGAGGTTGCATGACGCTCGAAACTTAATCGTGCGTCAGTATCACTCATCCCCTTACCATCGTCAATAACTTGAATACGAGTTTTTCCAGCATTTTTGATGAATAACTTTACAGTAGTGGATCCGGCATCGATAGCGTTTTCTAGTAATTCCTTTACGACTGAAGAAGGCCGTTGAACAACTTCTCCAGCAGCAATCTGATTGGCTACGTGATCTGGTAAAAGGTTTATGATGTCTGCCATTAGCTAAAAAATAATGAAAGGTCAAAATCAATGATCCACAAAGCGATAAAAACAAGAACCATAATAATAAACCCTATTCGTCTGCTGGTCGCACGATCTGTGTGCTTAGCATCATTAAGCGCATTTTTCAAAGTACCTTTTAAGTTAGTTTTTTGAACGGTCACTCGCTGGTCATCGAACTTGTGTTTCATTTCAAAAGGATTTGAATCCCCTTTATAATAACGTGGCTCGTAATTGAATTTTTTATTTTTTCTGAGTTTAAATAACCCCATATCTAAATATATTTCAAATCCAAAACAAACATTCCAATTAAAATTACAATGACAACTACCACTAACCATGATACTGAGAAGGTTTTTTTACGTTGAGTTCTTGGTCTGAATTTTACCATAAAAAATGTAAGTTCGATTAAATCAAAAATACTTAAAAATTACAGTATAAAAAAGAGGAGTCTAAAATTTAAACTAAATTATATAGATCTGTTAAAATCAATCATTTTTAGAGCGGTTACTGCGGCTTCAACGCCTTTGTTTCCATACTTTCCTCCAGATCGATCTAGTGATTGCTGAAGATTATTATCAGTCAAAACACAGAAAATCACCGGAATTGAATGGTTTATATTTAAATCCTTAATTCCTTGTGTTACCCCTGCACAAACGTAATCAAAGTGTTTTGTTTCTCCTTGAACTACACAGCCTATGGTAATTACAGCATCGACTCCCGAAGTTTGCAGTTTTTTTGCACCAAAAATAAGTTCAAAACTACCAGGAACTTTATGAACAGAAATATTATGATCCAAAACACCACAATCTAACAATGTTTTTAGAGCACCCTGAAGAAGCCCATTGGTAACCTCAGCATTCCACTCCGAAACAACAATACCCAGTTTGAAACTAGATGCATCTGGAAGTGCTGATTTATCGTAATTAGAAAGATTTGTATTTGCCGTTGCCATGCGTTTTTTAGTTAAGCGCTGCTTGTGCTTTTCCTATGAAAACATCAATATCTTTGGCTTCTGTACTATTGGGGAAATCGGATTTTATAGTATTAAAAAAGCTCAAAGCATTTGAGTTTTTACCCAATTTTAAACCGATTACACCTGCTTTATACAAGTACATTGGTGTTGTGTAATTATTAGTTCTGTCATTTGCAGCTTGAACATAATAATCATAGGCCTCGTCAAGTTGTTCGAGTTGAACAAATGCATCTCCAATACCTCCTTTGGCGATTGGTCCCAAAACATCATCCGTGGACTCGAAAGCATTTAAATACTCTATTGCGTTAACGTAGTCCTTCATATTTAGATAAGCCATGCCAACATAATAATTAGCTAAATTCCCAGCTTTTGTTCCGCTGTATGTGTCCACAATATCTAGCATACCGTATTTCCCATCAGCACCATTCAAAGAAAGAGAAAACAATGAATCTTGTTCTGTACCATTGACCGCCTCATTGAAATGTTTTTGCGCAGAATACATATCGTTCATTGCCAAGCGTTCATTGGGTTGTTGTATGTATTTATCATACCCCAAAAAACCTAAAACTAAAACCGCTACAATGCCAACAATAGCAAAAATATATTTTTGATTTGAGGCAACCCATTGCTCAGTTTTGGAAGCATTTTCATCTAGTGATTTGAAGACCTCTGCAGTTGTTGAACCTTCCTCGATTGAGCTTTGTTTTTCTGCTTTTGTTTTTGGCTTCCCGCCGCGTTTCTTATATGTAGCCATAATGTTCTAAAATATGAGGGGCAAAAATATAATTTTATTCTTAAATTAATGATAATTTATTTGTTATTTTTCAATATTTTGCACCATTAATAGTCTAGTTCCTATCAAAAATATAATTTTAAACCAATTTAAATCCAAATGATCCTAAAGTCACTAAATTTAGTAAACTATAAAAATTTTGACAGCAGATCATTTGAATTTAACAAAAAGGTGAATTGCTTTGTTGGACCTAACGGGATTGGTAAAACCAATATTTTGGACGCCATATATCATTTATCGTTTGGGAAGAGCTACTTCAACCCCATCGCGTCTCAAAACATAAAACACGGAGAAGAGTTTTTTGTTGTAGACGGCAATTACTCTAAAGAAGATCGTGAAGAAAAAATAATTGTTTCGCTCAAAAAAGGGCACAAAAAAATCATCAAACGTAATGCTAAAGCATATGAACGCTTTAGTGATCACATAGGGTTTTTACCTCTTGTCATTATATCTCCAGCAGACCGTGATTTAATTACAGAAGGTAGCGACATGAGACGGAAATTTATTGATGGGGTAATTTCGCAAAGCGACAAAATCTATCTTGAGCATTTGATTCAATACAACAAAATTTTAGGTCAACGCAATGCCTTATTAAAGTATTTTTCAAACCAAAATACTTTTGATATTAATGCGTTAGAAGTGTACAATGAACAACTATCCGATTTGGGGGCTAAAATCCATCAAAAAAGAAAGGTATTTATCGAGGCTTTTATTCCAGTTTTCCTAAAACAATACAAGGCAATTAGTAATCAAAATGAAATGGTAAGCTTGGAATATAAAAGTCAATTAAATAATCAGTCACTTGAAATATTACTAAAATCACATATTAATAAAGACCGTGTACTACAATACACTAGTGTAGGCATTCACAAAGATGATATTGAATTAAATATTGGGGAATATCCAATTAAGAAATTTGGAAGTCAAGGGCAACAAAAATCATTTTTAATTGCGCTGAAACTGGCACAATTTGACTTTATAAAATCGCAAAGCGGAACTACTCCCATTTTGCTTTTGGATGATATTTTTGATAAATTGGACGAACAACGTGTAGAGCGTATCATTGGCATGGTCAATGACGATAGTTTTGGGCAGCTATTCATTTCTGACACCCATGCTGAGCGCACCGAAAAGGCCGTGAAAAATGTCCATCAATCTTTTGAAATTTTCCAGTTATGAAAAACTTAATCTGCTTTTCTTTACTTATGATCATGAGTTGTAAAACGGATCCAGCACAATACCTCAGTTTTGTGGAGGGCTATTGGGAAATTGATCAAGTCCATAAGAACGGGGCAAAAATTAAAGCATTCAAAATCAGTACAGGAATTGATTATTTTAAAATCAATTCAGATCGTTCGGGTTTTCGTAAAAAGCTAAAACCAAATTTTCAAGGAACTTTTGAAACCTCTGATGATGTGCTTAATTTTGAAATTAAAACAGAACACAATAGCTTGTTTTTGATATATAATGATAATGCAACTACATACAGTGAAGAAATTATTTCGGCAAGTACCACAGCACTGGTATTAGCCAATACCGAGGGTTTTGTATACACCTATAAACCTTACAAACCTTTAAACTTAGAGGAATGAGTAAACGCCACAACGACCATCAAAAAATAAACGAAGTTTTGGCTTCATTTGTTGAAAATAACAAATTAGAGAAAGGATTGGACAGTGTAAACGTAGCCAATGCCTGGCGCGAACTTATGGGCAATGGTGTAAACAACTACACCAGCAGCATCAAACTACATAAAGGTACTTTGTATGTAGCTTTAAGCTCATCTGTGTTGCGCGAAGAATTGGCCTATGGAAAAGACAAAATCATCGCTATGATCAACGAAGAATTGGGTAAAGAAGTTATTAAAAAAGTGATTTTAAGATAACAAAAAACCACACCTGTGGTGTGGTTTAATTTTGAATTTGAGAAAAGTTTTAAAACATCTCGCGTCCTGAAAAGTGAAAAGCACCTTCAATAGCGGCATTCTCATCACTATCACTTCCATGGACAGCATTTTCGCTAATAGAATCAGCGAACATATTGCGGATGGTGCCATCAGCAGCCTCTGCTGGATTTGTTGCGCCAATCAGTGCTCTAAAGTCTTCAACAGCATTATCCTTTTCCAAGATTGCAGCAACGATGGGACCTCGAGTCATATACGTTACTAAATCTCCAAAAAATGGACGTTCTTTATGAATGTCGTAAAAAGCCTCAGCATCGGCTGTAGTCAATTGAGTTAACTTCATCGCTACAATACGAAATCCGGAAGAGGTTATTTTTTCTAAAATTGGGCCGATGTTTCCCTTTTCAACTGAGTCAGGCTTAAGCATCGTAAAAGTTCTATTGTTTGCCATATTTAAAATTTAATTCGTGCAAAAGTAATGATTTTGAAATGAAAACAGACTGCAGAGCTATTTATAAAAAGTTGTATCTTTGTTTCTTATGAAAAGTTTAACTTTTAACGATGTAAAGTCCTTATTACAATCGCCAAAAAACATAGTGATTGTTTGCCATGTTAACCCAGATGGTGATGCTATTGGTTCATCTTTGGGCCTTTATCACTATCTCATACAAAAAGGACACGTTGCAGATGTTATTGTACCCAATGACTATCCCAATTTTTTAAAATGGATACCAGGAACATCATCAGTGATTCAATTTGAGAAAAATATAAAAAAAGCTCAAAAAAAGTTAGAAGTTGCAGATCTTGTATTTACCCTTGATTTTAACACTTTACACCGCAGTGGATCAATGCAAAAGGTGTTGACTGAAAATACTGCTTTGAAAATTATGATCGATCATCACCAACAACCAGATAATTACGCAGCTTACACCTATTCTGATGTGAATATGTGTTCTACTGCTGAAATGGTTTATAATTTTATCGATCAGCTAGGAGATATAGCTTTGATTAATAAAGCAATCGGGAGTGCACTTTACACTGGTATTATGACGGATACAGCATCGTTCCGTTTTCCAAAAACAACAAGCACAACACATCGTATAGCGGCACATCTAATTGAGATTGGAGTTGAACACTCCGAAATTCACAGCAAAGTGTATGACGCTAATCGTTTTGAACGCATAAAATTGTTGGGGACTGCTCTTAACAACCTCACTGTTATCGCACCATTGCATACAGCCTACATAACATTATCGCAAAAAGAACTCGATAAAATTGGTCAACAAAAAGGAGATACTGAAGGGTTGGTTAATTACGGCTTATCCGTAGAAGGTGTGAAATTAGCGGCAATTTTTATTGAAAATAAAGAAGAAGGAATCATTAAAATATCGTTGCGTTCCAAAGGCGATTTTGATGTCAATCTATTGGCTCGTGAACATTTTAGTGGTGGTGGGCATAAAAATGCAGCTGGTGGCAAAAGCACGCTTTCTTTAGAAAAGACAGTTGAAGAATTTAAAAAATTAGTAAAAGCATTAGCATCAAAATTAAAATAATGTCTGTTTTTCGTTTACTTACCGTAATTATTTTGTTTCTAGGCTGTAAGCCCTCAAATGCTCGACTGCCAGTTCAGCAAAATTCAGGAAGTTTTATTGATACTTCTATTCAAATCAACAAATCCCGAAACGAAAGAGAATACAAACTAATTAAGCAACTTGTAGATAAAGACAATACCTTTATTGCCTCAGATTATGGGTTTTGGTATAAATATAACTTCAAAAACGATAAAGAATTATACACTCCGAAGTTTGGTGATCAGGTCATTTACACCTACAGTATCAAAAATTTATTTGGTGAATGGATTTATTCCATGAATGAAACCAACTTAAAAACATATTTTGTAGATCAAGAAGAATTGTTTTCTGGGCTTAGAGAGGGTATAAAATTAATGCGAAAAGGCGAAAAAATTACCTTTATTTTTCCATCTCAAATGGCGTATGGTTACTATGGAGATGATAATAAAATAGATGCAAATACCCCACTAATATGTGAGGTTATTGTACGCGATATAATTAAAAATTAATAACGACACACTAAACAAAAACATCATGAAAATCACTAAATCTATAACTACCCTATTTGGTATTCTATTATTACTAAGCAGCTCCTCTTGTCAAAACAAATACCCAGAACTAGGTGATGGCGTATTTGCAGAATTTGCCACCACAAAAGATACTATGGTTGTTCAATTATTTTACAAAAAAGCCCCACTTACAGTAGCGAATTTTGTAGGACTAGCAGAAGGAACACATCCACTACTAGCAGATTCGTTAAAAGGTAAACCATATTACAATGGTACTATATTTCACAGAGTCATTGATCAATTTATGATTCAGGGCGGTGATCCAACTGCTACTGGTATGGGTGATCCAGGTTATAAATTTGGGGATGAATTTGATGAAACGTTAAAACATGATAAACCAGGTGTATTGTCTATGGCCAACTCTGGTCCATCAACCAATGGTAGTCAGTTTTTTATTACAGAAGTGCCTACACCTCACCTCGATAATCGACACGCAGTTTTTGGGCAAGTTGTAAAAGGAATGGAAGTACAAGATTCGATTTCGAATGTAGCAGTCGCTCCAGGAAGCAATAAACCTCTTGAAGATGTTGAAATTTTATCAATCAATATTATTCGTCAAGGTTTCAGTGCCAAAGGTTTTGATGCCGCAAAAACTTGGGAAAAAGAATTACCACTTCTTGAAAAAAAACGTCTTAAAAAAATAGAAGAAGCCAAAAAGGAAGCCGAACGTCAAAAGAAAATCGCTGAAGAAAAAATGGAAGCTGCTGCAGCTTCGATTCTTCCTGTTTTAGAAGACTACAAAAGCAAAGCCAAACCTACAGATTCTGGTCTCCTCTCCTACACTATTGTTGAAGGTAATGGCCAAAAACCAGCATTGGGATCTGTTGTAAAACTATATTATGAAGGATATTTTACCGATGGAAAACTCTTTAGTACCAACGTAAAAGATGTTGATGTAAAGTGTGGCACTTACGACCCTCAGAAAGAACAACGAGGGTTATACAACCAAATGCCAATGAAATTTAGTGCCGATGCACAAATGATTCCTGGTTTTAAAGAAGGTGTATTGGCCATGACTAGAGGACAAAAATCATTCTTTTACCTGCCCTCTCACCTTGCTTATGGCGAAAATGGCCGAGGCCCTATAAAACCAAATTCAGATTTGATTTTTATTGTGGAACTTGGTACTGAATAACGCAACAAGTTAAATCATTAAGACACCCCCGCTAATGCGGGGTTTTTTTATAGCTTTTCTGGAATAGCTGCTAAAATCGCCTTAAGAAATACCCAGAATTTCTGTACAGAAGAAATTTGTGCACGTTCGTCTGGAGAGTGTGCGCCTTTTATATTAGGCCCGAAACTAATCATTTCCATACTGGGATAATGTGTGCCCAATATGCCACACTCCAGCCCTGCATGACAAGCAGCAACATGAGGTTCAGAACCATTAAGTTGAACATACAAATCTTTTAAAACTTTTAAAATTGAGGCCTTCATATTGGGCGTCCAACCTGGATAATCTCCAGAAAATTCTACGGCGCATCCAGCCAATTCAAAGGTTGCTTTAAGAGTCTGTGCCAAATCCATTTTGGAACTATCCACAGACGAACGAGTAAGACAGCCTATATGAATTTGTCCATTTTCTATAAGCACACGCGCTACATTATTGGATGTTTCCACCAAATCCTCAATATCAGGGCTCATACGGTATACACCATTGTGCGCCGCACGTAGAGCTTTAAGCAAAGGCTGTTGTACTCCAAGCTCCATCACTGCTTCAGGCAAATTGGTGGGGTTTAGTACAATTTTAAGTTCTGGTTCGATAGTGTCAAATTCTTTTTCAATTGCAGAAATTAAATGTTCTGTATCGCTTTCAAAAGCATCTTTATGCACTGCATCGACCACCACAACAGCCCTGCTCTCTCGCGGAATAGCATTACGTAAACTACCACCATCAATTTTTGAAATGCGAAGTCCATAACGGTCAAAACCATCGTACAACAAACGGCTTATAAGTTTGTTGGCATTGCCAAATCCTTTGTGGATGTCCATACCTGAGTGTCCACCTTGTAGTCCTTTAACGGAAAGATCATAAGCAACTGTGGATTGAGGCCTTGGCTCTTCGCTGTAAGAGCCTGTTGCGGTTATATCAATTCCTCCAGCACAACCCACACCAATTTCATCATCCTCTTCAGTGTCTAGGTTCAAAAGAATTTCTCCTTTTAACAGTCCGGGCTGGAGTCCCATAGCTCCAGTCATTCCGGTTTCTTCATCTACAGTAAATAATGCTTCTAGCGCTGGATGAGGTATGTCAGTACTTTGCAATACGGCCATGATAGTGGCTACTCCCAAACCATTATCAGCTCCAAGTGTTGTGCCATTGGCTTTTACCCAATCACCATCAACATACATCTGGATGCCTTGGGTTAGAAAATCAAAATCTGTATCCATATTTTTTTGATGAACCATATCCAAGTGTGATTGCAAAACCACTGCTTTTCGATCTTCCATTCCTGGAGTGGCTGGTTTTTTGATGATAACATTACCAACTTCGTCCTCTATGGTCTCAAGGTTTAGACCAACACCAAAATCTTTAATAAATGTAATAACGCGCTCTTCTTTTTTGGATGGACGGGGTACCGTATTTAAATCGGCAAAATTTGACCAAATTGCTACAGGGCTCAATTGTCTGATTGTTGTATTCATGGTGTAAAATTAGAGCTACAAAGGTACGGATATCGTCTTAAACCTAAATATAATTTTCTATTTTTGAACTATGTCGAAAACTTTAAGACTATTTATTGCATTTAGTATTTTGCCTCAAATATTCTTCGTCAAAATTTTGTCGAGTTACCCCTATTGGGTAGAGGAAAATTACAGCAACATAGTTTATCCTAAGATTTCAAATGCCTTGCGACTATTGTATGGCTGGGTGCCCTTCTCGGTAGGAGATTTACTGTACATTACAGTTATTGGGTACGTTCTTTGGTGGTTTTTTACACATAGGAAAAAAGTACTAAAAAGTCCAAGAAAAACTATTGTCGATCTGCTTTCAACTGCATCCATTTTATATTTTGTGTTTCATGTGTTTTGGGGGTTAAACTATTACCGTTTACCCCTTCATAAAAAACAAAATATCAATCCAATTTATACTACTGAACAACTAATTCAAACAACAAGAAAAATTACAGCATTTACAAACAAAGTTCATTTAAAATTAGTAAAAGATAGCAGTGCAATCGTCATAATTCCAAATGATTTTGATGTACTGAAAAAAAAATCTGTTAAGGGCTATCTAAACAGCGCTAGAATATATCCTTATTTAAAGTACAAAAATCCAAGTCAAAAATTATCTTTACTTAGCATGCCTCTTACTTATATGGGGTTTAGTGGTTATTTGAACCCCTTTACCAACGAAGCACAAGTAAATTATAAAGCGCCAACTAATTCCTTAGCGTTAACACTTGCCCATGAACAAGCCCATCAATTGGGTTATGCTGCTGAGAGTGAAGCTAATTTTATAGCCTTTTTAGCGACCTATCAACACAGCGATCTACATATTAAGTATGCTGCGTATTCTTTTGCACTGCGCTATTGCCTAGTTGAATTGTCCAATAGAAATAAAAAAGTGTTCGAAGAAATAAAAGAGGAGGTAAATCCGGGAATTTTAACTGATTTTGAAAACCGAAGTATGCACTGGGCCCAATATAAAAACCCTTTAGAACCTTTATTTAAATCGATTTACAATAACTTTTTAAAAGCAAACGCCCAAGACAAAGGCATTAAGAGCTACAGCTATGTTGTTGGTCTAATTGTGGGGCATTTTGAAGCGCAGACTGATCAATAAGAACAACAAAGATTTATGATTTTTTTTAGATAGTTTATTCATATATTTAGCATTGCTAAATTTAAGAAGATGAAAAAAATCAAATTGCTACTTTTTGGGCTCATTTGTTCATTTATTGCACATGCTCAAGATTATTTCCCAAAAAATGATGGTGTAAAAACAAAAGCTTCAAATTACACTGCTATCACTAATGCTAAAATTTTTATTACACCCAACAGTATAATTGAAAATGGCACACTTTTAATAAAAGACGGCATAGTCGTGAAAAGCGGAGCGCATATTGAAATTCCGGAAAACACAGAGGTCATTGACGTAAAGGGCAGTAGCATATATCCCTCATTTATTGATTTGTATTCAACTTTTGGTGTGGATAAACCTAAACGGGAAAGCAATGGCAATAGTCCACAATATGGCCCCTCTAGAGAAGGTTTTTATTGGAATGATCACATTCGTCCAGAACAAAATGCACTCACTGCTTTCAAGTTTAATAAAAAAACTGCCAAATCGATGCTGCAACAGGGTTTTGGAGTGGTTAATACACACATAGAAGATGGAATTGTCCGAGGTAATGGAGCACTGATAGCTCTGGATGTAAATGGCTCAGATGCCAAGAGAATACTTTCTGGTCGCTCAGCGCAATATATTTCGTTCTCGAAAAGTGTAAAATCCCAACAATCCTATCCGACCTCCATCATGGGAGCAATGGCACTATTGCGCCAATTGTACCAAGATGCCGATTGGTACAAAAAAGAAAATAGAACGACGATAGATCGATCAATAGAAGCATTTAACAACAATTCGGATTTAGTTCAAATTATGGCAGCTGGAAGTAGAGCAAATGCGCTTCGAGCAGACGCTGTTGGTGATCAATTTGGAGTTCAATACATTATATTGGGTGGTGGAGATGAATATGAACGCATAAGTACCATAAAAAACACAAATGCAGCATTCATTATACCGGTCAATTTTCCAAAATCGTATGATGTCGAAAATAGTTTTTTAGCCAACAAACTGGAGTTAGAAAGCATGAAAGAGTGGAACCAAAGGCCGACAAATCCTAAAATTTTAAATGATAATGATGTTCCTTTTGCACTAACCACATATGGATTGAAATCAATAAGTGAATTCAAAAATCATGTTAAAAATGCAATTGAACACGGATGGAGTGCTAGCAAAGCACTCGAAGCGCTTACTACAGTTCCCGCACAATTATTAAACAACAATAAAATTGGAAACCTCAAAAATGGCAGTTATGCTAATTTCACCATTACATCTGGAGCATTTTTTGATTCAGACACCTCAATCTTCGAGCACTGGATTCGAGGATCGAGAACAATTTTTAAAGAGTTTAACCAAAAAGATTTAAATGGATCTTACACTTTTAACCTAGACAAGCAAAAATATAAACTTGATATTTCTGGTAAAAGAGGAAATCACAAGGCGAAATTAAAGTCAGACAGCTTAAACCTCAGTTGTTCAATCAAGCAGAATCAAGACTGGGTTCACCTACTATTCACAACAAAGGACACTGTCAATCAACAATTTATGCGCTTTAGCGCTAAACTTGATTCCAATGCTCCGGATTTGAATGGAACTGTTGATTTCTTTGATGGGACAATCAAAAAATTGACCTTAACAAAAAGCAGTTCTAAAAACACAATAAAAACTGAGAAAGATAAAAAAGAAGCTGAAGCCAAAACAGTTTTAGCAGTTAGTTATCCAAATGGTGCATACGGCTCTTTACAATTGCCTGAGTCTGAAACTATTCTTTTTCAAAATGCAACAGTTTGGACTAACGAAAGCGAAGGAATACTACAAAACACTGATGTCTTGGTAAAAGATGGAAAAATTGTAGAAATTGGCCGTAATCTAAAATCTCGTAAGGCAAGAATAATAGATGCAACAGGAAAACACCTCACGTCTGGTATTGTTGACGAGCACTCACATATCGCAGCAGCAAGTATAAACGAAGCTGGGCAAAATTCGTCTGCTGAAGTTAGCATTGAAGATGTAGTTGATGCCGATGATGTTAATATTTACAGAAATTTATCTGGCGGGGTTACTACAATTCAAATATTACACGGATCTGCAAATCCGATTGGAGGGCGTTCTGCACTCATCAAATTGAAATGGGGTGAGTCAGCGCAAAATTTGCTTTACAAAAATGCACCAAAGTTTATCAAATTTGCATTAGGAGAAAATGTAAAGCAATCCAACTGGGGCAGCTACAGTCGTTTTCCTCAAACAAGAATGGGTGTAGAACAAATGTATATTGATTACTTTTCGCGTGCCAAAGCCTATGATCAAAAAAAGAAAAGCGGTCAAGCTTTTAGAGTCGACACTGAGATGGAAGTCCTAGCAGAAATCCTTAATAAAGAACGCTTTATTAGTTGTCATTCTTATATCCAAAGTGAAATCAATATGCTGATGAAAGTAGCAGAAAAATTCGATTTCAATATCAACACCTTTACGCATATTTTAGAGGGTTATAAAGTAGCAGATAAAATGAAAACGCACGGAGTTGGCGCCTCAACATTTAGCGATTGGTGGGCCTACAAATATGAAGTAAACGATGCCATCCCATACAACGCAGCAATTCTAAACGCTGTGGGTGTTGTTACAGCAATAAACAGTGATGATGCTGAAATGTCTCGGCGCCTTAATCAAGAAGCTGCAAAAGCGGTCAAGTACGGAGGAGCTTCTGAGGAAGATGCATGGAAAATGGTGACACTAAATCCAGCAAAACTACTTCATATTGATGATAAAGTTGGAAGCATAAAAATAGGTAAAGATGCAGATCTAGTGCTTTGGAATGAACACCCCCTTTCTGTATATGCAAAAGCTGAACAAACCATAATTGAAGGTGCTGTATATTTTGATATTGAACGTGACCAACAACTTCGAAAAAGTATTCAAAAAGAGCGAAATATATTGATTCAAATGATGCTTAAAGAAAAAAATAAGGGAATGAAAACCCAAGCTGTAAAAGTAGAAACAAAACAGGATATGCATTGTGACACTCTAGATCACGATCAAATTTAATAAAAATATTATGAGAACATTTAAGGTACTGATTATAGTAATTCTTGCCGTTTGTTTCACGCTTAATGCGCAACAAACGCCAGCAAAAAAACAGATGAAAACTATAGCAATTAGCGGTGCTACAGCACATCTTGGAAATGGAAGTTTAATAAAAAATAGTCTTGTTGTATTCGACAATGGTACTATTCAATATGTTGGTAAAATGGATGCTAGCAAACTAAACTCAGAAATAGAAATTATAGATGCCAAAGGAAAACATGTTTACCCTGGTTTTATCATTCCAAACTCAACCCTTGGACTTATTGAAATTGATGCCGTACGCGCTTCAGATGATGATGAAGAAATTGGAACTTGGAACCCCCACATAAGAAGTATAATTGCCTATAATACAGAATCAAGGGTTGTGGAAACAATGCGCCCGAATGGTGTATTAATGGCGCAAATTACTCCACGAGGTGGTCGAATATCAGGCACCTCCTCTGTAGTTCAACTTGACGCTTGGAATTGGGAGGACGCCGTTGTAAAAATAGATGATGGCATTCATATGAATTGGCCTAACACCTTTTCTAGAGGACGTTGGTGGATGGGTGAAGAGCCTGGACTAAAAATCAATAAAAAATATGCTGATGAGCTGCAGGAATTAAACGCATACTTTAATAACGCTAAAGTACACAACATTAAAGCTAGTCCTGGCCTCAATTTGCCATTTGAAGCCATGAAAGGCGTGTTTTCGGGACATCAAACACTATTTATCCATGTAGACGATGAAAAAGGTATCATTGATGCAATAAACTTTACAAAACAATACAAAATCGAAAACGTCGTTTTGGTTGGTGCTTATGAAGCCTACAAACAAACGGAGTTGATCAAAGAAAATGATGTTTCTGTATTGTTAAGACGCGTGCATTCAAGGCCTAGCAAATCCGATGAAGACTATGATCTACCTTTCAAACTTGCCAAGAAGCTAGTTGATGCGGGGGTGACTGTTGCGCTTGAAGCCAGTGGTGATATGGAGCGAATGAATTCCAGAAACTTACCCTTTTACGCTGGAACTACAGTTGCGTATGGGCTTGATAAAGAACAAGCCTTGCAACTTATTACTTTGAATGCTGCAAAAATCCTTGGAATAGATGCGCAATACGGTAGTTTAGAAACCGGAAAAAGCGCTACCCTTTTTATTAGTCAAGGAGACGCTTTGGACATGCGTACAAACCAATTAGAGCATGCTTTCATAGACGGGCGAAATATAAGTCTTGAGAGTCATCAAACAAAGCTATGGAAAAGATATACAGAGAAATATAAAGATCAATAAAAACCTATCTGAGGCCCAAATAAAAGTTTGGGCTTTATTTATGCATGCAAAATAAACCTATTTTTGTACCATGGTAAGAGAGATTAATAGCTTAAAAAACCCTAGAATAAAAAACCTCTTTCAACTGAAGGAAAAATCAAAACAGCGGCGCGCACAAGGACTCTTTATTATTGAAGGCAAGCGTGAGGTTCTTTTAGCGGTTAATAGTGGGTACACAATAAAAACTATTTATTTTGACCCTCTTTTATTTGATCTACAAAAACTTAAGCAATTAGAAAATCATCAAATTGAATGGGTAAAAATTAATACAAAGATTTATGAAAAAGTAGCTTATCGAGGTAGCACAGAGGGAGTTTTTGCTGTTGCACAATCCAAAAATTTAACTTTGGATGAATTAAAAATCGACTCCAAAACCCCATTGATCTTAGTAGCTGAATCGCCTGAAAAACCTGGAAATATCGGAGCATTGCTAAGAACTGCAGATGCTGCAAATGTTGATGCTGTTTTTATAGCGGACCCCAAAACCGATGTGTATAACCCAAATGTGATAAGATCTAGTGTCGGTGGCCTATTTTGCACCCAAGTTGTGGTAGGATCATCCGCTGAACTTATTGATTATTTAAGCGCACAAAAAATTGAAATTTACAGTGCTATTTTACAAGATTCTAAACCCTACACAGCGCTAAATTACAAAAAGCCAACTGCTTTGGTAGTAGGCACTGAATCTGATGGACTTACTGAACAATGGCGTGTTGCTGCAAATCAATGTATACACATACCTATGCTAGGTAAAGTTGATTCTATGAATGTTTCTGTAGCGGCTGGTATTCTTATGTTTGAAGCAAAACGTCAACGTGGATTTAACTAATTCTAGCAGTACAAATTGTTTATACATTTTTTATTAAAAAGTATAAATCACGGTTGTTTGTTACAAATGTTTGTTTTAGATTTAGGGTATGACTGCAGAAGATATTAAAAAAGAAAATGCCGCTATAGCTAAGGAGTACAAAGAACTTCTAAAGATCAGCTACCGCAATTTATCTGCTGCTGATAAAAAAATGATAAGAAAGGCTTTTGATGTTGCAGTTGATGCGCACAAAGACCAGCGTAGAAAATCAGGAGAAGCCTATATTTTTCACCCTATTTCTGTAGCTAAAATTGTAGCATCTGAGATTGGATTAGATGCAACTTCTATTGCTGCTGCCCTTCTCCACGATGTTGTAGAAGATTGTGAAGACTATTCTATCAGTGATATTGAGCAGTTGTTTGGGGAAACTGTAGCACGAATTGTCAATGGGCTTACCAAAATTTCTAGCTTAAAAAAAGATAAGGATATTTCGCTTCAAGCAGAGAATTTTAGAAAAATGCTGCTAACGCTAAATGATGATGTTCGTGTTATTATTATCAAAATAGCGGACCGTATGCACAACATGCAAACAATTCAATCGCTGCGGGAAGATAAACAAATCAAAATTGCCTCTGAAACCCTATATATTTATGCGCCATTAGCCCATAAAATAGGACTGTACAATATTAAATCAGAGCTTGAAGATTTGGCTTTAAAATACACTGAACCAGAAGTTTATGAGTCTATTTTACTAAAACTAAAAGAAAGTAAAGAAGATCAAGACAATTATATAAGTGAAATTAGTACGATTTTAGAAGGAGCCCTGACTAAAGAAAAAATTAGATACGAAATAAAAGGTCGTCCAAAGTCTATTTTTTCCATTCGGCGCAAAATGCAAAAGCAAGGGGTTTCATTTGAAGAAGTATATGACAAGTTTGCTGTCCGAATAATATATAAATCCGGACTAAAAAACGAAAAGTTTTTAGCTTGGAAAATTTACTCCATTGTTACCGATTTTTTCAGGCCAAATCCAACGCGTTTAAGAGACTGGATTTCATCACCAAAATCAACGGGCTATGAAGCGCTTCATATCACAGTAATGGGTCCTAAGGGGCGCTGGGTAGAAGTTCAAATTAGGAGCGAACGAATGAACGAAATTGCAGAAAAAGGGTATGCAGCACACTACAAGTACAAAGAAGGTGAAATTAACAATGATGAAAACCTAGAAAGTTGGATCGGTAAACTGCAAGAGGTAATGGACAATCCAGGTGCAAATGCGGTAGATTTTGTAGAAGAATTTAAACTAAATCTATATGCTAAAGAGATTTTTGTATTTACGCCCGAGGGTGATTTAAAATCCCTACCCAAAGAAGCCACACCATTAGATTTTGCGTTTAGTATTCATACCGAGGTTGGCCTAAAAACAAGAGGTGCAAAAGTCAATGGTAAGCTCGTTCCTCTAAGTCATACTCTAAATAGCGGCGATCAAGTCAGCATTATCACTTCCGAAAATGCCACACCAAATTCGAACTGGTTGGACTATGCAACGACAGCGCGAGCACGCAGTAAAATAAAATCATCGCTCAAGGCAGAAAAGAAGCTTATTGCCCAAGAAGGAAAAGAGATTTTGAGACGAAAACTCAAGCAACTCAAAATCAATTTGGATGAGCGCTCTGTAAATGAATTGGTTAACCATTTTAAGTTGCAAACTAGCCTTGATTTGTTTTACAGGATCGGTATAGGAAGTATTGACAACCCTATGTTGAAAAAGTTTGCCGCATCTAGAAGTAACGTTTTGGTTAGTTTTATTAAAAGTAAAATCCAAAGAAAAAAAGCTACACCTTCAGAAACTATTGATAACGATGAGATTACCTCAAAGTATGACATGCTTGTTTTTGGTAAAGAGGAAGAAAAACTTAACTATAAAGTAGCTTCGTGTTGCAATCCAATTCCTGGTGATAAAGTGTTTGGATTTTTAAGTATCAAAGAAGGAATAAAAGTGCACAAAAAAAACTGTCCAAATGCTGTGAGTCTACAATCCAACTATGCATACAGAATTATATTAGCCAAATGGATTGATTCTTCACAACAAGTATTTAGAGCTGTAATCAAGCTTACTGGTATTGACGAAAAAGGACTCGTTAGTGATATTACAAAATTAATTTCTTCTAACATGAATGTGAACATTAAAAGCATCAAATTTGATTCGGATAGTGGTACATTTTATGGGGAGATAGCCGTAGAAGTCAACAACACAAGCTTTGTAACTAAACTCATGAATCGACTAAAAAAAATAAATGGCATTGAAAAGGTTTCCAGAGTCTAAAAATTAGTTAAATTTGGAGTTTCGATTATGAATATAAAATCAAAAAATAGCGATCAGGAAATTGTAAAAAATGTTTTTACAACTTATCTCGAAGAAAATAGTCAGCGTAAAACGCCTGAGCGTTTTGCCATACTGCAAGAAATCTATGATAATGATGAACATTTCGATATTGAATCTCTGTACATCAAAATGAAAAATAAAAAGTATCGTGTTTCGCGTGCAACTTTATACAACACCATTGAATTATTGTTGGAATGTGGGCTTGTACGTAAACATCAGTTTGGTCTCAACCAGGCGCAGTATGAAAAATCTTATTTTGACAAACAACATGATCACGTGATTTTAACAGATACTGGAGAAGTTATCGAGTTTTGTGATCCAAGAATTCAAACCATAAAAAAAACCATTGAAGAAGTATTTGACATTGACATACAAAACCATTCTCTTTACTTCTACGGAACAAAAAAAAACACTAAAAACTAACATAACACATGGCTGTAGATTTGCTATTAGGACTCCAGTGGGGCGATGAAGGAAAAGGGAAAATTGTTGATGTACTAACCAAAAATTACTATATAATAGCACGATTTCAAGGAGGGCCAAATGCAGGCCACACTCTTGTTTTCAATGGGATGAAACACGTTTTACACACTATCCCATCAGGAATTTTTCACGAAGATGTTAAAAACCTTGTAGGAAATGGAGTTGTTATTGATCCTGTAATTTTCAAAAAAGAATTAGATAAACTAACAGATCAAAATGTAGATTACAGAAAAACACTATTGATTTCTCGTAAAGCACATCTTATTCTTCCTACTCACCGATTGTTAGATGCTGCATCTGAAGCGTCAAAAGGCAAAGCCAAAATTGGGTCTACCCTCAAAGGAATTGGACCAACATACATGGATAAAACTGGAAGGAATGGTATTCGCGTTGGAGATCTAGAATTAGAAAACTGGAAAGCAAAATACAGGCAACTCGCTAATAAACACCAAGCGATGATTGATTTTTACAATATTGAGCTTGAATACGATTTGGATGAATTAGAGATTGAGTTTTTTAAAGCTGTTGAGACTTTAAAATCTTTAGAATTCATTGATTCAGAGGAGTATTTACATCAAGCCCAACGCGATCAAAAATCTGTGTTAGCTGAAGGTGCTCAAGGCTCCTTGTTGGATATTGACTTTGGTACATACCCATTTGTCACTTCGTCTAATACAACTGCTGCTGGCGCTTGTACCGGTTTAGGAGTTGCACCGAACTCCATAAAGGATGTTTTTGGAATTTTTAAGGCCTACACCACACGTGTAGGATCTGGCCCCTTCCCTACTGAACTTTTTGATGAAAATGGTGAAACCATGAGTCGTGTAGGTCATGAATTTGGGGCCACTACAGGAAGAGCTAGACGATGTGGATGGTTAGATCTAGTTGCACTTCGTTATGCTTGTCAGGTCAATGGTGTAACACAACTTATGATGATGAAAGCTGACGTGCTCTCAGGATTTAAAACTTTAAAAGTTTGCACTGCATACAACTACAAAGGCAAAGAAATAAAACATCTGCCCTATAACATAGAGTCAGAAAGTGTTAGTCCAGTATATACTGATTTTAAAGGATGGGAAGAAGATTTGACCAGCATGGACAGTGCCAAAACACTTCCTGAATCACTCATTAACTATATTGAATTTCTTGAGGACGAACTACAAATCCCTATAAAAATTGTTTCTGTAGGCCCTGACCGAAAGCAAACGATTTTTAGGTAAAAATACCGTCCCTAGCTCCAGAGTGCTCTTTTATTTTATATTGATTTAAGCATAAAATTTTAGAGATTCCCTATTTTTGTTGAAATTCGAATCCAAAGCCGTGAACATAAAGCACATCATATTTGTTTATTTTATTTCAATGCCATTCTTCACAAGTGCGCAAGAAAGAAAGCAAATAGAAATTGAATATGCTCCATATATGGACATAGTTGAAGATAAACCAGGGGCGACAATTTTAACGCGTAATAATTCAAGCCAAGTACATGTCAAGCACAAAGGAATCGAACTTTGGTGCAATGAGGCAATTTATTATGGTAATGAGGATTTTATCGAAGCTTATGGTAATGTGCGCGTCAAACAAGGCGATAGCATCAATATGACTTCTAAGTATGTTGAATATAGTGGTAAAACACAATTAGCTTACGCTAGTGGCGATGTCATTTTGATCGATCCCAACTCAAAGTTATATACTGATGTTTTGCATTTTGATCGTATCAGGCAACAGGCGTACTACAATCAAAAAGGTAAGGTAGTTCGCGACACTTCGGGAACGATTACGAGTACAAGAGGTAGATACTACATGACATCAAAAAAATATCAATTTGTAGACAATGTAAAGCTTGTAAACCCAGAATATATTATAGATACTGAACAGTTAGATTTTTACACTGAATCTGGATTTGCATTTTTATACGGACCTACAACTATAACGAGTGAAGCAAGTGTAATTTACTGTGAACGTGGATATTACAACACTAATAACGACACTGGGTATTTTGTTAAGAAATCGAAAATCAATTACAATGACCGCATTGTTGAGGGTGATAGTCTCTATTTTGACCGCAATAAAAGCTTTGCTTCAGCTACAAACAACATCACTGTCACGGACACACTAAACAACAGTATAATCAAAGGGCACTACGCAGAGATTTTTAGAGAAAAGGACTCAGTTTTTATTACCAAAAGAGCACTTGCTATTACTGAACAAGAAAATGACTCTATATTCATGCACAGTGATACATTGATGGTAACTGGCCCAGCTGATAATCGAATTATCCGTGGATACTACAATGCTAAAATGTTTAAGTCTAATCTGAGTGGAAAAGCAGATTCTATTCACATGAATCAAAAATCAGGATTAACGCAACTCATTAATTTCTACGATCTTGATTCAGATGTATTCACAAAGAAAAAACACCCTATTTTATGGCACTTTGAAAGTCAAATTACAGGTGATTCTATCCACTTGATTTCAAATTCTAAGAACGAAACACTTGATTCACTTAAAGTGTTTAACAATGCATTTGTGATAAATAAAGATAGTTTAGGTGAAGGTTATAATCAAATTTCGGGCAAACGCCTAAATGGTTTATTTGTTGATAATGCGTTGGAAACCATTGATGTAATTAAAAATGCAGAAACAATATATTATCTACGTAATAGTGAAGATGAGTTGATTGGCATCGATAAATCAAAATCTGGTGCCATAAAAATATGGATTTCGGAAAATGAGATTGACGAATTAAGGAAGCTTAATCAAATTGGTGGGATGACCTATCCTGAAGAAGATTTTCCTGAAAAAGAACGAAAATTAAAAGGGTTTATTTGGCGGAACGATGAGCGACCAAAAAGTATAGAGGATTTGTTTGCTGATGATCCTCCATTAAATTTACCTAAAATTAAAGGGTTGGAGGAATATAAGCCTCAAAAAGAATTTTTCGATGAAGAACTTCGAAAGCGTATTGATGATGCTGCAACATCAAAAAAGAATAAAAAATCAAATACGGTCAAAAAAGATCAGCCAGTTTTGAAGCCAATCAACAAAGCCGCTCGAAACCTTCCCCCAAAGAAATTAAATCTTGTAAAGAATAAAAAACTTAAAACTATTAAAGAAAATTGAGTAAAAGCGATTTTTTAAGGTTTCAAGCACAAACAACGCCACACCCTATAGCGATGGAAATTTCTCATGCTGAAGGGTGTTATATATATGATAAAGATCAAAAAGGATATCTTGACTTTGTAGCTGGGGTGT
Source organism: Formosa sp. Hel3_A1_48 (assembly GCF_001735715.1). NCBI lineage: Bacteria > Pseudomonadati > Bacteroidota > Flavobacteriia > Flavobacteriales > Flavobacteriaceae > Formosa > Formosa sp. Hel3_A1_48. Next base: position 122,651 of record NZ_CP017259.1, read on the forward strand.
CAGCCTGTAGTTTAGGCCATAGACATCCAAAAGTTGTTGAGGCTATAAAGAATCAATTGGATCGCTACATGCATGTAATGGTATATGGTGAGTACATTCAAAAGCCAGCTTTAGAACTCACTCGTCTATTGGCACAACACCTGCCTAAACATATTGATAAAACTTACCTCACAAATTCAGGAACAGAAGCCATTGATGGAGCCTTGAAATTAGCTAGGCGTTTTACAGGAAGATCTGAACTTATTGCAGCACATAGAGCCTACCACGGAAACACCATGGGAGCACTAAGTGTGATGGGGTATGAAGAACGTAAGCAGCCTTTTAGACCCCTGCTCCCAGATATTCGTTTTATTCATTTTAACGAAGAATCCGAACTAAAAAAAATAACTACAAAAACTGCAGCTGTCATTTTAGAAACTATTCAAGGTGGTGCAGGGTTTATAGAACCCCAAAATGATTATTTACATAAAGTTGAAAAAAGATGTAAAGCCATGGGGGCATTATTGATTTTAGATGAAATCCAACCCGGCTTTGGACGAACAGGGAAAGTTTTTGGTTTTGAAAACTACAATTGTACTCCTGATGTTGTAGTGGTAGGAAAAGGACTTGGCGGAGGGATGCCTATTGGTGCATTTTCGGCTTCGGCAAAACTAATGGATAGCTTATCCGATGCGCCAAAATTAGGTCATATTACTACTTTTGGTGGACATCCTGTTATTGCAGCAGCAGCTTTGGCTACGCTCAAAGAAATTACTCAAAGTTCGCTAATGCAAGAAGTTTTGGAAAAAGAGAAAATTATCCGTAAGTCTTTGAAACACCCGCTCATTAAAGAAATCCGTGGCAAAGGATTGATGTTAACACTGATTACACCAAATGCTGAAATTACAAATACAGTTGTTGTAAAAGCAATGGAAGAAGGACTTATTTTATTTTGGCTTCTATATGAACCCAAGGCTATACGAATAACTCCTCCATTGACGATAAGTACTGAAGAATTGGCATTGGGATGTACTACAATATTAAAAATATTAGATTCTGTTTTAGAAGACTGTTAATTAATTTGTTGAAAACATTAAGCAAGACAGTTAAAGCCAGCCTGATATAGCCCTAAATTTATTATAACAAAAATTACTCTATGGAGTTAAGCCCTTCTAACGACAGTCAAAAATTCTCATTGAAAAAATTTGAGTCAATGTTAAAAACAAACAATGTTTTTTTCTTTGATTCAAGTGAATTTGAAAACATCATCCATCATTACCTAGAAATTGGAAAAGTTGCCTTAGCAAAGAAAGCCATCAATTTAGGGTTAGACCAGCATCCCTCATCAATAAATTTAAGGTTATTTCGTGTCGAAATTTTAATTTTTGAAAATGACTTTAATGCTGCCGAAAAGTTATTAAACTCACTTTTCGAACTAGAACCAAACAACGAGGAGCTTTTTATACAACGCGCTAATATTTACTCCAAAAAAGACCAACACCACGAGGCTATTGAAACTTTCAAGGAAGCCCTTAAAATTGCTGATGATTGTTCTGAAATTCATTCTTTAATAGGAATGGAACACCTCTTCTTAAATCAACATGAACAAGCTAAGACACATTTTATGAAATGTGTTAATTTAGACATAGAAGATTACTCCTCTTTGTACAACATTATCTATTGTTACGAATTTTTGAACCAAACAAAAGAAGCTATAAAATATTTGAATTGGTATTTGGATCAAAACCCATACTGTGAGGTAGCTTGGCATCAGTTGGGAAAACAATATTTGGAGGAACAGGAACTAAAAAAAGCACTTACTGCTTTTGATTTTGCAATTATTTCTGATGATACATTTGTTGGAGCGTATTTAGAAAAAGCAAAAGTCTTAGAACGCTTAGACCGCCATGAAGAAGCCATAGAGCAATACACTATTGCGATGGGCATTGAAGGAACTACAGCCTTTACACTGCTTAAAATCGGTTTTTGTTATGAACAAATCAAAAAAAATGATTTAGCTCTTAAGTTTTATAATAAATCAATTGAGGAAGATCCTGCTTTTGATAAAGGTTGGATGAGTATTTCATTGTTTTATTTTACAAAAAAAGATTATTTAAAATCTTTATTCTACATAAACAAAGCCATTGATATTGACAGTGAAAATGCTAATTATTGGTTGTTTTACTCTAAAATTAATGAACGCTTGAACTATCTTGAAGAAGCCGAGCGTGGGTACAAACGAACTCTCGAGCTTGGAGAATGTAGTCTTGAAACCTGGATTTCTAGAGGAGATATACTACTTAAGTTAGGAGAATTAGAAGCTGCGAAATATAATTTTGTTCAAGCTTTAGAGCAGCATCCTAAGAGTGAAGAATTGGAATTTAGAATTGCTGGTATTTGCTTTAAGCTGAATGAGCCAGAAACTGGATATACACACTTACTCACAGCACTTCACTTCAATGCTGAACATGTTTTTATTTTAGAAGAATTATTTCCTGAAATTTACACGCAAAAAGCAGTTTCGCATTTCATTAAAAGCTACAATAAAGCGTCCAACTAATTTATTTATCTTTATCGTTTACTAATCTATTGACATGAAACGTAATTTCGTTGATTATTTCATTCTTGTGTTCAAAGGAATGGCTATGGGTGCTGCGGATGTTGTTCCAGGCGTATCTGGTGGTACAATTGCATTTATTTCGGGGGTTTATGAGGAATTAATAGCTACACTTAACTCCATTAATTTAAATAGTTTAAAAACTTTAAAGTTGCAGGGAGTATCTGCTACATGGAAAAGGATTAATGGTAATTTTTTGCTTGCGCTGTTTGGAGGTATACTTTTAAGCATTCTCTCACTTTCCAAATTAGTTGCTTGGCTTCTTCATGAAGAGCCAGTATTACTCTGGGCCTTTTTTTTCGGTCTTGTGCTTGCAAGTATAATATTTGTACTTAAGAAAATCAATCAATGGAATTCTGCTGTATTCTTAGGCTTGATCTTAGGCGGGGTTTTTGCTTACCAACTCACACAATTGAATGCTTTGGGAAATTCCGACAGCAACTGGTACTTGTTTTTATCTGGAGCTATCGCTATTTGTGCTATGATTCTTCCTGGAATTTCTGGCGCTTTTATCTTGGTTATTTTAGGGAGTTACGCCAATGTTCTACAAGCACTAAATGACAAAGACATAGCGAAAATAACAATATTCATGACTGGTGCTTTAATTGGTATTTTATCATTTTCCAGGTTACTTAAATGGTTATTCAAAAGATTCAAAAATATGACTTTAGCCGTACTGACAGGGTTCATGATTGGCGCGCTTTCAAAAATATGGCCATGGAAAAAAACACTTAGTTTTAGAGAAAACTCAGACGGAATTAGTGTTCCACTCAAAGAACAATGTATCGCACCATTTTCTTTTGATGGTGACCCACAACTATTATCAGCTATTGGGCTAATGCTTTTTGGTTTTCTTATGATCTTCTTTTTAGAAAAAATTGGCGCGAAAAACAAAAAAATTGGCTAAATACAATTCCATAAAAGATAAACTAATTCTCATAGCAAAGGGACTGGCGATGGGAACTGCAAACAAGGTGCCTGGTGTTTCAGGTGGTATTGTAGCTTTTGTTGCAGGATTTTATGAGGAATTTATTTATTCGCTTCAAAAGTTTAACCGCAAAGGATTGATGTTACTTTTTACAGGACGATTTACTGCATTTTTCAATTATGTAAATGGGCGATTTTTGAGTCTACTTTTTCTAGGGATGATCATCAGTTATTTTAGTGTTTCGAAAGCACTAGATTTCCTTATCGTACAGTACGAATTATATGTGTGGAGTGTATTCTTTGGGATGATTATTGGATCTGTTATATACATATATAAAGACTTTAAATCTTGGAATAAAGCTACTATTTTTATCACATTTACAGGTATTTGCTTAGGGCTGGGTATTAGTTTTTTAGACCCGGCTACTGAGAATGATAATTTACTCTTTGTGTTTTTCTGTGGTATGATTAGTATTACGGGAATGACTCTTCCTGGGTTTTCTGGATCTTTTATCCTTATTCTTCTTGGGAATTATGTTTTACTACTGGTCGATGCGGTAAATGCCTTGTATGAAGTAATTATCGCTTTATTTAGTGGGAATTTTCATGTGTTTTCTGATTCTTATTACATAAGCATGCTTAAAATATTACTCGTATTCACAATAGGCTCTATTGTTGGACTTGTTAGTTTGTCGCATTTCTTATCTTATGTCTTAAAGCGCTACAAAAATAACACACTGGCGCTCATTATGGGGTTTATTAGTGGCTCGCTTGGTGTAGTCTGGCCTTGGAAGGAAACAATTTATAAAACAAATCATGAAGGGTTAGTTCAATTAGATTCTAGGGGGAAGCAAATTATTGAAAATTTCGATCGCTTTATCCCCGAAATCAACATAAATACCTTTTATGCTATATGCTTTATTTTACTAGGTATTGGCATTGTTTTAAGCCTAGAATACTATGGAAATAATCAAAATAAAGAACTATGAAGCTATTTGGTTTAATTGGAAAAAATATTGATTATTCTTTTTCTAGAACATATTTTTCTAAAAAATTTGAGCAAGAAAAATTAAACTGTGTTTATAAAAATTTCGACCTACAATCTATAGATGAGTTCCTTAGTATTTTTGAGACCAATACGATTTCAGGACTTAATGTTACAATCCCCTACAAAGAAGTTATCATCCCCTTTTTGGACGAATTAGATGAAGAGGCAAAAGCCATCGGTGCAGTAAACACAGTCAAAATCGAAAATGACAAATTAATAGGTTACAACACCGATCATCACGGGTTTTCAAAAAGCATACAACCTCACCTTCGCAAAACGCACAAAAGAGCACTAATTTTAGGAACAGGAGGAGCATCAAAAGCAATTGCCTATGCTTTGGAATGTCTTGGGATAGAGGTTAGATTTGTTTCGCGTAAAAACCATAACAAAGAAATCTACAAATATGAAGATTTACATACTCAAGTTATTAAAGAGCATACCATCATAATAAATTCTACGCCGCTTGGTACATATCCAAATACCGAAGATTGTCCAAATATTCCATACGGAGAACTCAGTGAAAATCATTTAGTTTATGACTTAATTTATAATCCAATGGAAACTAAATTTTTGAAATATGGAAAAAAAGCAGGTGCAAAAACAATTAACGGTCTAGAAATGCTACACTTACAAGCCGAAAAATCATGGGAAATTTGGCATTTATAATTTAGAGAAATATTTTGAGTTTGTAAATTTAAGGGATAAGTGTATATTTATGGTCTTAAGCAAGACCGAACCCAAAACCTTAGATTATGACAACGCACGACATCCTGCAGGAAGCAGACGGAATATTAGACGAAAAAAAAGAAGAGTCTACAAACTTTGAGTCAACTGATGAGCAAAGCCCAAGCTCTAAAGAAAAGACTGAAAAAGAAAGTACACCAACTTCTGAAAAAGAATTAACTCCAGATAAAACCGAAAGTTCGCCTAAGCCTAAAGAAGCTGCTTCAGAAACAGCACAAGAAAATAACAATATTGAAGAGCAAAAAAAAGACGTTAACTACAATGACTATTCTTTAGAAGCTCTGGTTTCAGACTTTGAAGAATTGCTGAAAAACGATGACCTCTACTCCACCCGAAATAAAATTAACGCCATAAGAAGAGTATTCAATGAAAAGTTTTCAGCAATATTAAATGACAAAAAAGAAGCATTTTTGGCAGAAGGAGGCAACAGTATTGATTTTAGTTTTGACAGCCCAATAAAAAAACAATTTAATGCACTATCAAAACAATTTCGAGATAAGAACGAAAAATACCAAAAGCAAAAAACACAAAATTTTAAGCAAAATTTAGAATCGAGACTTAAAATTATAGAAAATATAAAAGGCTTAATTGATGTTAGTCAAAGCAGTACTACTACCTACAATAAATTTAAAGATTTACAAGAACAATGGCGTAAACTAGGTAAGGTGCCGCCCAAAGATGCTAATAATGTCTGGAACAACTACCGTCATCACGTAGAGAAATTTTATGATTTCTTACACCTAAACAGGGATCTACGTGACCGTGATTACCAACACAATTTAGAGAAAAAACAAAAACTAATTAAAAGTGCTGAAGCACTCGCATCTGAAGAAAATTTAGGCCGTGCTTTTAGAGAACTACAGGCTTTACACAAAATTTGGAAAGAAGAACTAGGCCCAGTAGCTAAAGAATATCGTGAAGTATTATGGGAGCAATTTGGTGCGGCTACAAAGGTTATTAACGATAAACGGCAGGCTTATAATGTCCAAATTGAAAAAGAGTTAATGATCAATTTTGAGGCTAAAGAACTGATTATTGATAAAATAAAAAGTATTTCTGAAATTGAATACGACAGCCATACTGAATGGCAAAAACGAGTGAAAGAAGTTGAAGCACTTCGAGAAGAGTTTTTCAAAATTGGAGGGGTACCAAGAAAAAAAAGAAATCAATCATGGACGGATTTCAAAACCGCTGTGCGTAATTTTAATAAATCTAAAAACAACTTTTATAAACAGCTGAAAAAGGCCCATAGTGAGAATCTTAAAAAGAAAAAAGAGTTAGTAGAAATTGCCGTTCAAAACAAAGACAATGAGGACTTAGAAACTACTGTTGTTTTGATGAAAAACATTCAAAATCAATGGAAGAAAATTGGTCATATTTCAAGAAAAGATAGCAACAAATTATGGAGTGAATTTAGAGCAGCATGTAACCACTTTTTTGACCGTTATCATGAACAAAAGAATACAGGAACTGCTGAAGAAAATGATGCATTAATTCAAAAGGAACAACTATTTGAGGAGGTTAAATCTTTCAAATCAACAAACGACAAAGAAGCAGATTTAAAAGTGGTCAAGCAATGGTCAAAGCAATGGACAGCAATAGGACGTGTTCCTAAAAATAAACACTCTATTGACAGGGAATTTTTTAAGGCCATAAGTAAACAACTTGAAGATATTGGTGTGAGCGAAGATGAATTAAAAGCATTAAAATACACCAACAAAATTCAAGAGTTAAGTAAAGACCCAAAAGCACTTAATAATGAAATTTCATTTGTGCGGAAAAAAATAGATGAAATAAAAGCTGAAATGAACCAATTAGAAAACAACCTCCAATTTTTCTCTAATGTTGCTGACGATAACCCCGTAGTTCTCGATGTACAAAAGAAAATTGAGAGACACAAAACTCAATTAGAGCAATGGACCAAAAAGCTGTCCAACATCAAAAGAACGATTAAGTAAACCCTATACCCGTTTTGCTTCTTCCCAAATGACATCCATCTCACTAAGAGACATGTCTGATAATGTTCGTTTTTTTAACTTGGCCTGTTGTTCCAGATACTGAAACCGCTTAATAAATTTCTTATTTGTGCGTTCCAAGGCGTTCTCCGGATTTACGCCAAGAAAACGGGCGTAATTAATCAATGAAAATAAAACATCACCAAACTCGGCTTCAATAGCTTGTTGATCATTGGTTCTAATCTCATCACGCAATTCATTTAACTCCTCCTCTACTTTTGCAAATACTTGTTCTGGTTTTTCCCAATCAAAACCTACACCTGCTACTTTTTCTTGTATACGTGTTGCTTTAACTAAAGCAGGTAAACTTTTAGGAACGCCTTCTAACACGCTCGACTTACCTTCTTTAAGTTTGATGTTTTCCCAATTTTGTTTCACCTCTTGTTCGCTTTCTACATTAATGTCTCCATAAATATGGGGATGACGCTGAATTAATTTTTCACAAATACCGTTCAATACACTTGTGATATCAAAGTCATTAGATTCGCTTCCAATTTTGGCATAAAATACAATGTGCAACAATAAATCACCCAACTCCCCTTTAACCTCTTCTAAGTTTTGATCTAAAATGGCATCAGCCAATTCATAAGTTTCTTCAATGGTAAGTGGACGCAGAGACTCTAAGGTCTGTTTTTTATCCCAAGGACACTTGGAACGCAATTCGTCCATAATAGTTAATAAGCGGTCAAATGCTTCTAATTGTTGTTTACGTGAGGTCATTTATTCTAATGTTAAATTGCTAATTTCAGCAGCTACAGAGTTAAATTCTTTTACTAAATTTTTTACGATTTCGGACACAGGCAAGATATCATCTATAACCGCTGCTATCTGACCAATTTCTAATTCCCCTTCGTCTAAATCTCCTTCGAACATACCCTTTTTAGCACGTCCCCGTCCGAGATGCGCTTTGAGTTCATCGCTGGTTGGATTGTTTTTGTATAATTCCATCAACTCATTAAAAAATTTATTTTTCAACAAGCGAACAGGGGTTAATTCTTTTAGTGTAAGTTTTGTAGATCCCTCTTGGGCTGAAACTACAAGATTTTTAAATGCTTCATGGGCAGAAGACTCGGTACTTGCTACAAATCGACTTCCTATTTGAACACCATGTGCACCTAAGGTCATTGCTGCTAACATTGCCCTGCCTGTGGCAATACCCCCAGCAGCGATGACAGGAATGGATACGGACTTACAAACCATTGGGATAAGAGCAAAAGTAGTCGTTTCTTCTCTTCCATTATGTCCGCCTGCTTCAAAGCCTTCGGCTACAACAGCATCAACTCCTGCAGTTTCTGCTTTTTGTGCAAATTTCACACTACTGACTACATGCACAACAGTAATACCATGTTTCTTTAACCAAGATGTCCAAACCGATGGATTACCTGCTGAAGTGAACACAATCTTAACGCCTTCATCTACAATAATCTGCATAATTTCTTTAATATTTGGATAGAGTAATGGGACATTAACCCCAAATGGTTTTGATGTAGCAGCAGTACATTTTTGAATATGTTTACGAAGTACTTCTGGGTACATCGAACCAGCACCAATAAGTCCTAAAATTCCTGAGTTTGATGCCGCAGAGGCCAATTTCCAGCCACTATTCCAAACCATTCCGGCCTGAATGATTGGGTACCTTGTATTGAAAAGTTTGGTCATGATATAGTTTTAACGAAAAAATTATTCACTAAAAATGATACCACAATTTAAGAAATTACACCCGAACCAACTAATTCATCATTTAAATACCACGCAACAAACTGTCCTTCTGTTATTGCTGTTTGCGGGTTAGAAAATGTAATGTAAAGCCCTTGCTTGGTTTGATAAAGAGTCGCTGGCTCAAGAGGTTGGCGATAGCGAATTCGTGCCAAAACATTAAGCTCTTCTCCAGAGCTTATTGCTAAACCTGGGCGAACCCAATGAAGATCATGATTAGGTACGAATAAAGATGAGCGTAGTAATCCAGGATGGTTTTTACCCTCACCAACGTAAACTATATTTTCATCAACATCAGTATCAATTATAAAAAGAGGTTCTTTAGTGCCGCCGATTGCCAAACCCTTGCGCTGGCCTTTGGTGAAAAAATGTGCCCCTTGATGAGTCCCTAAAACAGTTCCATCCGTTATTGAGTATGCCGGTTTTGAAGAAGCATAAGCCAAAGCATCTTCCTTAGAATCAAAAATTGGTGGTGGCGTGAGATAAGCTTCAAATTCTTCTGAAATTCCTACTATCGATCCTGTTTTAGGCTTCAATTTTTGTTGCAAAAAATCAGGTAAGCGAACTTTACCAATAAAACACAATCCTTGAGAATCTTTTTTATCGGCTGTTACTAAACTCAAATCCTGCGCTATTTTTCTAACTTCTGGCTTTGTCAATTCACCTATTGGAAAAAGAGTTTTTGCTAATTGTTCCTGAGATAGTTGACAAAGAAAATAAGATTGGTCTTTCGCAGAATCTAATCCGGACAACAATCGATATTCTATTGATTTAGATCCTGAATCTGTAACAGATTTTCTACAATAATGACCAGTGGCAACAAAATCGGCACCAAGAGAAAGCGCAATTTTAAGAAAAACATCAAATTTAATTTCCCTATTGCATAAAACATCGGGGTTTGGTGTGCGGCCTAGTTCATATTCCCGAAACATATAATCCACTATACGCTCCTTGTATTCTTCACTTAGATCTACGGTTTGAAAAGGTATTTCTAGCTTTTCAGCCACCAACATAGCATCATTACTGTCGTCAAGCCAAGGACACTCATCGGATATAGTAACAGAATCGTCATGCCAATTTTTCATGAACAAGCCAATGACATTATATCCTTGTTTTTTCAACAAATGCGCTGCAACACTAGAATCTACTCCACCAGAAAGTCCTACTACAACTGTTTTCATGAAACAAATTTAATAAATATAAATCGAGAAAATTTGTACTCTATTTTTTTCTACGCTCTTGAGCTGCCTTTTGTTTTTCAGCTTGTTCCATAATCTCAGCCATTTTCTTCTGAAAACGGTTTTGTTTCTTTGGCTTGGCTTTACTAACATTAATTTTGGCTAATACCTTTTCTTCATCAATAATATAATTTTTGATCACGAGCATTATACCTATACTGATTAGGTTTGAAACGAAGTAATAAAGACTCAAACCAGAAGCATAATTATTAAAGAAAAACAACATCAGAAGTGGTGAGAAATAGATCATGTATTTCATCATTTTTGCCATGTCTGGCATTCCTTCTTGGACTGGCTGGTTGGCCATATTCTGACCTGTTGTCATCCGCATGTAAAAGAAAATTGCGATGGATGCAAGAATAGGAAACAAACTAATATGATCTCCATAAAATGGAATATTAAAAGGCAACTCTGCTATAGTGTCGTAAGAACTCAAATCTTCAACCCAAAGAAATGGTTTTTGACGCAACTCAAAAGCTATGGGGAAAAACATAAACAAAGAGTAAAACACAGGTATTTGAAGCAATCCGGGAAGGCAGCCACTTATTGGACTAGCACCTGCCTTGTTTTGCAAGGCCAATGTTTCTTGTTGGGCCTTCATCTTGTCTTTCTTATGCTTTTGACGAATGGCATCTAACTCAGGTTTTAAAATCTTCATTTTTGCCTGAGATAAGAATTGTTTGTACTGAACAAATGATAACAAAATTTTGACCATTATAGTCATCACAATAATAGCAATACCATAAGACAAAAAGCTGCTTAACCAAGCATATAAAGGACTAAATACAGCTTTGTTAATCCACCCAAAAATACCCCATCCAAAAGGAATACTTCCTTCAAGGTTTTTATTGTACTTCTCAAGGACCTTATTGTAGGTTGGTCCAAAATAGAAATTCATGTCATACGCCAATTCTCCAGCTGCGTAATTGATAGGAAATTTTGTATTGTAGCGCTTGGTATATACCGTATCAATCGTTTCATCATCAACGAGATCAAAAGAACTTATACGCGCTTTTTTTAGAGGTGAGTCAGGGACCAAGATAGAACTAAAGAAATGCTGTCTGTACGAAATCCAAGAAACATTTTCTAAATCTTCTTCGTCCTCACCAGCTTGAGAAAGTTTGCTTGTTTTGTCACCGTCATACTCATAGGATAAGCGGGTGTACCTGTTTTCAAATGTAATGCTCTGATCTTGCCGAAGTGCTTTAAGATCCCACTCAAAATTTGCAGCTTGGTTTGAGTTAAAAGTACCGGAAAGGCCTTGAGAACGCACGGAAAACCCAAGCATATGATCGTTGGGTTTAAGCGTGTAAATATATTCTAAGTATTGGTCCTCCGAAACTTTTAGTTTCATGGATAAAACTGTGTTATTCCCGTTTGTACTGTAAGATGGCTCAAAGTACAAATCAGAGGTGTTTAATGTTCTATTATCTGCTGTGGAGAAATTCAAATTAAATCGGGCTGTACCTTCTTTTACAAGAAAGACTGGTATGGAATCGTAGTTGACAAAAGTTTTAAGCTTTACTTCAGAAATCGCACCACCCTTATTATTAATTTTTAAAGCCAATAAATCGTTTTCAAATGTAGTAAAATCGTCTTTAGCTGATGGTAATTCTAACGAATAGGCAAAATCTCCTATTTGACTCTTTTGCTGAGCTAGAGCAATATTTTGATTAGAATCAATAGCTTCAGTTCCAAGGTCAGCCTCTGCGTTTTTGTCTATTTGTTCTTGTTGGGCTTCTTTTGCGGCTAATTGCTCAGGCGTGGGCTGATTTTGCCATAACATGTACAATAAAATAGCTCCAATGAGTAAAAATCCAATAAGTGAATTTGTATCTAATTTTTTTTCTTCCATGATTGGTGATTTAATTGGTATTGATCTGCCAATTTAAATAATGTTTTAATTGGATGTTTTGTTTTTCAGCGCTGCTTTAATAAAGGCCTTAAATAAAGGGTGTGGTTTGGCTACTGTGCTTTTATATTCAGGATGGTATTGAACCCCAACAAACCAACAGTGCTTGGGTATCTCTATAATTTCTACAAGACCAGTTTCGGCATTTATTCCTGTAGCAATCATTCCATTTGCCTCTATTTCGGATTTGTAGAAATTATTAAATTCGTATCGGTGTCTGTGCCGTTCGTTTATAGCATTTGATTTGTAAGCATCGTAAGCAATGGATGGCATTGATATCGTACAGCCCCATGACCCAAGGCGCATTGTACCTCCCATTTCCTCGATTTGCTTTTGGTCTTCCATCAAGTCAATTACAGGGTTTTCCGTAGAATCATTCATCTCAGATGAGTTGGCATCTTTGTGACCTAAAACTGTACGGGCAAATTCAATTACTGCCATTTGCATTCCTAAGCAAATACCGAAAAATGGAATATTATTCTCACGAACATACTTGATGGCTTCAATTTTACCCTCTATTCCACGTTCACCAAAACCTGGAGCTACCAGAACACCGTCTAAGTCTGAAAATAGCGCTGAGATATTTGCTGAGTTAATATGCTCTGAGTGGATGGACTTAACGTTAACTTTAACTTCATTTGCTGCGCCGGCGTGGGTAAATGCTTCAAGGATTGATTTGTACGAATCTTGCAACTCGACATATTTTCCAACTAAGCCAATAGTGATTTCATGTGTAGGATTTTTATGACGATGTAAAAAAGTATTCCAAGACGAAAGATCAGGCTGGTGGCGTTGGAGATTAAGTTGATTTAAAACAACTTTGTCTAAGCCTTCGTCAAGCATTAGATTTGGCACATCATATATCGTAGATGCGTCTATAGACTGAATTACGCATTCTTCTTTGACATTACAAAACCGAGCTAATTTAGTACGAATAGACTGACCAAGTTCATGTTCAGTACGACAAACCAAAATATCAGCTTGCACACCACTTTCCATAAGGGTCTTCACGCTGTGTTGCGTGGGTTTCGTTTTCAATTCTCCAGCTGCGGATAGGTAAGGAATAAGCGTTAAGTGAATGGCCAAAGCATTGTCATTACCCATTTCCCATTTTAGCTGGCGTACTGCTTCAACATAGGGTAGAGATTCTATATCGCCAACAGTTCCCCCAATTTCAGTGATGACTATATCGTAGTCGCCGGAAGATCCTAATAACTTAATTCGCTCTTTGATTTCGTCTGTAATATGCGGGATAACTTGTACTGTTTTACCAAGAAAAACACCCAATCGTTCTTTATCAATAACACTTTGATATATTCGCCCAGTGGTAACGTTGTTGGCTTGTGATGTAGATACATTTAAAAACCGCTCATAATGACCAAGGTCTAAATCTGTTTCTGCACCATCGTCAGTGACATAACATTCACCATGCTCATATGGATTTAATGTACCAGGGTCGATGTTGATGTAAGGATCGAGTTTTTGAATAGTGACACGGTAGCCTTGGGCTTGAAGAAGCTTCGCCAAAGATGCAGCTATTATGCCTTTGCCTAGTGATGAACTCACACCTCCAGTAACAAAGATGTATTTAGTTGTAGTTTGTGTCATTCTGCGCTTGTAAACGCAAACAAATTTACAAATAACTATTTAAATTTTACGAATAAAATTAAGTTGTTTGTGAACAATTTAGTTATTTAATTTTGTTAGCGACAAAAAATTAAAAAACAGAGCGAGTAAGCTATTTGATAGCAACTAACTCAACGTCAAAGATCAAATTAGCATTAGGAGGTATTACACCACCAGCACCTTGGCTTCCATAGGCCAACGCACTTGGAATAACAAACCTAGCTTTTTCGCCAACGTGAAGTAAAGCGATACCTTCATCCCATCCAGCAATTACCTGCCCGACTCCAAGAGTAAATTCAATGGGATCATTTCTTTTGTACGACGAATCAAAAACAGTTCCATCAGCTAATTGCCCTTTGTAATGCACAGATACTATATCGTTTTTATGAGCTTTTTTTCCTTCTCTTTGCTGTAAAATTTGATAGCGGAGACCACTTTCAGTTTTATTAAAACCGTTTGCTAATTTTTCAATTTGAGCCTCAATAGCAGCTTTTTCTTCATCAATCCTTTTAGCACGTGACCCCTCAAAAGTTCTAAAGGCCTCTATGGCGTTAAACGTTTCAGCCTCAGCACCAACTGCTAAAATCTCTAGAGAGTCTAAAGAATCGCCTTGTGCGATGCTGTCCACTACAGACTGGCCCTCAATGGTTTTACCAAAAACAGTATGTTTACCATCTAACCATGGTGTTGGAACGTGAGTAATGAAAAATTGACTACCATTAGTGCCAGGACCTGCATTAGCCATAGATAAAATTCCCGGTTGATTGTGCTTAAGCTCTGGGTGAAACTCATCATCGAATTTATAACCTGGATTACCCGTCCCGGTGCCCTGAGGACATCCACCTTGAATCATAAAGTCTGGAATAACACGGTGAAAATTTAAGCCGTTGTAATAAGGTTGACCTTGTTTTCTAACTGCATTTTCTAAGTTTCCTTGAGCGAGTGCAACAAAGTTACCTACTGTTCCAGGTGTTTTTTGATACTCTAAACTTACTAAGATTTCTCCTTTTGAAGTTGTGAATTTGGCATAAAGACCGTCTTGCATTTGTTTTAGATTTTTTGTTTAATTTTTAAAAAAGCAAATGTAAGGAGGTTTTAAAAAAGAAAGAAATTTATGAAAGATTAGTTGGCTACTTCACTAAAAAATTTGATTCGGTACAGACGGAGTTCCTCATCGTCATAATCCCCATCAAATTCTTCGATGGCAGCTTCAATATCGTCTGTATCAGATTCCATGAAGTACTCATGAATTTCTTCTTGCTGGTCTTCGTCCAATACCTCATCGACCCAATAATTAATATTCAACTTAGTTCCGGAAAAAACAATAGATTCTAATTCCTTTATAAACTCATTCATTTCCATTCCTTTAGCGGTAGAAATGTCTGTAAAAGGCAATTTTCGATCGATATTTTGAATAATATAAAGCTTTAAAGAAGAATTTGATCCCGTAGATTTAATAACCAAATCCTCGACTCTAGTAATGTCATTTTCCTTAACATATGCATCAATTAGGGCAACAAAATCTCGTCCGTAGCGCTTGGCCTTACCCTCACCAACTCCGTGAATATTTTGCAGCTCTTCAATGGATATTGGGTATTTGAGTGCCATATCTTCAAGTGATGGATCTTGAAAAATCGCAAATGGAGGTACTCCTATTATTTTTGCACTTGATTTTCTTAAATCTTTAAGCATGCGAAACAAAGTCTGATCAGTTTGGGTTTTTGGTAACTTACCATAGACCCCCGTCGATTGGTTAGAATAGTTGTGGTCCTCAGTCATTTTAAATGACTTTGGCGCTTTCAGATACTCAAGCCCGCTATTTAAAATTTTAACTACACCATATGATTCAATATCCTTTTTTAGTAGCCCTGATACCAAAACTTGCCTAACAAGAGCCATCCAATAATCAACGTCTTTGGATTTACCACAACCAAAAAAGGCTTGTTCATTAGTTTTATGTGATAAAATTAATGCATTCTCTTCACCAATAATTACCTTGACTAAATCTTTTATCTTGTATTTTTCTTTGGTTTGCTGCACTGTGTTAAGCAACAGAACAACATGATCTTTAGCTTCAACTTGGGGCTTAGGATAACGCGCATTGTCATCCATATCTCCTCCATCTCCGCTATAGTTGTCAAATTCTTCTCCGAAATAATGTAGAATAAATTTTCTTCGAGATATAGAAGTTTCGGCTAATGCCACCACTTCTTGGAGTAAAGCAAAACCAATTTCTTGCTCTGCTACGGGCTTACCCGACATGAATTTTTCTAATTTTTCAATATCTTTATATGCATAGTATGCAAGACAGTGTCCCTCACCCCCATCACGTCCAGCACGGCCCGTTTCTTGATAATAGCTTTCTATACTTTTTGGAATATCATGATGTATGACAAAGCGTACATCGGGTTTATCAATACCCATACCAAATGCAATTGTGGCGACTATAACATCTACATCTTCCATTAAAAACATATCTTGATGTTTTGATCGAGTTTTAGCATCTAGACCAGCATGATAAGGGAGTGCTTTTATTTGGTTGACTTGTAGAATCTGCGCTAATTCTTCAACTCGCTTTCTACTCAAACAATATACTATGCCGGATTTCCCTTCGTTTTGTTTAACAAAACGTATAATATCATTATCCACCTGACTAGTCTTGGGAACAATTTCATAATAAAGATTGGGTCGATTGAAGGAAGCTTTGAATGTCTTAGCGTCTGTAATTGATAAATTTTTAAGAATATCTTCTTGAACCTTGGGGGTTGCAGTTGCTGTCAATCCTATTATGGGAACATCATCGCCAATGTGCTGAACTATCTGTCTTAAATTTCGATATTCTGGCCTGAAGTCGTGCCCCCATTCACTAATGCAATGGGCTTCGTCAACAGCCATGAAGGAGATTTTTTGATTTCTTAAAAACTCCTTGTTGTCCTCCTTAGCTAATGATTCTGGTGCGACGTATAATAATTTTGTTGTACCAGCTTCAATATCGGACTTTACTTGTTTAATCTCGGTTTTGTTAAGCGAGGAATTAAGCACATGAGCAACACCTTGGCTTTCAGAGACCCCTCGAATGGCATCCACTTGATTCTTCATCAGCGCAATAAGAGGTGAAACAACAATGGCTGTACCGTCTTGCATAAGCGCCGGTAGTTGATAACACAACGATTTGCCGCCACCAGTTGGCATAATTGCAAATGTATGTTGGCGAGACATTATACTTTGAATAACTTGTTCTTGAAGCCCTTTAAACTGATTAAAGCCAAAATAATTTTTTAAAGCTTTGTGAAGATGTTCGGAAGATGTATTCATTAAAATATTTAAATCGGTAAATGGATCAACAGTATAATAAAAAGTTAACTTGTATTAAAAATAATGATTATCCACTAATTTTTTGTTTTTTTGCAATCCAATTCTAAGATAACTATATTTACTGTACTACACAATAAATTATGAAAACTTTAATATCTAAAAGCGTGATTATTGAAGCAGCAAAACGGTCTATTTCTGAACAAGGAGATGCAATAAAAAATATCGTTAATTTTCTCGACGATTCATTTGCTGAGGCTGTAGAACTAATTCTTAAATCAAATGGGCGTGTCATAATTACAGGGATTGGTAAAAGTGCAATTATTGCCAACAAAATCGTAGCTACACTAAACTCCACAGGAACACCTTCGATCTTTATGCATGCAGCTGACGCTATTCACGGAGATCTAGGCTTGGTACAAAAAAAGGATATTATTATTTGTATATCCAAAAGTGGAAATACACCTGAAATTAAAGTGCTAGTGCCCTTACTCAAACGAGCAGGAAACCCGCTGATTGCCATCACGGGAAATAAAAATTCATTTCTTGGAGAAGAATCTGATTTTATATTTAATTCCTATGTAGATAAAGAAGTTTGCCCAAATAACTTAGCACCAACAACAAGCACTACCGCTCAATTAGTAATTGGTGATGCTTTAGCGGTTTGTTTGTTACAAATGAGAGATTTTTCGAGCGATGATTTTGCAAAATACCACCCAGGTGGAGCGCTTGGAAAAAAGTTATTTCTTACCGTAAGAGACCTTGCCATGAATAATGAAAAACCAAATGTTGGACTAAATTCAAACATCAAAGACGTTATAATCGAAATTTCCGAGAAGCGACTTGGTGTAAGTGCAGTTGTAGAACAAAATAAAATTAAGGGAATAATTACGGATGGTGATTTAAGAAGAATGTTGGCAAAGACTGAAAACTTTACTAATTTATCCGCCATCGATATTATGACCAAGAACCCCAAGTCAATAGACATCAACGCCATGGCAGTAGATGCCATGCAATTGATGGAAAAACATGAAATCACTCAACTACTTGTTACGGATAACGAAATGTACGCTGGGGTCGTTCACCTTCATGACCTAATGAAAGAAGGAATATTGTAATCATGACACAGGAAAAAGAAATGTCATTCCTTGATCATCTTGAAGAACTAAGATGGCACATTATTCGTTCTACCATTGCTATTATTTCAGCAGCAACACTTGCCTTTTTAGGCAAAAGTTTTTTGTTTGATGTTATCATTTTCGGCCCCACAAAACCAGATTTTTTTACATACGACATGCTTTGCAATGCTTCAAATCTTATTGGCTATGACAGCTTTTGTGATACCGTTTTTGATTTTGAAGTTCAAAGCCGAACAATGGCTGGGCAATTTTCTGCTCACATATGGACGTCTATAACATTTGGTTTTATTTTGGCTTTCCCCTATGTATTGTATGAGTTTTGGAAATTTATAAGCCCAGGGCTTTATACAAAAGAACGCAAACACTCCAGAGGATTTTTATTTTTTTCATCGGTACTATTTTTTATTGGTGTTCTTTTTGGATATTATGTAATATGCCCGTTATCTATTAATTTCTTGGGGACTTACAGTGTAGCAAATCAAGTTCATAATGATTTTGATTTAAATTCTTATATCGGTCTTGTTCGGGCTTCGGTTTTAGCCTCAGGATTTATTTTTGAATTGCCTATCGTCATATACTTTTTAACCAAAATTGGTTTGGTTACACCAGCATTTTTAAAGAAAAACCGAAAATACGCCTTGGTAATTGTTCTCATTCTTGCGGCAATCATCACTCCGCCAGATGTCGCTAGTCAAATTATTGTTGCAATACCGGTTATAATACTTTATCAATTCAGTATTCTTATTTCAAAAATTGTCATTAAAAAACAAAAACGTCAATCATGAGCAATCCTGTAGAAGAATTCAATAGTTACAGAGAGAAAATGAACACTCATATTCTAGCTGACAACAATACTGTTATAAAACGTATTTTTAATTTGGACACAAAAGCCTTTCATGAAGGTGCATTAGATGTTCCTACAAAAGAGCTGTTAGGACTGGTTGCCTCTGCTGTTCTGCGTTGCGATGATTGTATAAAATACCACCTAGAGAAATGCCATAAAGAAGGTTTGTCAAGAGCACAAATAGTTGAAGCCTTGAGTATTTCCACGCTGATCGGGGGCACAATTATGATTCCGCATTTAAGGCGTGCATATGAATTTCTTGAAGCATTAGAAGCTTAAGCTAACAGATTTAATTATATTTACAATCGTAAAAGAAAACAATGAAGCTAAGTGTTCAAAACCTGATGAAATCCTACAGCGGCCGTAAAGTCGTTAAGGATGTTTCATTTGAAGTGAAACAAGGGGAAATTGTTGGCCTTTTAGGGCCTAACGGCGCTGGAAAGACCACTTCATTTTACATGACAGTTGGACTCATAAAGCCCAATGGTGGATCTATTTTTCTAGACAATAAAGAGATTACTAACTACCCAATGTACAAAAGAGCTCAAAGTGGAATTGGTTATCTTGCTCAAGAAGCTTCTGTATTTCGAAAACTAAGTATTGAGGATAATATTTTGAGCGTATTGCAAATGACCAAACTATCCAAAAAAGAGCAGCTTGAAAAAATGGAATCTCTTATTGAAGAATTTGGACTTTCCCATATTCGAAAAAACAGAGGTGATTTGCTTTCTGGCGGGGAACGACGTCGTACAGAAATAGCACGTGCTTTGGCAACAGACCCAAGCTTTATTCTTCTAGACGAGCCTTTTGCTGGGGTTGATCCTGTGGCTGTTGAAGATATCCAACGCATTGTAGCACGACTCACTGAAAAAAATATCGGCATTCTCATAACCGACCATAATGTTCAAGAAACCTTGGCAATTACCGACCGTACGTATCTTATGTTTGAAGGGAGTATTCTCAAAGCAGGGGATCCCGAAACTTTAGCTAGTGATGAAATGGTACGTAAAGTGTATTTAGGGCAAAATTTTGAATTAAGAAAAAAGAAATTAGAGTTTTAACCTTCCTTTTTTTTTCTGCTTTGAGCATTAATTATTTTTTTTTGATATCGCCCTTGTACAATATCTATAAGCACTAAAATAACAATGACAAAATAGAATGTTGTCTTGCTCATTGGTACAATTTCTTCACCGAAAAGCTTGAGGTGAGCCAAGTGACCTCCCTCTGTTAGTAACATAATACCCACTATAAATAGAATAAATAGACCCAAAACCTCATACATTCTATTTTTTGTCAAGAAATCTGTTACCTTTTCAGATAACCAAATCATCAACAACCCCCCAATAACTATAGCTGTAGTCATGATCCACAAAACATCTGTTAGCGCCATTGCACTAAGGATTGAATCAAAAGAAAAAACAACATTCATCACGACGATCATAGTTATGATTTTAGATACAGAGCTTTTAGATTCCGAGGAACTAACTGAGAAATCTTGAAAACTCACCATATGCCATATTTCTTTCATGGCTGTAAACACAATAAAAACACCCCCAATTAATACAATAATACTGTGTATATTAAAATGTCCTTCGATCACATTTTCAAATGGGATATGCAACACTGGATCTTGAAAGTAACCTATGAGTTTAACCAATACAAAAAGCAATACAATTCGAAAGATAATAGCCAATCCAATTCCCATTTTTCGGACATAGGATTGACGCTCAATGGGCGCTTTTTTACTTTCTAATGAGATGTACAATAAGTTGTCAAATCCCAATACAGCTTGAAGCATTACAAGCATCAGTAGGGTTATTATATTGTCAAGCATTTTTCGGTGGATTTATTAGAGAGAGCATAATATAAAAAATTATGATTAATGGAATACCCGCAAATTTAAAGAGAATCAAGGCCACAAGTGAAAAAATAATTAAAATATATTTTGAAGCATTTTCCGAAAAATTCCAAGTCTTAAATTTAAGCGCAATTAACTTAACTGGCGCATTCAACAAAAATGAGCTTAGTAGAGTCACTACAACTAAGAAAAAAGGATTTAAAATAAGTGCATTGTACGAATCGCTGTTTTGGTAATCTAGTACAAGGGGTAAACTCATTATAAGTAGTGCATTTGCAGGAGTGGGAAGCCCAATAAAAAATTGGGATTGCTCAGTGGAAATATTAAACTTTGCTAATCTGTATGCAGAACACAACAAAACCAAAAGCCCAAGATAAGGTAAAAAACAGTTAGCATCTTGCCAAGGTAAAATAGACAGTTCTATTAGATTAACTAAGACCAATGCAGGTACTAATCCACTAGTCACTAAATCAGCAAGAGAATCCAATTGAAGTCCCATTTCAGATGATACATTCAACTTTCGCGCTAAAAAGCCATCAAAAAAATCAAAGAAAATTCCGAAAAAAACAAAAAGAGCGGCTGTTGATAAATCTCCTTTGACAGCAAAGATAACAGCAATACCTCCAGACAATAAGTTGAGTAATGTAATGAAATTAGGCACAAATGCTTTCAAATCGAATAATATTTATTTAGTAAAAATAATAAACTATTTTTGTTTCGCACTAGTAAAAGACAATATCAACTGTAAATTATAGTTTTTATAATAACCCATAAGACAAGACATTGAACATTAAGCGCTTTATTTTATTAGTTTTTACTTCATATTCGATGCTAGTAGTAAGTCAGACGACTCGTAACTACTCCAATGAATTTATGAACATAGGAGTGGATGCAGCAGCACTAGCGATGAGTGGGTCAGTGACGGCCACATCCAATGATGTCAACTCTGGGTATTGGAATCCTGCTGGATTAGTTCATTTGGAAGACAATGCATTGGCATTGATGCATTCCAGTTATTTTGCAAATATTGCAAACTACGATTACGTTGCTTTTGCAATGCCTTTGGACGACCGAAGCGCCATTGGCTTATCTGTAATTCGATTTGGAGTGGATGATATTCTGGACACAACCAAACTTATTGACCAACAAGGCAATATTAATTACGACCGAATCAATTTATTTTCTGCTGTTGATTATGGGGTCACCTTTTCGTATGCTAGAAAACTACCAATACCGGGGTTGAATTATGGAGTTAATGCAAAAGTAATTCGTCGAATTATTGGAGATTTTGCATCCTCATGGGGTTTTGGTTTTGATTTGGGTATACAATTCGAAACAAAAAATTGGCAATTTGGATTGATGGCTAGAGACATCACAACAACATTCAATGCATGGGCTTTTGACCAAGACCGCTTGGAGGATATTCAAAATGCGATCCCTGGAGAGAACCAAGAAGAACCAGAAACAAATGAGTTGACGCTTCCTAAGCTACAGTTAGGTATGGCCAAAAGCTTTATTTTCGACTATGATTACAGCTTAAAAACGGAATTAGATTTAATAGTCCGTTTCGAACAAAATAATGACATCATTTCTACATCATTTGCAAGTATTACCCCTGCCTTTGGTTTTGAATTTGGGTACATAGACTTGGTGTATCTGCGCGGCGGTGTTGGCAACTTTCAAAACGAATTAGAGTTTGATAATACTAAAAAATTAAGCTTTCAACCAAACTTAGGCCTTGGGTTCAAATACAACGGGGTTTCTATAGATTACGCTATCACTGATATTGGAGATCAAAGTGTTGCGCTCTACTCCAATGTATTTTCACTAAAAATTGATTTAGGCTTGTTTAGAAGATAACTATGAAGAAATTATACCTAACTCTATTACTGCTCAGTTCTTTTTGCTTAACAAATGCGCAAATCCAGCTTTCAAAATACGCAGAAGTTAGTGTACTGACTATTGGGCCAGGCACCGCCCTAAATGATGCATTTGGCCACAATGCAATCCGCATAAAAGACCCCATGTACAAGCTTGACCTGGTATTTGATTATGGTCGATATAACTTTGAGGCAGAGGGTTTTTATGTGAATTTTGCCAGAGGGAAATTAATATACGAGATTGGGTGGTCCGAGTTTAGCGATTTTATTGAACACTACAAAAACGCTAAAAGAGAAGTGAAATCGCAAACACTGAATCTAACTGCCACTGAAAAACAAACTCTTTTTACTGAGCTTCAAAGAAATATTCAGCCACAAAATAAAAGCTATACCTATGACTTTTTTTATAACAACTGCGCCACTAAGATAAAAGATGTATTTATTTCGGTTTGCAGTAAAAAGATTGTCTTTAATGAGCCAAAAGATTTTGAACCACTAACTTTTCGAGAATTAATACGTTCTGCTGTACCGTCAAATACATGGGGTGGTTTTGGAATTGACCTTGCTCTAGGCTCAGTAATAGATCAAACTGCCACTTCAGAAGAGCATATGTTTCTACCTAATTATATCTACGCTTTTTTTAAAATCGCTACATTCGAAAAACCGCAAAAAAAATTAGTGAAAAAAGAAACTTTTTTGAACGCTGAACAAATTGACGTTCAAACATTTTTCTGGAGCAGTCCATTGTTTGTTTTTGGCGTTTTGGGCCTACTTTTGACATTAATAACCTACAAGGACTACAGCTATAGTTCCAGGACACAATGGGTTGATGTTACTGTTTTTACGCTAACAGGCCTAATCGGTACAATAGTTATGCTTCTTTGGTTTGCAACAGACCATACGGCTACGGCATACAACTACAACAGTTTATGGGCATTTGCTTTCAATCTTTTATTGATTCCAACTGTCCTTAAAAAAAGAGTGAAAAAACGATTTATAGGTTATCTTAAGTTCTTGATTTTACTTTTACTACTTATGCTTCTTCATTGGTGCACAAATGTGCAATCGTTCAATATAGCTGTAATACCTATATGGATAACATTAATGATTCGATACCTTTACCTATGCAAATGGTCTAGTGGTAATTTAAACACCCCTTAAATTTAAGCAATTGAATTACTTAAACGTTGAAGATATATCAAAATCCTTTGGAGAACTATCTCTTTTTGAGCACCTCTCATTTAGTATCCATAAAGACCAAAAAGTAGCATTTATTGCAAAAAATGGTACCGGAAAAACAACCATTCTAAATATTTTGACAGGGTCAGACACTCCAGATTCTGGTAAAATCATATACAGAAAAGATGTGCGTATGGCATTTCTTTCTCAAGAACCAAAATTAAACCCTCTCTTGAGTATTAGAGAATCAATATTTGCTTCCGATAACCCAATCTTAAAAGTTATTGAAAATTACCATAAAGCCTTAGAAAATCCGAATGACACCAAAACATACCAATTTGCTTTTGATGAAATGGAACGCTTTCAGGCTTGGGACTTTGAAAACAAATACACCCAGATTTTATACAAGCTAAAACTCAACGATTTAGATGAAAAAGTAAATGCTCTGTCAGGTGGACAAAAAAAGCGGCTCGCTTTGGCAACAACCCTGCTTAGCAAGCCGGATTTACTGATTTTGGATGAACCTACAAACCACTTAGATTTGGAGATGATCGAATGGCTTGAAGCTTTTTTTGAAAAAGAGAGTATTACACTTTTCATGGTGACGCATGACCGCTATTTTCTTGAACGTGTATGCTCCACAATAATAGAATTAGATCATGGAAAAATTTATTCTTACAAAGGTAATTATTCATATTTCCTAGAGAAAAAAGAAGAGCGCATACAGAATGAAGCTACAGAAACCAATAAAGCAAAACAACTCTTCAAAAAAGAACTCAAGTGGATAAGAAGACAACCTAAAGCCAGAACCACAAAATCCAAATCTAGAATTGACGACTTTCAGAACATTAAAAAACGAGCGCATCAGCGCCGCCAAGACCATGAAATACAACTAGAAATTAACATGGAACGTCTGGGTGCAAAAATTTTAGAACTGCACAAGGTTTCTAAATCCTTTGATGAAAAAATCATTCTTGATGGATTCAGTTATACGATTCAAAAAGGTGAGCGCATCGGTATAATAGGAAAAAATGGAACAGGAAAGTCAACTTTTCTGAACATGATTACAGGAGGGCTAAAACCAGACAGCGGAAAAATTGTATATGGCGAAACACTAAAGTTTGGCTATTACACCCAACAAGGCATCCAACCAAAACCACAGCAAAAAGTTATAGACATCGTAAGAGATTATGGCGATTACATTCCACTTAAAAAAGGACGACAAATAAGTGCGCAGCAACTGTTAGAACGCTTCCTTTTTAGCCGACAAAAACAGTATGATTTTGTGGAAAAACTAAGTGGTGGAGAGCGTAAAAGGCTCTATCTATGTACCGTTTTAATACAAAACCCAAACTTTCTGATTTTGGACGAACCCACAAATGATTTGGATATTGTTACGTTGAATGTTCTAGAAAATTTTCTTTTGGATTTTCCAGGCTGTTTGATTGTAGTGTCGCACGATCGTTATTTTATGGATAAAATTGTTGATCATCTTTTTGTGTTTCAGGGTAATGGTATTGTAGAAAACTTCCCTGGTAATTATACAGATTATAGATTTTATGAAGACAGTAAACCAAATAATAGCCCAACCAAATTAAAGGCAAGTAAAAAACACAACACTGAAGCAGATTCAGTGGCAAAACTAAGTTTTAATGAGCAAAAAGAGCTAAAGAACTTAGAGAGCAAATTGAAAAGTTTAGAATACGACAAAAAACTACTCGAATCTAAATTTGAAGACCTTAGTTTAGATGTAGAGACTATTCAGAAACTTTCTAATGACCTTAAAGATTTAATTGAAAATATTGAGAAAAAAGAAATCCGCTGGATGGAACTAATTGAAAAGTTCGAATGAAACAAATTTGGTTGTATATCAAATTTTTGTGGCACTCCAAAAATCAACATGGTGTTCACTCCCCTTTTGTGTATGCCTTGGTCACCAAATGCTTTTACAATAATCTAAAACTAAAAAGCCATCGAAAACTTAAAACTAATTCCAAAGATTTCAAAAAAGCAAAATTAATCTATCGATTTATAAATTATTATGAATTTAAAACTATTTACCACCCAAATACATTGAGTGAAAATCTAGAAACCGCACTTTCCTTGTCCGACCATGGGCCAATTGTGTCAATTTATTCGGGAAAAATTCCGAAAATTAAAAGTTTTGAGACCACACTACTAATTTATCTAAAGTCCATCACTAATGATTCAGGTTTGGATCGTATTTTAAGTTCATGCAGTAATGATTCTGTAGTAATCATTGAAGGTATACGCCAATCTCCAGAAGACTTTAGACAGTGGAAAGTACTTAAATCCAATCCTTTAGTTCGTGTGAGTATAGATACGTTTTATTTTGGGTTTTTATATTTTCGAAAGGAACAAAACAAAGAACACTTTACAATTCGTGTATAATTTTCTTAACTTTAGAGTCTAATTTCGCTCTATGAAGATTTATACAAAAACCGGAGACAAAGGTAACACCGCATTGTATGGTGGCAGCAGAGTTCAAAAACACAATCTTTTTGTAGAAGCTTATGGAACAGTTGACGAACTCAATGCAAACATCGGTTTGCTAAGAGATCATTTGAATGATGCTGCCCAAATAAAAAGTCTAATTAGTATTCAAAAAGTTTTATTTGATTTAGGTGCACAACTAGCCTCTGGTCCCGTCAATAAGGAAAAAAACAAATCAAGACTTCCTCAAATTAAAAACAGTACCATTGAATTTTTAGAAACTGAAATAGACGAAATGAATATTTTGTTAAGCCCGATGACCCACTTTATACTTCCAGGAGGTCACCTCATTGTGTCGCATTGTCATATCGCTCGTTGTGTTTGTAGAAGAGCAGAACGTAGAGTAAGCCAAATAGCTGAACTTCATGATATCAATTCAAACATACTCATCTACCTAAATCGCCTGTCTGATTATTTATTTGTACTTGCAAGGCTAATTGCCAAACAACATAAAGCTGAAGAATTGAAGTGGATTCCCTCAAAAAACGAATGATTTTCGTTTGATTAATTTGCATTTTTTTCGCCCATAAAATACAAATCAAAAAAAAGTTAATAACTCCAAACTAATTATATGTATTTTTTCTTGCCTTTTTCAGGTAAAAATTTATTTTTGCAAAAAATAAATACATTATAATTATGTACTGGACACTCGAATTAGCATCGTACTTAAGTGACGCACCATGGCCTGCAACAAAAGATGAGTTGATTGATTATTCTATAAGAACTGGTTCTCCGCTTGAAGTTGTAGAGAATTTACAAGCTATAGAGGACGAGGGTGAAACTTATGACTCAATTCAAGAAATTTGGCCAGATTATCCTTCTGACGAAGACTATCTTTGGAATGAAGATGAATACTAAACCAAAAAGTCTCTTTTGAGACTTTTTTTTTGGGTTAATTATTCCCTAAAATTAAGAACAAGCCGTATATTTGACAGTCTTATATTCTGAGAATCAAAGACAGTAATTAGAACAACACCATAATGAGTATACTCAATTCAGTTTTAAAAGTATTTGTTGGTGATAAATCCAAACAAGACGTAAAGGCCATAATGCCTATCGTTAAAGAAATCAAGCTATTTGAGCCCAAAGTTGCCACTTTGAGTCATGATGAACTTCGAGCTAAAACAGAGGAATTTAAATCAAGAATTAAAGTTGCTTGTGCAGAACTTGAAAAGGAAATAGAAGAACTACGCAAAGAAATTAACAACAGTACTGATATTGATCACAAAGAAGAACTTTACGAAGAAATAGATCAATTGAATGATAAAATATACAGTACTACACAAGATGTTCTCAATGCCATTTTACCTGAAGCATTTGCTGTAGTTAAAGAAACGGCAAAACGCTTTGTCCAAAACACTTCAATAAAAGTAAGAGCTAGCGCTGTTGACCGTGAAATAGCTGGAAGAAAACCCTACGTCACTCTTGAAGGTGATTATGCGCTTTGGGCAAACTCTTGGGATGCTGCAGGCAAACCCATCACATGGGACATGATTCATTACGATGTTCAATTGATTGGTGGCGTAGCCATGCATCAAGGAAAAATTGCTGAAATGCAGACAGGTGAAGGTAAAACCTTAGTAGCTACCCTTCCCGTCTATCTAAATGCATTAACAGAAAAAGGGGTACATCTTGTTACTGTGAACGATTACTTGGCGAAAAGGGACAGCGCATGGATGGCACCAATTTTTCAATTCCATGGTATGAGTGTCGATTGTATTGATTTGCACAAACCTAATTCTGCTGAGCGAAAGAAAGCTTATAACGCAGATATTACCTATGGCACAAACAACGAATTTGGTTTTGATTATTTGCGCGATAATATGGCGCACACAACAGATGATCTGGTGCAAAAACCACACCACTACGCAATAGTCGATGAGATTGATTCGGTACTTATCGATGACGCACGAACACCTCTAATTATTTCAGGACCAGTACCCCAGGGCGATCGTCATGAGTTTATGGAACTAAAACCAAAAATTCAGGATATTGTTAGCGTGCAAAGAAAGTATCTTACAGGAGTTTTGGCAGAGGCTAAAAAAAGCATCGCAAATGGAGATACCAAAGAAGGTGGTTTTCAATTATTGCGTGTTTACAGAGGGATTCCAAAAAACAAAGCACTTATTAAATTTTTGAGTGAAGAAGGTATAAAACAACTGTTGCAAAAAACAGAAAACTTCTACATGCAGGACAATAACAGAGAAATGCCCAAAGTGGATGCAGAACTCTATTATGTTATTGATGAAAAAAACAATCAAATTGAACTTTCTGACAAGGGTGTTGATTACCTCTCTGGAGTAGATGATCCTAACTTTTTTGTCATGCCAGAAATGGGAATGGAAATTTCAAAAATTGAAGATCAAAACTTAGCTCCTGAAAAAGAAGCCAAACTCAAAGAAGAATTATTTAGAGAATTTGGTGTGAAATCGGAACGAATTCACACCATGAATCAATTGCTTAAAGCCTATGCTTTATTTGAAAAAGACATCCAATATGTGGTAATGGACAATAAAGTCATGATTGTAGATGAGCAAACTGGCCGAATTATGGACGGACGGCGCTACAGTGACGGGCTACACCAAGCAATTGAAGCAAAAGAAAACGTAAAAATTGAGGCAGCCACACAAACCTTTGCTACCATTACACTGCAGAACTATTTCCGTATGTACCGAAAATTATCGGGGATGACAGGAACAGCGGTTACAGAAGCTGGTGAGTTCTGGGAAATTTACAAACTCGATGTAGTAGAAATTCCAACAAATCGCCCAATTGCAAGAGACGACAGAGAAGATTTAGTATACAAAACTAAACGTGAAAAATACAATGCTGTTATTGATGAAGTAACTGATCTTTCTCAATCTGGACGCCCCGTATTAATAGGAACCACTAGTGTTGAAATTAGTGAATTGCTAGGTAAAATGCTTAGTATCAGAAAGATACCGCACAATGTTTTAAATGCCAAATTACACAAAAAAGAAGCTGATATTGTAGCCGAAGCTGGAAAACCAGGACAGGTGACTATAGCTACAAATATGGCAGGTCGGGGTACAGATATCAAGTTGTCTGAGGAAGTTAAGAAAGCTGGTGGGCTTGCCATTGTAGGGACTGAGCGCCACGACTCTCGTCGTGTAGACCGGCAGCTAAGGGGACGTGCAGGACGCCAAGGCGATCCAGGCAGTTCTCAATTCTATGTTTCCTTAGAAGATAATTTAATGCGCTTGTTTGGAAGTGAGCGTATCGCTAAAATGATGGACCGAATGGGTCTTGAAGAAGGCGAAGTGATTCAGCATTCAATGATTTCAAAATCTATTGAACGTGCGCAGAAAAAAGTTGAAGAAAACCAATTTGGTGTTCGTAAGCGATTGCTTGAATACGATGACGTTATGAATGCACAGCGTGAGGTGGTATACAAGAGAAGATTTAATGCACTGAACGGAGAACGTTTACGAGTAGATTTAGCCAATATGGTGTACGATACCGCTGAAATTATCACACAATATAATAAAGATACAAACGACTTTAAAAACTTTGAATTCGAACTAATTCGCTATTTTTCAATGAGTTCACCATTGGATAAAAGTGAATTTGAAAACGCATCAGCACAAGAAATCACAAGACAAATATATAAAGTCGCTTTTGAACATTATGAAGATAAAATGGAGCGAAATGCTGACCTAGCATTTCCAGTTATCAAAAATGTTTATGAAACACAGCGCGATAAGTTTAAAAGGATTGTAGTGCCCTTTACCGATGGTACCAAAACACTTCAAGTCATTACAGATTTAGAGAAATCCTATGAAACTAACGGTAAACAATTGGTTACAGATTTCGAAAAAAACATTTCATTAGCTATCATAGATGAGTCTTGGAAAACACATCTTCGTAAAATGGATGAATTAAAACAATCTGTACAGCTTGCCGTACATGAACAAAAAGACCCACTACTGATCTATAAGTTTGAATCCTTTGAATTGTTTAAGGCCATGAT
The DNA here is from genome assembly GCF_001735715.1 of Formosa sp. Hel3_A1_48. Classification (NCBI taxonomy): domain Bacteria; kingdom Pseudomonadati; phylum Bacteroidota; class Flavobacteriia; order Flavobacteriales; family Flavobacteriaceae; genus Formosa; species Formosa sp. Hel3_A1_48. The sequence continues at coordinate 153,190 of NZ_CP017259.1, forward strand.
TGATCAGGTCAATAAAGATGTAATTTCATTTTTATTCAAAGGAGAAATACCTCGAGAGACCGCCAATACGATTCAAGAAGCAAAATCAAGACGCCGTGAAAAAGTTCAAACCTCAAAAGACGTAATTCCAAACATGGACGAGCGTGCAGCGGAATCAAGAGCTGCAGGGAACACACAGCGCAGGTCTCAAGTAGTTGAGACGATTGTTAGAGAGCAACCAAAAATCGGCCGAAATGACCGAGTGGTAATCAAAAATGTAATGAGTGGAGAATCGAAAACTGTTAAATACAAACAAGCTGAACCACTTATTAAAAAGGGGGAATGGATTTTGGTCAAAATTGCCTAAGCCTCTACCCTTCTAACTTCAAAATCAAGCTTGGGTCTGGACAGTTATTCTTGTAAAAATCAAGTGATCTACTGTTACAAACTCCTGGGTAATCTCCAAAGTTTCCTTGCAAATCCTTAATGATTTGAAAATGTAAATGAGGTGGATAATCTCCGTTAATTTTAGAAGAACCCAAAAAACCAATCACCTCCCCTGCTTTTATGTGTTGACCTACCTCAAGAGCTGCAATTGAAGCTAAAGATAAATGGCCGTAAAGAGTAAAAAATTGAAACTCATCAAACTGGTGTTCAATAATAATAGTTGGACCGTAGTCGCCGAAATTTGTGTTGTTTTTAAAACTGTGTATTCTACCACAAAACGCTGCTGTAACAGCTGTATTTACTACACACCACAGGTCTATGCCCAGGTGGATATCACGTTGATGGTTCTTATTTGTGTTGAAATGTATGCTACGACTGTAGAGAAGGCGTCGCTCCAAATACCCACCATAGGCAATCTGCTTAGAATGCGATTCCAAATAAGCATTGATGTAATTTGAAAAAGAAGAAGAGCTCCTTAAATCATTGATACTCAAAGAAGTATTTTGAATTGAAAGATCAATTGAAATATAAGACTCAATCCCTATTTCCGGCGCAATGACCATTACAGGCTTAGTACAAAAATTTACTAATAATTTTTCGAAATTCACTTAGTAAATATACTATATGCCAACAAGATTTTAAAAGTACAGCCCAAAAATTATCCTTAACTTTGGCTTAGACAATTAAAAATAGGGACGCTTTTTAAAATAAAGTATTGGAGAAAAAGAATAAAATTTTTAAAGGAGTAAAAGAACAAAAAGGGGTTTCTTATCAAGAAATAACCAACAAAAATGCTGTTGAAAAACTAAAACAAAAACGGCAAATAAAACGCACTGTAGATGAGCTTTTTAAAGGGATAACTTCAGGCGACACCACTTCGTTGAGTCAAGGAATTACTCTAATTGAAAGTACTAAGGCTGAAGACAGGGTGTTGTCAAATAAACTTATTGAACATTGTTTAAGCATCGAAGCAACCAAATCGATTCGCGTAGGGATTACAGGAGTTCCAGGAGTTGGTAAAAGCACCTTTATTGAAGCCATTGGCAGAACTCTAGCCAAAAAAGGTAATAAAATTGCTGTTCTGGCTGTAGATCCAAGCAGCAGTAAAAGCAAAGGGAGTATTTTAGGAGATAAAACTAGGATGACTGAACTTGTCCGTGAGTCTAATGTCTTTATACGTCCAACAGCTTCCGGAAAAACCTTAGGCGGGGTTGGGCAATATACTAGAGAAGCAATTATCTTGTGTGAAGCTGCTGGATACGACAGAATTCTGGTTGAAACTGTGGGAGTTGGCCAAGGGGAAACTGCAGTTTATGAGATGGTAGACTTTTTTCTTTTGCTTAAACTTGCTGGTGCTGGTGATGAACTTCAAGGAATAAAACGAGGGATTGTAGAAATGGCTGATGCCATATTAATTAATAAAGCAGATGGATCAAATAAAGATGCGGCGAAATTGGCGATGAGTGCTTTTAGAAGCGCATTGCATCTTTACGCTGCTAATGCATCCGGCTGGAGCCCAAAAGTCATGTTGTGTAGTGCACTAGATCATACAGGAATTGATGAAACATGGGCAATGATAGAGGCTTATGTAAAATTTACTTCAACTAATGGCTATTTCCAAAAAAAACGAGAGGATCAAAATGTGCATTGGATGATGCAAACAATCAAAAACCAACTGAATATTGAGTTCTTTCAATACAGTAAAACCAAGAAATTCATAAAGCAACAAATCGAACTTGTGAAAAAAAACAAAGTATCTCCTTTTGTTGCGGCTCAAGCTGTATTAAGACAACACAAATCTTCGCTCTAAGGCTTTAAACAAGTTATAAAACAGATATCCTGAACACAAGCCAAAAATTAGTCCACATATAACATCTAATGGGTAATGCTTTCCCACATAAATACGACTGTATCCTACCATAACACTCCATGGAATCATTAAAAAAATAAACTTTTTATATTTTGTTCGGAGCATTAATATTGTAAATACAGCAGCAGCCATTGAGTTAGAAGAATGGCCGGAAAAGAAACCATATCCAGAACAATCTCCAAGACGCAACAACTCAACAATACCTTCTTGAGCACAAGGTCTCAAGCGCTGAAAACCAGACTTAAAAAGGTTGGTAATTTGATCGGTAAATGTTATCATAGACGCTAATGAAACTACTAACAAAAGAACAGCTCTTTTGGTCATGTTTTTAGACATTAAAAAAAGTAAAAACACATACAAAGGAACAAAAGTAAGTTTATGAGTAACAGCAAACCAGAAAGCATCCAAGCTGGGCGTGCCAAGATTATTTAAATACAATAGTAAACCACTGTCGAGCTCAAGAAGTCGATCGATTAGTTTCATCATTCATTTTTATATTTTGCAACTTCTGAGTCATAAAAAGAAGTTGCCTGTTGAACTGCATTTTCTGCTTCAGACTTAAGTTCTTTTTCGTCTTGTTGATCAAAGTCTTCGAGCCATTCCAATTCATCATTTTCAAGATTAATGATAAATCGAGGAAACTCTGTGTGAATAACATAAATGGCATTGGGATGGTCCGAATGATCTCCGAGAATAAATTTTGGTAGTGTCATGCCTTTAATTCTTTAGCAATAAGTTGTTTTGAAAGATAATTAAATCGAATATATAAAAAAATTGAGGAAGCCGTAAGCCCTGCTAAAAGTCCAATCCAAATCCCAGAGCTACCATATTTGGAAGCGTCTCCAAGGAAATAACTTACCGGAAAGCCTATAATCCAATAGGCAAAAAAGGTAATGAGTGTAGGTATTTTAACGTCTTGTAACCCTCTAAGCGCTCCAAGAAATACAACTTGTGTGCTGTCACTGATTTGAAATAAGGCAGCTATAATAAGAAGACTAGAAGCGATCTCAACCACATTTTGATTGTCTGCAAAGTGTGTAAGATCATTTAAATCTAAATAAAAAGTGGGTAGGACGTTATTAAAAATAAGAAAGATAAGAGCAAATAATATTGCTAAAGCAAGGCCCATTATAAAAATAGAAGTTGCTATCCTTCGAAGCTCAACAGGACGTTTTAACCCCTTCTGGTTCCCCACTCGAATCATGGCAGTAACGCTTAGACCTGTTGCAATCATAAAAGTCATTGAAGAAAGATTGAGAGCTATTTGGTTGGCGGCTTGTGGGTTTTTTCCCAAAGTACCGCTTAACCAAATGGCTGCTGTAAAAAGACCAACTTCAAAGAACATCTGTAACGCGCTTGGCAGACCTAAACTATTTATTTTTTTAAGCATAGAATGCTCAAGAACAAAGAGTTTAAGGTCTTTAACATATGCCTTTGTTTTTTCTAAACGATTTAGAAAATACCACATAAGCATAATCATCACAAAACGCGCTATTAGAGTACCTATTCCAGCACCAACAACACCCATTTTAGGAAATCCCCAAACCCCAAAAATCAAAACATAGTTAAAAAATACATTGATAACATTCGCTATAATGGTAGCATACATCGGAAACTTAGTAAGTGACATGCCGTCGCTAAACTGTTTAAGTGCTTGAAAAATAATAAGCGGAACGAGGGAAATAGCTATAATATCTAAATATGGTAAAGCCAAAACCACAACCTCTTGAGGTTGATTCATCATATACATTAGTGGCTTGGCTAGAAGTATAAGGGCAAACAATACTATAGCCAAAAGGGAACACAAAACAAATCCATGCTTAAAAGCGGATTTTCCTTTAGCGAAATTATGCTCTGAATCGGCCTCTGCAACTAATGGCGTAATGGCTGTAGAAAAACCAATGCCTATTGACATAGCCACAAAGAAAAAACTGTTCCCTAAAGAAACAGCCGCTAACTCTGCCGCTCCTAACTGACCCACCATAAGATTGTCAACCAATCCAACAATAGTGTGGCCAAGCATGCCCATAATAACAGGGGCCGCTAGGCGCCAATTGTAACTAAATTCTTTAGTGTAATCAGAAAACATTATTATATGAGTTTAGGCGTCGTAGGCTATTCTTCTTCATCTTTTGGAGTGTCATCCTTTGAAGCAGTTCCGTAAACTCCTGAAGAAAGGAGCAAATTGTACCAACTCAATAGCTTTTTAATGTCGCTTGGGTAAACTCTATCTTCATCAAAATTTGGGAGAATAGAAAACAAATATTCTTCAAGATCATCTTTTGAAGCATTTGGAGAAGTTGAAGTTTCCTTACCCTTTTCATTATTATAAATTTTATCAAATACGTCAGCTAAAGAAATTTCACCCTCTAAAGTATATATTGAAATATCACTAAGTAAACTAAGGTTTTTATCAGCCTTGACGAATGTTCGTTTCTGATCTAAAAATGACTCAACAATATATCCGCCTCGACTCGGATTTATAAGTTTGTAAAGACCTGGTTTTTTGGAAATGGCTAAAATATTATCTAATGTCATTGAAGTGTGTTTTAAAATCTTTTTTTGGAAACTTTTGGGAAACGCATGCGGTAATCAACATTGATTTTTCCTTTAGATATTGAGCTTAATTTACTTTTTAATAATCGTTTTTTTAGAGATGAGACCTTATCCGTGAACAACACCCCTTCAATATGGTCGTATTCGTGCTGGATTACACGAGCAATAAGACCATTGAATTCCTGAGTATGGGTTTCAAAATTTTCGTCTTGGTAGCGTATTTTAATTTCAGATTTCCTAAGTACATCCTCGCGTACATTGGGGATACTCAAACAACCTTCGTTAAAGGCCCATTCTTCACCAGATTCTTCTAAAATTTCAGGATTAATAAATGTCTTCTTGAATGATTTTAGTACTTTTCTTTCAGCTTCGGAATACGACTCATCTTCAGCAAAAGGTGCTGTATCGACTAAGAATATTCGAACAGATAATCCAATTTGTGGAGCAGCCAATCCTACACCGTAGGCGCCATACATAGTTTCGTACATGTTGGTTATAAGCGATTGTAAATCTGTATAATCTGCTGTTATTTCTGCAGCTCTTTTTTTTAAAACAGGATCTCCATATGCAACTATTGGCAATATCATTCTTTAATTATTTTGATGCCAAAAATACAACTCTCAAATTTTATAAAACAATGGAAGGTAAATTATTTGCGGTTCAAATAGGACTGAAGGATGAGGGTTGCACTAATTTCGTCGACAATAGCTTTATCTTTTCGTTTCTTTTTCTTCATCCCGCTATCGAGCATTGTTTGAAAAGCCATTTTTGAGGTGAAACGTTCATCCTCTCTTTCGATTGCAATCTCAGGGAATGTATTTCTCAAAGTTTTTAGAAACGGTTGTATAAGTTGTTCACTCTCGGAAGGTTGATTATTCATTTGCATTGGTAGACCAACAACAAAACAATCTACTTCACATTTAGTGCAATACTCTTTTAAGAATACTAAAAGGCCATTAGTATCGACGGTTGTCAGTCCAGAAGCAATTAGCTGCAGGGGATCTGTTACTGCTATACCCGTACGTTTTTTTCCAAAATCTAATGCAATGATTATACCCATTTAGACAAAAATACAATTTCATACAATTAGGAAGCTTATAAATAATATATTTTATAAAAACTGACTTGAACCTACATACATTTTTTTAATATGATTTATATTTGTCATTTAAAATTAGATTACATGCACGCATTACAGCAAACCATTGAAGCCGCTTGGGACAACCGCGCACTACTCAAAGAAGAAAAAACACAAGCTACAATACGGGAAATTGTCTCGTTATTAGACATTGGAAGTCTGCGTGTTGCTGAACCTACAGCAACAGGATGGCAAGTAAATGAATGGATAAAAAAAGCTGTGGTTATGTACTTCCCAATTCAAACCATGGAAACAATTGAAGTGGGGCCATTTGAATTTCATGATAAAATTCCATTAAAAAAAGATTACAAAGCTAAAGGGATTCGAGTTGTCCCCCATGCTATTGCTCGCCACGGTGCCTACATTTCAAAAGGCACCATTTTGATGCCCAGTTATGTGAATATTGGTGCTTATGTAGATGAAGGCTCTATGGTAGACACTTGGGCTACAGTGGGTAGCTGTGCGCAGATTGGAAAGAATGTTCACCTCTCTGGTGGTGTCGGAATTGGTGGAGTTTTAGAACCTCTTCAGGCCGCTCCAGTTATTATAGAGGATGACGCCTTTATTGGCTCTCGTTGTATTGTCGTTGAGGGGGTTCGTGTAGAAAAAGAAGCTGTTCTGGGCGCCAATGTAGTTCTTACAGGTTCAACAAAAATTATTGATGTCACAGGTCCAGAACCTATTGAACTCAAAGGGGTTGTTCCATCGCGTTCGGTGGTGATTCCTGGAAGTTATACCAAAACATTTCCTGCTGGGGATTTTAATGTGCCTTGTGCTTTAATTATTGGAAAACGTAAAGAGAGTACGAATAAAAAAACATCGCTAAATGATGCGCTCAGAACGCATAATGTTGCGGTATAAATAAGAGCAAAATAATTCTGTTTTTCATGGAAATTTTTTGATTTTAATATTTAAGAATTTGAATGAATTAAATTCAAAATACAAAATAATATACGCCTTCAAGTATTTAGGATTATGCATGGTGAACTGACTAACTTACTTTAAAAATTTTCTATCTTTACATAAACCGATTTTAAATGATTTATAAGCTAAGGCGTTTCTTCTTAAGACATTTGCGAAAGGTTCGTTTTTTGCCCTCAAAATTGTATGTAAAGATTCATTATGAATATTTTTCAGGAAACAAATTAGATCTAAACAACCCAAAAGACTTCACTGAAAAAATTGCTTGGTATAAAGTTTTTTACAGACCAAAGTCCCTGAATCAGTTGGTTGATAAATTTGCCGTTAGAGCATTTGTTGAAGAAAAAATTGGAAGTCAATTTTTAAATACATTTTATGGAGTATTTGATGATGTCAATGAAATTAAATTCGATGAATTACCTGAGAAATTTGTAATAAAAGCGACACATACAAGTGGTCACAACCTAATAGTGAGAGATAAAAATAAATTAAATCTAGACAAAACAAAGAAGTTGTTGAAAAAATGGCTAAAAATAAATCAATATTATAGAATAGGTCAAGAATGGGCTTACAAAGATGTAAAGCCAAGAATAATAATTGAGAAATATCTAGAACAAATTGATCAGAAGTCTCTAACTGATTTTAAGTTTTATTGCTTTGATGGAAAAGCTAAATTCATTGATATTCACACGGACAGAGAAGATGAACACAAACAAGGTTCTTTTGACTTAAATTTTGAACGTTTACCCTTTGGGGTGTCACGCTTCAAACAAATATATGAATCCCCTGAAAAACCCGTAAATCTAAAAGAAATGATTGAATGCGCTGAAGTACTTTCAGAAAAGCTCCCCTTTGTTCGCGTAGATTTCTATGCTATCGACGGTAAAACAATATTTGGCGAGATGACCTTTTACCCATCTGATGGACGAAAAAAGTTCTATCCCGAAAAATACAATAGAATTATCGGAGATTATTTTACGCTTCCAAAAATAATTAGATGACAAAAAAACATGTAGACAACAAAATTAAATCATCGCACCCAGTAGATGTTGTAATTTTATGGGTTGATGGGGAAGATCAAAATCACAAAGCAAAAATGCTACCCTATCTAGAGCAAAAAGAGAAAATTCAGTCAAAATCATTCAGAACACGTTTTGATCAAGTCAATGAAATACAATACACTATTGATTCTATTCTAAAGTTTGCTCCATTTGTAAGACAGATTTTTTTAGTAACAGATAACCAAATACCAGAATTTTTAAATAATAAAAAAAATCAAGATCAATACAGAACTGTGACTACTGTGGATCATAAAGAAATTTTCAAAGAGCATGAAACTTATTTACCTACTTTCAATTGTAGATCTATAGAAAGTTGTTTATTCCGAATACCAAACTTATCTGAACATTTTATATACTTTAATGACGACTTTTTTTTAATTAACGAAACTAAAATAGAAGATTTTTTTATTATAGGTTTACCCGTTTTAAGAGGGAGATGGAAAAGTTTTGATGAAAATAAGTTTTATAAAAAATTTAAAACTCAGAGAAAAGGACATAAATTTGCACAACAACTTGCTGCAAAATTAGTTGGTTTTAATGCTTATTATAATTTTAGGCATACGCCCCACCCCATGCGAAAATCTACTTTTGAAACCTTTTTTAAAATCAATCCTGAAATATTTCATAGGAATATTAAGTATAGATTTAGAAATATCAATCAATTTACACCTCAAGGTCTAGCAAACCATATTGAAATAAAAAATAAATCGTGCGTTCTAAAAAAAGATAGACGGTTACTTTATTTTAGATCTTACAAAAAACCCCTACTGTGGTACAAATTAAAGCTTAATTTATTTTCAAAAAATAAACTTTTTTTTGCAAGCCAAAGCTTAGATTTATGTCCTCCAAAAAAATGTAAATACATTTTAAATTGGTTGAAAAATAAAATTCACCCGCAATAGACAAAATACAATAAGATTCAAAAAGTAATATAAATGCATTATAAATTTCTGATTTACATTTCATACAGTTATGCTTTACCAATTGGAATGCCCTTGGAAAAAGAAATAATAAAACGAGGTTGGGAAATACAATGGTTTGCAGATTTGGAGGATGGAAAAAAAGCACTAAAACACAAAACTAACCAGCTTAATACTATCGAACAAGTAAGCATCTATAGACCCCATGTAATTTTAGCTGTTACTAATGATATTCCAGATTTTATTAACGCTCTAAAAGTTCAAATTTTCCATGGGTTTTTAACCCATAAAAGGCCTGAAAAAAACACCGAATCACATTTTAGAATACGAGGTTTTTTTGATTTATACTGTACTCAAGGACCAAGTACAACTTCTGTTTTCAAAACCCTTTCTAAAAAACTGAAGCATTTTGAAGTAGCCGAAACAGGCTGGAGTAAAGTAGATCCTTTATTTCCAATAGAAAAACGAGAACGTCACAGCAGCCCAACTGTCATGGTAGCCTCCACATTTACTAAACGATTAAGCTTAGCATATAACGATGCGGTTATTAAAAAAATAAAAGACCTATCTGAAAGTGGATTATTTAAATTCATTGTGGTACTTCACCCAAAAATTCCAAAAGAAATTATTAAACGTTGGGAGAATATTCAAAATAATAATTTGAAATATGAAAACACGACGGACTTGATTCCATTATTCAAAAAAACAGATATAATGCTTGCTGACACGACGTCAGCGATTCAGGAGTATTTATTACAAAAAAAACCTGTGGTTACATTTAGACATAATGTGAAACGCAACTATTTAGTACAAATAGAAGATGTTGAAGATATTGAATCTGCACTAAATAAAGCTCTAGAATACCCTACCTACTTGTTGGATAATATTAATAAATTTACGATGGAACTTCATCCCTATCAAGATGGTCAATCAAGTGCTCGTGTGATGGATGCTTGTATTGACTTACTAACTAAAGACACTTCTTATATGAGGGCAAAGCCGTGGAACCTTATTCGAAAATATAAAATAAGAAAGCGCCTTGGAATTTTTACCTTAAAAAGTTATAATAGACCTTTCAAACCTAAAATGTAAACATGTCAATAAAATTATCAGCAGTAATTATTACCTTCAACGAGGCAGAACATTTAGATAAGTGCCTCTCCTCTTTGGAATCTGTTGCAGATGAAATTTTAGTTGTAGATTCCTTCTCCACAGACCGTACAAAAGAAATTTGCGAAAAACATGATGTTCGCTTTATCAAACAAAAGTTTCTAGGCTATAAAGAACAAAAGAACTTTGCAATGTCAAAAGCTAGATTTAATTATATTCTTTCTGTAGATGGTGATGAAGCACTTTCAGAACAATTAAAAAATTCAATATTAGAAATAAAAAACAATTGGACTCTAGACGGCTATTATTGTAATCGCTTGAATAATTATTGTGGGCAATGGATTAAATACTCTGACTGGTACCCCGATAGAAAATTACGACTATTTAAAAAAAACACAGGTGAATGGAAAGGAATTAATCCACATGACAGCTTTAAGCTCTACCATGGACGTAAAAGCGGAAGATTAAAAGGAGATTTATTGCATTGGATATACAGAGACTATAAAGAACATAAAGAGAAAGTTGAGCGTTTTTCCAGTATTGCAGCTCAGTCGTACTACGATTTAGGAATAAAATCATCTATTGTGAAAATTATATGGCGTCCAAGCTGGGCTTTTTTAAAAGCTTATTTATTTAGGCGTGGATTCTTGGACGGAAAAAACGGTTGGCTAATAAGTAAGGAAACTTTTAATGTCACTTATTTAAAATACACAAAACTCAGAAAAATTTGGAAAACTGAGAAGTTAATTAAAAAATAAAGTGCTTAGTTTTTCCAAAATCTAATGCTCTTCTTTAATCTTTTCTTTTTGTGAAAATTATATTGAAATTTCTTTGTACTAATCCACATCCTTTCAAATATAAAATCAGGGTCAGCTCCAATACAACGCGCATATTCTTTGCTCAGTATTGAAATCACATTTCTATCAGGCGTGAGACGACTAAAATTTTGAATCCTTTCGTTGAAGCTTAATGTCTTAAATTCCATTCTATTTAAATCAACTAGATAAAACTTATAAGAATCACCTGCTATTTTTACTAAGGTATTTCCTGGTGAGTGGTCCAAAAAATAAATTCCTTTTTCATGTAAATTAAATGTGAATCTGGTGAAAGCTTTCAAAATTTGTTCACGATTCTCAAGGTCAATATTCTGCGACAAATCCCTAAAAGTATAATCAGAATCAAGTTGTTCACTAATAAAATAACTTTCTTTAAACGAAAAAAATGATGAATTTTGAACATATGCAACAGGTTTAGGAGTATCTATACCCATATCTAATAGTCTATTAGCATAGTTGAAAGAACGCTCAGCTTTGCTCTTTCTAAAAGTATCATAAATAAATTGATTAACAAGATTTGGAATTTTGAACGATTTAATATTTAGTTTTAGGCCATCTGAGTCAAAAACTTTAATACTATTCCTTTTTGGGGTACCAAGTTGCAGCCCTTGGATTTCAAAATTCTCTATGAAATGCATCACTTTGGAGCGAAGTGGTTCATATGATTTGCTAAATACAATTTTCATAGTGCAAAATTACAATATTTTTTAGCATTTGGATAAAATAGCTAAGTATTCTTAGTGATTTTCACTTTATTTGCATACTGAAACACACTCTAAGAATCAATGGAAGTTGACTATAATTTAGAACTACGGAATGCTATTGACACACTAAAGCGCGGTAAAATAATGCTCTACCCAACCGACACCGTTTGGGGTATTGGATGCGATGCAACAAATTTTGACGCCGTTCAAGATATATTTACTCTAAAAAATCGGGAAGATTCCAAATCTATGATTTGTTTGGTTTCTGATATTCAAATGCTAAATGAATATATTGAAGAAATTCCTGAAACTGCGTATAACATCCTAAAATACGCCAATAAACCAACGACTATTATTTACGATCGCCCCCGCCGTGTTTCAGAAAACTTAATAGCTCAGGACAATTCCTTAGCCATTAGAATGGTACAAAAAGGTTTTTGTGGACAATTACTCAAAAGGTTTAAAAAGCCTATTGTTTCAACCTCAGCAAATATTTCAGGAAAGCCAACACCAAAAGTATTTCAAGAAATTGAAAATGAGATTTTAAAAGGTGTAGACTATGTCGTAACTTTGGAACGAGAAAAAACAGCAGCAAAGCCTTCTTCTATTATTAAATTAAGCACAAATGGGGAAGTGAAAATTGTTCGTTAGTAACCGTAATTACTCAGCATCCTATGAATCTTCAATCCGCTCTGAAAAACCCTATTTTCAAAATTATCTCTGCTTCAGCTGATGAGCTAGGCATGGATAGCTATGTTGTAGGTGGATTTGTTAGGGATCACATGCTCCAGCGAAATACTGGCCAAGATATTGATATTGTTGCTGTTGGAGATGGTGTTGCCTTGGCAAAAAAAGTTGCTGATAATCTTCCCAATAAGCCTAAAGTAAGCGTATTTAAAAACTATGGTACAGCTATGTTGCGGTATGAGGATATTGAGCTTGAATTTGTTGGTGCGCGCAAAGAATCATACACTAAAGAAAGTCGGAATCCAGAAGTAAAAATTGGCACTTTAGAAGATGATCAAAAGCGTCGAGATTTTAGCATAAATGCTTTGGCTATAGGGCTTAATGCATCAAATTACGGAACACTATTAGACCCATTCAACGGTACTGACGATTTGAAAAATAAACGAATTGTTACACCACTTGACCCAGATATTACATTTAGTGATGATCCACTGCGCATGTTGCGAGCTATTCGTTTTGCAACACAACTAGATTTTGAGATTGACCAAAATGCATTTAAAGCCATTTCGGAAAATTACAAACGAATCAATATTATTACAAAAGAACGTATAGTTGTAGAACTGCATAAAATTTTAGAAAGCCCAAAACCCTCTGTAGGCTTTTTGCTACTTGAACAAACAGGCCTTTTAGAGCTCATTCTCCCTGAACTCACAGCACTTAAAGGAATTGATGAAGTTGAAGGACAGCGCCATAAAGACAACTTTTACCATACACTTGAGGTTGTAGATAACATAGCACTGCATACAGATAGCGTTTGGTTGCGTTGGACCGCATTGCTACACGATATTGGAAAAGCACCAACAAAACGGTTCAGTAAAAAGGTAGGATGGACGTTCCATGGCCACGAGCTTAAAGGATCTAAAATGGTGTATCAACTCTTCAAACGCCTAAAAATGCCTTTGAATGATAAAATGAAATATGTGCAAAAATTAGTATTCATGAGTTCACGCCCTATAGCTCTAGCAAACGCAGATATAACTGATTCTGCCGTACGCCGATTGGTTTTTGACGCTGGTGAATATATTGATGACCTAATGACCCTTTGTGAAGCTGACATTACCACAAAAAACCCTCGTAAGTTTAAAAAATACCATAACAACTTTAAAGTTGTTCGTCAAAAAATGGAGGAAGTTGAAGAACGTGATCGAATCAGAAATTTTCAACCGCCAGTAACAGGTGAAGAAATCATGAAAGCTTTTCAATTGAAACCTTGTCGAGAAATCGGACAGATTAAAGAATTTATTAAGGAAGCTATTTTAGAAGGGCAAATCCCAAACGAACATCAGGCTGCATTTGCTCTAATGCTCAAAAAAGGAGCAGAATTAGGACTAACCATTAAAGTATGAAACAAAAATTCAGATCACTTGCTAAAACAGCACTCGTACTGATATATATTGTAATTATTGCTGGTGCCGTAGTCCGAATGACGGGTTCGGGAATGGGCTGCCCAGATTGGCCAAAATGTTTTGGTTATTACATTCCACCAGTTCAAGAAAAACAGTTACTATTCAAACCTAATCACCACTACAACAAAGGGGTCATGATTTTAGTGGACAGCGAAAAGTTTATGGTTGCAAATGAAGATTTCCTTAGCACTCAAAGATTCGATGCTAAAGATTGGACTATCTACAGTACCCATGATTATGTGGTTTATAATCCTGTTCACACATGGATTGAGTACATCAACCGGCTCATTGGTGCATTATCGGGAATACCCATATTGATACTAGGAATATGGTCATTTTGGTTTTTTAAAGAAAATAAATGGATCACATCAGTCGCAATACTAACTCTTTTGGGTATGGGCTTTCAAGCTTGGCTTGGGAAAACTGTTGTTGACTCCAATCTCGCCCCCTATAAAATAACCGTTCATATGGTTATGGCTTTACTAATTGTGGTATTCATACTATACCTGATTTTTAAAACTAAAACACATTTTAAGACACAGCGTTACAATGACTATTTTTATAAAATTTTGGGTGTAGCCTTAGTCTTAAGCTTGGTACAAATAATATTAGGCACACAAGTTCGTCAGTTTGTAGACGAGCAAACTAAAATCATTGGGTACGAAAAGTCGCTTTGGCTAGCCCAACCAGAGCTTAATTTTTATATTCATCGATCGATGTCCATACTTGTTCTACTAATGAATACTTATTTATGGTACACTAACTTAAAATTGAGTTTGGGGTACAAAAAAATTAATTTAGCTATGGGGTGTATTCTCCTCGAAATTTTAACTGGAATTCTGATGTACTATTTTGATTTTCCTTTACTTAGCCAACCATTTCACTTGGTGGTTGCCTCTGTACTGTTTGGAATTCAAGTGTATATTTTTCTGGAAATTTTACATCAAAAACAAAAAATTAATACTGAACGCGCTTAACAATAAACAAATATGATTTACAGATTTAGAGCAATTTTGGATCACGAGAATAAGGAGGATATTTTTCGAGATATCGAAATTCGAAAAACAGACACTTTTGAAGATTTACACAATGTACTTACCCAGTCATTTGGATTTGATGGCAGTGAAATGGCCTCATTTTACGTTAGTAATGACGACTGGCATCAAGGCCAAGAAATTGCATTATTTGATATGGGGCAAAATGAAGACATTAGAATGATGAACGAAACTATCATTGAAGATCTTTTAGATGAGGACAATACAAAACTTATCTACATTTATGATTTTTTAAACATGTGGACTTTTTTGGTAGAATTGGGTGAAATCGTTGAGGAGGCTCAAGGTACAGACTACCCAAATCTACTGTTTGTTTGTGGACAGGTACCTTCAGAAGCTCCAGAAAAGCAATTTGAAGCCGATCAATCTAATGAGGATTTAGACGGCTACCGCTTTGATGATTACGACGAACTGAATTTTGATGAACATTGGAATTAAAAAACAATATCTGTGCTTTCTGTTTTGTAGTTGCGTTTAACAAAATCGAAGGTGTGTTTTAAAATTTCACCCATATTTTTACTTTTGATAAACTTCGGGTCATTGGTATAATCAAAAATTTTAGTTTTCAACAATACTACATTTTCGGGGGTTGATACAGTGTCACTTTGCATACAATCTAAAAGTTTTTTTATTCGCTTATCAAAGCTTATCAAGCGTTTTGCTACCATGGACCGCTCTTCTAGTTTATATTGATTAATAGATTCTTTTTGAAATTGTTGTGAAACAAAATTCACTATGGTGAAATTTTCTTTAAAAAATTGAGGTCTGTACACATTAAATTTCCCTTCATAACATTGTTGGTCGAAATCTATTGCGCGAATTTTATACACTATACTGTCAAAATCGTGCGTCGGTACAATTACATAATTATAGGCTCTCATATCGCCCAAAAGGCGAATCATACAACGCTCGTTAAATTTTACAAATTCCTTTGCAATTTGTGATTTTTCGGAAAGTGTACAATTCGGAAGTAATGATTCAATAAATTCATCGCCAGGAATACCTGTGATATGCTCCTCGATTAGTGTGGTGTTGTACACCAAAAAATTTAAATTAAACGGAGACAGCATATGCTCCAATTCAAGTCCATAAATTCTGGAGGCATCCGCTTTTTTTACATAGAAATATGCATAATTGTCATTAAGAACATTACGAATCTTAATACGAAAAGGTTTTGAATTTCCAAATGTACAAAAATCAACAGCATCAACATTGAGGAATGGAATGGTCTTTTCATTTCCATCGGAGTGCAAAATGGTATATATTTTTTTTAAACTTAAGTCAATATCCAGGCGGTCGGATTCATTATAAAACACACGGGTCCAAAGTGTATCCTTATCATTTTTGTCGTACACCACTACAGAGCCATTAAAGCGCAATAAATCTTCATAAAAAATAGGCAATCGAATATTCCGATTGTATTCATTTAAATACGATTTTAACTTCGAACAAACAGGATAGGACGGTTTTTTTAATGATATTTTTAAATCCTCTTTCATAAAACTGCATTGTTTTAAATATTAAGATTGATACGCAGAGTATATATCAATGCACAAAATATAAATTTAAAGGATTTATTTATAAATTGTAACAATTTTAAATATATCTCGTCTTAAATTCATACTATTTAATTCAACAAATCCTTGACCAATATTTTAAGCATATCAAATCTCACAAAAAAGTTCGGCTACCTTACTGCAGTAAATGATTTATCCTTTACCATAAAAAGAGGAAATATCTATGGTATTTTAGGACCAAACGGTAGTGGAAAATCAACAACTCTAGGAATGATTTTGAATGTTGTGAACAAAACATCAGGCCATTATAATTGGTTTGATGGTGCGCTGAATACGCATCAGGCATTAAAAAAAGTAGGTGCTATCATAGAGCGTCCTAATTTTTATCCTTACATGTCTGCCTATCAAAATCTTAAGCTTGTGTGTAAAATAAAAGGCGTTTCGGCAGAGGCGATTGACAAGGTATTGGAAACTGTAGGTCTTGTAGAACGGAAAGATAGTGAATTTAGGACTTTTTCTCTTGGTATGAAGCAACGCTTAGCTATTGCCTCTGCATTACTCAATGCGCCCGAAGTTTTAATACTCGATGAACCTACAAATGGTTTAGACCCACAAGGCATTCACCAAATTCGAGAAATAATCAAAGGAATTGCCCAAAAAGGAACTACAATTCTTTTAGCTTCTCACCTGTTGGACGAGGTTGAAAAAGTCTGTACCCACGTTGTTGTACTTAGGAAAGGAAAAAAACTCTATGCGGGACGAGTAGATGAAATGATATCAAGCTATGGATTTTTTGAACTGAAAAGCTCTGAGACAAGCAAGCTCATTGAATTTATTGAAAAGCACCCCAAAATAAGTCATCACAAACAAGAAGATAGCCTTATCACAGCTTTTCTCTCAGCTCCGCTTTCAGCTGAAGATTTGATACAAAAGCTGTTCGAAAAAAGAATTATAGTTACACATTTTATTAAACGAAAGGAAAGTTTGGAAGAACAATTCTTACAACTCACAGACCAAGAATGATTCGTCTTTTACAGTTAGAACTACAGAAACTATTGCTTAACCGCACGAGCAAAGTATTGATATTTATATCCTTCATCCTGCCGCTGTGCGTAATTGTATTATCGGCTATTAAAATCAACTTTTTTGGTTTTTTTACTCTTGAATTAGGGGAGTTAGGGATTTTTAATTTTCCAATGGTTTGGCACATTACAACCTATTTTTCCGCCTTATTTAAATTCTTTTTTGCTATTGTGGTAGTTTCAATGATTGGGAATGAGTACAGCAATAAAACACTAAAACAAAATCTTATCGATGGATTGAGTAAAAAGGAATTTATATTATCTAAGTTCTATGCTATTGCTTTTTTTTCTTTAATTTCTACGCTAATTATTTTCTGCATTTCATTGATTTTAGGCCTCGTTTATTCCAGCTACAATGAAATTAATATTATCATCCGAGAAATAGAGTTCCTCCCAGCCTATTTTATAAAATTAGTTGGGTTCTTTTCGTTCTGTTTATTTTTGGGGGTTTTAGCTAAAAGGTCGGCCTTTGCGTTGGCATTTTTATTTGTCGATTTTATTTTTGAGTGGATTTTATTCGGACTAATATCATGGAAATCAGACATGGCATTAGCAATAAAAGTTCAAAACTTTTTCCCACTGACCTCAATGTCTAACCTCATCAAGCAACCATTTCAGCGCGTGGCCATGACTAAGTTTCCTAACAAAAATGATTTAGATTACGATTATGCAGTTCATTTTGATTCGATGCTTATCGTGGCCTTGTGGGTTGTAGTTTTTGTTTACTTATCTTATTATCTTCTTAAAAAAAGAGATTTATAGTGCTATCTTATAGCACTTACAAACACCTTTAAATTTTTGTTAAGTATTTTACTATTCAACCTAATAGTTTTAGATTTACGTATATAATTTTTTATGAAAAATCTTTTTATTTACGCTCTTTTTTTAGTGAGTATTTTGGGCTTCTCACAAGCTGAAGCTTCCCACTGGTATTTTGGTGAAGGTGCTGGTCTTATTTTTGATTTAAGTACAGATACTGTTTCAGCTACTACTGATGCAGAGAATACAATAAATACAAATGAAGGTTGCTCTTCAATTGCAGATTTTAACGGAAATTTATTATTCTACACAGATGGTCGGAATGTTTGGGACAAAAATCATAATATTATGCCTAATGCAAACTACCCAGCAAATGGCCTTTTAGGAGATCCATCGAGTACCTCATCTGGCTTGATTGTACCAAAACCAGGAAACCCAGACCAATATTATGTCTTTACTGTAGACGAACCTCATCACCAAAATGCTTTTGCCTTTCCGAATCAGGGACCAGCAGATCAATCTGGCAATTCTCTGCCAAATTACACTTTTTCTGGTGGTGGTAACGCCGGGGCGGTCCCTGAGGCGGACGATGGCTTTAATAATGGATTGGCCTATTCTTTAGTTGATTTATCGCTCAATGGCGGAAATGGTGACGTTGTTCCATCAGAAAAAAACATACAACTTATTACATATGATCCCACAGATCAAGGACAAGCCAGCTATAAATGTTCTGAAAAAATTACAGCTGTAGAGCATGCTGATGGGGCTTCTTATTGGGTTTTAACTCATTTTATGGATAAGTTTTATGCTTTTAGGATCGACAATTCAGGTGTAAACACATCCCCTCAAGAAACTCAAATTGCCCCACTTATAAACTACACAGGTTACCGTAGAAATGGAATTGGATACATGAAAGCATCACCTGACGGAACTAAAATTGCAGTAGCTCACAGACAAAACGGAAACACTGAAGGTCAAACCGCCAACGCTACAGGAAGCGTTTGGATTTATGATTTTGATAATTCATCAGGAACTTTATCAAATCCTTCAAATTTATTACCTGACTCCGGACCCTATGGTTTGGAATTTTCTCCTGACTCTTCAAAATTGTATGTTTCTAATGATAGCTCCGTTATTCAATTTGATTTATTTTCACCAAGTCCCTCAAACTCATTGGCATTTATTCATACTAATTCCTTTAACCCTTTGCAAAATAGAGTGCCTTTTATTGGAGCTCTTCAGCTTGGCCCTGATGGCAGAATATATATTGCTAATACTGACGATTACAACTCCTTAGATGTGATTAATGAACCAAATGAACTTGGTGTTAATAGTGATTATGTGCAAAATGGTTTGGCATTAGCTCCTGGAACATCGGCTGTGATTGGATTACCTCCATTTATCCAGTCTTTCTTTTTAGCTTCAATTGTATTTGAAAATTCTTGTGTTGATGACGATATACAATTCAGCGTCAATACGACACAAAATTATGACAGTATAAGTTGGGATTTTGGGGATGGTTTGGGCGTATCTAACCTTGACAACCCCTCATACACCTACATAAATCTTGGAACCTATACTGTATCAGCTGAAATTACCATTGGCACTGAAGTCAATACATTTTCTGAAACTATCATCATCACTAGCAATCCCATCGCTAACTTTGTAACAGATATAAATGAGTGTGATGATGATAACGATGGAATTTTGAGTTTTGATTTTACAGTTCCTCAAGCACAGGTTTTTGGCGCGCAACTACCTACAGACTTTACAGTAAGCTACCACCTTTCTCAAGATGATGCAGATGCTAATAGCGCTGCACTTTCATTACCTTATCAAAATACCGACTCCACTGAAGAAATTTTTATTCGTATTGAAAATAATGCCAATGCAAACTGTTTTGACACGACTTCATTTACCCTGAATGTTTTTGACACGCCCATCGCTAATATAGTAGGTACTGTCGAAGAATGTGATGATTTAGACGATGGGGATGATGCCAATGGCCAAAAAGAAATTGATTTAACTGCTTTCGACTCCGATGTTTTGGATACGCAAGACGCTACATTTTTCAGCGTTAGCTATCACCTTACACAAGACGATGCAGATTCAAATACAGGAGCATTACCTTCACCCTACTACAATACCACTGCTTTTAGTTATCAAGTTTTTGCACGTATTGAAAATAATTTAAAAACTGATTGTTACGATACTACAGAATTTACGGTAAATATTTATGCCGCACCAAAGGCCAATCTAGTAAGTGATTTATTTGAGTGTGATGATGATAACGATGGAATTTTGAGTTTTGATTTTACAGTTTCTCAAGCACAGGTTTTTGGCGCGCAACTACCTACAGACTTTACAGTAAGCTACCACCTTTCTCAAGATGATGCAGATGCTAATAGCGCTGCACTTTCATTACCTTATCAAAATACCGATTCAACAGAAGAAATTTTTATCAGGATTGAAAATAACAACAACACCAATTGTTACGATACTACATCGTTCAATCTAAACGTTTTTGATACCCCAACAGCCAACACGGTAGCTACCGTGGAGCAATGCGACGATTTAGACGATGGGGATGATGCCAATGGCCAAAAAGAAATTGATTTAACTGCTTTCGACTCCGATGTTTTGGATACACAAGACGCTACACTTTTCAGCGTTAGCTATCACCTTTCTCAAGCTGAAGCAGATGCGAATACTGGAGCATTATCTTCGCCCTACTACAATACCACTGCTTTTAGTTATCAAGTTTTTACACGTATTGAAAATAATTTAAAAACTGATTGTTTTGATACTACAGAATTTACGGTCAACATTAACCCCATTCCAACGGCGTCAAATACAAATTTAATTCAATGTGATGAAGATGGTGTAAATGATGGGTTGACTGTATTTAATTTAGATGAAGCCAATGACGCATTGACCAATGGAGTTCCAAACCGCAGTACAAAGTTTTACCTCACCCCAGTTGATGCTGAAAATTCAACAGCATCCATTGATGCTGCTCCATTTACAAATACCACCAATCCACAGACCATTTACGTTCAAGTCATTGATGACGACACAGAATGCTTTTCTATTGCAGAGTTATCGCTTAATGTGAGTTTGACTTCTGGACAAGACGCGAGTTTGTTTACATGCGATGATGACGGAATTGAAGACGGCTTTAAAGCATTTACATTGAGTAATGCGACATCAAGTATACTCACAGGACTACCAGCAGATTATGCTTTAATATATTACGAAACCTATGAAGATGCTCTAGTCGAACAAAATGCTTTACCAAATATATTCACCAACAACGAAGCCTACAACCAAACGATTTACGCACGAATAGAAAACAACAATCAATGTTATGGGATAAACGAACTTGAACTGAGTGTGTTTAATCTTCCTCAGTTAGATTTTGGTGATCAAACATTTTTCTGTATTGATTCAAACTCAGATCCTGTTGTGATTGACAGTGGAATTATCGGAAATCCATCAGATTACACCTATTTATGGTCTAATGGAGAATTAACTAATGAAATAGAAATTAACCAAGGGGGTACTTACACAGTTGTTGTGACCAACGCCAATGGATGCTCACAAACAAAAAGCATCACCATAGTGAATTCTAACATAGCAACCATCAATGAAATTGAGGTTAGTGATGTCAGTACCAACAACACCATTACAGTTTTTGCAACTGGAGAAGGCGATTATGAATATGCATTAGATGATGAACTTGGCCCCTACCAAGATGATAGCATATTTTATAACGTTAGTCCAGGCTTCCACACTGTCTATGTACGTGATAAAAATAACTGTGGTATTGCCAATGAAGTTGTTTCAGTAATCGGCTTTCCTAACTTTTTCACGCCCAATAACGATGGTTATAATGACTCGTGGCATGTATTTGGGATAAACACCCCTAGTCAGTCCAATAGCGAAATTTTTATTTTTGATCGCTACGGCAAATTACTTAAACAGCTTTCTTATGATAGTTTAGGTTGGGATGGGACCTACAATGGCAACCTTATGCCGACTTCAGACTATTGGTTTTACATTAAATTAAGTGATAATCGTATATTTAGGGGACATTTCACCCTAAAGCGTTAAGTCATGAGTCCAATTAACAGATTATTTTTTTGCTGTTGTCTTATTTTAGCTACAAAAGGATTTGGGCAATCTATAGCCTTGTATGAGCAACACAACGGCCGATTTGATTACACAGCTATAGGAAACACTCTTAATATTGTCGAAAACGGCGCTCTTTTGGACTGTTCTATTCTAAGCGGGTCTACTGCTGAACTCAACTTATCAAGTGGTCAAATTGTGGAGGCCGCATATTTATATTGGGCTGGATCAGGAACTGGAGATTTTGAGGTAAATCTAAATTCAACCCCTATTATGCCGGAACGAACGTTTTCCTATGCCTTAGATTCAAACCGAGTCTTTTTTGCTGCATTTACCGATGTTACGGATTTGGTGCAAAATTTTGGAAATGGTCTGTACTCCTTAAGCGATTTAGAACAAATTGATATTTCTGAAGATTATTGTTCTACAGGAACAAATTTTGCAGGATGGGCAATTGTCATCATTTATCAAGACGATAGCTTACCACTAAATCAAATAAATGTATATGATGGTTTGGAAGCTGTTCCAGAAGCCATTACTATTGAATTGAACAATCTAAATGTAATGGATGTAGTGGGTGCCAAAATTGGTTTTATCGCTTGGGAAGGCGACTCAAGCTTGGCGGTCAATGAATCTTTACGAATGAATGGTTTTTTATTGAGTAATCCTCCTTTGAATCCTGAGACAAACGCATTCAATGGAACCAATAGTTTCACAGGGGGAACAGATTTGTACAATATGGATATAGATTTCTATCCCATTGAAAATACCATAAACGTTGGGGACAGCTCTGCAAGCATTGAGTTGACTTCGGGTCAAGATTTGGTGATGGTCAACAGTATTGTTACAGTTCTCAACAGTCAGTTGCCTGATGCCAGCATTCAACTGACGGAAACTGCAGAAACTAGTTGTTTTTCAAGAATTATTGAATTGGAATACACAATCTCTAACTTCAATGCTACTGACGATCTTCCATTGGGAACGCCCATCGCTTTTTATGTAGAAAATAATCTCGTAGGCCAAGCACAAACTGAAGCGGAAATTCCTGTAGGAACTTCGATTACATCAGTTATAGAAATTGAAATCGATCCTAATTTTCCAGACCAATTTCAAATCATTGCAGTTGTTGATGATACAGGGGATGGAACAGGAATTATTTCTGAGATTATAGAAAACAACAACAGTGCTTTTAGTGCTGTAGATTTATCAAACGATGGCTGCCCTATTATTATCCCACAGGGGTTTTCGCCCAATGGCGATGGATTTAATGATTGGTTCAATATTCAAGGGCTTTACGATGTATTCATGAATCACCAATTGTTGATTTATAACCGTTATGGAAGCTTGGTTTTTGAGGGCAATAATGATTTGAAATGGGATGGCACTTCTAATCGTGGGCTGAATTCGAGTTCAAAAAAATTAGCGGTTGGAACCTATTTTTACATACTGCATTTAAATGAAGAAGGCTATGGATCAGAAACAGGATGGGTCTATTTAAATTATTGATTTGTTGCTGGGTATGGAAAAAGAATTCTATTGCACGTTGCAGTAGAGCACAGATTGCCTTAATTTTGCAACATGCGTTTTAAACTTACATCAGATTTTAAACCTACTGGTGATCAACCACTAGCAATTGAAGAATTGGTGTGTGGTATTGAATCTAAGGAAAAGTTTCAAACTTTATTGGGTGTAACAGGATCTGGGAAAACATTTACCGTAGCGAATGTAATTCAAAACGTGCAACGCCCCACCCTTGTATTAGCACACAACAAAACTTTGGCTGCACAACTTTATTCGGAATTCAAACAATTTTTTCCAGAAAATGCAGTAGAGTATTTTGTATCGTATTACGATTACTATCAACCTGAGGCCTATATTCCTGTAACTGGAACGTATATAGAAAAAGATTTATCCATTAATGAGGAAATTGAGAAGCTAAGACTAAGCACAACTTCTTCTCTCCTCTCTGGGCGTCGCGATGTCATTGTCGTGGCCTCTGTATCATGCTTATACGGAATTGGAAATCCGGTGGAATTTCAAAAAAATGTGATTTCGCTCAAGACCAATCAAATCATCTCACGAACAGCATTGTTACACAAGCTAGTACAGAGTTTATATGCACGAACAGAAGCTGAATTTAACCATGGGAACTTCAGAATCAAAGGGGATACAGTCGATATTTTTCCCAGTTATGCCGACCATGGTTTTCGTATTCATTTTTTCGGCGATGAAATTGAGGCTATTGAGGCTTTTAATATTAATGATAATTCAGTAATTGAAGTCTATGAAAATGTAAACATATATCCAGCGAATATGTTTGTCACCTCCCCTGATATCTTACAGAATGCCATTAAAGACATTCAAGATGACTTGGTAAAACAGCACGATTACTTTAAAGAGATTGGCAAACATCTGGAGGCTAAACGCCTTAAGGAACGAACAGAATTTGACTTAGAAATGATTCGTGAATTGGGCTACTGTTCGGGAATTGAAAACTATTCACGCTACCTCGATGGACGAGCACCAGGCACACGACCATTTTGTTTGTTGGATTATTTCCCTGAAGACTATTTGATGGTAGTCGATGAAAGCCACGTGACCATTTCGCAAGTCCATGCCATGTATGGTGGCGATCGGAGTCGAAAAGAAAATTTGGTGGAATATGGGTTCCGACTTCCTGCAGCGATGGACAACCGCCCACTTAAATTTGAAGAATTTGAATCATTGCAAAATCAAGTACTTTATGTCAGTGCAACACCTGCCGATTATGAACTCACCAAAACCGATGGTGTATATGTCGAGCAAGTCATTCGTCCTACAGGGCTTTTGGATCCAATCATTGAAGTCCGCCCAAGTTTAAATCAAATTGATGATTTGATTGAAGAAATTCAGCAACGCGTAGAAAAAGACGAACGTACTTTGGTGACGACACTCACCAAACGTATGGCGGAGGAGTTGACAAAATATTTGACGCGTATCCAAGTGCGTTGCCGCTACATCCATAGCGATGTAGACACTTTGGAACGTGTAGAAATCATGCAAGATTTACGCAAAGGATTATTTGATGTTTTGGTGGGTGTTAACCTGTTACGTGAAGGATTAGATTTGCCTGAAGTGTCTTTGGTGGCGATTTTGGATGCCGATAAAGAGGGGTTTTTACGTTCCAACCGATCGTTGACGCAAACGGTAGGCCGTGCCGCACGAAACCTTAACGGAAAAGCCATCATGTATGCCGATAAAGTCACAAAAAGCATGCAACTCACCATAGACCAAACCACCTACCGTCGTGAAAAACAAATCGCCTACAACACTGCGCATAATGTGACGCCTAAAGCCCTCAAGAAAAGTTTGGACAATGCCCTCACCAAAAACTCTGTAAGCAGCTATTATTACGAACAAGAGGCCCTAAAAGCCGCTGAACCTGAAAGCGATTATCTCTCTAAACCCGAATTAGAACAAAAAGTACGTGACACCCGAAAACTCATGGAGTCCGCCGCTAAAGAACTGGATTTCATGATGGCTGCTCAGTTTAGAGACCAAATCACAAACTATCAAAAGAAATTAGAAAAACTGAAGGGTGCTTAAGCTGAAAATAAAACTCTATCAAATAAAATAATCCAGCGACTAGACGCTGGATTATACATTTTAAATCTTATCAATTAGGCCAATACTGCTTGTACTTTATCTGCAGCTTCCTGGAATTCTACCGCACTTTGGACGTCTAAACCAGAATTGTCAATCAATGCTTTGGCAATATCGGCATTGGTCCCTTGTAAACGTACAATAATCGGAACGTTAATGGCGTCACCCATATTTTTATAGGCGTCAACAACGCCTTGTGCTACTCTATCGCAACGGACAATTCCACCAAATATATTGATCAAAATAGCTTTGACACTAGGGTCTTTTAAAATAATTCTGAACGCCGCCTCTACACGTGCTGCATCGGCTGTACCGCCAACATCAAGGAAGTTAGCAGGATCACCACCCGCTTGTTTAATCAAATCCATAGTAGCCATCGCTAGTCCAGCACCATTCACCATGCATCCTACGTTTCCATCAAGATCTACATAATTCAATCCGAGTGCACCAGCTTCAACTTCAATGGGGTTTTCTTCGCGAGTATCACGTAATTCTAGATAGTCTTTGTGTCTAAACATGGCATTATCGTCGATGGTGACTTTAGCATCAACCGCCATGATTTTTTCATCTGAGGTTTTAAGTACAGGATTGATTTCAAACAATGAGGCATCCGATTGAATGTAAGCCGTATACAGTGCGGATACAAATTTAGTCATGTCTTTAAAGGCAGCACCTGATAATCCTAAATTAAAGGCCACTCGACGTGCTTGAAAAGGCAAAAGTCCTGTAGCTGGATCAACTTCTTCAGTAAAGATAAGATGTGGGGTTTCTTCAGCTACAGTTTCGATGTCCATACCGCCTTCTGTGGAATACATAATCATGTTGCGGCCTGTGGCTCTATTGAGCAAAACGGACATATAAAATTCGTCGGTTTCTGTAGGGCCAGGATAGTATACATCTTCGGCTACTAAAACTTGGTGTACGGTCTTCCCCTCGGCAGAGGTTTGTGGAGTGACTAATTGCATTCCTAAAATCTGATTGGCAATGGACTGTACTTCATCCAAGTTTTTGGCGAGTTTTACACCACCGCCTTTACCACGACCACCTGCATGGACTTGAGCTTTAATGACGTGCCAGCCCGTACCCGTTTCTTCAGTTAATTTTTTTGCTGCAGCTACTGCTTCTTCAGGCGTTGTCGCTACTGTACCACGTTGGATTTTTACACCAAATGAGTTAAGAATATTTTTTCCTTGGTATTCGTGTAGATTCATCTTATAAATGCGTTTGTTTTTTGATCATAATCTGTGATAATCACAGAAATTTTGAGCCACAAAAGTAAATAACCTAATGCGGTTTACCAATATTTTTTAATGCTGTTTTTCAACAACTTATCCTAAACTAAAATTCTTGGTTTTTTAGACCCTTAATGACTGAAAAAGCCTTATCAATCAAGTGATCTTCAACGAGAATGGTAAACTCGTTTGTGGTTGATAGTACTTCATATAAAGTTACATTTTCCCAAGCCAGGCGCTTAAATATTTGGTAATATAAGCCCACAATTTTTGAATTCCCTTTAGGTAAATTAATACTTATGGCCGACAATTGGTCTTGGGTCGCAATTTGGGTTTCATGTTCAAAAATTGATTCAATGGTATTTTTTTTGGTACTAGAGACAATAATATTGCTCTCGTGTATGCCACGAGTAAACGCATAAAACACTTGACGGTCGGCGTCAATTTCAGCCAAAACTTTTGAGTGGTTATGAATAAGTGTTTTTGAATTGTAAAAAGTAAAATCAGTGAGGTTGGACCGCACAGTGATGTCACCCAAATCTTTAAAAATCTGCTTCAACTTAAGCTCATTTTTTTTAGATGTCGGGGGGGTGTACCGCCTAAGTGCCATCATAATGGCTCCGTCCTTGACGGGTTTGCGTAAGAGGTCAGAGATCGGTTGATTTAAGTCTTTAGCAAGGGCCGAATAATTAATAATGTCACGTGAAAGTGCTTCCTCTAAAAAGGGACGAGCCACCAAAAGTTCCTGGACACAAGAGGCAATAGTTTTCAATTTGTTTATTATTTAACAATTTGTGCAAAAATAGTAATAATATTAATATTTTCATTGGCAATAGCGCGTTAAACTATATTTTTGCCACTTCAAATTTCAAAAAAAGAATGGAACAAAGCACATTAATAAAAATTGCAAAGGAATATGGGAGTCCAGTTTATGTTTACGATGCCCATAAAATTGAGGATCAATACAAGCGTTTGACCCAAGCGTTCAGTAAAGTAAAGAATTTAAAGATACATTACGCAGCCAAGGCACTTACCAATATTTCAGTATTGAAATTTGTTTCTAAGTTAGGTGCTGCATTAGATACGGTTTCGATCCAAGAAGTTCAGTTAGGTTTAAAAGCAGGATTTGCGGCAGAGCGTATCATATATACCCCCAACGGAGTGTCACTAAAAGAGATTGAAGCAGTAGCGGCACTTGGGGTACAAATCAATATCGATAGTTTAGATTTGTTGGAACAATTTGGCAGCAAACATCCTAAAACACCGGTTTGCATCCGCATCAATCCGCATGTGATGGCTGGCGGAAACACCAATATTTCTGTTGGGCATATCGATTCAAAATTTGGCATTTCCATTCACCAAATACCATTATTACTGCGCATTGTTGAAAACACGAGGATGAATATCAATGGTATTCACATGCACACAGGAAGTGACATCTTGGATATTGATGTCTTTTTGTATGCCAGTGAAATTCTTTTTGAAGTTGCTAAAAAATTTAAAAAATTAAGTTTTATTGACTTTGGGTCAGGGTTTAAGGTCCCCTACAAGCCCAACGACGTTGAAACGAATATTGAAGAATTAGGCGAAAAGCTTACGGATCGCTTCAATACATTTTGTAAAAATTACGGAAAAGAGATTACGCTTGCTTTCGAACCTGGCAAATTCATTGTTAGTCAATCAGGTTATTTTTTAACAAAAGTAAATGCCATCAAACAAACTACCTCCACTGTATTTGCACAGGTAGATTCTGGTTTTAATCATTTGATACGTCCTATGCTCTATGGAGCACAGCACCACATAGAAAACATTTCTAATCCTGAGGGTAAAGCGCGGTTTTACTCTGTTGTAGGCTATATTTGTGAAACCGACACATTTGCCAATAACCGGCGAATTAATGAAATCACCGAAGGCGATATTTTGGCGTTTCACAACGCAGGCGCCTACTGTTTCATGATGTCGAGCAATTACAACTCACGGTACAGACCTGCAGAAGTGCTGTGGTACAATGAGCAAGCGCATTTGATTCGTAAGCGAGAAACTCTCGAGGATTTGATAGCTAATCAAATAGAAATGGAATTTTAAATGTTGTATTTATTAATATATTAACAAAATAATTAGTTTATTTCGTTTATATAACCCTACCTTTGCAGTCTAAAATTAAAATTAATACAGTGAAAAACGGTACAGTAAAATTCTTCAATGCATCCAAAGGATTTGGATTCATCACTGAAGATGATTCAGACACAGAACATTTTGTTCACGTTACAGGATTGATCGACGAGATCAATGAAGGTGACGCGGTGGAATTTGAATTAAAAGAAGGTAGAAAAGGTATGAATGCAGTAAATGTTAGAGTACTCTAATATTTAATAAAACATTATTTTTTTACAAAAAACCTTTCCAAATGGAAAGGTTTTTTTGTGCTATTCCAAGCCGTCTACATATTTTTTTAGGTAAGAAAACGCAGGGGTTAAGGCTCCATTTTCAGTCATTTTCGCACGAGCCAAAATACCATCTTGATCGCCATTAAAAAATGCGGGGATAATGATTTTGGTAAAAGTACTCCCAAACCCTTCACTGGCATCTCTTGGTAATTCACAAGGTAAATTGTCGACCGCCATCACTGCGATGGCCTTTGGGTTCGTGAAATTCACTTCAGATTCTGTGGTTGGATCGTATCCATAAATGGGCTCATCTATGGTAGAGGGGCGAATGGTACAGGCCACCGGTCCGTCTATATCACAAGATATGTCGGCAACCACTTTGAGTTTAAAATTAGCCGCTTTAGCCTCGGCTCTGCTAAAAAAATAGGGTGCACCTTTGCCATAAAAGTGTCCCGCAATAAACACGTCAGCTACTTCTGTATACTTATTAAAAGTGGACTTATACGAAGTAGGGTTAGTGAAAAAATCAGCTTTACTGTCCCCACTTCCATCCTTTCGAGTCACATAGTCCAACACATCTAACTGTACGTAAACAGGGGTTTCGAACGATTGAGATAAAAACGCAGCTACAGAAACTTGTTTGATGTTTACAGCATCGAGGACTTCTTTGGCCCCCTGCCCTACACGACCGGTACCGGTAAGTACTATTTTTAGCGCTGGAAGGGTTATTTTAGTCAAAGCTGCATTGAGTTCATTACGGCCTTTGAATGTTGTAGCCATTGGCAGT
This sequence comes from Formosa sp. Hel3_A1_48, assembly GCF_001735715.1. NCBI lineage: Bacteria > Pseudomonadati > Bacteroidota > Flavobacteriia > Flavobacteriales > Flavobacteriaceae > Formosa > Formosa sp. Hel3_A1_48. The sequence continues at coordinate 183,477 of NZ_CP017259.1, forward strand.
TCAAAACAGTTCCATTTCTTACCAATGGTTCGCAAAGCATTATAAGCCCCAACAACGCCAGCATAATAGCCAAAACCGATGAGTCGGTTGTGGTCTTTGTCCACCAGAGTTTCATGATCGTAAAGTGTAATATTTTTAGACAAAATAGCCTGCAATAACTTTCGGTTGTAGGGTTGTTTTTTAATGGTGTGACTAAAGAAAAAATAGCTTTTGTTGGGGATTAGTGCTTCAATTGGGACTTCTTTGACACCAATCATCACATCGGCATCATTGGGCGATTTGCAAACCTCAAGACCAACCTCAATGTATTCTGTATCGGCAAAAGCTCTGATCTCTGAAGCCTCGATTACGATTTCTGCTTTAGGGTGATTTTTAAGAAGACTTTTGCACGATTCTGGTGTTAGGACTACCCTTTTGTCGGGAGGTGATTTACGTTCTTTGATAACGGCAAATTTCATAGGTATACACGGATATATTCACGAAAGTAATAGGATTTGATAGGGTACACAAGTTTTTTTGTAACTTTGCCTTCCTCTTCGGAGGAATTACAATAAAAGGGGTCGACTGGTATTGACAGCAGGATCTAGAGAATTGTAAGCACGTCGTGTAATGATATTGAAACACGAAAAAGGCCATATCAACATTTAAACGGCGAGAATAACTACGCTTTAGCTGCTTAATCCGAATTATAGTAGGATAAGCCTCGGCACACAAGGTGTGCAAGCTTTATGTCTCCTGAAAGCCTTGATTCATGGCGTTCAATTTTGAGGCATCGTAAAAGTGGATCTAGAAACTCTAAGGCTTCGGTAGGGGTTCAAAATTAAAGAAGCTAAGGGGTAAGTGGATTGTTTTTGGTCAGCTTATCTTCGAAAACTAAATGAAAACTAAACGTGTAGAAAGCACTTTTGTAGCTTGTTTGGACCCGAGTTCGATTCTCGGCGACTCCACGACATTATTCCCTAAAATAAAATTTATTTTAGGGAATATTTTATACTAAAAAAACAAATCTTGAGCTAATTCAAAAGTATTAGAATGAGCATCAATAATGTCTTTTAAATGAATAGAATACCCGCCTCCCATACTCACTTGAACTGGAATATTAAGTCGCTTGCAAAAAGTTAAAACAAAGCGATCTCTTGCCTTACAGCCCTCTATTGACAACCCTAATCGACCAAGTTTATCAGTTTTTAAGATATCTACACCAGCCAGATAAAAGATAAAATCTGGTTCAAAAGCATCTACCAAACTTGGCAAGTTATTTTTTAGAGCATTGAGATAAACCTCATCTCCAGTATGATCCTCAAGGGGTAAATCAAAATCACTCTTTTGTTTTTTGAACGGATAGTTTTTTTGACCATGAAAAGAAATGGTATAAACAGAGTCTTGATGTTCAAAAATTGAGGCTGTTCCATCACCCTGATGTACATCCAAATCAACAATCATAACTCTTTTAGCTAAATTATTGTCTAGTAGGTAATTAGCAGCAATAGCCTGATCATTTAGCATACAAAATGCACCGGGTCGGTCTCGATAAGCATGATGGGTTCCACCTGCTATATTCATCGAAATACCATATTGTTGTGCATAATGTGTATTTTGAATGGTACCTTGGGCAATTATACGCTCGCGCTTTATCAAAGTATCAGAAAGCGGAAAACCGATTTGCCTAGCATCTAATTTGGGCAATGATAAATTGATCAAATTATTGTAGTAACCTTCATCGTGTGTGGATAGCAGCAATTGTTTTTCTATAGGAGTTGGGGAGAAAAAATTATCATAATTACAAATATTTTTTCTCAATAATTGCTCTGGTAACAACTCATATTTTTCCATAGGAAATCGATGCCCAACTTTCAGCTGATGTTTGTAGATTGGGTCAAAGGCAATTTTTAACATTTAACATTCATTTATAAAACGTGATAAAATTAGTTGAATTAAAAGTTATAGTATTGTAATTCAGGGACTTTAATTTTTTTTTATGAAAATATTAGTCATCATTGCTGGCATTTTGTTAGTTGGATATACAATAGTACATCTGTTTCCTCTTAAAAGCCAATATAAAATTAAAGGTTGGGCAAACGACAAAAAAAATGTACGTTATAAAAATCAATTAATAGCAACTCTAAAAGGTGAAGGTATTCCGTATTTAAACAAATTTGAGCTGTTTGCTTATAACATACCCTATGAAGTGTTTAATAGACGAAATTAAATTATTGTAGAGCTAAAATAAAATTTTTAATTTTTGAAACAACGAATAAAGCATTGCGCGGTCTGTAATACAGATTTCTCTACCATGTACAGGATACAATACAAAAACCCTAAGGAATGGGTGTTTGTGTGCGAGGACTGCTTACTTAAAGTTAAAGCTAATAACAGTGCTTATAAATATGGAGGTACCTGGAAGAAATGAGAATTAAATCCTACCCAAAATAGTTCGATTTTACGCCTCTTTGCTTCACTTTTTATCTCTAAGATTATTTTATTTTTTAATATTATTTTTAAACATTATTTTAAGAAAATTACAGTACGGTTTTATTAAATTTACATTTCTATGAAACTAAAACTGTCCACTGCTGGAATTACATTTACACAACATATCCCTAAGCACCAAACACCGTTTGAGCGTCTTTTTGAGGTTTTTAAGGAGTTAATTACCCATACCTCTGGCGACTTTGATGAAGCCATTAATTGGCTGCGTGAATTAGATATTGAATATGGCTTAACCACCACAGCATACACAATAGATGATTTTATCGAAGACCTCATAAAACGTGCTTATATACAACCAAAAGGCGATGGTATTGGCGATGAAAAAGGGATGTCCCTCACTGCCAAAACAGAAAAGCTGTTGCGCGAACACGCCTTAAAGCAAATTTTCGGTAAACTCAAAAAAGCAGGCAGCGGCAACCACAAAACAAAAAGCATCGGGCAAGGCGCAGACAATACTGGCGAATTTAAAGCCTATCAATTTGGTGACCCACTAGAGAAAATATCTATGACCGAAAGCCTGCGCAATGCACAAATACGATCTGCAGGAGATGAATTTATATTGCATCACGACGACCTAGTGGTGGAGGACAGTTATTTCAATACGCAAATGAGCACGGTTTTAATGATTGATATCAGCCATAGTATGATTTTGTATGGCGAAGATCGCATTACCCCGGCCAAAAAAGTAGCCATGGCACTGGCGGAGTTTATTACCACTAGATACCCAAAAGACACACTCGACATTTTGGTATTTGGAAACGATGCTTGGCCAATTGCACTCAAAGATATTCCATACTTACAAGTAGGACCTTATCATACCAATACTGTTGCCGGACTTACCTTGGCAATGGATTTGTTACGACGAAGAAAAAACAGTAATAAACAAATATTTATGATTACGGATGGAAAGCCAAGTTGTTTAAAAAACTCCGATGGCACCTATTATAAAAATAGCAATGGACTAGACGATTATATTGTAGATAAATGTTATAATATGGCACGACAGGCGAGAAAAATTCATATCCCCATCACTACTTTTATGATTGCACAAGATCCCTATTTAAAAGAGTTTATTCGGACTTTTACTGAAGCTAATAAAGGAAAGGCATTCTTCACAGGATTAAAAGGCTTAGGCGAAATGATTTTTGAAGACTATGAACAAAATAGAAAAAAACGATTGAGATAAATGAAAAAAAGTACCACACTAGGCGCACTAAAAAAAACGGATTACAAACCCCTTTCTATTCAACAAGAACTGGCACGAAACCTTAGAGCTCGTATGCAAAAAGGCAAGCCAACATTTGAAGGTCTTTTGGGCTACGAAAATACGGTTATTCCAGATGTAGAACGGGCATTGCTTTCGGGGCATAGTATCAACTTACTCGGCTTGAGAGGTCAGGCCAAAACAAGACTCGCGCGACAGCTTACCCAATTATTAAACGAGTGGGTGCCTGTGGTCGAAGGCTCTGAAATAAATGATGACCCACTAGCCCCTATCAGCAATTTTGCCAAAGCACTTATTGCAGAAAAAGGAGATCACACCCCCATCACTTGGCTACACCGAAACGATCGCTTCTTTGAGAAATTAGCTACGCCAGATGTTAGTGTAGCCGATTTGATTGGCGACGTTGATCCCATTAAAGCAGCTAACCTTAAGTTGTCTTATGCCAATGAAAAGGTGATTCATTTTGGCATGATTCCCAGGGCACATAGGTGTATATTTGTCTTAAATGAATTGCCTGATTTACAAGCACGAATACAAGTAGCACTTTTTTCCATTCTACAAGAAAAAGAAATTCAAATCCGTGGATTCAAACTCCGATTACCAATTGAAACCCAGTTTGTTTTTACAGCCAACCCTGAGGATTACACTAACCGAGGAAGTATTGTTACCCCACTGAAAGACCGTATTGGTTCTCAAATTTTGACACACTATCCACACAACCTGGAAACGGCTAAGGCCATAACCCGACAAGAGACTCATACCGACGAGGCAGTTCAGCAGGCTATACACGTCCCTGAATTGGCGCGTGATATTTTGGAACAAATAGGTTTTGAAGCTAGAAAAAGTGAATATGTTGATTCCAAAAGTGGCGTGAGTGCACGGATGAGCATTACTGCTTTTGAAAACCTAATGAGTGCTGCTGAACGCCGTATGCTCATGTCTGGCGAGCAAAGTACCTGCATTAGAATGTCTGACTTTCTAGGAACTATACCTGCTATAAATGGAAAAGTAGAATTGGTCTATGAAGGCGAACAAGAAGGGGCAGAACAAGTTTCTTTTCACTTAATTAGTCAAGCTATAAAAACCTTGTTTCCAGCTTATTTTCCAGAAATAAAAAAACTTAAAAAACAAGAGGAAGAAGGTCCTTATGACCAGCTGTTAGAATGGTTTTACGGCGATAATGAATTGTTTTTGGAAGACAACCTAAGTGATAATGTATACCACGATACCTTAATGAACGTTCCTAACTTAAAAAAACTAATAACAGCTTATAATGTAGATTGTCGCGATGAAGATCTATTGTTTATGATGGAATTTTTATTGTGGGGACTAGAGGCAAACAAAAAACTGAATAAATACAGAACCATGGAAGGCTTTCAATTTAAAGACGGCCTAGGGAATTTATTAGCAGGAATTTAAACTCTAATCTAATTCTACTCAAAATAGTTCGATTTTACGCCTCTTGGCTCCAAGGCATAACTCACTAAAATAAATTTTATTTTGGAAATTCCTGCTACTTAAAAATTTGCTGTTGCAAAGAGTTTACATGAATTAGCAAACAATGAAACTACTAAAGTTAGCGGCGGCGGCGCTTAGAATTAGATCTGTTAGCTCCGGCAGTAGAGCCTTGACGGTTATTACTGGGTCGGCCACCACTGCGTCTTTGGCGACCTCCACCTTGTTTAGGAGGCGCTGTTGAAGCATTAGGATCGGGTTCAAAATCTTCAACAATTTCTTTCTTGAAACGTTGCTTGGTAAGTTTTTCTATAGAAGCTAAGTACGAAGTTTCTTCGGCACAGACTAAAGATAAAGCCACGCCATTTGCTCCTGCTCGACCTGTACGACCTATGCGGTGTACGTAATCTTCAGGAATGTTTGGAAGCTCGTAATTAATCACATGTGGTAACAAAGGAATATCCAAACCACGTGCAGCAATATCCGTTGCAACTAAAACACGAATGTCACGATTCTTAAAACCGGCTAAAGCGCGTGTTCTTGCGCCTTGACTTTTATTTCCATGAATAGCCATTGCTGAAATTTGAGCAGTTTCAAGTTTTTTACAAAGTTTATTAGCGCCATGTTTGGTGCGCATGAACACCAATACTTGTTGCCACTGTCCGTCTTTGATAAGTTTTATAAGAAGCTTTGTTTTTTTCTCTTTTGCCACTCTGTAAATCTGTTGAGTAACCGCTTCAACAGTTGTGTTTTCCGGTGTTGCTTCTACAAGAATTGGCCGTTTTAAAAGGGTCTGTGCTAAACTTTTTATTTCTCTTGAAAAAGTAGCCGAAAACATTAAATTTTGGCGTCTAGAGGGAATCAATGATCGTATTTTGTCGATATCACGTTTAAACCCCATATCCAACATACGATCGGCTTCATCAAGTATAAAGATCTCGACTTGAGACAGTGATAAATGGCCTTGATTTTCCAAATCAATCAATCGCCCCGGAGTTGCTACTAAAACATCAACTCCATTTCGAAGTTGCTTGATTTGCGGGTTTTGATTTACACCACCAAAAATAACAGTAGAACGAAGGTCCAAAAATTTACTGTAGTGTTTAATGTTTGTAAATACCTGATCGGCCAATTCTCTAGTTGGCGTAAGCACCAATGCACGTACAGGACGCCGATGGCGGACTGGGTTTTTTGATAAAATTTGCAGCATTGGCAGGGTAAATCCTGCAGTTTTCCCTGTTCCTGTCTGAGCCGAAGCGAGTACATCAAGGCCTTCAAGAATTGGAGGTATAGCTTTTTGTTGAATTGGAGAGGGTGTTTCATAGCCCTGTAAACGAACTGCTTTAAGTAGGGCTTCAATAAGTCCCAAAGACTGGAATGTCATATATTAGGTTTTAAAAATGACAATATATAACGATACAGGTCATTGTGAACTTTGGAACAAAGGTACACCTTATTCTAAATCAATTCCAAATCTTCAACAAAATACTTAGACTTTACTCCCTTTGCCTCACTTTTTATTCCCAAAAGTTACCTTTTGTTAGAATACAAAAACTGGGTTTCAATAGGAACATCGTAAAGCCCTTCCAATTCTTTTATATTTTTTAAATAAAATTTAGTCTCAGGAGGTAAACTGACACTATTCCAAAATTCCTCGTCGTACGGGATTTTATACAATGTCATATCTTGTTTAATAGACTCGTCATTTAATTTCATTTTACCATTACCATCCTCAAGATCCAATACAAAAACTTCATGACGGTATGAAATAGGAATATATTTACGCTCCTTTTTTCCTTCATTAAGCATAGCTCTTTTTACGTGTTCAGGAGTGGCCACAGCCCCTTCCCATTGACGTTTGTGGTAACTTAAATAAAGTTTACCTTCATTATTTTTTTTGTAGATGTAAAGTGCGTTCAAACTTTTACCAATTTTCATTGAAATTGTATTCTTTTCAATCTTATATATTTTTGAAGAATCGAAGCCAATATATAGCGTTATACTGTTTCCGCTTTTTTGAGTGCCCTGCAATACCAAGACATCTTCTCCTTCATAAAATGTGTCTTCAATTTTTTTCCAATTGTATGATCCTAGTGATGGTCCATTGCGCAGGGGATTATTAAGCGCCATGAATTGTAGGGCATGACGGTCTTGTTCATTTTTTATAAATCTATAATCCGAAGAAGTACGACTTTGAAGCACTTCAAAAGCTTGAATATAAGAAGAAGGACCACGGTCTATAAGATCTATATATTGTTCGATGAAATAACGACATAGTTTATCCTCTACCGACCAGCGCCTATACAGTACGCCTAACTTATGTTTTCGGCTGATGGTATTTGTCTTCAATTTCTTGAAGGCCTTTTTTACTATTTCATTTGGCCTTTCAATAGAAACCTCACCCAATGCTGTAATCTTCTCTTTTAGCACAAAAGTTTTATCTTTCAAGGCAATAAAATTTTGTACAGTAATTTTAAAGGGCTCGTAACCAATTGATGAAATTTCTATGACGTCTGAAATTTCATTATTAGACACATAAAACTTAAATGTCCCTTCCTCAGTTGAACTTGTACCAATATTTTTTTTTATAATTCCTATAGAGGCATAAGGAATCGGATAATCAAATTCGTCGTAAACCACGCCTTCTATATTAATTTTGTTTTGAGCAATTAAAGAAGAGCATAATGAAGACAACACAATAAAGAACCCGATTAATTTTAAATGAAATGAAGACAAATTCATAATTTTAAAAACGTTTTAAAAATTCCCAAACTGGACCATAAAAATTAGGGGTATTAGGCTGATTCAAATTATGTCCTGCATTATTTACTCTATGAAAGCGAATCTCTTTTTCTGATTCACAATCTGTGTAAATTAAAATTTCATCCTCTCCTAACATTTCTACAATTGGTTCTGTCACACAATTAAATGCATTTACCCAACTCAAAGCACTTTCAGGAGCACTTAAGAAATTATGCCCTACTACAGACATACCGCCATTGTATGGAATGATATTATCGGCCGTACCACACATCTGGTAAACAGCAACCGGAGCGGTTGAGCTATTGGGTACCGTCTCAACAATCAATTGACTTGCAAGAGCTGCAATGGCGCTAAAATAAGAGGTTTCTATTGCTAATTTATTGATTAAAGCAGAGCCATTAGACACTCCTATTCCATAAACTTTTGAAGTGTCAAAAAATGAATACGTTTCAAGTTTAGCCATTATTTGATTGAAAAAATAAACCTCATCTGCAGTAGACGCTTCTGCACCTAAATTCCATGAGTTTAAATACCCCTGTGGATATACACCAATAAATTCTCCTGCATCTACAAATTGTGATAATTTATATAACCAGCTATTATTTTGCCCACCATTGCCATGAAAAGCAATAACCATAGGATAAGATTGTGATTGATCAAAATTTTCAGGAAAATGTAAAAGCACTTCGCGTTGTACTTCTACCCCATCTATAGTTTGAGAAATATAAAACACATCCTCAAGAATCGGATCAGGTGGCAATGAGGTATCTGTTGAGTCATTACTTGAACCTCCACAGTTCAATAGTAAAATAAATATTAAATTAAACAATCTTATTGAAATTAGTCTATGAATCATATTAACTTTATTTAACCTGTGAAATAACAAAGTATGCCAATTACTAGAAAAACTAAAACAACCGATAACACCACATCAATAGTATCATAGCTGTTCTTGTAAGCATCCTTTTGTTCATCTGTTAATGTTCCAAAGGACAATCCAGCAATCGTTTTATAATCAGGTGCAATACCAATTAGGCTTACCGAAACACACATTATAACTGAGAAAACAAACATAAAAATAGCCATATGTGCAAAGTTAATTGTTGCAAAACTATAAAGCAATGAGTCAACAAGCACATCAGATGAAATTTGTGGCTGGTAATAAATTTCTGAACCAAGCCTTAGAACTAGAAGAACAAAACCCGATAAAAGTGTTGTGATTGCCGCAGCTGAATTAACGCGTTTCCAAATAATACCCAATAAGAAAACAGCTGTAACAGGAGGCGCAATATACGATTGTACATTTTGCAAGTATTGATACATCACACCGCCACCAATTTTTTCCATAATTGGAATCCAAATAATCCCTAGTACAACAATAAACCCTGTTGCAATTTTTCCAACTTTAAGAAGATATTGTTCCGACTTATTAGGCTTTAATTTTTTATAAATATCAATAGTAAAGATGGTGGAGCACGAGTTAAATACAGAAGCCAAGGAACTCATCAAAGCAGCCATAAGACCACCAGCAACTAACCCTTTTAAACCTACTGGAAGCAAGGTTTTAACTAGCATTGGAAAAGCGCGGTCTGCTTTTTCGACAGAAAAAACTTCTGGGTTTTGAATAGATAAAGCAAATGCAATAATTCCAGGAACCAAAAAAATTAAGATTGGTAACAATTTAAGGTAAGCTCCAAAAATAGCTCCTCGCCTTCCAATTTTAATGTTATTAGCTGCCAAAGTTCTTTGTACGATATACTGATCGGTACACCAATACCAAATCCCCACGATAGTTCCACCAATTAAGAGTCCTGTCCAAGGGAAATCCGGATCGGAAATCGGACGCCACATATTAAAATGGTCTGGACTTACAGCGATTACAGTTTCACGCAATTGCCCCCAGCCCCCGACTTCTTGTAAGCCTAAATATGTAATAATTAATGATCCAAGAATAAGGACAATCGTTTGAAGTGTTTCGGTATATATAACCGCTTTCATTCCACCTACAACAGTGTAGACCCCAGTAAAAACAACAATACCAATAGCGCCATACCAAAAGGGAATACCTAACAGTTCGGAGACTACAATACCACCTGCATATATGGTCACAGAAACTTTTGTGAGCACATAAGCCACTAAAGAAAATAAAGATAAAAACCAACGTGAGCGACTATCAAATCGTTTTTCTAGAAACTCCGGCATGGTAAAAGCACCACTTCTAATATAAAACGGCAAAAACAACCATCCAAGTAATAAAACAATCCAAGCATGAAGCTCGTAATGCGCCATTGGTGTTCCAGACTCAAAACCAGTACCCGCGAGACCAACTACGTGTTCTGACCCAATATTAGAAGCAAATATTGAGGCGCCGATAACAAACCAGCCCACATTTCGTCCTGCCAAAAAATAGTCTTCTGTATTTTTATTTTTTTGTAAGACAACCCAAACAGCTACAGCAATTAATGCTAAAAAATAAATACTCAAAACAAACCAGTCCAGTTTCTCCAAAACAGATGAAGATGATAAGGCAAAATAGTACATAATACTAAAATTAATTAAATGTATTGATTAATGATATTTTCAAAAAGCTCTTGTTTGCCACTTTGTGGAGAAATCTCTCCATTTTCCAGAGCAATTTGATACAAGTCTTGTAGGTTTAGTGATCCGGATTCAAATGCAGCTCCTTTGCCATCATCAAAAGAAGCGTAACGCTCCTTTCTTAGTTTTTTATAAGTTGAAGATGTTATGATTTTATCAGCAGTAATCAATGCGCGAGCAAAAGTATCTGCACCCCCAATATGGGCCAAAAACACATCCTCCATATCCGTTGAGTTTCTTCTTATTTTTGCATCGAAATTAATACCTCCACCTTGCAAGCCTCCTGCTTCTAAAAACACCAACATTGCTTCAGTTGTTTCTTGAATATTATTTGGAAATTGATCGGTATCCCAACCATTTTGGTAATCACCTCTGTTGGCATCAATACTTCCTAGCATATTAGCTTTTGCAGCCACTGCCAGTTCGTGTTGCATGGTGTGTTGTGCAAGTGTGGCGTGGTTTACTTCAATATTTAATTTGAAATCTTTATCCAATCCGTATTCTTTTAAGAATCCAATAGCTGTTGCCGAATCAAAATCATACTGATGTTTCATAGGTTCCATAGGCTTTGGTTCAATAAAAAATGTACCTTTAAAGCCTTGCGCTCTGGCGTAATCCCTTGCCATGGTCAAAAATTGGCCCATGTGGTCCAATTCGCGACCCATATCAGTATTCAACAGTGACATATAGCCTTCACGCCCACCCCAAAAGACATAGTTTTCTCCATTGAGCGCCATGGTCGCGTCTAGTGCCAATTTGACCTGTGCCCCAGCACGTGCAACCACCTCAAAATTTGGGTTGGTAGAGGCACCGTTCATAAATCTTGGATTCGAAAAACAATTAGAGGTTCCCCAAAGAAGCTTTACTCCTGATTGCTCTTGTTTCTGTTTGATGTAGTCTACAATAGCAGAAAGACGATGTTCAGATTCTGATAAAGAATTGGCCTCGGCAACTAAATCATAATCATGAAAACAAAAATAATCAAAGCCCATTTTAGTAATAAACTCAAATGCAGCATCGGCTTTATCTTTAGCCGCTTGAACAGGGTCTGAAGACTGATCCCAAGGAAAATTTTGAGTTCCAGGACCGAACGGATCAGAACCTTGTCCGCAGAAAGTATGCCAATACGCGATAGCAAATTTAAAATGCTCACGCATGGTTTTACCAGCTACAACACGTGTAGGGTCATAATATTTAAATGCAAGTGGGTTATCCGAATCTTTGCCTTCATGTTGAATGGCATCAATCCCTTTGTAGTATTCTTTATTTCCAGTAAGTATCATTATTTAATTTTTAATTTGTTTTTCTAATTCTATTTTCCAGTTTTGGTAAGCATCAAGATATGGATTCTTATTTTCGATGGGTTTAAATGTCATCACATGGTCGTTTTTTGTGATGTTTTGACCGAAGCGATCAAAATCTTTATCGGTCAAACCCGCAGCTCTGGCAGCGCCAATAGCGCCTGTGGTATTGTAAATTTCAATTTCATAACCAATAAGAGTTGATAAGGTTTTGGCAAAAATCTCAGATCTGAAAAGATTGTCATTACCCGCCCGAATAACCTTAATGGCAGCATTGTCGTTTTTAAGGATTTCCATTCCATATACAAATGAAAAAGCTATGCCCTCTAGTGCAGCTCTGTAAAGATGGGCTTTAGAATGCTGATTTAAATTGATGTTACAAAATTGAGTGCCTATATTTTGATTATTTAGCATGCGCTCAGCACCATTTCCGAAAGGTAAAATGACCAAGCCATCAGATCCAATGGGAACTTTAGACGCTTTCCTATTCATCGTTTCATAGGATTCTGCAGAACTTTGATTGCGTAACCAGCGGTACATAATCCCAGCTCCGTTGATACATAACAATTTTCCAATTGTTGGCTTTTCAGATGAATAATTTACGTGAGCAAAATGATTGATTCGACTCGCTTCAATAGAATTTTTACTGTCAGTCACTGCATATATGACTCCTGACGTACCACCAGTGGCAGCAACTTCTCCTCTGTTGAATACGTTTAGTGAAAGAGCATTGTTTGGCTGATCACCTGCACGATAGGTAATCGGGATGCCTTCAGCTAATCCTGTTTCTACTGCTGCTTGTTTTGAAATGAAAGCTTGAGGTGTAAAATTCTCAACAATATCAGGAACCAATTCGGGGCTAAATTCAAAATAATCAAGTAACCAATTGGCAATGGAATCAGATTTATAATCCCAAAAAATACCTTCTGATAAGCCATTTTTGGTGGTTGAAATTTCATTTGTAAGTTTAAATGCAATAAAATCACCGGGTAACATGAACTTATGAATTTTTTTATACAACTCAGGTTCGTTGTCTTTAACCCATTTGAGCTTAGAGGCTGTAAAGTTTGCGGGGGAGTTTAAAAGATTGGAAACACAGCGTTCTTTAGTTAAATCTTCAAAAGCTTGTTTACCAATGTCTACAGCGCGACTGTCGCACCAAATAATTGAATTCCGCAGTGGTTCGCCGTCACCATCAACAAGCACCAAACCGTGCATTTGATAAGAAATTCCAACGGCTTGAATGGATGAAGGATCGATTTTTGATTCTTGTAAAATTCGTTTGGTCCCTTGACACACAAATTTCCACCAATCGTTAGGGTCTTGTTCCGCCCAATCGTTTTGCTCTGAAAGAATAGACATTTCGTGTTGGGGTTCGTGTAGACTCAATATATTTTCACCCGTAGTCGCTTCTACTAAAGCCACTTTAACGGATGAACTTCCCAAATCAAATCCTAGATAATATTTTGTTTGCATAAATTGGTGCTGTATGGAATTCAAAAATATTTTAAATATAGGTTGGTAAGTGATACATATGAAGCAAACACTAATAGAATTGAAGCCAAAATAAATTTATAAATCATTAACAAGAAATTATATAAAATTTAAAGTTTTAAAAGATTTTCCCAATATTTTAGAATGACTGGCATCCAACCATTGATCTAGCAGTGTCGCATAAACAGATCTAAAATCTACAGCATACTTCAAATCGCCATTATCATCTAGATTGACTAAATCGGGACTGGCGTTGTAAAAGCCGGGTTTTTTGAGATTTTTTCCGATAATAAAGAGGTTGCTTGCAGCACCGTGGTCTGTTCCTGCAGCAGCATTTTGTTGTACACGTCTTCCAAACTCTGAAAATGTAACAATCAAGGTGTCTTTAAATGAATCTGAAGCTTCTAGATCTGCTACAAACACATCGATAGCCTGAGCATAAGTCTTGAGGAGCCTGGCTTGTCTGTTGGATTGCCCAGCATGGGTATCAAAGCCCCCCATAGAAACATAATAAACCTTGGTAGCTAATCCAGAATTGATAAACTCTGCTGTAGTTTTTAATTGTTTTGCAAAGGCATTATTGGGATACGTCTTTACACTTTTTGAAGTTTTAGAAGTTTCATATATATACTGGGCAGAAGATTTAGCACTCACCATTGTTTTGTACAAATAGCCTAAATTATGTTCACTTAAATGTGCCGCTGTTTGCGTCTCTAAAACTTTACCAAAGAATGGAGTTTTGGTATTATTAAACATTTTTTTTGCGTCTCTTGTCGCTATACCGTTCATTGATTCACCCTTCATTATTAATGACAAAGAATCATCTACCTCAATACCACTGTAGGGCTTTTTACCATATTGGTCGATATATCTGCCCATCCATCCAGTATCCAAATACTCTGAAGAACTGCTCGCAGTTTGCCAAATATCTGTAGACCTAAAATGAGATCTGTTTGGATTGGGATAACCTACATTGTTTATGATTGATAAATAGCCTTCATCATAAAGAGATTTTAACGGGCCCAGATTTTCATTGAACCCCAACTCACCATTGAGATCAATCAATTTATTTTTAGGAATTGAAAGGCTAGGTCTGTATTTATAATACAAATCATTTCTGTGTGGAATGATGGTGTTTAAACCATCATTCCCACCTGATAGCTGTATGAGAACTAATTTTTTATAGCCCAGTGTTGCAGGGTCTAAGCTTTCAAAAGCTTTCATAAAATTCGGAACCAGCATCAAGCTGCTGGCAAGTGAACTTTTGGCTAAAAAATCTCTTCTTTTCATAAACTACACTTTAACACAATTGATATTCTGGAATAGACATCAATTGAATGCAATATTGATAGGCATTTTGATGTTGGTAAATATTTAGCATCTCATCGGTGTCTTGATCCAACTTTGGCAGGACCAAAATAGCTTTTAACTCCTCTTTGGAGATATTAGCATAATGCGTTTCAAAATAAGCACGTGCTTGATCTGAAACTTTGAACTGTTGACTCTTTTGGTTATAAAAATCACTAAAATCGTCTTCAAATTCTCCTTTAGGCATAAGGCTAATGTTGGCATTATTCAAAAGAACTGAGGGAAGTTTCAACCTGAACATCAATGAATTTGAATCAATCCAATAACGGTCCCCTTTCCACCCTGCAACATTGACAGGATATAAAAGAATTTGTCCCATCATTTTTTGAAGATAGCTGACTTGACGCTGTTTTTTAAAAACTGAGGGTACGATCTTTTGAATCCCTACCATCAATTCTACAGGGGATTTAATTTTAGCGCCGATGTTATTTTCATCGTAAAACCAATCAGACATAAAAATATGCCGCATTAGTTTCTCAATATTATAATCTTTATAAAATAAATCCGTGAGCTCATTTAAATGAGAGGCATCAATACTCGGATTAACAAAATAGGTGTATATTTTTTTACAAATAAACTCCGCACATTGGCGTTGCTTGAGAATGATATCTATAACCTCATCACCGCCTAAATTTCCAGAGACCCCTAAAAATGTCTTGGAGTTTTCATCATGTTTGTTGGTTCTTATAATAAAATCGCCATTGGCTTTAAAATTCCAACCAGTAAAAGCCCTAGCCGCTTCCTTGATGTCATGCTCTGAATAATTCCCCAGACCTAAAGTAAAGAGTTCTAATAACTCGCGTGCAAAGTTCTCGTTGGGTTTGAGCTTTACATTGCGGTTGTTGTTGAGGTATTTCAGCATAGATGGTGTTCTTGCAACTGCTTTGACAAAGGCCCCAAAATCACCCAAAGCGTGTTTGCGCAAAGTGTTATTAAATTGAATTATATGAAATATATGATTGTCTCTACAGACAAATACATTAGCCCAAAAAAGTGTCATTTTCTCTCGAAAAATACAATCGGAGCTAGCAATTTTTTTCAACCATTCAAAGTTCAATTCCCGTACCTTTCTTTGACTCTTTTGTCTCAACTTTGTAGCCGCTTCCGCACCGTGTATATTTTTATACTTTTTGTAGGGCGTCTTTAGAAATTGATCAAATTCAGATAAATCGAGTTGAATAGGTTCAATTTTTTTTGAAATATCAAAAATTGAATTGACATTATTTTGCTTGCTCAAAAATTTGGCCGACTTCAAGTAAGAAGGTGTAATGCCAAATCCGCTGCGCCAATGTAGATGTATAAGATGTCTGTCTTTCATTAGTTAATAATCAAAAAAAAGGATAAGTATACTCAAACATAAGCTTAAATTATAATAACTAAAAATGTTGATTAAAATTAATACGGATTTAAAGTAATGATGGTACCGTCCTGGCGGTATTTTAATTCGGCTACCTTTACAGATCTTAAATGCGTAATACCTTTTGATAGGGAAGAATCGTGGTAAAACAAATAGGTTTTTCCCTCGACTTCACAAACAGAATGGTGGGAAGTCCACCCCACAACGGGGTTAAGAATTCGGCCTGTATAGATAAACGGCCCATAGGGACTATCTCCAATGGCATAACATATAAAATGGGTGTCTCCAGTGGAGTATGAAAAATAATATTTCCCATTATGTTTGTGTAACCAAGCGGCTTCAAAAAAGCGGCGGTCATTATCTCCTGAAAGCAGAAGATCTCCATTTTCGTCAAGAATTTCTAATGCCTTAGGAGTTTCGCCAAATGCCAATAGATCCTCGGACATTTTAGCAACCAATGGCAACAAAGCCGGTTCGTCGTCTGCTGGAAGGAAAGCGGTAGGACTTTCAGGCTGATCGGCATTAAAAACACCTGTTCTCCAGCGTTGTAATTGACCTCCCCAAAGGCCTCCAAAATACATATAATAGGCACCGTCATCGTCTTTAAAAACAGCCGGGTCTATAGAAAAACTGCCCTCAATGGCTTTTGGCTCAGCTTTAAAGGGGCCTGTTGGAGAATCGCTGATAGCTACACCAATTCGAAAAATCCCTTCGTAATCTTTTGCTGGAAAGAAAAGATAAAATTTCCCGTCTTTTTCATTGGCATCGGGGGCCCACATTTGCTGTTTTGCCCAAGGCACATCATCTACGTGCAAGGCCACACCATTATCAACAGCTTTACTGTCTATATTGTCCATGGAAATAACATGGTAATCTTCCATCGCAAAATGACTTCCCAAATCGTCAAAAGCCTCGCCAGCGTCAATGTCATGAGATGGATATATATATATTTTTCCATTGAAATAATGAGCAGAGGGATCTGCGGTGTATATATGAGTTACCAATGGGGCAGACAGTGCCTTTTTGTTTAATGCTTTAAAATCTATATGGTCTATATTATCTTCAGGCATGATTATTAATTATTTCGTCTTTGTTTTAAATCAAATTCAATTTGAGATTCCATACTTTTATTTATTTCGTAGAAAAATAAGAGGGCCACACCGATCAAAAATGGTATGGCAGGATAAACACTAACAAGAAGCTTAGTTCCCAATATAGCTTCTGAAGATTGCCCCAATTCACTGTTGGCAACATAGCCGTAAGATGAAAGAATTTGAGTTACCAGCGAACTTCCAATAGTAAGTCCTAGCTTTAGTCCAACCATCATCGCTGAAAACACAATAGCAGTAGCTCTTCGATTGTTTTTCCATTCAGAAAAATCTGCGACATCAGCAATCATTGCCCACAATAACGGAATGGTAATGCCATAGAAAAAACCGTGCAAAATTTGAGCACCAAAAATAAATGTGATTGCTGTTGGTTTAAAAAAGTAAAAAACAATGATAAAAAGGGTTGAAATAAATAAAAACCATCCAAAGACATTACGTTTTCCATACTTATCAGCTAAAGGCTTTGATAAGCCAATACCGATAATCATAAAAATAATACCACCGGCATTAAACAATCCAAATCCAGCGGAGACTGGATCGTTTCCAAAGAAATTAACACCCATATTAGATAAAAACTCTAATATTGGGCTAATAAAATGAGTTAAATTTGATGCATCTATAAAATTTTCAAAATAATACACATAGCTCCCTCCTTTCATGGCTAAAGAGATAAATGTTAAAGTTGTCAGGACCAACATTATCACCCATGGTTTATTTTTAATCAAATCCAATAAATCATCCTTCACTGTAGATTGTTGTTCTTCGGTAGGAACGACACGCTCTTTTGTCGTGAAAAAAGTAATTAATAACATAATGGTACCAATAACTGCGAGCCAAGTCATCACAATTTCTATCCCAACAGCTTTATCGCCTTCGCCAGCATAAATTATAATTGGTAGCATGAAAACTTGCACAAAAAATTGAGCAAACATCACCGCCACAAATCGATAAGAAGAAATACTATTACGTTCTTTCATATTTCCGGTTATTACTCCGCTCAATGCAGAATATGGAAGGTTACTCGAAGCGTATAATAACAATAATAAGGTGTATGTAATTACAGCATAAATCAACTTCCCTTGATAGCTGAAGTCTGGTGTGCTAAATGCTAAAACTGAGATAATTCCAAGCGGAACGGCAGTCCATAATATCCAAGGTCGAAATTTGCCCCATTTGGATTTGGTACGATCTGCAATAGCACCCACAATGGGATTAAATCCAAAAGCGGCTACAGTTCCCACAACAAACATTAATGCAGTCGCATCGTTTGCTTCAAGTCCATAAATATCGGTGTAAAAGTATGCTAAATAAGTCATTAGGGTTTGAAAGACCAAATTAGCCGCCAAATCACCTAAACTGTAACCAATCTTTTCGGTTATTGACAATTTTTCTGAAATAGATTTCATATAAATATTTTTAGTTTTGTTGATCTGTATTAACCTCTAGGACACTTTTATAGGCTGGTTTTGGATTATAATTTCTATCAAATAACAATGGGTAATTGGTACGCCCTTTAATCGGCCAATCGTTGAGCCAAGAATGTTTGTCCATTACCCCCCAAAAAGTAACTCTATTAATTTTATCACTGTGTTTGACAAAAACATTAAAAATTTCCTGATAACGCTTTGCTAATTTTTCTTGGATATTATCCGGCAATCCATTAGGGTATGGATTCATTTTTGGATCGCCTTCAAACTGTGAGAAATTTTGAGTCACCTCGGCCCCAACCATTTCCCAAGGATTGGGAAGTACAGAGATGTCAAGTTCTGTAAAAGAGACATAAACACCTGCAGCATGTACATCCAAAATAATTTGCTCTATTTCTTCAATACTTGGAGATTTTAAATCCCAATGGGCTTGTACCCCAACTCCGTTAATCTTAGTACCATTAGCTTTAAATTTTTTAACCATTTCAAGAACGGCAGCTCTCTTTTTTGGTTTGTAAAGATTGTAATCATTGTAAATTAAGTCTACATCTGGATCTACTTTCTCCGTCTTTCTAAAAACCTCCTCAATGTAATTTTTGCCCATATTTTTATAAAAAACAGACGCTCTCAAACTTCCATCCTCTTCAAAAGCTTCATTGACTACATCCCAAGCATCAATTTTACCCTTGTAGCGAGACACTAACGTATTGATGTGGTTCTCCACATGTGCTCTGGTCTCAGCACTGTTTTCAAGATTTTGCATGAAATCTGCAAGCTGATTATGCCAAACCAAAGCATGTCCCACAATGTACATGTTGTTTTTGAGACCCATTTCAACATATTTATCTGCTGCTTTAAAATTAAACTTGTTAGGACTGGGTTGAATAAACATCCATTTTAAAGAGTTCTCCGGTGAAATTGTATTGTATTCACTATTTACAATTGTAGCGGATTTTGGATCTAAACCTAAAATAGTGTTTTCGTTAATGGCCGCTCCTAAATAAAATAAATCTTTAAAATGTGTGCCTAATGACAACTTACTGGAAGATTCAGAAACAATTTTACTGGCACAACTGATAAAACAAATAAGACCACAAATAAATGTTAGAAATATTGGTTTTTTTAATTTTTTCATCTTTTTCATTTTTAAATATAGTTGTTGTCAATGCTTCAAAAACTTAAGGGTTTGGAAACTATTGGTATATGAATTTCTAATTTTTACCAAATAAATCCCTTTGCTAAGACTTGAAACGTCCAAGGTTAAGGTTTTATCTAGTGTGTTTTCTTGATTGGAGAGTTGGTAGTATTTCCCTAAAAGGTCCATAACCTCAATCTGATCATTAGCAGTGTATTTTGAAATTGTTATTTGGTTTTTAGCGGGGTTGGGGTAAACAAAGATCTGGCCATTCAGAGTGTCATTATCCCAAACTCCGGCGGTTGTGTTTATAAACTCATAGGCACCAATATCAACAACATCATCGTTGTCAATATTAGAAAAATCTACCTCAGCAGATCCTTGAGGAACCAAAGTAAAATCATCTATGTAAAAATCGCTAACAACTCCATCTCCAACATTCGGTCCTTTGACATACGCAAACATAAGATCACTTGATGGATATGTGAAATCCCCGTTCAAAAGCGTCCAATCCTGGTCATTTACAGCAGTACTGGATGTTACAGATGTATAAGTGTTTAATGTAGTATTTCTAATGGTTATTTGTGCATTTCCAGCACCGCCGCTGGCTAATTTTACCCAAACATAAAACGTATAGGTTTGCCCAACTTCCATAAGATTATCCAATGCCAATTTAGGACTGTGCCAGTTCTCGGTTCGATTGCTAACTGAAAGGCTGTAATCTCCAGATTTTGAGTTTGCCGTGGTAGAAGTCAAAGTGGGAGACCCAAATTGAGACCAGCCGCCCGTCGAATTTTCGAAACTTGAGAAGGAAATTGCATTGGGAAGTGTTGGTCTTGGGTTCCCCAAAAAATCATTTTCGGGAGTATAGCTTGGATCACCTGCATCAATGGCAAGAGAGTTTGGAGTGATTGAAAAATCAGTAGCTGAAATATCAATTGGACCGTTGACAACTGATGGCGATAAAACAAAAAGTGGGTCTTGATTAACAATATTATTTTCTGAAGTTGCTGGCAAAGCATACGACCCGTTCAAAAAGAGATTATTATTTGCGATTCTATTATTGGAGACCTGATTCAATTGAAGTGATGTAAATCCATCTCCATAGTATGAAGGTGCATCTTCTAATGGTCTAGTAACCACAATATTATTAACAACTGTTGAATTTAAAACTTTATTGGATTTTATTCCTGCAACATTCTGGCCTCTATGTGATGGATTACCCTCTGCAACTGATAGGTCTTGAATGTATTCATGAACACCATTAAAATAAAGCGTATTATTTCTAATAATTGCTGATGCAGCTAAAGAATTATCAAAATTAATCCCATTCTTACCATTGTTAACACATACATTATTTTCAAACAAAAAGGTGCCATTATAACTAGGGTCGCTTCTTGTAACATATAATCCCTGACCATCCACTATACTGTTATAATCTGCTGTCCCATAATTTGGATTGGTATTCCCTGAATTATCAGGCAATCGGGTTGTATAAAAAGGAATGCGATTCCAGTTGTTATAAACTAAATTACCACGCATTACCATTTTTACATCCGTTCCATTGTCAGCTTCCGAGGAAGCAATAGTCTGTGCGTATACAACGGCACTTGAGGCCGATGATGTCCACCAAGTGGTATTGTAAACCTCATTGTATTCAATAGTAATATGATCGGAGTCATTGAAGCGAATTCCAGAGCCCGCTGTATCATGAACAATATTGTTTCGAATAATAATGTGATGGTGCGCGCCATAACCACCCCAAATCCCCTTTCCAGAAAAATAAGTATGGTTATAATTGATGTCATCATCAGGATCAGAAGCGGCTAAAACCTTATATTCTCTGTTTGCATATGCTTCGGCATAAGTAATAGAGGCAGCAGGTCCGACCACTTCAAAACCTTCAACAATGATATAGTTCATATCATTTGAAATAACAATTCCACCCCTGCCATCAAATTGGATTATTGGGGTATGACCGGGATAATTTTTTAAAGTGATATAAGCCCCAGCTGTTCCAGACTTATTGATTGTCACAACATGTGGATTGTTCATATTGATGTAGTTAGAAACATCAACAGTACCATAATTCTGGTTTCTGTAAGTGCCTTCCATAACATATACTGTTCCACCAGCTTCAACTTCTGATATCGCTCTGTTTATAGTTTGGAAAGGAGACGTTTCTAAACCATCATTTCCATCAGATCCTAATGCATTTGAAACATAATAATCCTGAGCATGTGAAAACGTGGATAAAAGAATCACAATTAAATAGATATGATTAAAAAAATTGCTTCGTTGTTTTTTACAACTGCTTATTAATGCCATATTATTTCATTCGTTTTAATAGCTTAAATGTAGTTAGGCAGATTGAAATAAATTAAAACATTTGAGTATAACAATGTAATATTTGAGGATAAACATATACAGTTATAGACTAAGGTTTATAGAAATAAAATGTTCTGACTTATTTATTATTTATTGGATCTCTATTGACAAAATCCCTCATAACTTTAAGTTTTTCGCTGTATTTCTTAACCAATTCGGCATTTTCTGCATTTTTTGCTATATCAACATTTTGTTTTAAATCTTTGTTTAAGTCATACAACATATTTCCTAAATACGTCTCGCCTCTGAAGAATTCTGTATAGGAATAATTGGCATCAACTACAGCCTCCCCTTCTTTATATCGGGTATAAATCTCATCTTTTAGTTGAATAGATGGGTTTTTCATAACAGAGGTTAAACTTTCACCATGAATATAATTAGGAGGTTCGATTCCTGTCAATTCACAAAGCGTTGGATAGACATCTATAAGTTCTGTAAATGAGGTTGTAATTTGACCCTTGGCATAACCTGGTGAAGAAATAATAAATGGTATTTTTATGGCTTCATAAAAAGTGCTGTGTTTGCACCAGAATCCATGTTCACCTAGAAAAAATCCATGGTCACTCCATAAAATAATGGTTGTATTTTCTCTGAGTCCTAAATCCTCTAATCCTTGAATTAAATCCCCAATTAGAACATCCATGTAGCTTACGCTTGCATAATACCCATGAACTAAATTTCTTGACATTTCGTCACTCAATAAGCCCTCGCTAGGAATGTCTAAATACATATTTCTTAGCTCAGCAGAATCGTGCTGGGCATGCATCGCTATAAAAGGGGAGTTTTCGGGTTGGTAAGCATTATCCGCAAGCTCTACTGAACTATGATCATACATATCCCAATACTTTTTGGGCTGAATAAACGGCAAATGAGGCGAAACATAACCAACAGCCATAAAAAAAGGTTTTTCTGCCGCTTTTAGTTCCTCCATTTTTTTGATGGCTCTTTTTGTGACTTTGCCATCGTTATAGGCATAATCATCAACTTCAGGAGATTCAAATGCAGGCCCCTTAGGACCGTGTGATCCCTTTTCACCATTACGTTTGCGCTCTTGAGCCACAGGGTCTTGATAATCAGCCTGGTGAGCTCCTCCATCATTTTCAGACCAATATTCTTTGGTATCATCTGGAAAATGATAAATTTTTCCATAGGAAACAGTTTCATAACCATTCTCCATGAAGAGTTGATTTAGAGTTATTGCTTCTGGTGTATCAACTGAGGCACGAGAGGTGTAATCATTAAAACGATCTTGACTTGGCCTTATTCCTGTCATAATACTCGCGCGACTAGCCCCACAAACAGCAATATTGGTAAAAGCATTATTAAATTGAAGTCCTTCAGAAGCTAGTTTATCAATATTTGGGGTAATCATCTTGGATTCCCCGTAAGAGTTAATTTTAGGTCTAAAATCATCAATTGAGATAAATAGAATATTATGCTTCTTAGTGCCCGTTTGACTGATCAAACACTGGGGCATTATAGTGACACAAAAAAGTAAAATCGTAAGTTGTTTCATTGAAATCATTGTTTTAAAATTTAATTAGTTGTTATGCTTGAAGCTTTATAACCAATTCGGATAGCTCTAGCTCTTATTTTTTCATTGGGTTCAGTTTGAACAGGTGTTGTATACAACTTCCAATAATTTGTTCCAACATCTTCTCCCAACTGATAACCTATTGATGCTCCTTTTGTTTCACAGCTAAGCGAAATATATTCTGAATTAATTTGAATATTAACTTTGGCAGTACTAGGCTGTTTCATATTGGGCCAAAAGGATTTAATTAATTCACTTTCCGGAACAAAGCCTTTATCATCAATGGCTTCTTGCCATTGACCAAGTTGTGTTCTTAATTCTTTTAGTTTGAACTCATATTTTGGGTTATCAGCCAAATTATACACTTCATATGGATCATTCTCAAGGTCATATAACTCTTCATTTGGCTTGGATTTCATGAAAATATACGCAGCATTTCCTTCAAGCCTGTTCAAGGAATCAAGTTCAATTAAGTGTTTATTCATAGGAATTTGCTCTCGATATTTGTTTCTGTAAATCAATGGAAGTTCAGGCATAAAATTTTTGATGTACACAAATCGACCATCCAAAACCGAACGTTGCATATCAGTACATTCATCAAAGCGATCTGCGGAGCCGTAAATATATTGTCTAGGCGATTGTTCAAAATCTCCTGCAAAGGCTTTCCCGTCCATATAATCAGGGGGGTTAATTCCTATTAAAGACATTACTGTTGGTCCTAAGTCCATCAAAGAAACTAATCGGTTTTCAGTTTCACCAGCACGGTAGCCATCGGGATAGCGAACGATCAAAGGTACGTGGAGACCGCTATCTCCGACTGCTCTTTTTTGACGTAATAGATTTCCACCATGATCACTCCAAAAGAAGATTATAGAATTATTCAAAACACCATCGCCTTTTAACTGCTCCAATAATTCACCAACCTCTTTGTCTAGAACTTCAATATTTGAATATTTACGAGCAATATCACTTCTAACAATTGGAATGTCTGGATAGTAGTCGGGAACTGGAACTTCTTCTGGGTCAACTGTTATTGGCTTATCCTTTCGCAACCAAATTCGTGATTCATGAGAAGTGTAATAATTTTTAACATAGAAAAAAGGGGCGCCATCTGGTGCATTTTTGTAAGACCCTCCTCCGTACACATCGTCCCATGCTGTGAATGGGGCATTGAATTGGTAATCGCATTTATCATCATTAACACAATAGTACCCCTGTTCTCGAAGATACTCTGTAAACGGTTTGACATAACTTGGTGTAACCACTTCGTAATCTGGAATATTTTCACCTGATTTATCAACCACACCCTTGTTTTGTCTAAATTTCACGTCTTCTGGCCACTTAAAATTGTTATGGTCTCCCGTACGCATGTTGTGCGCACCTAATCGCGCAGGATACATGCTGGTAATAATTGAAAAGCGACTTGGAGCACAAACTCCAACTGTAGCATAAGCATTGGTGTATTTGATGCCTTCATTGGCCAGACGATCTATGTTAGGGGTTTGAATAGATTTATTTCCATAACTACTTAACACGGGCCCCATATCCTCAACGCTTATCCAAATAACATTCAGAGGTTTTTTTGAACTGTTTTGACCAGCTACACTAAAAACAAAACAGAATGCAAAAAGTAAATAATTAATTTTATTTGAAAATTTCATAATCAAAACTTTAGTAATGTAAAGGAGTGTAATCACTTTCATCTAATTTACCTGCCAAGTCTTCACTAACGCTATTCCATTTAGAGTTGCGATCCAATGGGTGTAGTGTTGGTTTAATTAAAGGCATTTTAGAGTTAATTAAAAAATCATTTTGTGTTACCATCCAATCTTCTAATGCTAATGAAAGACGCTCTTTTTGGTCTGAAAATTTAGGGTTATCAATTAAATTTTGTTTTTGATATGGATCAACATTTAAATCATATAGTTCTTCAAAAGGCACATTTGGAAAAGACGCTGCTCCCATTCGAATAAATTCATTAACAACAGGATTTGAACCATAGTTAGAGTTCACAACTTCAATAGAATTATAGTTTCTAATGAATTTATAACGCTCATCCCTTACAGCTCGTGTTGGAAATACTTTACATTGTTGGATATTTTGTTTAGTCGCAAGAGAAAAAATATATTTATGTATAGGTTTTTGATTTCCTTTTAGTACAGACTGAAAGCTCTTTCCGTCAATTTCACTTGGAACCTCAGCACCAAGAATATCAAGAAAAGTTGGTAATACGTCGACAAAACTAAGTAAGTTATGCGAAACAGAATTAGGCTCAACATGGCCAGGCCAGCGCACTATAAAGGGTACTTTCAATCCCTGTTCTGCTACACCCCATTTGCCAGAAATTCCGTGATCGGATGCATAAATGAAAATTGAATTTTCGACAAAATCATTGGCTTCGACCATTTTCAAAACACGTTCTAACTGCGTATTGTCATCGTATATATTTTGATAATAACCTGTTTTGAATTTTCTAAAATTACCTTCATCATATGGAAGTCGAAAAATATCCTCATTGGTGTATTGTGATGTTTTTGGGTAAGGCCCATGAGGAAAGTCTGAAGTAACAAAAACACAGAACGGTTTTTTGACATTCTCTAAATAATTTTCAAGTTTATCAAGTGGTAAATAACGATGATCTACCGATTTAAAATATTTTGACCACTGAAAAACTGAATTTGGTTTTACATGCCCTTTCCCCGCTAAAACAACATCATAGCCTTCGGCTTCTAAATAATCTATAACTGTTTTGAGCTTTGGTTTAACTGGAAGATGATTGGCCATACATCCATTTTTGATCGGATACATTCCAGAAAAAATCTGAGAACGGCTTGGTGCACAAATGGCTTGCGCTGTATAAAAGTTTGTAAAACGCATACCCTCTTGAGCTAGGGCATCTACTGCTGGGGTATGTACTTTTGGATTACCATAGACACCATAGTCTAATAGATCCTGATCATCGGCTAAATAAAAAATGAAGTTTGGCGTTGTTGAGCTATATTGGGCTTGTAGGCTAAAAAAAGAAAATAATGTAACAAGATAAAAACAGCAATAATATTTATTAATTTTCATTAGTTTTCGATTAAAAATTTAGCGGTTTGTTGTTCATCCTCAGTAATTGATTTTATTATATACATCCCATCAGCAAATGATTTTACGTCTATTGAAACACTTTTTACGGTTTGATATTTTTCATTAAAAACCTGAGTACCGTTTAATTGATAGATTATAATTTCACGATTTTGACTCACTGGAAATTTCAATTCCAACAGAGCATTTGTGGGATTTGGAAATACCAAAATTTTAGGTTCATTTAGATTGTTATATCCGATTTGAGAGCTTAATGAACTGTCGATTGTAAACACATAACTATGCATCGACATGGCTGAAAGATTCGAGCCGATGTAGTTAGCACTCAAGTCGTAATTTTCATTTGTTATCAATCTAAAGTTATCGTTCTCAGCATCTGAGGTTATATAATGTTCTATTGAAGTTGTTCCTTGAGGGATTTCGATTTCAAAACTACCAATATCATTATCTGAATACAATTGCAGAATAATTTTAGTTTCGTCTGGGGATTTAAAAGCAACTGCTTTTAGTCCTGAGTCAAAATTATTAAGATGAATTCTTTGAAAACCAGTTTTAACTAAATTTGCAAAATGTTTTAAAACAAAATAGCGTTTAGGCAAAATAATATCCATATTAGAATCCCATAAAACCAAAGCAGATGAGCCGTAATTTTGGCCAGTATTGACTTCTGATTGATACTTATGCTGTTCATAAAATAAATGAAACATGTAAGCAGTAAGGCCTCCAAAGTTAAAGCCATCCATAATACGATCAATATGATAACTAGCGTCTTCCATATCCCAATTTGGACTGTGTAAATTACCAGCTTCTGTTACCCAAATAGGCTTACCAATAGCCGCTGTAGATAGAGAGGACCAATTTGATGGTGTTATAGGGTTTTGATAGGTGTGTGTAGCAACTATATCCGTTGCATCAACTACACTTGAATTTTCAAACATAGTGTTGATGTAATTAGTTGTAGACTTTGTTGCATCGTTTGAAGTGACTCTAAACGTTTCTGGGGATATGATTTTAATAGCACTTAAATTTTCAGCATCTAAGCGCGAATCAAGATTTGAAATTATTGAGGATAATTCTGAGGGGGTTGTATTCATAGACTCATAGGTCACATCATAATCAGGTTCATTGGTTGGTGAAATTGCAGTAATATTAATTCCATAACGCGATTGCATTCCATTGATAAAAGCGATTAAGAACTCGCTATATTCATCCTCTCCATCCGCAATTAGAGTACCACCATCATTGTGCGCTCCATTGGTTTTTAGCCACGCTGGCGCACTATTACAATTGCCTATAATGTGGTCAAATCCATAGGTGCTCAAATTAAACGCATTACTGAGTGCTTCTGCTACATAACGAGATTTCCATAGGGTAGGATCACTGTCATAGCGAGTCCAGTCCAGTCCAGCAGTATTTAGATAAAATGGGTTATTGTTATCGTTAGGATCTTCCAAGTCATGGTATACAAAAAAGCGAATCATATTAGGCTCCAAGTCTTGAAATGCATGTATTTCAATCTGTTCACGCATGCTGTCTTCCAAAGCATATAGATGCTCCGTTCTTCGCTTTATGCCTGCACCAAATCCATCCACAGATTGATAGGTGAAAGCGGGGTTAAATGAGATCGTATTTCCTGCGACTACCTCAACTTCATCCAAGTAATAAGTAACTCCTGCACCCATATACCAAAAACTCAATTTATTTAAATCTGCGTTGTCTTCCACTGTAAAAATGTGGCTGTACTGTTGCCAGTCTTGAGAAATTGTTGTGTCGTTTCCTTGATAGCTTCCAGAAGCATCGGAGGCTTGAAATACAACCTTCATGGTCGCAGAGCTTGACCCACTAACTTTTGCCCAAAATCGGACGGTATAGCTTTGTTCCGCTTCCACTTGAAATAAATAATCACTTTGTGTTTTAACATGCCAACCGCTAGACCCTAATGAAATAATTTGACTTTTCTGTGCCTTCGTACTTCCAGTGATTAAATTTTCGGTTTCTATGGAGTAGTTTACCTGACCGCCATTGATTTGTAAATTGGACCAAAAACTAAAAGTATTTGTTTGCGCGTCAATGCTTTCCAAAGCACCATTAGCAATAGGTAATTCATTTTGGGCATTCATATTGAATGCCCAAAACAAATTTAAAACTACTAAAAATTTATACTTCATTAAATTATTTTACAAAAATTAATTTATTAAGTCATTAGTGTTAATTTCTCTTGTCGGCAGGGGTAAAAACATGATCTGAGAGGGGTCTTCACTTAGCGTCAAATCTTTGTTGTTAAAATTCATAGATTGGCCGTCTGACAATCTTCTATTTGGAGTAATTGGATGCCAACTGCTAGGGTTATGAGGAATAATAATATGTTCTAAAAAATAATCAAAACCTCTACGCCTATTATTATGTGCATCTTCTCCCTCACCGAGCAGCTCATAGCGGTATTCCTTCATTATTTTATTTCGAAAAGTCGTTTGATCCGCACTGGCATATTCTGCATTACTTAATCCAGAACGGTCCAAAACCTGTGTAACATAATTTAATGCACCGGTTGAATTTCCCAGTTCATTGGAAATTTCAGCTAGCATTAGTAAAAGATCCGCATACCTGTAAACAATAATATTTTTACTGTCATATTGATTGCTATGTGTAATGTCTTTATTAGCGAATTTAAAAAGGTAAGGATGAGAATTTCCAAACCAACCTCTATTTCTTGAAGGATAAGTACGAACCCAGTTACCGACGTTATTAGGGTTATTACCATTGTTTCTATATTCACTCATATAAGTAGCACCTTCGAGCCTTGGATCTCCTGGATAAGTTGTAAAATGATCGTCATAAAAATCTGCACCAACACTAAACCAACCAAAGCATTGTCCTGGTTTGTAATTGTTAGGGGTGTAATTTCTTCCCATCTGCGAATTTGTAGCAACTTGACTAATCTGCAGTTCAAAAATAGATTCTGTAGAATTTTCACCTTCTAAAGTAAACAGGGAAGCGTAATCAGATACCAACTGATATTGATCTAAAACTTGAATGGCTTGATCATAGGACATTTGCCAAAAATCAGAACCCAATAAATTATCTGGGATGATGTCATAAGTAGTTGCATATTCATTACTAGCCATGGTCATATAAACTTTGGCCAAAAGCATATTAGCAGCATATTTCTTAGGATAGTAATACTGGTAATCAATTTCTCCATCACCATTATAACCATCATACATCATATCAGCAGCAGCATTGGCATCTGCAATAACTTGCGCATAAACCTCTTTTGCAGGAGTCAATGCGTTCATTACAGCATCATGAGATGGCAAATCTAAAATTAATGGAATATCACCAAATAAACGCACCAACGAAAAATAAGACCAGGATCTTACAAAATGGGCTTGACCAACCACTTCTTTAAAAAGTTTGTCATTAGCTGAATTGCCATCAGGGTCATAATCTTGAACATTGGCGATTAAAGTATTTGCCCTTGCTATGGCTCTGTAAAAACCAAACCACAGTGCATCAGCATCACCATCATTGGCCTGTGGCTTTAATGAGAATAGATTTCTGTTATTTACATTATTTATATTTGGACCCTGTTTTCTTGTAACAAAAAAACCTGAAAAGCCATTTTGTACAAAAAGCCGTCTTTCTTGAGCTTGGTAATTTGCTAACCCCGCATAAACACCATCCAAGGTAGCTAAAATAGACATTGGGTCATTGTAAGCATTATCACCCAAATAAGGAGGATCTTCATCTAAGTCACAAGACGTAAATATGGTAAGGGCAAATAATAAGAATATTTTTAAATTTTTCATTTTAATTAATTTTAAAAGTTAAGATTTACTCCAATAGATATTGTTTTTGCATCAGGTGAACCGTTCCAATCAACACCATTTCTAAGACCGTCGTAAGAAAAACTTGAGATTTCTGGATTGTAGCCACTGTAGTTGGTCCAGGTAAATAAATTTTGAGCTGTTACATAGACATTAAAACGGCTGAATAGACTGGTAGTTTCAACAGGTAAATCATAACCAACCGTAAGATTGTTTAGTCTCAAGAAACTTCCATCTTCAATAATCCGATCGGTAATGGCAGTGTCGCCAATGGTGTTATAACCAATTCTTGGATTTGTATTGGACTGTGCATCAGGTCGCCACGCATTGTAATATGCATCTGAACTAATGTTTTGAAATTGCCCCGCAGCATTACCAATAGTTAAAAGATTACCGTTGGCTATATCGTTTCCATAAACTCCATTAAAAAGCATTGAAATATTAAATCTTTTGTATCTAAAATTTAAATTTAATCCGTATACAAAGTCTGGGTTTGGATTACCAATAAAGGTTCTATCATCATCATTGATTACACCATCTCCATTTTGATCTATAATTCTTGGATCGCCGGGCTCAGCATTGCCTAAGATATCCGTGTCTTCTGTTTGATAAATTCCATTGGTTTCAAACCCATAAAAAAGGCTGGTTTCTTCACCCTGCACAAATACATTTGCAGGTGTTCGGAAAATTTGCCCATTAGAGATTCTATTCCCAAAAAAGAATGAACGCTGTTGAGCTTCTCCGTCAATATAAAAATCATCAACAGGGACTCCAAGAGATAAAATCTTAGTTCTATTAAATGCAATATTACCTCCCAAAGATAGCTCAAGATCATCAGTTGAAATTAAATCAAAATCCAAGCCAAGTTCTACTCCTTTGTTAGAAATTTCTCCTTTATTTATAAGTAAATTCGTGTAACCACTTGATGATGGTATAGGGATATTTTGAAGTAAATCTTTTGTGGTCTTGTCATAAAGATCAAGTGTTCCTGAAATCTTTTCATTAAATAATGAAAAGTCTACACCAAAATTAATTTGCTCAGTGGTCTCCCATGTTAAATTAGGATTGGCTATGTTATTCAAGATAATTGGAATACTGAGGCCATTGACTGGGTCGCCATATTGCACGCCAGAACTTATGCCATAATTAGGTATGGTACCATAAGGACGTATACCATGGTTTCCAATTTGTCCCCATCCAGCTCTCAGCTTTAAATTGCTGATAAAATCAGAATTTTGAAGAAAAGGTTCATTGGTTACATTCCAAGCCAGTGCAAATGATGGAAAGAAACTATAGCGATTTGCCGATGAAAATTTAGAAACCCCATCACGTCTAAAAGATGCAGTGAATACATACCTGTTTTTATAAGAATAGTTTAGACGCCCTAAAAATGAAAAAACCTGTTGCTTAGAATATAAATATGTAAGCGGCGTATCAATAACAGAACCTAAATAAGGTTGATCTGTTGTAAGGTCTAATGCTACAAAATCTTGGACTGCATAGACACTGTTTTGATTATCTCTAACATCGTAAGTAAGTCCTAATGTCGCATTAATTCTGTGTTTCCTATTGAAGCTACGGTTGTATCTCAAAAGATTATTAACCTGATATGTTTTGGAGTCCAGTTCTGAAATCTGCAAAGCACCATTTGCATTTCTTCCTGCAAAAGTTGTCAATCCAAAAAATCGTCTTCGGTCTTTAATCCTAACATTTCCTCCGGTTCTGAATTGATAGCTCAAGCCTTTGATTGGTAATTTATAGGTGAGTGCAACAGATCCAATAAAACGTTTTTCTTTTGAAATATCTGTAAAATCATTGATCCAAGAATAAGGATTTGAAGCATCCAAATCTTCAACAAAACCTTCATCAGCTGAATTAACAATTGGTCTAAAAACAAGCGTACTTCGAACAAAGCTCTGATTCGCTGTACCAATAAGATCACCTGAATTGGCAAAATCCGTTTCAGTAAAAAAGGCCGTAGCACGCGCTTGTAGTTTTAAGTTTTTGTTGAGGTCTTGGTTTAAGTTTATTCTTAAATCTCCTGACTTAACTCCTGAGTTTGCAACAATCCCGCTTTCATCTCCTATACCACCAGAAATATAATAATTGCCATTATCACCACCACCAGAAGCTGAAAAGCCGAGTCTTTGACTCATCGTTTGATCATAAACAATCTGTTGCCAATCAAAATATTCTAACGGATTATCACTAGCATTAGGACCTGTCGCATAAACATTACCACTATTATCTATTTCATAAGGAAAATCTTGATTTCCATTATTAATTTCCCATGCCTCGTTCTGATATCTTGCATACCCAACGCCATCCAACATATCATATTTTTTTCGAATACTTCTAAATGTTGTTGTGTGGAATGCATTAATTTTCACATTGCCTTTTTCCCCTTTTTTAGTCGTAATTAATACTACACCATTAGCTCCTCTTGAGCCGTAAATTGCTGTGGCTGAAGCATCTTTTAAAATTTCAATACTTTCAATATCTCTAGGGTTGATGCCTGTGAGACCGTTTTGTACTTCTTGACCGTCATTTCCAAGACCTCCTGTATGTACTACATCCTCTCCTGCTGATGCAATAATAATACCGTCTATGACATAAAGAGGTTCATTATTTCCTCTCAAACTATTGGTCCCTCTAATTCTAACGCTCACACCTGAGCCCAGGGCACTAGAGTTTTGAGATACTTGAACACCAGCAGCTCTACCCTGTAGGAGCTGATCGATTCCAGTAGTTTGATTAGCAATATTTTCATCAACTTTGACAGAACTAATTGAACCCGTTACATCTTTTTTCAAAACCGTACCATAGCCTACAACAACAACTTCATCTAATTCTGCAGTGTCAATTTCCATGGACAGACGCACCGTCGTCAAATCTGTGACATCTAACTCAATCGTTTGAAATCCAACATATGAAAAAACAAGCACTTGTTTTTTTGTAGCTTGGATTGTGATTGAAAATTCACCATCAAAATTGGTGACAGCGCCTAAATTATCTGTCCCTCTGACTTGAATTGTAACACCCGGAAGTGGTAATCCTTGGTCGTCATTGACTACCCCTGTAACTGTTTTAGATTGCGCAAAGATTGCCAGAGGCAGCAATAAGATTGCGATTAGAATTTTGAGTTTATTTTTCATTTGTTTTAAAATTGGTTGGTAATTAATTTTAGCTATATTTAATTTAAGTATAGAAGTAACTCAAACAAATATATTTGAATCATTAGCTTGACTATGGAACATTTGAAGAAATTTATGTAATTTATGAAGCATTAAAAAAAAATCTTCTCATAATATATTCAATATATTGTAAATTAATTGATCTTTACCCACCCCAATCTTTCATTACTTTTTCTGCGAAATTAAAATCTATGCGCGCAGGTATTATTTTAAACATTTTTGTTTTTTTTATTTTCAATCCAAGTCCAGTCATAGCTCAGCAAGACTATGATAGTGTAAATTTTGAATCACTTGCAGAAGATATTGGAACGAGGGCTGTTTCTTGTATTATTAAAGACCACAAAGGAATAGTTTGGATTGGAACTCAAGGCAATGGCTTGAGTTCATTTAATGGCCATGAATTAAAGAACTATAAGCATATATGGGACGATGATAAAACAATTGACAACTCAGTCATTAATGTTATTTATATAGATAAAAGTAATGATTTATGGGTCGGTACTGAAGAAGGCCTCAACCTATACAACAGGAACTTAGATCAATTCACATACATACCACTTAATGAACTTAATTCAAAAATTCAAATAAAAGCTATTAATGAAACAGATGATAACTCATTACTAATAGGAACGCACAGCTTCGGTGTTTTTAAGGTCAATAAAGAATCTCTTTTGAGCACAGCTGTGGTTTTAGAGAAAAATATAAATACCAACAGATTTCAAGTTAACAGTATTGAGACAACCAAGAGAGGTGCTATTTTAATTGGTTCAAACATAGGGCTACACGGATACAATCCGCTGAGCAATAGCATTAACCAAGCTGAATTTACAACACTTGGAGGTCGAAAAATCATTGAAAATCCAATACAAACCATCTTCAACAAAAAAGACGGAAGTATTTGGCTAGGCACAGTAAGTGATGGATTGATTGAAATTTTGACTACCCCCACTAATTACTATGAGTTCAAATATCACACCATCACCAACAAACGAATCTTGACCTTGGACTCTAATGATGAGGGTTCTCTTTTTTGTGGAACCGAAAATGATGGCCTATTTATTCTAAATAAAGAAGGTAAAATCAACTCACTTAAATACGAAAGATCAAAAACTAAAGGCATTAAATCAAATTCAATTTGGTCAACATTTATTGATGATAAAAATAGAATATGGCTAGGATATTTTAACCAAGGAATTGACATCTATGACAAAGAAAAAGAACGGTTTAAATCTATTGAAAGTATTCCAAACAAAGACCAATCGCTATACTCAAAGTCTGTTACAGCCATAGCTCAAGATAGCCAAAAACGTTTTTGGTTTGGAATTGCTGATGGTGGAGTTGATGTGTATGACCCCTTAACTGAAAAGTTTACACATCTAATTGATCAAAGCAATCCTATTGCTAAAGGCCTTACAAGTAGTAACGTGGTAACAGTTTACATCGATAAACGCGAAAATATATGGGTAGGTACTTGGAATTCTGGTTTGTTTTTATTGGAAAAAGGGAAGAGCGTATTTAAAAATATTAACGTTGACAACAGCAATGGTGTTTTTAAATCCAATAGAATTATGAGCTTTGCCGAAGATTCAATGGGAACCATATGGATTGGTAGTTTTTTAAGTGGTCTTTATTCATACAATCCAAAATCCAAAACGTTTATTCATCATCAAGAGCCAGCCCTAACAGAAAAATATATTGACACAAAAAATATCCGAAAAGTTTTAGTTGATCAAAGTGATAATATTTGGCTCGGCACTAGAACTGGTTTGTTCAAATTGTCAAATATCAATAATTACCCAAAAGTTGAATCATACAATGCACTCATCAATAAAACACTTAAAACAACTGCTAGCTTTAACGTAATTACGACACTTTTTGAAGACCAAAACAATAATATTTGGATTGGCACCGATGGTTATGGTCTTTTCCAATTGAATCCAATAAAAAATACAACTAAGTGGTACAACAGCTCTGATAACTTCATTCACCAATCGATTACCTCATTTATCGAATCTGAACCAGGAATCTTTTGGTTTACGGGTGACAATGGTATGACAAAATTTGATTACACCGCAAATAACTTTACTAATTACAATACCCAAGATGGAATTCTAGCTAATAACTTCAACAAAAACTCTGTATATTTTTCAGAGGATGGCGTCCTATTTTTTGGTTGTAATAAAGGGATTAACTTTTTTGATCCACAAACAATAACAATAAACTATGATGTGCCAAAAGTCTATATATCAGATTTTAAGCTTTCCAATAAAAGCATAAAACCAAGCGATGAAAATTCTCCACTAAGTAAAGTTATTGGAGAAACTTCGAATCTTCAACTTAAGCACAATCAGAGTTTATTTACAATAGGTTTTTTTGGATTAAGCTACACGAACTCAAAGAATTTAGAATACGCCTATTATTTAGACGGGTTTGAGCCTGGTTGGAACTATGTTAAGAAAACCCGAAATGCAACATATACAAATATACCTCCTGGACGTTATGATTTCAAAGTAAAGGCTGCAAATTCAGATGGGATTTGGAATAATGACTACACATCTTTAGAGATTGAAATATTACCACCATGGTGGGAAACCAATCTTGCCTCCTTTATGTTTTTTGTACTTTTTTTAATTGTTATCTATAATATTTATAGATTCATTGATATCCGTGTGAAAGAACGGCTAGAAATAAAAAGAGAACGAGAAGAACGAAAACAACTTGAAGGTCTAAATGATAAAAAAATACAATTCTTTACTAATATCTCTCATGAGTTCAGAACCCCTTTGACACTCATTTTAAATCCATTGGAAGAAATTATTAAAAACACCAATTTAAAACTCCCGGACAGTATCAAGGAGAAACATAAAATTATTTACAAAAACTCAAAACGCTTATCTAGACTAATAAATGAATTAATGGATTTTAGAAAGTTGCAATTTGAGAAAATGGAAGTTAATGTTTCTAAATTCGATTTAATTCCTTTTGCCCAAGAAGTAGCAAGTCATTTTGAAGAAGAAGCGATACAACGCAATATTGAATTGATAATAAAAAATAAAACAAACAACATCAACATATGGGCCGATCCATCAATGCTTGAAAAAATTATTTTCAATCTTTTATCAAATGCTTTTAAGGCCACTCTAGGAAAAGGTAAAGTAGTGTTAGAAATACAAGAAACAAAAGGTGAAATGTATTTCCCTTTAATAAAAAATAAAAAGCTAACAAAAGCGGTATGCATAAGCATCACCGATAGCGGAATTGGAATAAAAGCAGAGGATTTAAATAAAATATTTTCCCGTTTTTTTCAGGTAAAGGAACTGGATAAGCAGTACTATGGTGGTACCGGTATCGGCCTAGAGGTTGTCAAAAGCTTTGTTGATTTACACAAAGGAAAAATTGATGTCAAAAGTAAAAATAATGTTGGTACAG
The DNA here is from genome assembly GCF_001735715.1 of Formosa sp. Hel3_A1_48. Classification (NCBI taxonomy): domain Bacteria; kingdom Pseudomonadati; phylum Bacteroidota; class Flavobacteriia; order Flavobacteriales; family Flavobacteriaceae; genus Formosa; species Formosa sp. Hel3_A1_48. The sequence goes on from NZ_CP017259.1 coordinate 220,661, forward strand.
AATTTAAAATTTATCTTCCAAAGGGAAATAAACACTTTAATAAGGACCTATCAAACATGGATATAAATCCAGATACTTCAAATTTTGATCAAATCAATGACGTATTAGACGAGATTGATAGTATTGAGCAAAAAAAGCCTAAATCAAAGAAAACAATTCTTATCGTCGAAGACAATCTAGAACTTAAAAATTATGTCAAAAATGAACTTAAAGAACATTATAAAATTAAAACCGCAGAAAATGGTAAAGAAGGCCTAGAAAAAGCACTTAAATTTATGCCCGATATGATTATTACAGATATAATGATGCCTGTAATGGATGGAATTGAATTTTGCAAAAGAGTTAAAAATGATATAAAAATTAGCCATATCCCCCTACTGATGATGACTGCAAAAGGGATGCAAATTGACAAAATAAAGGGGATAGATTCTGGCGCAGATGCTTACATCACAAAACCATTCAACATGAGTGTGATGAAGTCACACATAAAACAACTTATTACAAGTCGTCAAATCTTATTTGAAAAATATTTTAATGGAATTCAAAATAAAGATTTATCCAACACTACTTCTTTAGACAAACAATTTATCACAAATGTATTGGACTATATCCATAATGATATAGCTAATCCAAACTTAGGTGTTGAGCAACTAGCCGAGGAGCTGTTCCTTAGTAGAAGTAAACTCTACAGAAAAATAAAGGCATTGACAGGGGATACAGCTACTGAATTTATTAGAAAGATTAGATTAGAGAAAGCTAAAGAATTATTAGAAAAAACAGATCTGACCGTAAGTGAAATTGGTTATAAAGTTGGATTTTCTTCTCCGTCTTATTTTACCAAATGTTTTAAAAATCATTTTGGTCGAATTCCAAAAGAAATAAGATTAGAAAAATAGACTAATTTTTTACAAATTTCTTTTCGACAATTGCTCTATTTTCAAATTCAACTTTAGCTATATAAACCCCATTTGACAGATGATTGACAGCAATTAAATTTGTGCGTTTTTTGGATACAATTAAACGCCCTGTACTATCGTATATTTCAATATATAAAATTTTATGGGTAGTATTCAAAAATAGATTTTCTTTAACCGGATTTGGATATAATTTTAACTCTAAATCTAATGGAGGTGCATTGTAGCCAAGAGAATAATCTTCTACTAATACATCAAACAAATCCAAAAAATAGAGCCCTACATCCGCCCCCATCAAGACTTGAACCTGCACATTGGTTATGTTTTGAGGAACTATATATTCAAATGAATAATATTCATAAGAAGTGGACAAAGAAAACGCTGAGGAAGCTGTATAATAAGGATTGTTCAAATTATCCTCTGCTTTTATTCTAAGTTTTAATGATGTACCAAACGTTGGGGATTTTGCATAACAACCTATTGTAATTTTTTTGTTGGTTAAGTCTTGTTCATAATCAATGTTACTCAAAACAACTTTATTGTAGGTGTCTGAAGCTGTAACCTCAATTCTGGCAGCAGAACTTCCAGAAAAAACAGTGTCAGAATGTTCTGAAATTGTGGCTACTGCACTACCAAATGTATTGAAAGTCCAACTTGATGTTACACCACATTCAAAATCGGGATTTAAAATAATTTGTCCCGAGGTCGGACCATAGCATTCTGGCCATATCCCATCCGCTAAAAGCGCTTCTTTTACGTCTTCAACCCAAACTCCTGTATCAGCATTTGAAGTGAATGGGTTATCAGTGCGTAGATGAATGGTCTTATTGGACTTATTACCCGAGCACCATGCTGAAAATGAAAACCCTCTGTCTATGGCTTGTTCAGCAATATAGCGGTGGTACTCCACTCGATCAGAATTAACAGGTCCACCGTTATCTCCATAAACTCCTGTTTGATAATTATAGCCTCCTTCGTTATCCGCACCAAATTCTCCAAGTGTAATAGGGATACTGTTGTTTTCAGACCAAGTTTTAACAGTATTAAAATGTGAGGTTACCGTTGATTTATCGTTAGTTGTTCCCCAATTAAAATCATTATTATTTGCTGTTGACGAGCTCGTAAAATTAAAAGGGATATAATAATGAAATGAAGCTATTAAGTTTGCATCACTGTTTAGAACTGCAGCACCAATAGTGGTTGGTGCTTGATAGGAATTTAATGTACCTCCTGTAATTATGATTGGACGTGTACTATTATTTCCGCCAGTGGATCTAATGGCCTCTATAATCATTAAATTGATTTCGTCCATCTCTTGTGCACTAACTTCAAAATAAGGTTCGTTAACGACTTCAAAAATTAAAGTTGAAGGAGCGTTTACAAAACGATTTGCAATTTGAAGCCAAATAGATTTAAATTTCATTAAATCCGCTGCTCGCTTTGCTGATGTTGGGTACGAATAATTATTGCTTTCAATATTAAAGGTCTCCAAAAATTTAGCTTTTAACTCTGCACCGTGAAAATCAATAATGGTGTACAAACCCTGCCCGATAGACCAATTTACAACGGTTTCAACCCGATTCAAATAAGTTTCACTTACTAAAAAATCTGTAATGCCCCCATCATATTGATCAACAGTATTGGCATTTGATGACCATAGTGAAGTATCATCGCCTGTTGTTCGGGATCCAAAAAAATCCATTGGAATTCTGACATTAGAAAAACCAGCATCAGCAACATCAATAAAATATTGCTCGTAAACAACAGGTGCCCAATTACCTTCCACTGGAGCACTTAAAGTATTACCTAGGTTTACACCTCTACCCATTTGTTCTACAATACCCCAGGAAGAAGTTTGTGCATTGATTAAAGAACTACCAAGCAGGCAAAACACTATTAATATTCTCTTTTGTTCTTTCATAAAAAAAGAGGAGACCATGGTCTCCTCTGTATTAAAAGCAAAACCTTGTCATTATTTTTTAAAACTTTTACGCTCCAAGTCAATAATTTTTTGAACCTCTTCTCTATTAAATCTAGTCATTAATTTCTGACGAGTTTCTTTGGAAGCTGTTTTATAGACTGCTTTTTTTTCATCTTCGGAAAGTCCTTTACCTCGAATTTTTCTTGCATTAGAAGCATATTTATTATACAATGTTTGTTGTATAAACTCTGCGTCTGCATCTGAAATTTCCATTTGAGAGGTGATGAGTGCCACAGCATTCTCAGAACGATTGGCCGCAAATTTATTTTCTTGTGCCTCTACAAATAGAGTAAATAGACATAAAACAGCGGTGAATAAGATTTTTTTCATATTTATTTTTTTAAGAATCGTTTTGATGTTGATTGACCGTTAATAGTCTTCATAGTTATTATATACATTCCTTTAGAAAGATTAGAGACATTAATCGTTTCAAAATTATCAGTTTTGCGAATTATTTTTTGTCCCAATAAATTATTAATTTGAATTTCTATTAAATCAATATTAGACTGTAAATTTAAAATATTATCCGTAGGGTTTGGATAAATATTTATTGAAGAAATATCTAATATTTGTGTTGATAATGTACCTGCACTAGCCCAATTTAAATAATAATCATCAACATAGTAAGTTGTTGAAGATTCTGGAAATTGTAAGATTGGATATATTTTAGTATCAGCAGCTAAAGAAGTTGCATCGACAACTGGTGAATATATTTTTGTCCATTGATTAGCTGGAATTGATGTATCACTAAAATTATTTAAATTTCCAACTTTAAGATTAAACTTAACCGATGTAGCAGTAGGCGACTTAACCCAAACAGAACCTTGATATTCCCTTGCTGCTGTGGTTGTAGGATGTAAATATCGTATACCAAAACTTTCATTATCTTTAAATACCAATACTCCTCTTTGTGAGGCACTAGCATCAGATGTTGTAACATACTTTAAACTATGCAATCCACTGTGAACATTATCTAAATTATCTTCTAAACTTAGGGCTCCATAATTACCACCATTATATCCTTGATGTGCAAAGTAATTAGTATAATCAACAAAAGCAGTTGTGCTATTAAGATTAAAGCCATCTCCTCTGTGTATACTACTTTCAACACTTGAATTTGGATTACCTTGACTCAAAGAAACATCATCAATATAAAAAGAGGATGCACCAGTTGGAGCAAATCTTGGCTTGATTACATCACCTACAACAGCATCATAAAAAATAATCATATATTTCCAATCGGTATCATTAAATGGAATAGTTGCCATTGAATATGTAAAAGAACCATTCGTACCTATTTTATAACCTGCCTTTATAGTAGTATTAGCTGTTGTTGCTTTAATCCAAAAACCAAAGAAATATCGACCTGGTTCAGTTATAGTTATTGAATTTGAAGGTGTGAAATATCCCTTATTACTTACTGTAGCAGTATATAAAACTGAATTTGTGGATAAATTACTGTGAGTGTTTGTTGTTTCTTGGGCGTAAGAAGACTGATTAGTACCATTATTTTCTAGTGTCCAACCTGTTAAAGAACCAGTATCCCAAGTGTCAAATTCTGCATTTGGTAAATAATTTTCTGTTTTTTCTTGAGCATTCAAATAAATTGAAAAAGAAAAAAACAAAATTGATAAAAAGTAAAAATTTCTCATGTGTTTGATTTTATTGGTTAATTAAATTTTGTATTGTTTTTTTATTGTTGACTCGCCTTCTAAATAGCCTAAAGAGACTAAAAAGCGGTCAATTTCGTCAGTTGTTTCAATGAAATATTTCACAGGGGGTTTTGCAAAAAAAGCATGCCCTTGTCCTTCATATAAAACCACATCACAGCGATTACCAGATGACTCCATTTTGGACTGGTATTTTTTCACGGTTGGCACTGGTAAAATTCTATCTTCTGTCCCCACAAGTATAATAGTTGGAGGTGCCTTTTTTGAAATATTATGAATTGGTGAAAGTGATTTATAATCATGACCAAAACGCTTGTGGGCATAATGGTCAGGTCCTAAATCCAGTACAGGATTTAACAACACCAATGCATTAGGTTTTGAACTAATACTTAACTCCTCAGTAAGGTTATCCCACATTTTTAATAATCCACAACTTGCTGCTAAATGCCCTCCAGCAGATCCACCGCCAGCGGTTATTGTATTGGGGTTGATCTTAAATTTATTGGCGTGTTTTCTAATGTATCTTAGAGCAGATTTTGCATCTTCAACAGCATCGTAAGGTGAGGTACCATGCGTATTTTTCAGCCTATATTCTGCCGAAATAGCTACCATCCCTCTAGAAGCAAAATACATCGATTGGCGTTTGAATGCCTTGTGATTGCCATTGTTCCAGCCCCCACCATGAAAGAAAATAATAGCATTGTGTATTTTCTGTTCATCAAATTTTTTGGGATTATAAACATGAAGTTTTAGAGTAATATCCTCAACAGTTTTGTAAACAACAGCGTTTGCATTAATAATTTCAGGAGCTGCATGAGAGAAAGCTGAAATAAGCAAAAATGAAAATATCATTGTTTTTAAAACATTCATAGTCCAAACTTATGTTTAAGAAAACGTTGTAGATGAAACATTTGAAGCAAATACTGTTATTAATGAAGCAAACAGTAAGTTTATTTTATTGAAAATGAAAATTAACGCTGATTCAAATTTTCTTCGTTGTATACCCGCTCGATAACAATGTCTGTCATTTTTCGCATTTCGTCTAGCCCTATATTATCTTTATATTTGATTTGAAGTGCTTTTAATTTTTTCTTTAGCTTTTTTATTAGTTTCTTATACTTGACATTTTCATATAAATTATTTACCTCATTGGGGTCATTATCCAAGTCATATAATTCCCACTCGTCCATTGAATAATAAAAATGAATCAACTTAAAACGGTTGGTACGAATACCATAATGCGGTTGTACCTTATGCCATTTGGGATATTCGTAGTAATGATAATATACTGCGTCTCGAACATCACTAGTTTCTAAATCCAATTGAGAAACAAAACTTGTGCCTTGCATGTCCTCTGGAACAGAAATCCCAGCTAATTCCAACATAGTGGGTGCGAAATCAATATTCAATAATAAATTAAAATTAACTGTACCTGGTTCAATGCGTTTTGGGTATGAGATCATAAAAGGCATTCGAAAAGACTCTTCATACATCCAGCGCTTATCAAACCACCCGTGCTCACCCAAATAAAATCCCTGGTCAGAGGTGTAGATAACAATAGTATTTTCGGCCAATCCACTTGCTTCCAAATAATCGAGCATCTGCCCTACAGCCTTATCAACCCCTGCTACACAACGTAAATAATCCTTAATATAAGTTTGGTATTTCCAGTTTTTCAAGGCAGCTCCTTGCAACGTATCTGATGGGGTCCAAAACTGACCTTGATTACCATAGGAATAATAATCATTCAATTCTCGCTTGTTGAGTCCATCTGGTGGTGGTATTTTTAAATCACGACGATTCATGTGGTTTTCAATCTCCATCCATTGGTCTTTTGCTGCTTTTCTCCCCTCATAATCATCATTAAAATTTGGAGGATGAGGAAAATCACCGTCGTTAAAAAGCGAATGAAATTCTTCCGCTGGCTCCCATGGTCGGTGCGGCGCCTTAAACTGATACATCAGCATAAAGGGTTTTTCTTTATCACGTTCATGATCCAACCACTTTATGGCATCATGAGCAACTTGTGCAGTTGAATGACGCTTGCGCTCAACAATTGTATCCTTTCCATTTTCCAAAAAAACAGGGTTAAAATAAGTACCCTGCCCACCCCAATTAATCATCACCTTAGAATAGTCAAACCCCGTAGGATTTGTCCCTAAATGCCATTTTCCTATCACAGCGGTTTCATATCCTGATTTTTGAAATAGCTTGGGAAATGTCATTTGGCTACCATCAAAATCTCCTCCTTTTTCATTCTTAAAAAACCCATTTACATGACTATACTTTCCGGTCAAAATTGAGGCTCGACTTGGACCACAAATAGAATTGGTATTAAACGTTCTGGTCATTAGCATGCCATTTTCGGCAATGCGATCAATATTTGGAGTAGGCGCCAATTCTGCCAGCCAGTCTTGGTAAGCACTTACGGCACTAACGGCATGATCGTCAGACATTATAAAAACAATATTAGGGCGACTATTGGATGATAAATCAACGTTCGTATTAGTTTGTCCGTTGCAATAGGAAATTACAAGTAGAGAGAATAAAATTTTTAATTTTTTCATACCCATGTTATTTAAAGGATTAATTAAATATGTTCAGTCTTTAGCTCAAAGCTACAACTGCAGTACTGTATCGATATAAAGGGGCAAAATTTGATTAAAAGATTATAGGTTTTATTGATTGTTTGTCAAAGCTTTTTTAATTATACTATAAGCTGGTGTAGGTTCAAAATTAGAATCGTATATGGATTGGAAATAAATATCGGGTTTTTTAAATCGCTCACCCATATCCCATAAATTCAGAGTAACCACACCAGAATTAACTTTAGATTGTAAAACATTTACTATTTTTTGATAAATAATAGCTTGTGTTTGAAATTCCTTAAGTAAATTTGATTTATCAGCTATTTTATAATCCAATTCCGTAATGTGAAAATCTAAATCATTGGCATGAGCCCAATCTATTAAGTCTGATAATTCCATTAAAGCTTGATCTGTTTTTTCAATAAAATTAGCTGTAGTTTTACTTAACTTTAAATGACCTTGCCAGCCAATTCCATCTACACGAAGACCCTTACTTCTGAGATAAAGGATAGTTTCTTTAACCTTGTCCCACATGGGTTTTTGCATGCCAGCGTTTTGATTGTATACTAACTTGACGTTAGGTGCATGTTTCGTTGCTATTTCAAAAGCTTTTACGATATAATTCGGAACACCATTTTCGTCTAGTCCCATAGTTAGCCAAGGGTTTTCCCAGCGATCGGTTCCTGGTTTTGGACCAAACCAACTGCCATCAGGTAAAATAGTTTCATTGACTACATCCATGTAATGTACCGTTGATTCTTCGTTATAGCGTTTGGCTGAAGCTGTCATAAATTCAATCATAACATCCTCTAACTCTTCTGCTGTCCTATGGTCTTCCTTAGCCCATTTTGAAGCTTGTGGGCTGATGGGACCATGAATGCGAACAGAAAGATTGTGAGTTTTTGAAAACTCTAGAAACTCATCTATTCTATCCCATTGCCAAACACCCGGTCTAGGATATACACGTTGCTGTTTAGCAGCATTTGCAGGACATAAGAATTTAAAGTCTTTCAAGAAAAGTTCTTCTTCCTTACCTCCAAGTTCATGATGGTTTAGAGTGGCTCCTATCAATAGTTTATTTTCAGAAGCTTTTACTAAATCTTTTATGGGTGTATTACTTTGAGTGTTGAAAAAATTAGCCGCTAGTTTCTGAAATCGTTGAATCAAAGATTTTGATTTTTCATCTTCTGCAAGATTAACTGTTTCTGCTGGGTCTATTTTGTAATCATAGAGTTCTTCAGCAAAAATATCTTTTTCAAAAACAGGATCTGTGCTTTTCTTTCCATTAAGCCATACCGTATAGCGGTAGCGGTCAGTCCTAAAACTATATCCTGTTTTTTTAGCATTAGTCCATTGACTAACCGCAAAAGGCTTTACAGATATTTGTTCGCCCCTAACTAATGGCATTAAATTTTTTCCATCTAAGTTTTCTGGTATTTTAAACCCAGTAGCAGCACAAAGTGTTGGAAAAATATCAACAAATTCTGTTGGTGATTTAATTTGTATTTTTTTATTAACTCTTGGGTCTAAAATAACAAGTGGTGAACGGGTAGCTTGCTCAAAATTCGAATGCTTATTCCACAGACCATGATCGCCCAAATGCCATCCATGATCGCCCCAAATTACAATAATCGTATTTTTATCCAAACCTGTTGTTTTTAGCTTATCCATAATTTTACCAATTTGCGCATCAATAAAACTAGTACTGGCATAGTATCCATGGATCAGATCTTTTTGAAATTCATCAGAAAGTATTACTCGATTGCTGTTTGAAACTTCATATGAAATTTCTGGAGTGATATAAGATCTCAGTTCTCCAGAGCTATGATAAGCTATTCTAGGACCATTTTTAGAATTCTGTTGAAATTCATTGATTTTAAATTTTGATGGATCATACATGTCCCAATAGCGCTTTGGTGGCGTAAATGGCAAATGAGGCCGCTTAAATCCAACAGCTAAAAAGAATGGTTCACTAGATTCTAATTTATATTCATCAAGAAATTTATTGGCGTATATTGCCAAAGCGCCATCTACATAAGCATCGTCTGGGGCATCAGTCTTTTCGAAAGGGGGTTTAAATGTATCTCTTAAATATTTTCCTAAATTTTTAACCCCATTAGCTTTTGCTTCATTTCTTAATTCTTTAATATGTGCTTTAATTTTTGGGTCTTGGTAAAACCCCATAGCAGGTGGACCATAGTCACTAGGATAGTCAAATTTGTGTTCAGGCATGTATGGGATAGACCATGAGGGTTTATCTCTAAATTGATCTACACAGCGAGGATCAAAAATTTTACCTAGTCCAACAGTTGTGTAGCCGTTATCTCTAAAGAATTGAGGAATGGTAACAATGTCTGGAACCATATCGCGCATCTTAGTTTTTAAGTCTCTAACCTTTGTATAGTCCGGACGCTTTCCAGTCATTAGACTGGCACGAGCTGGACCACAGACAGCTTGTTGGGTGTGGTTATTTAAGAAAACTGTACCGTTTTCAGCTAGTAAATCAATGTTTGGAGTGCGTGCTAAATCGTCTCCAAAAGCACCAATAGTTGGCTTCAAATCATCAACCGCAATGAAAATAATATTTGGAGAAGAATTTGAAACCTGAGCCTGAATTAAACCACAAAAAAAGAAAAATAGAAAAGTAAATTGAATTGTTTTAGTCATGTTATATTTTGATTCAATCAAACTTAATATTTATTTGAACCCACGTATGATAAATTTGTTGCAAATTCTATGACTAATGGGGATGTTTAAACTTAATATGTTGGAATTGTGTGGTAAAATCGTATTTTTAGTAAATAACTATTAAATTATTTCCTTGTTTAGAATAGAAAATATACAAAGCACCATTGAAAACGCAATTGAGTTAATAGACTCTAAAAATGGAACAAAAGCTAGAATTAACCTAAGTTATGGAGCCAGTATTGACGAATTGGTTTTTAATAATATTAAAGTTATTACAAACCTCAAACCATTAGATCATAAAAAAACTTATCCTAGCTCTATATTATTTCCATTTGCAAATAGGATTAAGGATGGGAAATATAGGCATGAAGGTCAAAATTACAGTTTAGATTGTAATGAAAAAGAAGCAAATAATGCACTTCACGGATTAGTTTATGATAAAACCTTTAATGTTGAAGAAAAAAAACAATTTGATGACGAGGTAGAAATTAAACTTTTTTATGAAGAACTAAATCCACCAATTGGCTATCCATTTAAGTTTAGAATCGAACTACTTTATAAACTTACAAAAGACACTTTAATTCTAAAGACAAATATAATCAACATAGACGAGAAAAAGTTTCCTTTTACACTTGGATGGCACCCCTATTTTAACAGCATCGATTTGGAGATGAGCGAGATTGAGTTTAGCAGCACAAAAAAAATTAAATCCAATAAAAACAATATTTCAGTAGGAGTTGAACCCTTTGACTCGGAAATGCCTTTAAGTTTGAGTAAAAAACTATTTGATGATGCTTTTATTTTAGAACAACCGGAAGTTAAATTTTTTACACCAGAATATGACTTGGTTTTGACCTCGTCTGAAAAAGAGAACTTTTTACAATTATATACACCAATGAATACTAATGCAATTGCCATTGAACCAATGACAGGTATTTCAGACAGTTTTAATAACAAAATTGGTTTAAAAGAATTATTACCAGATGAGTGTTATGGGATTGAATGGCAAATATTTATTAAAATTAAATAATAAAATATTCTATTAAAAATAATCAAATCTTCAACAAAATAGTTCGACTTCACGACCTTATGATCTGAAATTATTATTCAAAAAAAACTCTTTAGTCTTGATGATAATTTCTTCAACAAACCACTACCCATCTCAAAATGAAGTAAATACTACAAATTAAGGTCTGTTTGAGTAGATATTTTAGGGATCTCGCGTATCTGCATTTCTTTTTCAAGATTATCTACCTGCTGTTTTAAATCTTTGGTTAGAATCTTCTTGTTTCGTTTTTCCATTGGGGGATTTAATTTCTCAGCATTCTCAAATTTAATTACGTTTTCAAGAATATCTCTGGGTAATTGAGATCCTGCTTTAGTTAGGGTATCTAAAAACTCACGTGCAAAAAACTCATCTACCTGAATACGCCTTTTTGTAGTATGAGCGAACTTACCAATTATTCTACAAACATTATCACGTTCCTCTGGACTCAATTTGTCTGCAAACTCATACTCTTCAATTTTTTTCAAACTAAGCACAATAGGCTCAAGGGCATCTTTGGTGATTACAAACACATTGTAATCACCAATATTGTAATGAAACTGATTAATTACCTCTAAAGTGTTGGAAGGTATCACCAAAAATAAATCATTCTTTACATTATCATGCTTTGCATATTTTTTGAGATTTTCAGTTTGATTTTTTATGTACTTAGGAAAATTAGATAAATCATCATTGGCTGGGCTTTTAGCATCAAAAACAATGAGTTGATCCATAATCTCTATAGAGCTATCTGGCTTGTTTCTTGGGTGTGGAAAATCTTCCTGACTAACGTAAGTTATGACATTATTTCTACATATGAGTTGTAGGTGGTTTTGAACATCTTTTTCATGGTCAGACCATTTGAGTTTCATTTTATTTAATACATCCTCTTTTTCTTGAACGCGCTCATCATTAAGGCGTGATTTCTCAGCTTCTAATGATTCTTGAAGGGTAAGGGCACTAGCAATACTTTTGGTGACTTCTTTTTGACGCCCCTCCTCTGCTTTTTGATAGGCAATGGTTTCATTCTTAAGTGTGTTGCGCTCTCTTTCAACAATTATAAAACGCTCTTCAATCGCTGCCTTTTCAATCCTTATTTGATCAAAATTTTCTGTCCTAGCAGCTGCAATATCTAGTTGTTTATTGAGGTTTGTTATGATAGTGTTTCTCTCACTCAGCTCTTTTTCCAATGCAAGTATCTTTGCATTTTTTTCTTCAAGTTGATGTTCGGGGTTTGACTTTGGCTTCTTTAAATAGATCGCCAAACCTATAAAACCAAATACTATAAATGCTAATATGAAATACTCCATATGATTTGTTATTAAATTGATTTATATGAAAACCTAAAATTAGGTAATAAATATAAAATTAAGTCCTAAAATTATTCAAATCTGTAATACAAAACAAAAGGAGTGTGTAATAATTATATGTTATTTAAGAAAATTAGAGGATATAATATGCTATTTCAAGTAAAAAGTGGTAACTCAATCCAAAAGAAAATTGCGCAAACTATAAAGAGAGCTATGGTTGTGTAAATAATTATTTGAAAATAACGTCTCACTAATATTGAATCCTTACTTAAAACTCTCGTACAGAGCGTACAAAGAAATCGGAAGAACTCAAAGTATATGTAGTACTATTGAACTGACCCCCAGAAAAAAAGTTTTGTCTCCAGGCAGTTTCTTCTGGAAAATCAAAACCACCACCGCCAGAGTTTGCTTCACTTTGTGTAGATGACCAATATGTTTTTGAGCCAAATGAGTTTGAAAACCCAACTGTTTCACCAGCAGCTTGAATAGCATTTTTATAAGAATACATTTGAGCTAACTCATACCTTGTGGGTAGCCTCCAGTCTACAAAACCTTGGCCAGCTTCTGAATGATTGGAAGGATTGGATATTAGATTTTGCGCATTGTACCACGATGTAGGTGCGTCACTTTGATCAACTAATTCACAAACTAAACCATGCTTACCGTCTGTAGAAATCATAAAAACATAACCCCCAAGTTCTGGCCAATATCCAATCGAATATGTTGGCGATGCAACACTCTGAGCTACCTTGGCATGTAATGCAAACGGAACGCTCATTAATTGGCTTACGCCTGTAATGGTGTAATTACTCCCTGCTTCTGGGTCGGTCTCAGTTTTTATAAAATAGGGGCCAGCACTCCAATCTATTGCACTAAAATCATTTGAACTGCTGCCGTCACCAATTTCTAAACTTACTAATCCATTAACATTTGAGGATGGCGTGTGGGTTTCTTGATATACCACTGTTCCTGTCGCTGAGGTTTGTAAAATACTTATACGCATACCTATAGTTTGTTCACTCACTAATTCTCCTGCAGCATCTCTAACAATTGCTTGGTAACTCATTTTTTCTGGTGCTTGCGCAAAGCCCATTGTACTTATTAATATTACGGTTAGGAAGTTGTAAATTCTATTCATCTGATGTTTATTTTTTTAAGATTTTAAACGTTTTTAATTCACTATTATTTTGGTTTATTTTCAACACATAAGTACCTACCGAAAGACGCTCCAAGCTTAACTGAGTGTGTATACTATTTATTTTTTCGTTTGATACCACTTTCCCTTGAATATCCGTAAGAACATAGCTTAAGCCTGTGAGCTCATTATCAATAATATTAAGCATAATATAATCAGAAGAAGGGTTAGGGTAAACAACAGCATCCAAATTAATTGTTGTCGGTTGTGGATTGCTTAATGTAAATAATTCAAAACTTTGTTGAACGCCTTGACTGACACTGCCATTATCGGAGGAGTTTGCGCTGTAAAACACCTGACCCAAAGTATAGCTGGAAGTGCCTCCGCCACCGCTAGCATCTCCACCAGAAATCGACAGCGTATCTTGTGATTGTGCAGAAATTGAAAATAAAAGAACTGACAATAAATATAATGTTGGTTTCATAAACGAAATGTAATTTTATTTTAAATTTACTTTTAATTCAAAAGTAATGAAAAATATAACTAAACAAGACTTGAATCCAATTTAATAGAAGATAATTACTAAAAAAAATAAAACTGCACGCTTTGCACTGATTGTTTTATACGAAACCAAGTAAAAACAGATAAGAAACAACAGCTCCATATTAACAAATTGCTGTTCAAACAATTGGTGAACAAGCTGTGTTTTCTTGAGATTATTATTTTTGATTAACTTACATGAAACTAAATAATTTAATAATGAAAATATTACTAATTATACTTGGAGTCTTAGCCTCTGCGTTTGTGGCTATCCAAATCTTTGCGTTGAATAGTCAGAGGAATATTGAAACCTACCCTTACACTGTTATTAAAAAATACAAGACCTTTGAAACTAGAGCTTATGAAGCGACTTTATTCACCTCAGTAAAACTCTCTGAAAGTGACTTCAAAAAAGCTTCTAGTCAAGGCTTCTCCATTTTGGCAGGATATATTTTTGGCGGTAATGATAGAAATGAAAAAATAGCCATGACCTCTCCGGTGAGCATGTCTTTGGAAGATTCGACAACAATGATGTTTATGGTGCCAAAAAAATTGCACAAAGACATACTACCTAAGCCTAATCAACCAGAAGTAGAGTTTAAGAAAGAACCTGCAAAAACAGTGGCGGCACTACAATTCTCGGGTTGGGCTAGCAACAAGAAAATAAAAAAATACAAACAACAATTACAAACAGCTTTGGCCAAAGAAGGTATTCCCCACACCAACCGCTTCTATTTTTTTGGATATAATGCGCCTTATGAAGTTTTTAATAGGAAAAATGAAATCATTGTGGAACTGTTTTAAAATACTAAATCAAAAACATGAAAAAACTTTATAAAATTTTAAAGGTTAGTGCTTATGTTATTGGCAGTTTAGTAATTGTCGTTTCGGTACTATTTGGATATCAAGATATACCTTTGGATGATCTAAAAGAAAAATATGCTAAATACCCATCTACCTTTACTTCAATCGATGGTATGGAAGTGCATTTCCGAGACGAAGGTGATCTCGCAGTCTCCATTCCAATTGTTTTAATTCATGGCACTGGTTCAAGTCTACATACTTTTGATGATTGGATCGATAACTTAAAACACAAATACCGAATCGTTAGAATGGATCTCCCCGGGTATGGATTGACAGATCCTTTTCCAGACAGTGATTATTCAATTGATAATTATGTCCATTTTGTAAAACAGTTCTTGGATGAGAGAGGGATTGAAAAATGTATAATTGGCGGAAATTCGCTTGGTGGACATATCGCATGGCAATTTACAGCCGAACATACAGAAAGAGTGCAAAAACTAATCTTGATAGACGCTTCGGGATACCCGAACAAAGCAAAGAGTGTACCCCTGGCTTTTAAGATTGCTAAAATCCCAATTCTGAAAAACTTATTCATGTTTATTACACCAAAATTTATAGCGCGCTCTAGTGTTGAAAACGTATACTACGACAAAAGCAAAGTAACCGATGAACTTGCAAATCGCTATTTTGAGCTCACTCTACGCAAAGGAAATCGACGAGCATTTATTGAACGTCTAGCTGTAAACAACAGCTCAGAGTCCTACAAAAGAATACGCAGTATAAAACAACCAACACTTGTCCTTTGGGGAGACCAAGATTTACTTATTCCTGTAGAAAATGCAGAGCGTTTTCATCAAGATCTACCCAATGATACATTAGTTATTATGAAAGATGCAGGGCACATTCCTATGGAAGAACTACCGCTGCAAAGCTTGAGCGTTGTCGAATCATTTCTAGACCAAAATAACGACTAATTAAGCCAGTTTCAAATAGCTTTAAGCTTAGAATTCTAGTTCAAACAGCGGTCACATTGACCCAATACTAAAACTTGAGAATTAATAACTTTACGATTGGGGATTTCAGGAAGGTTAACTTGAATTTCTAAACAATCTACTGTACCACATTCCGTGCATTGAAAATGAGGATGGACATCTGAATGATTAGACTTAGAACACCCCTTACATTTAGCAAACCATTTAACACCCTTAGCATCCAAAAAATAATGAAGCAAACCATCGTCTTCTAGTTTATCTAACAAACGATAAATTGTGGTTTTGTTGACTTGAGAACCAAGGCGCTTGATTAATTCAATTGCTGAAATAGCAGATGACTCTTTTTCAAATTCACTTAATAAAAGTTTCACCGCCAAAGTTTGTCTAATTATGCCCATTACAACAAATTTATTAATTCTTTGTGGCTTCAACAAATGCAATGATTATATTTGCAACCTAGTTGCATTAAAAACAAATTGATGAATTTAAGTTTAAAAAAGCCCGATACAATTGGCGCAATAGCCAGTTCTTTATGTGTAATACATTGTCTTATGACTCCGTTATTGTTCGCAGTACAGAGCTACTCTTCAGTTCATTTGAATACAGCACCATTGTGGTGGAAAAATTTAGATTTCCTTTTTTTAACAATATCTGTATTTGCTGTTTATCGATCTACAAAAAATTCAACAAACACAAAAGTAAAATATGCATTATGGCTGAGCTGGACCTTATTGTTTCTACTGATTGTGAATGAAAAAACAGCTTGGAAAGATTTAGCTGAGGTCACTACATACATTGCAGCTCTAGTGCTGGCCATCTTTCACATTTACAATCTAAATTATTGTCAATGTAAATCAGATGTTTGTTGTCATCAAACAAAAAAGTACTAAACTATACTTTTTAATTGTGTGCTTCAGTGAGTGATTAAAAAACTTTAAATTTAGGCTTTATCATTGAAAATTACCCCTATTCAATATAAAATGAATAGTAATTCCTTAATTTAATAAACAGTGCAAGCTAATCATTATTTATAATTGCGAATATTTACTATTTTAGCTATAATAATTAATTAACCAAGGCCTATTCACATTTATGGAAGCACTACCCAAAAAAGGGATTCAAGGACTAGTTGAGAATTGGAAGAGTGATTTAATTGCTGCAGTTAGTGTTGCACTTATTGCCTTACCCCTTTCGTTAGGCATTGCTCTAGCAGCTGGCGCACCTGCCATGTCCGGTATATTCTCAGCAATTGTTGGCGGTGTAGTAACCACTTTATACCGCGGTGGTCATATTTCAGTGAATGGCCCTGCAAAAGGAGTTATCGGAGTTATTCTTTTAGGCATAACACTTATGGATGATGGTTCTGGGCAAGCTTTTAATTATGTTTTGGCGGCTGTAGTCATTTCAGGATTAATTCAAATGCTGTTGGGCATATTAAAATTAGGGCGCTTAGCAGATATTTTCCACAGTTCAGTAATTCATGGAATTTTAGCGGCTATCGGCATTATTATCTTCGCAAAACAAATCCATGTCGCCATGGGGACGCATTCGGACAGCCCCAGCATCATACAAAACCTTATTGATGCTGTAGTGTTCTTACCAAAAGCAAATCCATTTGTTTTACTTATCGCAATAACAGGATTGTTTTTATTGTTGTTTCATTCAAAAACAAATTCAAGATTTTTTCACCTCTTACCGGCGCCTATGTGGGTGATTGCCCTTTCAATTCCTTTTGTGTATGCCTTCAATTTCTTTGATCAGCAAACCCTATCATTTTTTGGAAAACCTTTTGAAGTAGGACCTCATCTTTTATTGGATATCCCCAACACAATTACAGATTCAATAATGCATCCAAACTTTAGTAAAATCAATACAATTGAGTTTTGGACAACTGTATTTTCAATTTTGATTATCACCAGTATAGAATCCTTAGCCATTGCAAAAGCAGTAGATAAGATTGATCCTTACAAACGAAAAACAGATTTAAACAAAGATTTGACTGGAATTGGAATAAGTACGGTAGCGGCTGGCTTGATTGGAGGATTACCAATCATTGCTGTTATTATTAGAAGTACAGTGAATATACACAATGGTGCGAAAACCAAATGGTCCAATATGTACCAAGGACTCTTGTTGTTGGTTTTTATTGTGATTTTAAGTCCGATAATGAGACAAGTACCACTCTGCGCATTTGCAATCCTATTAGTCTATACCGGATTTAAACTGGCATCACCTGCAGTATTCAAACAAGCCTACAAACAAGGAACTGAGCAACTTATATTCTTTGTCGGAACCATGATTTTAACTCTATATACTAATTTATTGATTGGTTTGCTCGGTGGATTAATATTGGCACTGGTCACGCACATGTTATTGGCAAGAGTATCCATTGCCCAATTTTTTAAAATGGTGTACCATCCGAGAACAAAATTGTTAAAACGACAAGACGGGAGTTTTGATTTAAAAATTAGAGGAATAGCAAACTTTTTAGGAATTCTAAAAGCCAATAAACTAGTGGCACAGATTCCACCAGGCGCAGATGTTAATATCGATTTATCTGAAACAAGATTAGTAGGGATTACCTACATGGACTTTTTAGTAGAATTCTTAAAAACTCAAAGAGCTTCGGGCGGTAAAGCTTTTATCACAGGGCTGGATGCACACGTCTCCTCTTCCACATACAACAGGGCACTTAAAATTAGTTTGACCAGCTCTGCTACCAAATTATCACAAAGACAAAAGCGCTTACGAAATTTAGCAACTGAAAGAGACTATCAATATACTAGTCAAGTTGATTGGGACACCGTATACCTCAAAAAATTTCATTTTTTTGAAATTAGACCTATTGAGCGTAAATACAATTGCCTTAAAGGTACATTTGAAGGCCTCGATGCGTCTTGGGAAATTGCGGATGTTACCTTCAATGAAGGCCAAGCCTTTACTGCAGAAACATTCAATACCACTATGATGGTCTTAAAATTAAATAAGAAAATACCTGTTTTTGCTATGGAAAAAGAGGGTGTTCTAGGCAAAATTTTTGATCGAGTGGTAGCACTCACAGGATACAAAGACATAAATTTTGAGATGTATCCCGGGTTTTCTAAGAAATTCCTACTCATGGGGAATAGCGAGACGGAAATTCGTTCCTTTTTTACAGATGATATCATTCGCTTTTTTGAGAATCACCAAATTTATCATTTAGAAAGTAATGGTGAAGCTCTATTTATTTTTGATAAAATTAAATTGGCAAGAACTGATGAAACCATAGAATTTATTGATTATGCTGAAGAATTAGCGACACTACTGAGCGGAAAAACCGCTTGATACCTACAACCAAAGTAATTAATCAGCGCCATATTATTTAGATCAAATTTATATGCATTTTTAGTTTAATTTCGAATTATTTACAAAATAAATCTTACAACTAGCTTCGCTAGATACTCATCAACAAAATATGAATACTGTACTTCATAAATCAAACACACGAGGGTCAGCCGAGCACGGCTGGTTGCAAGCAAAACACACCTTTAGCTTTGCCAGTTATTTCAATCCAGAACGAATGAGCTTTGGCGTTTTACGCGTATTAAATGATGATGTCATTGCTGCAGGAATGGGCTTCGGTACACACCCACATGATAATATGGAAATCATTACCATACCACTTGAGGGCGATTTGGAACATAAAGATAGTATGAATAATACAGCAGTAATAAAATCGGGGGATATACAAGTACTTAGTGCAGGTAGCGGGATTACCCACTCGGAATACAACAAAAATAAAGATAGGCCTGTAAAATTATTACAAATATGGGTTTTGCCTAACAAACACAATGTGAGCCCAAGATACGATCAGATTTCCCTAAATATTGAGGACAGACACAACAAATTCCAACAAGTTTTATCCCCAAATTCAAATGACTCGGGTGTATGGATTCATCAAGAAGCTTGGTTTAGCATGATCGATATAGACGAAGGTAAATCCATGAACTACAGGCTCAAAAATCCAGAAAAAAACGGAGTATATCTTTTTGTTTTAAATGGAAAAGCTACGATTAATAACCAATTAGTAGAAGATCGAGATGGGTATGGTTTGTGGAATACATCTGAAATTGAAATTGTAGCGAATTCAAATGCTGAACTCCTTCTTATGGAAGTGCCTATGAGCAATCGATAAACTGGCACATGACATTGAATGAAACAATTTAAAACTTTACAATCCGTTTGACTTGGGTTGAATTTTCAGAGGTGATTTTAATTAAATACAACCCACCATTAAAGCCGCCTACTTCAATTTGAGTCACATTCACCACAGACAATACCAATTGTCCTAGTACAGAGAATACCTCAACGTCATAATCCTCAGAATCATCCCCAGTAATATACAAGATATTCTGTACGGGATTAGGATATAAAGTAAGTGAACTGTTTTCTGGATCAACAGATGGCTCGAGACTGTTTATTGCATGAGGACTACCATTAATATTAATACAATTCCAACTCTCCGCTAGGGAATTATCCAAATCAGCAGTAATAAGTTCTAAAGTACTTCCCGTTCCATCTGCACAAACTGGCCATGGTGCTACGGATTGATAATATACCTCATCGACAAGATTTCCATAAGAATTATATAAGCGAACAGCATCTGAACTCCCTAATCCATAACCTAATTCACCAACATACGGAATGTCAGGAAATACAGTAGTAAATTTCAACTCATCCTTAACAAATACTAAATAATCAAACGCTTGTAATTGTGTTCCAGCAGGGATTTCAAAAACATGAGCATCATCACTGTCTTTGACTTCCCAATTTGAAACATTGATTGCTGCAGAACTTGGATTGTACAATTCAATCCAATCTCCAGGGTCAGTTGATGGACTTGATCTATAATTTATTTCATTTATAACTACAGGTTCTTTAACCTCAATTGGCACCTCTTCGTCATAGGAACAAATACCTGAGCCATCTTTCACAACGACGTTATAATTACCAACAGCTAGGTTAGAAAAAACATTAGAATCTACAAAATTTTGCCCCCCATCTATACTGTATTGATATGGAACTATCCCTGATGTGGGTGTAATTTCAATTGAACCATTTGAGCTTACAACTGAAGAAACTGCTGTTGTATTAATTTCTACATCAGTAAAATTACAAGCATCTATAAAAACTGTCTCCTCATAGGTGCACAGTCCATACGCTCCACGAACAAAGACATTATAGTTACCATTAGATAGATTTTCAAAAGTATTGTTGTCAGAGAAACTTTGACCTCCATTAATACTGTATTGAAAAGGACTCAGCCCAGAACTGGTAATTATCCTAATAGAACCATCTTGCGCAGTAGGTGTACTAGTATGAAAGATTGAAATATCAGCCGTAATTGCACAGCCTGTTTCGTTTAGACAAAATACCTCTACGGCTTTAGATCCAAAATCACCGTCATTTGATACAATTGTAGTCCCAGAATTGTCTAGCAACTGAAAATTTCCTTGACCAAAACCACAACAAATCCCATCGCCATAGGAATCGTACATATAGAGTGTAAAACAAGAACTATAATCCACACAAATTTCTTCAGAATAGAACTCTGTATTAAGTTGTAAAGTGCCTTGGGTAACTACTTGACCAGCACTATCATCAATGAGTTTCCAAGAGGTCTCTTGAGGGTAATTATCAGCATTAATCACAAGAGTGATTAGATCATAATTAGACGTTAAATCTGCACTAAATAGTGCTGAATTATTGGATGAATCATCATCAAATTGATTGTTGACCTCCAACAAGTTAAGACGGATATTGTTAGCTGTTTGTTGAAGATTATTATCAATTGAAATGGTGACTGCAGCCTCTTCTTGAAATGGTACATTTACCACAGCATTTATTAGATCAACAGCAACACCATTAACCTCTACTTCAATTTGAACATCAGTTATAGTGTTTTCACCTAAATTGGACAACACAGCATCAAGTTCGATAACATCATTACAAACAACAGAATGGTCTCCTATAGCGATAGCGGCGTCTAAAGCATAAACCTTACGTAGCACATGACTTAAGGTATTGTTGTTTTCGTATTCATCATCAGGGTGACTCAAATTAACCGTGATGTTATAATCTCCAACAGTTGAAAAATCCACAGGAGTGGAAAATTGAACATCAGCAGAACTAAAGGGAGCAATGTTTTGATTAATAGCTATTGTCTGTATTGACTCATTGTCAACCACGAGTTCAAGCTCAAAACTACTCATATCGTTTAAACCATAATTAACGATGTTGACACTCACCAATTCATTGTTGCTTAAAGTTGATGATGATTGTGGGGCTACAACAGAAGCAACACCCAAGTCATAATCCCCTTTTATATCTGCCCAAAATGACACCCAAGGTCTAGCTTGTTTGATTGCTAATTGATCTTGTGCAGTAACCTTATATTCAATATCCATCCCAAAACCTTCAGCGCCATCAACCCCGTAAAGCAGTGCAAATTCGTCGTGAATTATACTCAGAAAATCCCTCATCTGATCCAAATAAATTTGATCCATCACCAACTCCCCAGGATTGACTAAATTTGATAATCTTAGCACTAAGTAGCCTCCTCCTTGAGTAGGATCTTCATATAATAAAATTTCTTCGGGTACTGAGTTCGGATCAGGATTAGTAATGAGCGATTCACCGACTTGCGTATTTAAGTAAAATGTATCTTCTGTGTCATAAATAGGATCAATACTAATACCTACTCCATTGGATTGCTCGTTCTGAAAATTGGGATGACACAATACCCCCATGGCGGCCAAAAAGTGGTCCACACGGTAAAAATCCCGTTCTTCATATGCTCTAAAATTCCACATACTCGCGTAGACTTGTTTAATAGATTTAGATATATGCCCTTCGTCAATATATTGCGTTTTAGAAGTGTACAAACCTGCTCCACTGAATCCCGGTAAATCTTCATTATTCGTGCTCGAACGGCACCTAACAGCTGTTCCTTCTGGGAAATCATCATGCATTGCTTGTAAGTCGTCCAGCATCCATTGAGGCATTGGCGCGTCTTTTATCGATCGTCTAAACGTTTTTAGTCGATCGATCCGAAAGTTGATATCTGTCTGAAAAGTTGGATTGTCAATCATTACTTGTGCCTCTTGGTAAAAGTTATTGAATTGCATGAATTCGTCATAATAATAAAACGGAATACCAAAACCGTTTGGAATCGTTCCCTCGGGAAAGCCAAATGAACGCATGGTCGCTACATTGGAACACTTGGCGCCAAAAGAAGTGGACATTTCAAATGAAATATCATCTAAAGGCATGATTTGAGAGACACTCAAGTCCCTTACAGGAATTTGTGGTTCAGTTGGCCTTAGCTCCTCATACCAGTCATTCACTTCAGCCAAGGTGGCCTCACGAATTTCATACTGTTCATTTTCAACTTTGTAATATATATAACCCCCAAGTAAATTTGCAATAGAGTCTATGGATAAAGGATCGGCTATATAAGCATTTGGGACATTATCTTGAATAGCGCGCAGGTTGACATGCGAAAGTGGCGTTTGAATCACAGAAGTGATAATCCCACCAACCCTAGGTAATGAATTGGGTAAAGCATCGTAAAGTACTATATCACGACTTCCTGGTGTTTCGTTCAAATCTTGCATATGCTTAAAGAATCCATAACCCTCTGCCTCATGAAAAGGGATGTAATTGACTTCAGCAAAGACATCAGACTCCAAAACCACATCAACTCTTGAGCCCTCAAATTCGCTAGCATAATTATTTAAATGATTATTTTCATCAGCCTGACCTATGAAGTGGTTCATGTTATTTTGGAGGAAAGGCATACTTGCAACTAATAACTCATATGTTCTTTGGGTTTCTTCAAAATTATAGGCGTCCCCAAAAGAAAAATTGAACGAATAAGTACCTATAACTCCAGAAGGTAAAATAACATTGGGGTTAAAAACTATTTCTCCAGATCCATCATCCCCAGTTACAGAAGCTCCGATTCCACTCCAAAAACTTGCGTGAATAACATAAGTATTACTGTTAATAAAATACACCTTTGGTTCGTCGGTATCACGATCGAGTATACCAAACTTAACATACAATTGATCATCAAGAAAGGGGGCCCAACCCACATTGTTTACAGTTGCCAAATTCATAAAGGTTTCTGCATCTGGTATAGAAGTAGTACCATCAACGAAATCAATCGCAGAAGCATAATTGAAAGGCGAATCTGTAGGCATGTTATTAAATTCTGTAATATCATCAATACCATCTTCATCATAATCGTCAGGATTTGAAACATCATGTTCAGTGATGGAATACTGCTCAAGAGGATAAGCTCCAGAAGATTCAGAAATAATCATTGTTCCATCAACTCCAATTGTTAGTGAAGTCGCCCAATTGAATGTTGGGCTATGTTGTGCGTGAAGGATATAGTATTTACCCAACTGACCTTCGATAGATAGTTGTACTTGACCAAATCCGTTGATTGAATAATTATCAATAGGCACAACTTGTGAAAGACTACTATTGATAGTAAAAATCGAAGAGATAATTGCAATAAAAAATATCTTAGCTCTCAAAAGGTGATTGAAAATTGGTTATAAAGCATTAATATACAAATGTTTAAACTAAAAGTGGTCAGAAGTGAAAAAAACTTGCAACTTACAAATAGCAAAATTAATCCGTACAGTCAAAAGAAGAATACAGCAAATGAAGTTGCCCTTTATTTTTATAAACCACTACTTTGTAAATGCGCTCGTAAATAGACTCATCGAAAGAGCATAAATTTTCGCCAACAAGAAGTCCCGCCAAAACACCTGTTGTATTGCTATGACCCACTACTAGCACATCTTGCTTGGCCTCTAATAATAATGATGAAAAAGCCTCGAGGTCTCCAGGATTATATATTTTGATTTGCAATCCTTTAGACAAAGCTGTTGGCAGAGCTGTATTTTTTGTACGTAAATAATCTGTGCTGTACACAGCATTTAAATGCACATCATAAAGAAAATTACGTAGGTGCTCCGCTCTTTTAACTCCACAGGAATTAAGAGGTGGATCGGAAGGATTATTAATGTTCAACTCCTTTTCAGAATGCCTAACGAGATATATAGTAAATACATCATCGCCTTTTTGCGCATTTGCTAGATCAACTCTAGAACAGCAAAACAAAAATAAAAAGCTAAGAACAACTACTTTATGCATCGTAAAAAATAATATTGAAATTTATGCTCAAAAAAATAAAAGCATTGAAAAAATGAAATTATTAATTCAAAACTTTACGAGCTATCAAAAGCCCATTGACATCAACACAACTTCCAAAAAAAGCATCACCACCCCAATCCAAATTGAAAGCCATTACATAAGGGTTGTAGCCTTGTTTGGTTGAAGACCAGTAAAAAAGAGATTCGTCAAAATTACCCATGCCTCTTGAGTGAACATGGTCAAAGATTGCAGCCATGGATCCACTACTTGGAATAAACCAATCAGAGTAACCATTGTATTCTAATTCGGTCACAATTTTAAAAGCATAATTATCACTCCCGAACTCAAAACCATCAATACTATGGTCACTCAAATTTCCTTGAACAATATCCTGAGTGTTTTGATCTCCACTCCCAATTTCAGCACTTGTATCCAAACTAAAAACATCCCCCCATGCTACATCACCTATTTCAGAGTAATCTGTAGCAACAATGAGACTGCCGTCATTTTCATCAACATAAAAGATATATCCCCCAAAATATTCAAGTCCGTACAATAAAGAAGAATCATTATTGTTTTCGTTCAAAATATCTAGAACGGACACACCATTACTTAAATTTTCAATAATACTCAGGTTAGAGTTATATAATGATAAATTTACTTGATCATCTTCATTACATGCTAAAAAGCTTAATCCAAAAACTAGAATAACTAATTTCTTCATAGGGTTAATTTTAAAATGTTAAAAGTTATGTTTTTCGTTAATATAATAGCTCATTTTATAGGACTAATAGGTTGTTTTAATCACAGTAATCTTCAAGATAACTTTCCAATTCCTCCTCTGAACTAATTTCAATTGTTTGAAATTGTTGATTGTTTTCTGAATAATATTCTACTGTAATTGGAAATACAATATCAAAATCAAAAGTGCAATCATCTAAATTGTCACAATTATCTGCATACCATTGCTCAACATATTGCGACAGAGCTTCCTCGCTATTTATAGTCACAGTGTCTCCATTAGAATTTACTAAAACAATAGGGTAAACCAAATCAAAACAATCGTTGTCAAAGAGGCCATCGTGGTCATCATAATTTGACGCACAATATTCTTCAACATAACTTTCCAATTCCTCCTCTGAACTAATTTCAATTGTTTGAAATTGTTGATTGTTTTCTGAATAATATTCTACTGTAATTGGAAATGAAACATCAAAATCAAAAGTGCAATCATCTAAATTATTACAATTTTCTGCATACCATTCCTCAATGTATTGCAATAGAGCTTCCTCGCTATTTATAGTCACAGTGTCTCCATTAGAATTTACTAAAACAATAGGGTAAACCAAATCAAAACAATCGTTGTCAAAGAGGCCATCGTGGTCATCATAATTTGACGCACAATCATCTAAAAAATCTTCTTCGGAAAATCCATCAAGGCCAGCATAACAATCATTTGGATAAACCAAAATAATTGTTTCATTGTAGATGTTGTTAATTTCAACACAGACTGGATCATAAATTTCATAACAGACATTGTCGTCGTCTTGATCAAAAGCACAAGCATCCAACAAGCTAGCAAATACTTCATCATTTTCAATTGTCAATGATTCGATTGAATTTGTATCGTCATTAAAGACCAAAACATCAAATGGATAAAAAATGTCATTTATATACAGATCATCACCGGAGTTAATCAATACTTCCACTAATTCTTCGATGGAATTGATTGTAGTGATTGTGTTATTGCTTAGGTAAAAATCAATAGGAAACACAAACTCAAAACAAAAATCCATAACCATATTACCACTTGGGTTTTGCGTATCATCTGAGTCACCATTATCATCAAATTGGCCCATTAACTCAGACATAGACCTCATTAAAAAGGTATTGTCAGTATCCTGATCTTGTGGCGTTTCATCAGTGTTTTCGCAAGTAAAAAGTGTAAGCGTGAAAGCTGCTAGAATTAGTAAAAACGCCTTAAGTTTTATTGATTTCATTTATTTAAATTTAATGGTTCATAGGCCTTAAATTATCTCAAGATTAGGGGCTCGTAGTTTTTGCAATAGTTACAAATTTAATTAATTTAATTATAGTAATTTTTTTAAGTTGTCAATATCATGTTAATTTTCAAACTTTAAATTATTAAAACTCACAAACTTTTAGCTGAAATCAACCATCAAAAGAGAAAAATACAACCTTCCTAAAACAAAATAACCCTCTGAATATCAGAGGGTTATTTGTGACCCAAGCTTACAATAGTTCAAACCTCATGGAGTTTTTTGAACACATTGCTCAGGTTAAATTTAATTGAGTTAAACTGTAAACGTGAACTCAAGTTTTTTTCTTTCGTAAGCGATTAAAGTCAATCAGGTAGTTTATTCTTAGCGAAAATTGATGCTGCGTGGTTTGATCAAAAAGATTGTCTAAGCTTCCAAAGTAATCTAATTCAGTGGTGTTGTCTCTGCTGAATAATTGGTTTCGATACAATAATACCAAATTACTTCCAGGAGCAAACCACCATTCAAAATTAATATCTAAGTTCCATATGTTGAAGTTTGTATCAGGATCAAAATCCAATAAAGAAAAGTCTGATGGAGTTCGTTCTCCATTTTCATTAAGGCTAAACAGAATGTGATCGTATTTGGCTCTGCTCCAATAGTTTCTTAGTTTTAAGTTGATCCATTTTTTACTATCAAAAAAGTAGTTGAAATCAATGTTGTTTTCTACCGTACGGATATCTCTTCTCCCAAAATAAATGTCATCGTTTATGGATTGAAGAAATCCAACATCGTCTGTTACTTGAAGGTGGTTGGACTTTAGTGATAATGAGAATTGCTCTGAAAAGCGATAAAGCGTAGAAACATTAATTCTGTTTCGAGACCAATTTTCATCATAATCCTCATTAAAATAAGCAAAATTATTCCATTGAATTTTATATGAGAAGTCCTTGTTTTTATTGGACTGTACACCCAGCTTTACTTGAAAATTCTCTGGCTCAAGAACAAAACGGTTATAGACTCTAGGTTCATCAAAATTTTTAGTAATGGATTTGTAGGCAAAATCAGCCTCAAAAACCATTAAATTTTGTGTTGAGAAATCGTTTCCAAACCTCAAGCCCCAAAACTTTCTATCAAAAGAGTGAAAGGTACGCGTGTCGTTAAATCTTAAGTAGTTGCTATACTTTCTTAGAAAACCATACTCATTAAGGATTTGATAGCTTATTCGTGCAGCATAACTTTGATGATCTATAAAATTAAAATACCCCAATTCATTTTGTTTGTAATGTTTGTCAACACCCCACCAACTGATATTGTATCTAAAATTTCCCTTTAACTCACTTAGGCTAATCCCCGATCTAAATCCGTTATCATTGTTATTTTTAGGTGTTTTACTGCCAAAAGCTTTTATCTTAATATTGAAGTCTCTGTTGTCATCAAACAAGTCTGCTACAAAAGCTACATTGTTGCCATACAAACCATCACTTCCAGTTTTGTTGGTGTTGAGCAAACTTACCGATGAGTAGTCATTCAACAGTTGTTGAGATAATGAAAGAACGTTGTAATTCACCAAAGGCTGAATGGTTTGTCTTCTTCTTTCATATGATGACAGATTTTCGATTTCAGCATCTACTTTATTGGTAATGGCGTTAAGAAAACCTATACTTAGATTTTTGCTTGTTGTTCCAGTAACCTTAACTGTGTTTAATAGTTGTGGGGTCCTATCAAGATTATATATTTGCTCATCGTCGTCTAATAAATCATCTCCTACCGACACTTTTTCTCCAATCCTTCGGCTGTAAAAAAACGATCCACCGCCCATACCCCCATCTGCAATTTCGAACAAGGTTGCACCTTCAGTAAAAAAGGCCCTATTTTCAGAAAACTGTTGCTCGAATGGGCCTAAATTAAGTTCTACATTATCAAAGGCAACTTGGCCAAAATCTGGAATTAGAGACGCATCTAACGTAAAACTACTGCTCAATCCATATTTTATGTCCATTCCAGCCGTATAAGAAGACGCTGATCTTGCTCCTTTTTGAAGATTTATGGATGACTGAACATAGGGGTAGAAAAACAGCCTTATAGGGGGGCTAATATTCTCAATTCCTGTAAGGGTTCCATTATACTCATGATATTTTAATTCGTTGGCATTAACGGGACTCCACACGTAAGTCTCATCCAAACTTTGAATTTTTCTCCCAAAGTTCAAACCCCATAGTTGCACCTCTTTTTCAGGAAAGCGAAGTGCACTGTAGGGAATTACCATTTCCAAACTCCAACTATCTGAATTGTAATGCACCTTAGCATCAAAAACTGTGTCATATAAAAAATCGTCAGACCCAATGGGACCTGAAGAATATACATCACCAACTGTACCTGCACTGGTGATTTGAAACCCAAAAAAATTCAAATCGTCATTATATGTATTTAGGGTTACAAAAAAAGTCTCCGCATTTACATTCCAGATATCATCCCGCTGACTAAACTGTTTGGGCATCTTGTCGGGATTTGGATGATTAAGAATTGCACCTATATAAATAGCATTGTGGTCGTATCCAACATATGCTGTTGTATTAAATTCTACAGGTATTTTGTTGCCATGACGCGTTTCTGGCCAAATCAAAGTGAAATCAGTAGCAGGGTTTAAATTGTTCCAAATTTCTTCAGAAAGTATCCCATCAATTACGGGAGGATTTTTTATAGGAGATGCTTCTAAATTCTTGCGTACTTGAGCTTGAATAATAACATGAAAAATTAAAAAAACCGAAAGAAATAAATACCTCACTAATATCTTATGATTAGGTGTCAAAATTAAACAAACAACAGTAGAATACTTAATCATTTATTAACCAAATATAATACTGATTTATCTATGTTTTATGTTACACTTATGTTATGGTAAATATTTAAACCTTTTTGACTAATTTTCAGGAAATATGAGCTTTGTGTTGTGAAATTAGTTTTAAATAAAAAACTATTCCGTTTTTAAGTCCATCACCGTTCTAAAACCCAAATGTTCTAAAGACGTATTTGGATCGGTGGCCATTCTTGAAGATACTCTGTAACTGGCACAATAGGAGGCATTGCATAAAAAAGAACCACCTCTAATCACACGCTCATCTATATACGGATTATTAGGATTAAAGGCCTCATTAGGTCCTTTCGGATTATTAGTTATTGAATTTTCTTTACAGTATTGATAGTACTGACTGCTATACCAATCACTAGTCCATTCCCATACGTTGCCAGAAATTTCATAAAGCCCATAACCGTTTGGAGGATAGGTTTTGATCGGTGCACTTTTTTCAAAGCCATCGGCTTGGGTATTATCCACAGGGAACTCCCCTTCCCAGCTGTTGACATAGGATGATAATTTATCCGTTAAATCGCCCCAAAAATAAATCTTATCGCGCTTACCACCACGAGCTGCAAATTCCCACTCTGCTTCAGTGGGTAATCGCCTACCAACCCAATTACAATAAGCCATGGCGTCTTCATAGGATACATGAACAACAGGGTGATTATCTTTTTCATCTATACTGCTTCCCTTCCCTTCTGGTTGTTTCCAATTGGCCCCATTAGTCCATCGCCACCATTGCGAAAAGTCATAGAGATTAGGTACCGATTCTTTTGTTTTTTTAAACAAAAGAGATCCTGGTAATAAAAGTGAATCCTGAGGCTTTGGGGTGCCTGGAGGCAATTGTTGTTTGATTAAATCCCAATCCACTGGTCGCTCTGCGGTTGTTATATAATTTGTTGCTTCAATGAATTTAGAAAACTGTGCATTGGTGACTTCGGTCTCGTCCATATAAAACCCATCCACCTTTACTGTGTGTTTGGGCTTTTCGTGGGGTAGTGCCATACGATCGCCATCAGAAGCCCCCATGTCATAAATACCGCCAGAAATCCAAACCATACCGGGGATTTGTTGTCTATTAGTTGAAATGGTTTCGAATTGATTTGATTGTTTACAACCAACTAATGAGGTGATAAATAAACCGATTAAAAATAATCTTTTGTGCATAATGTTATTTTGCAGTTGTAGTAGCCCTATATTTTTGTTCCCATCGCCACGCTGAGTCAATCATTTCGTCAAGTCCAAGCTCTGCTTTCCAACCTAATTTGTGATGCGCTAAATCTGTTGCAGCAAATAATTGGGGGACATCACCTGGTCGTCGACCAACAATTTCATAATTTAATTTTATCCCCGATACGCGTTCAAAAGATTCGATAACCTCCATGACAGAAAATCCATTTCCAGTACCCAAATTAAAGGTCTCTAAAGCCTGTTCTTGTTTATTTTCTATTAGTCTAAACAAAGCTTTGACATGTGCTTTGGCCAAATCCACTACATGAATATAATCTCGAATTGGTGTACCGTCTGTTGTATCGTAATCATTACCAAACACCATTAATTTTTCGCGAATGCCTGCTGCAGTTTGTGTAATGTAAGGCATCAGGTTATTTGGGATTCCATTAGGTAGCTCTCCTATTTCTCCAGATTCATGAGCACCAATTGGGTTAAAATAACGTAAAGAAATAGCAGAGAAATCAGTATAAGCTTTGGAAAAATCCTCTAAAATTTCCTCAGCCATTTTTTTTGTATTCCCATAAGGAGAAAAAGGGCGTTGGGTCTGATTATTTTCTGTAATAGGTAAGGACTTTGGATTACCATACACAGTTGCTGATGAAGAAAAAATAAAGTTCTGAATTCCATTTTCATGTTGTGCCTTAAGTGTATTCAGCAAAGAATATAAATTATTTTGATAATAATCTAACGGTTTTTGAACGGACTCACCAACGGCTTTGTGCGCTGCAAAGTGAATCACTCCAAAAGCATTTTTATGTTTTAAAATCACCTGACTGGTATGATTTACATCTTTAAGATCTACTTGCTCAAAAACGGGACGTACGCCTGTAATCGATTCAATACGACCTATAGTGTCTTGCGATGAGTTGGATAAATCATCAAAAATAACCACTTGAAAATTATTCTTTATGAGTTCTATTACAGTGTGAGATCCAATGTAGCCGCAACCCCCTGTAACTATAATTTTTTTATTCATGTTCTGTTCTAATTTTAAAAATACAAATGTACAAAAAACATACTAGTTCGTACTAGTTGTTTTTTAATTTCTTTATTATATATTTGTAACATGTCTTTTGCAAAAAAACAAATGAATTCAAAGGTACCGAAATATAAGCAAATTATTAGTTTTGTAGAGAATGCTATAATCATTGGTGAACTTAAAATTGGAGACCAGTTACCTTCTTTAAATGATCTTAGAAACAAATTCAAACTCTCCAGAGACACTGTAATTACTGCTTTCAACGAGTTGAAAGCTCGCGGGGTGATTTATTCTGTTGTTGGCAAGGGGTATTATGTAAAAACAACAGATATTAAAGTACAAGTTAAAATTCTTCTTTTATTTGATGAATTGAATTCTTTTAAAGAAGATCTTTATAATTCATTTTTAGAAGAACTCGAGGACGATTATCAAGTCGATATTTTTTTTCATCATTTCAATTTTGATTTGTTTAAAAAAATAATTGATGAAAGTGCAGGAAATTATGGGTACTATGTCATTATGCCTGCTAATTTTTCTGGGATTGCTCAGATTCTTGAACCTTTGCCCAAGAATAAAACCTATATTTTAGATCAAACTCAGGAAACACTCAGTCATTTCCCTTCAATTTATCAAAATTTTGAGAACTATATCTATGAAGGTTTAACCGTGTTATATAAAAATATTAGACGCTATAAAAAACTAATATTAATATACGATGCGAACAAACAACCTCGAGGGATAAAAAGTGGATTTGAATTGTTTTGTTCAAGAAATAAAATTAAGCACGGAATACTAGGAGGGGTTGATGATAAAGTGATCCAAAAAGGCGAGGTCTATTTTACCTTGGATGATAGAGATTTAATTATAACCATACAAAAATTAAAACAAACGTCTTATCAACTTGGGCAAGATATTGGAATAATTTCATTTAATGACACACTCCTCAAAGAAATCTTAGAGGGCGGTATTACCACAATATCAGCAGATTTTAAATTCATGGGAAGTCATTTGGCAAAAATGCTTAAAAACAATGCTTTAAGTCAAATTGAAAATCCAAAAAAAGTTTTCCTCAGAAAATCGCTATAAATCATGTTTAAGATTCACAAAACTTCTTCTGGAAAAGGGCAAACCCTTCAAATAACAAGCGGTTGTAAAACAACCAAAGCTAACATTAGTTTGAGCAACGGTGGGAGTTTAGAACAATTGGTAATTGGTAATGAAGAGATTATCACAAACCTTTCACATCTACCCTACAATCATACTTATGCGTCCTCGATTTTATTTCCTTTTGCAAATCGAATTAAGGACGGTAAATACCGCTTTATGGGTGAAAATTACAACTTAGAGTGTAATGAAACAGCAGGGAATAATGCTTTACACGGCTTGGTTTACAATAAAAAATTTAATGTTGTAGAGCAAAATTGTAACTCAAAAAGTGCATTGGTAAGATTGTCATATAATGAAATAGAACCTCATTCTGGTTTTACATTTTTATTCACAATTAATCTGATTTATAAAATTTCCCTAAACGCCATGACATTAGAAATCGAAATTACAAATACTGACAGAATCCCCTTTCCTTTCACAATTGGCTGGCATCCTTATTTTGTAATGAATGACACTCAAAGTAGTTTAGAATTTAATAGTACGCAAAAGTTAGAGTCTGATGAACGTAACATTACAACAGGGATTACTGTTTTAAAAACTCCAAACCCTCTATATCTTAACAATATGAGTTTAGACGATGCTTTTGTTTTGGAAGATAACAATGTGGCTTTTGACACGCAGAGATACCGTGCCAATCTAACCATTTCTGATGAATCAAAATACTTACAACTTTATACACCAAAACACGAAAACGCCATTGCAATTGAACCTATGACTGGAGTATCAGATAGTTTTAACAACGGTATTGGCCTGAAAAAATTAAATCCAAAAGAAAAATTTAATATTAAATGGACATTGGACATTTCAATAAAATCAAAAACAATATGAGTAAAGAGTTGATACATAACGTGAAAGAGAGTTTTAAAACGCAATTTCATGGAGATCCTTTAATGGTTTTCTCTCCGGGTAGAATTAACTTAATTGGGGAACACACAGATTATAATGATGGCTTTGTTTTCCCTGCAGCTATTGATTTAGGTATTGTTTTAGCCATAAATAAATCATCATCAAAAACAAGTCGTATTTATGCACTAAATAAAAAAGAAAGTCATGAAATTGACTTGAATCAGATTTCACCACAAAAAAATGGTGGATGGCGAAACTATGTGAATGGAGTAATTGGCGAATTACAAAAACTAGGAATTACTATCGGTAATTTCAATAGTGTTTTTGCTGGTAATATTCCAGGAGGTGCAGGAATGTCTTCCTCTGCAGCCCTTGAAAATAGTTTTGTTTATGGGCTGAATAAACTTTATAATTTGGGTTTAAAAAAGAAAGAAATGATTTTAATTTCTCAAAAAGCTGAACACAACTTTGTGGGTGTTCATTGCGGAATCATGGATCAATACGCTAGTATGTTGGGAAAGAAAAAAAGTGCTTTGTTTTTGGACTGTAGAACCACCAAGTCTGTCCCTTACAAGTTGAAACTTAAATCATTGAAATTAGTTTTAGTTAATACTAATGTAAAACACGACCTTTCGGAGAGTGCCTATAATAATAGAAGAGCTGTTTGTGAAAAAATAGCAAACTTGCTAAACGTAAAATCACTCAGAGATACTACAGAAAAGAGCCTCAATCTAATCAAAGATCAAATTTCAAAATCGGATTACAGCAAGGCCCTTTATGTCATTCGTGAAAATAAACGGGTAAAAGAATTTGCCAAGGCTATTAAAAAACAGAATGTTAAATTAATGGGGGATCTAATGTACAAAACCCACGAGGGCCTTTCAAAAAACTATGAAGTCAGCTGTGAAGAATTGGACTTTTTAGTTGAAACAACAAAATCAATGGATTTTGTTTATGGTTCAAGAATGATGGGGGGTGGTTTTGGTGGTTGCACTATTAACTTAGTAGAACAACAAAATATTGATGATTTTAAAACTACTACAAAACATAAATTTTTGGAAACATTTGGAAAACCCTGTACAATATATGACGTCAATATTTCAAAAGGAACCCATTTAATTAAGATATAAATATGAATCATTTTCTTAAACACAATTCACACCGCAGGTATAATATTTTAACTGGAGAATGGATTCTAGTCTCCCCGCACCGATCAAAACGTCCATGGCAAGGTCAAAATGAGACTGTTGCAAAGAGAAAAACCAAAAAATACGACTCTGAGTGTTATTTATGCCCGGGAAACACCAGAATAAATGGCGAGCAAAATCCAGACTATAATGATGTATTTATTTTTCAAAATGACTTTGCAGCACTAAAAGAAAATTACATTCCTTACAGTGTTAATGAAGGTTTATTAAAAGCCGAGAGTGAAAGTGGTATTTGCAGAGTGATTTGTTTTAGCCCAGATCACTCTAAAAGTCTTGCTGATATGAAAGTCTTGGCCATAGCAAAGGTTATTGAAGCGTGGTGTCAACAGTATGAAGAATTAGGGCAAATGGAGAATATCAATTATGTACAAATTTTTGAAAACAAAGGAGCGGTCATGGGGTGCAGTAATCCACATCCTCATGGACAGATATGGAGTCAGTCTACACTACCCAATGAAATAATAAAAAAAGACGAGCATCAGCAGAAATATTTCAATACCAATCAGCGAAGCATTTTAAAAGATTATTTAACCCAAGAATTGGATTTGAATGAAAGAGTCATTTATAAAAATGATTCTTTTGTTGTACTGACGCCTTTTTGGGCCATGTGGCCATTCGAAACAATGATTTTACCTAAAAAACATTGTCAAAATATAACCCAACTAAGCAAGGACGAGAAAGTAGATTTTGCTGAAGCAATATCAATAATAACCAAAGCGTATGACAAGCTATTTGATTGTTCGTTTCCCTATTCAAGTGGTATTCACCAAGCACCAACTAACAATAAAAATAACAACCACTGGCATTGGCACATGAGTTTTTATCCCCCTCTGCTTAGAAGTGCAACCGTAAAAAAATTCATGGTTGGTTATGAAATGTTTGGGATGCCACAAAGAGATATCACAGCAGAACAAGCAGCAAGAAGACTTCGAAGTTTGATTTAATTTTAATATTTCTAGCTCCAAAATGCAGCGTACAGCGCTGTCAAAATAAGCATCAATGCAAAAGACCCAATATTGAACAAAGGAGATGTTTTGAAAATATTTTCAGTTAAAATAATCCCTTTGCTATCAAACTTATTTTTGTGTTCTAACTTACTGACGACAATAATAATTAGCATCGTAATTAATACCGTGTAACCCATTTGATCCATGAAAGGCACATCAACAAAAAGAGTACTATTTGACCATCCTTTTGGAGCCACTTTAAAATACATAGCCACCGGAATTGAAGCTAATGCACCTACAATAGCACCACGATTACTGGTTTGTTTCCAAAAAAGCCCTAATAAAAATACGGCTAATATTCCAGGACTCACCACACCGGTATACTCTTGAATAAACTGGAATGCTTGTCCAAGGTTTTGCAAAAGAGGAGCAATAAAAACTGCTATCAAAAGTGCAACTGCTGCGGAAATACGCCCCACAGATACAATGGTTTTATCAGAAGTGTCTCTGCCTAAATATTGTTTATAAATATCCATTGTGAAAATAGTTGATGTTGAATTTAGCATTGAGGCCAATGAAGAGACAATTGCTGCTGTAAGTGCCGCAAAAGCCAAGCCCTTAAGTCCAACTGGAAGTAATTGTAATAGCCATGGATATGCTTTGTCAGTGGCATCAGCAGATGGCGTATTTTGTAAAGCTAAGTCTCCCAAAGATGCCATAATGTTTGGATCATTTATAATGACATAGGCAGCAATCCCAGGAATAACTACAATGAGCGGAATAATTAATTTTAAAAAAGCGGCAAACAATATCCCTTTTTGAGCTTCTTTAAGAGATTTAGCTGCCAATGTTCGCTGAATGATGTATTGGTTGAAACCCCAATAATATAAATTTGCAACCCACATGCCGCCAACAAGCACACCAATTCCTGGCAGGTTAACATATTCTGGATTTTCTGGTTTTAGTATCATAGCAAAACGTTCAGGAACAGCATGATATACCGATTTCAATCCTGAAATAAAGCCTTCACCTCCTGAGACTGTATTTAAGGCAAGATAAGTGGTTATTGTTCCGCCTAAAATTAAAAAAACAACCTGAATCACGTCAGTCCATGCCACAGCAGAAAGCCCACCATACAAGGAATAAGCAGCAGCAAAAAGTGCAAGGCCAATTACCCCATAAATCAAGGGTATCCCTAAAATTGTCTCCAAAGCTAAAGCTCCTAGGTAAAGTACGGTAGTTAAATTAACAAAAACATAAAGTCCAATCCAAAATACAGCAAGTATAGTTTTAAGATTTGTCGAATAGCGTTTTTCTACAAATTCGGGAATGGTATATATTCCTTTTTTAATAAAAATTGGAAGAAAATATTTTCCTACAATGATAAGAGTTAAAGCCGCCATCCATTCATAGGAAGCAATGGCTAATCCAGAGGCAAATCCTGATCCTGACATTCCAATAAATTGTTCCGCAGAAATATTAGCAGCTATGAGCGAAGCTCCAATTGCCCACCATGGAAGTGATTTACTGGCAAGGAAATAATCTTCAGCAGTTTTTTGATGTCCTTTTTTGTCTCTGGACATCCAAAGTCCTACTCCTAAAATTAGTATGGCATAGCCCACAAATATGGCATAGTCTAAAAATTGAAAGTTACTGGTCATAAAATGAGTTTTTAAATATGTTTATTAATTGCGTTGGTTAGGAATTAGCCAATATGAGTACTGATAATTATCATATGGTAGTCTGTATTGTTCTAATGGTAAGGCACCCCAACTATTTACACAACCAACACCAGAAGTAAAACCATCTATATTTAGAAAGATATCCTTTTGAGGCTCTAATAATCGGACGTGTTTTTGAGTTAATCTTTTTGAGCTGCCCGAATCTAAATCCTCTTTTTTATGGTGGGAAGCAGAAAAGTTAAAAGGGACATCGCTATAAAAAAGTAAGCCAACTTCAGGCCCAGCAGAAAATTCTACCCATCTGATATCAGTTCTATTACCATTGTCTTGCGGCCTAGCATATAAAGTAAATAAATCTTTTGGGGTACTTTCATAAAGACCAATATCAGCGGATTCTAACCTATCGATGTAATTTTCGTGAGGTCCTCTACCATACCACTTAACAGATGCTAAATCGGAGTTTAAAATAAACTCATTACCGAACTTATAAAAATTAGAATGTAATCCTTCAGGGACTTTAGCCCGCTTACCTTTGAGACCAAAAGTTTTTTCAGATTTACCTCTTAGAGCCAATAGATTATTTGAAATTTGAACAATTCCACTCGAGTGAATTATATAACTTTGAATCAGCTCAGCATCTCCATTTAAAATGTGTTGTTTAAAACTGACTTCAATTTCACTGTAACTTTTTGTTTTTATTTCATATTCAAGATCTGCTTCGGATTGTCCAATGTCTTTCCACTCCTTGTAAATCATTGGAGTATTGGCACCATAATCATTGTCAACTGGTGCACGCCAAAAATTGATTTGACCACCTTGTTTTATCAATTGGACTCCTTTAAAGGTGTAAGAAGTCATTATCCCTTTATCAAGGGCTAAGATGAGTTCAAACTCTTCTGTAGACAATGTTAGGTTAGATTTATTTTCCTTCACTTCTATTATTGAGTTACCATTTTTTGGATAAATTTTTACAAGGGTTTTGTCCTGCAATTTGAATTGTTCTTTGGCCACTTCAAATCCCTTTTCAAGTAATAGTTTTGATTTTTTTAATTTAACAGAAAGATTTAAAAAATATTCTTTGTTAGCGTTCAAATTATTAAACAAAGGTACTTCAACATAGCATTTCTCTTGTGGTTGAGCCTTCAATTCTTTGATAATTCCTTTTGAAACCTCCAAGCCATCTTCAATTATATTCCAGTGTAATTCATAGTTGGATAAGGTTTCAAAAAAATTACCATTTTTAATCTCCAACATACCAGTGTCGACATCAAAGTTTAAAAATTTAATATTTTGCATAAGCTGTTTGGCTTCTTTAAGATGTGGATTAGGCTTTTTATCCGCTTGAATAAGGCCATTATTAAGAAAATTATGGTCACTTGGAACATCTTTTGGACCAAAATCACCACCATAAGCAAAAAATGCTTTTCCATTTTGTTCTGAAAGTAGACCTTGGTCTTGAAAATCCCAAATGAACCCCCCCTGAAGCTTAGGATATTTTTCAAACAAATCCCAATACTCTTTTAGTCCGCCTAAACTATTTCCCATAGCATGAGCATATTCACACAAAATCATTGGTCTTTGTTGAGACTCATCATTGGCATAGTCTTCAATAGTTTGATAATCTGCATACATGGTCCCAATGACGTCAGTATTCCATTCTCTATTAGCGCGTTCATAATGCACAAATCGAGTAGAATCTATTTCTTTGGCTCTCAAGTAAGTCTGATAAAAGTTATACCCATTCCCTGCTTCATTGCCCAGTGACCAAGCAATAATTGAAGGATGGTTTTTATCTCTTATTATCATTCGTTCTGTTCGTTCCATATGAGCGCTTAGCCATTTAGGATCATTCCCTAAGGTCTGAGTAAGATCATAGCCCATACCATGAGATTCAATGTTGGCTTCATCATAAACATAAATACCATACTGATCACATAACTCATAAAAATAAGGATCATTAGGGTAATGACTCGTTCTTACAGCATTAATATTATTTTCTTTGAAGATTTTGATGTCTTCCAACATGCTTTCTTTACTAACTACATGACCATTGATGTAATTATGTTCGTGACGATTGACTCCTTTAATTAGAATTGGTTGTCCATTAACTAAAACTTGACTGTTTTGAATCCTTACATTTCTAAAACCAATTTTTCTTGAAATTACCTCAGTTATTGATCCAGATTGATTCCTAAATTCCATATCAAGGGTGTATAAATTAGGAATTTCAGCCGACCACGACTTCACTTCATCAATTATTGTTTCGTAGTGTAATGATTCATCCTTCATAGAAGAATACTTTTGCGTTTGCTGAAAAATGATTTTATCATTTTTTGATATAACTACGCGCAAGCTACCTTTGATTTTTCTCATAAATTCGTTGGAGAAATCAACTGAAAGTTTAAATATTCCATTTTTGTAAGTGGAATCTAAATCTGCATAAACACTAAAATCTCTAATGTGTACTTTGGGTGTGGCATAAAGATAGACATCTCTTTCAATCCCGGAAAGTCGCCAAAAATCTTGGTCTTCTAGATAACTTCCATCAGACCATCTGTAAACTTCCAACGAAATTGAGTTTTCTCCAATATTTAAAAATTTTGTCAAATCAAATTCTGCAGGTAGTTTTGATCCTTGACTGTAACCAACTTTTTCGCCATTAACCCAAATAAAAAAAGCAGATTTTACCGCACCAAAATGTATTCTAATTTTTTTTCCTTCCCAAGTTTTTGGAATGGTAAAATTACGTTTATATGAACCAACGGGATTATAACCATCTGGAATATCTGGTGGGTTTGGTGTTTTATCAAAACTAAATGGGTAGGGAATATTGCTATAAATGGGAACACCATAACCCTCTAGCTCCCAATTCGATGGTACAGCAATTTGGTCCCAATCCGAAGAATCAAAATTAGGGCTGTAGAAGTCAATTGGTCTTTGTTCTGGGGACTCGGACCATTTAAACTGCCAAATTCCATTTAGTGATTTATAATTTTCAGACAACTCAAGTTTGTTTGACCGAGCAAGATCTAGGCTTTCATAAGAAAAAAATGTTGATCTGGGCGCTAATTTGTTAACCCCTATACATTGTGGATCTTCAATGTATGGTAGTAACTTTTGAGCAAGGCAATTGAATGAAATTAAGACAAAGAAAAAAACAATAAATTGTTTAAAAGTATGCATATTGTGAATTATAACAATTTATTCAAATTTAATTTAAAATGAAGTTCCAAAATTATCAAATTCTATCATTGTTGTTTCAAAAGTTAACCAAAATTTAGCCAATTAAAGTAATAGATTACCACCCCAATTAATGGTAATTTTTGATTAATTCATGCTAAGTGATAAAATCAACTTTTTGGATAAATTTGATAGCTTTGTCTTACATGGAAAATGTAAAATTTATAAGTGTGGATTGGGGGACATCTAATTTTAGATTAAACCTTGTAGACTACAATCTCAATGTAGTAAAAACAATCCAAACTAATAATGGTATAAAATCCATTGCTGAAAATTTAAATAAAATCAATGGAAACCATGTTGATATATTTTTAAACTACATTAAAAATCAACTCAAAAAAATTGAAATATTCAACAATAGCGTTCCTATAATCATTTCTGGAATGGCCTCATCTTCAATCGGAATAGAGGAACTTCCATATGTAAAAATTCCAATCTCCATTAATGCGAATAATCTTATAATTAAATATTTGCCAAATTCAATTTTGACACATCCTATTATACTTGTTTCTGGAATAAAATCTCAAGATGATGTGATGCGTGGTGAAGAAATTCAACTCTTGGGGTTATACCATGATTTAAAAATAAAGGAGAAGTGTGTTTTCGTTTTCCCAGGGACCCATTGTAAGCACATATATTGTGAAAATGGTTTATTAACTAATTTTAAAACCCAGATGACAGGTGAGATGTTTGACATTATTTGCAACCATTCAATACTGTCGGGTTCCATTTCAACAGGTTTATTGAACGCTAGAGCCATTGATGCATTCAAGCATGGTGTTAATCTTGTAAACACCTCAAACTCCATCCTCAATACGCTTTTTTCAATTCGAACGAATACCTTATTCGGTCATAAAGACAATAAAGAAAATTTTTATATCCTGAGTGGTCTTTTAATCGGTGAAGAGTTAAGCGCAATAAATACTAAAAACCAAATTGTTTTGTGTGCTGAAAATTCCCTTTATGATCTCTACAAACTTGCTATTTCACAACTTGGATTATCTTCAAACACTATTTTTGTTGAGCAAGAAAAAGTTAAAAAATCGGTAATCATGGGGCATAATCAAGTGTTTAAAATATTGGAATTATGAAAAAAAACACATTTAACTTAAAATCCTTTAACTCCTTACCAATTATTGGAATTTTAAGGCATTTTAGTCTTGAAGAGATTAGACCTATCATTCCCATTTACCTCGCGGCGGGGTTTACGACAGTTGAGATCACTATGAATACAGAAAATGTTTTGAAAATAATTACTAGTTTAAAACAAGATTTTCCTAGTCTAAACGTAGGAGCTGGTACTGTATGTTCCATATCTGATTTGGAAAAAGCACTTGAAGCTGGTGCTTCATTTATTGTCACTCCTATAACTTCTACAAATATCATAAATCATTGTGTAAAGGAACAGATCCCTATTTTTCCGGGGGCTTACTCTCCTACAGAAATTCACTTGGCTTACAGCCTTGGAGCCACAGCCGTAAAAGTTTTTCCAGCCACTCAACTTGGGCCTACATACATCAAAGATATACTTGGGCCATTAAACAATATTAAATTATTACCGACGGGTGGCGTCACAAAAGAAAATCTAATATCTTTTTTGAATGCTGGGGCTTTTGGCGTAGGAATGGGAAATTCACTTTTTGACAAAGCCTTAATCAAAACCAAAGACTATAATTACCTCGAAAATCATTTCAATCAAATTGCAAGTATTGTAAAATCAAAAATATAAGTCCTTATGAAATTTTATTTTATTTTGCTTTTAAGTGTAAGCTGTCTTTTAGGAGTTAGTTGTCAAAATCAACACACAAAACCCAATATACTGTTGATTATGGTTGACGATTTAAACGACTATCAAGGTGTGTTTGGCGGTCATCCTCAAGCCAAAACTCCTAATATTGATAAACTTACAACAGCCGGAACACGATTTGTTAACGCACATACCAATGTTCCTGTTTGTTCGCCGTCAAGAAATAGTTTTTTTACGGGCGTTTACCCACATCGTTCGAGAGACTTTGGATGGACCCCTCATTTCAAACAACATGTTCTAAAAAACCATAAAACATTTATAGAACTCTTCAAAGAGAATGGGTATAAAACACTTGGTACTGGCAAATTGCTACACGTGAATGTAAAATCCTATTGGGACAAATGGGGGGTTCCAGAAAGATTCAATTACGGCCCTCATGCCTACAGTGGTATAGATCAAAATGGAAAACGACTCATGGGACACTCTTCTGTACCAGAGCCTTTTAGAAGTATTAATATAATAGATGGATCTTTTGCACCATTGTCTGATACGCCTGTTGTGACAGATTCGTTGGGAAAACTCAAAACCACAGGCTGGACCTATGGAAAAAAAACCTATCGATATGTTAACGATAATGACCGCGACTTAATGCCTGACGAGCAACATGCACTGTGGATTTCAGAGCAATTAAAATCTTATCATTCATCTGAACCCTTTTTTATGGCTGTTGGTTTTGTAAATCCACATACTCCTTTGTACGCCCCGAAAAAATACTTTGACCTGTTCCCTTTAGAAGAAATTGTGCTTCCAAAAATTAAAGAAGGTGATATCAATGACACCAATTACAGAAATGTTTATCCAGATACTGAAATGGGAATAAGCTATTTTCAAAAATTGAAACAAGCCTACCCAAATGATAATGAAGGACTAAAACGCTTCTTACAAGCTTATCTAGCTTGTGTTAGCTTTATGGATGATCAGGTTGGAGTGGTATTAGAGGCCTTAGATAAAAGCAAGTTTAAAGACAATACAATTGTTGTTTTAGTTAGTGATCATGGTTGGCAAATGGGGGAAAAAGATTATTTGTACAAGAACTCCCCCTGGGAAAGAAGTACGAGAATACCATTTATAATTAAGGACCCTAGAAACTCTGTTAAAAATACACCTGTATCTCATCCCGTTTCCTTAATTGATATATTTCCGACATTAGTAGATCTATGTCAACTTGAGGGAGATTTAACAAAAAATGAAAAGAAATTTGAATTGGATGGAAATAGTCTGAAACCATTTCTTAATAATCCAAACACAAACCGTTGGAGTGGTCAAAATGGGGTGCTAACCGTTTTGGGCGTTGGTGTCAATACCCCAATTGAGGGATTGGGGTACAACAAAAATAAAGCAGCTCCTTGGCACATCGAAATAGAAGGTGATTTGGATAAATCCTACATCTACAAACAAAACTATTCATACAGAACTAAAGATTGGCGCTATATTCTATACCGCGATGGCTCAGAAGAACTTTATCACACAAGTGTCGATCCTAACGAATGGCACAATCTTGCTAATGATAATAATTTTGATAAAGAAAAAATTAGTTTAAAGGCCCAACTCACCTCTATTATTAACAAAAA
Organism: Formosa sp. Hel3_A1_48; assembly: GCF_001735715.1. Lineage (NCBI taxonomy): Bacteria > Pseudomonadati > Bacteroidota > Flavobacteriia > Flavobacteriales > Flavobacteriaceae > Formosa > Formosa sp. Hel3_A1_48. The sequence goes on from NZ_CP017259.1 coordinate 265,078, forward strand.
TTAGAATAACTTTTAATATTGATAATTTTTGACTAGTAATTGTTAAAAATTGAAATTTTCAACAATCCTTTATAGAATACATTGCAGTCATAATAAAAACTCTATTCAATTTATGAAGATTGCAAATACATATCTATTCCTATTTTTTGTAACGATCTCTTTTGCTCAGGAAGAGGTTTACTATGAAGATTTTGAATCACAAGATATAGGCGCTAAACTTACTTCTTGGAAAGGCATGAAGTTTATGGGCTGGAACAAGTCCGTCTGGAAAGTGGTCGAAGAAAACGATAACAAATTTGGGCAAAGTAGTGACCAACAAAAAGTCTTTTTGGTCAAGACTTTCGATTTGGAAGCCGGTGCTACCTACCGCTGGTCTGTTGATACAAAAGTTGTCAATAACGGCCATGGTTGGAAACGCAGTCACACTTTAACGGTCACTGCAAAGGGAGATAATGACAACCATAAATATGGATTTGTCAGTGTTGATGAACCCACTTCAAATAAATGGAATTCATCAACCATTGAATTTACTGTACTTGATGGAAAAACCAAAGTTTCCTTGCAAATATTCAGATTTGCAGAGGGCGCTATCATGGCAGTAGACAATTATAAATTAACTAAACTCTAATATTAAACTTAAAAATTAAATACTATGAAACAATTTTACATTTTTACATTTTTGCTATGTGTTGGGATTACACAAAGGGCTCACGCTCAACAAACTATTTTTTCAGATGATTTTGAAAGCGGTTACACAAATGAAGCTGATTTAGCGGGTGTCAATGGTTGGCAAGTTTTCGCAAATGCTACTGCAATTGTCAAGTCAGTTAATAATAATGGTGCTGGTTTTAATGGTTCAGATTGGTATGCTGATATTAGAAATGATGGACATCAAGTAATTCAACAAGTCCTTGCGTTAATTGCAGGAGAAACTTACGAATTTAAAGCACAAGCCAAGAAAACTGGGGCTTGGGCATCGTTGAAAATTGGAGCTTATGATCTTAGTGGTACTAGTGGTACTAATACAGTTTTGATAATCGAATCTGCTAGTTCAGTCGGTGTGGGATATGCTGAAAAAACAATATCATTTACGGCGGGTTATAGTGGAAATCATGCATTTCGATTTACGAAAGGTGATGGTGCTACTGCTACTGCTCAAGTTCAAATTGATAATGTTGAAATTACATGCACCACGTGTACCCCTGCTTCTGTAGATGACTTCAACAAATTAAAATTTACAATTTCTCCAAATCCAGCACAAGATATTGTAAGAGTGACATCCAATGACATTTTGGAAAAAATGGAACTATATTCTCTTACTGGTGCCAAAATACTTGAAGTCAAAGGGAATAATTATATTAATATGAATGGCATTAGCTCTGGTATTTATTTATTAAAAGTCCACTCTGATAATGGAAGTGTTGCTACAAAAAAATTGATTAAAAACTAAAAGAAATGTACAAACACATAGTCCTTTGGAAATTAAAAAAACAGCCAGAGGAAATGACACATGCAGAGCTTGCGCAAGAGGTCAAACGCCGCTTGGACGAATTACCAACTCATATTCCAGAAATTAAGCAGTATGAAACGGCGATAAATATTGGGGATTACAACGCTTGTTTTTATGATGTTAGTTTGATAAGTAGCTTTGATAACAAAGATGATTTTTGGGCCTACACAAAATATCCAATACACGACAAGGTTGTCCATTACATACAAAGTGTTACTGTAAGTGAGCAGATTGTTGACTATGAGTTGTAAAGCTCGGCAAATAAAAATTTATGAAAATTACAAATGTTGAAACCTTTATCCTAAAAGATAAGTTATCTAAAAGTTTTTTCTTTTCACAATGGGAATACTCTGAGCGTTGCGTCTGTTTAGTCAAAATAACGGCTTCTGATGGCACCATTGGCTGGGGTGAAGGATATGGTCCAGCCGCCGTTATCGAATCGGGAATTAACCTATTGCGTCCTATAATTATTAATCAAAATCCACTTGAGAATGAAGTTATATGGAATCAGATGTACCGCAAAACATTGGATTATGCCCGAAAAGGCGTTTTAGTAGCTTCAATGAGTGCTATAGACATAGCCATTTGGGATTTAAAAGGTAAATTATTGGGGCTTCCCGTTTCGACACTTTTGGGTGGTGCACACAGAAAATCAATTAAGCCATATGCTACAGGACTTTATTTTACGGACAAAGAAAATCCCTCCAAAAATTTTGAAAAAGAGGTTAATGATTATCTCCAACGAGGGTTTAAGGCCATTAAAATGAAAGTTGGTCTCGGGGTAGAAACAGATGTCAAACATGTAAAAAAAATGCGGCAACTTATTGGAGATGACATTCAATTGATGGTCGATTCAAATCACGCCTATACACTGAGTGAAGCGACAGTACTTGCAAAAAAAATTGAACCCTATAATATTTCTTGGTTTGAAGAGCCCATTTCACCTGAGTTTTATGAACAGTACCATGAATTAAGATTAAAGACCTCTATCCCAATTGCTGGTGGTGAGTGTGAATATTTAAGATTTGGATTTCAACAACTGCTTAAACATAAATCTGTTGATATCATACAACCTGATATTTGTGCGACTGGAGGACTTACAGAGGCCAAAAGAATTGCCAGTCTTGCATCCACTTACGGCGTTGATATTGTACCCCATACTTGGGGAACATCCATAGGTATTCATGTAGCACTTCATTTTATTGCTAATCTTGAATCCATTCCAGGGCGTATGAACGATGCTGATTTTTTAATTGAATACGATCAAACTGAAAATTCGCTAAGAGAGGAACTCACAAGTCCACCAATTGAAATGATTAATGGAATGATTAGTATTCCTACCGCACCTGGATTAGGAATTGAAGTTGATGAAAGTGCTTTATTAAAATATTGTATTTCTAAAGATTTAATTCCAAAATTTATTTTGGAGTGATTATATTTAAAATATGAAAACAGAACATTTTGGTTACAAAAAATTATATATCCACGGTCAATTAATTGATGCAGAAAGTGGGAAAAGAGAGTGCGTTATCTGTCCTGCAACTGGCCAATCCATTGCCGAGATTGCTGTTGCTGGTATAAATGACACTCACAAAGCTCTAAATTCGTCAAAAGAGGGCTTTAAATATTGGTCGCGTCTTACCTTAGCTGAGAGAACAGCTTGGATGCATAAACTTAGAACTGCAATACTCTCAAAAGAAAAAGAACTTCGTTTAGCAATCATTCATGAAATGGGTAAAACCTATGCAGGATCTTTCGAAGATATTGAAGCACTAACCAATGCCTTAGAATGGTATCCAAATGCTATGAAAAATTTTAGAGAGGAACAAATTCCAGACTACGAAAACACACACACCCATAAAATGTTTCATCAACCTGCTGGCGTGGCTGTTGCTTACTTGGCTTGGAATTTTCCGTTGCTTAATGTAGGCTTTAAAATTGGTCCTGCACTAGCAGCTGGTTGTTCATTAATTATTAAACCATCCTATAAATCTCCACTATCGGCCTATATTCTTGGTGAAATTTTACACGACATTAAATTTCCGCCCGGCGTCATTAACATCCTATGTGGTCCAAGAGAAGAAGTGGCAAGTATAATGACTAAAAGTAAGATCCCGGCAGTAATCACAATGATTGGTTCCACAAAATCAGGGAAAAAAGTCATTTCTGAAAGTACAACCACAATTAAAAAATTAGGCATGGAATTGGGGGGCAATGCACCATTTATAGTCTTTGAAGATGCAGATTTTGATAAGGCCATAGACATCGGTATTGGCTTGAAATTTGGTAATTCTGGGCAAATTTGCGTGGCAGCTAATCGTTTTTTGATTGAGGAAACTCTACATAAGCGTTTTATTTCAGAATATATTGAGCGTGTAAAACAATTAAAGCTCGGATTTGGATTTGATGAAAATCCAGATATGGGTCCAATGATTGACAAAAGAGCTAGAGACCATATGTTTGAACTAATTCAAGATGCTTTAGAAAAAGGTGCCGTACTAGAATATGGTGGTAAAATACCTGAAAATTATGATGAGGGATTTTGGATGGAACCTACTGTATTGTCTAACGTAACACCAAATATGCGGGTTTTTAGAGAGGAAATATTTGGTCCAATTGCCGCTTTTATGACCTTTAATTCAGATGAAGAAGTTTTAAAATTAGCCAATGATACAGAATTTGGATTGGCATCTTATCTTTTTACCAATGACCACAAAAGAATACAACGATTTAGTGAAGAATTAGAGTTTGGGGAAATTCAAATCAACGGAGTGAAATATGCAATATATCTTCCTCATGGTGGTATAAAAGAGAGTGGGATTGGCCATGACTGTTCACACCTAGCACTTGAGGATTATATCGTAAAAAAACGCATTTCAGCAGCATTATAAACTAACCAAAAAAAACAACCAATTATGGAACTATTTTTTCCTTTTTTACTTATCATATTTGCAAGCGTATTTCAAGGCTCCTTTGGTCTAGGAATGAAGTATATGGAACCCTTAAAATGGGAATCTTGGTGGCTCATCCATGTTACAATTGCAATGATTATTATTCCAGTGACTTGGGCATTCATTGTAGTTCCAGATTTTGCACTGGTATTGAAAGAAGCATTTACAAATCCTGATTTAAGTACTGTGGTATATTCCGCAATGTTCTTTGGTTTTTTATGGGGCATTGGAGGAATATTGTTTGGAGTGAGTGTACCCTATATCGGGCTATCCCTAACAATGGGCATTGTGATGGGGCTTGCAGGTTCTGTTGGCGCTTTGATTCCGTTTTTTCAGATGGAAAATGCCATAGAAAGTGTTCAATTTCCTTATGTGATTTCAGGACTAATCATCACATTGATTGGAGTGGCATTGACCGCAAAAGCAGGAATTGATAAAGATAAATTAGTCAATAGTAATGAGGGGGAAAAATCATCGATTGTCAAGGGAATTTCTATCGCAGTGGCTTGTGGTATTTTATCCGCTTTACTGAACGTTGGTTTTGTCAAAGCAACTCCTGTTGCAGAACTTGCTGAGCGTTTTGGATCAATTGAACGCAATGCTAGTTTAGCGGCTTGGGTTATTGTTTTGCTTGGGGCCTTTCTAATGAATGCTGGATATGCAATTTTTCTACTGTTTAAAAATAATACTTGGTATAATTTTAAGGTTAATCAATCCGCAAAATCATATAAATGGGCCATACTATCAAGTGTCTTTTGGTTTGGCGCACTTGGGGTATATGGACAAGGTGCTGCTTTAATTGGCCCCATAGGACAAGTTATTGGATGGCCTATGTTACTTGGACTATCACTAATTGTTAGTAATTTCTGGGCCTACAAAGCTGGTGAATGGCAAAATGCTAAAAAACCATTTAGAATTTTATTTTTTGGGCTAGTTATTTTAATTCTTGCGAGTGTAGTTCTTGGTTACTCAAACAGTGTAACATAAGATATCTTGGATTACAAATCAGCTTAAATACTAATCAAGCCTTTTCAAAGTGTTTTAAATTCAAATCGGAATACCTTGATTTGTATTCTGAGGCGGAAATATGTTTTAATGACTTAAATACCCTATTAAAACTAGAGAGTGAATTAAATCCAGTATCAAAACAAACTTGAGATACATTTTTTTCACCATTAATTAGCATTTGGCAAGCCTTATTTATCCTATATTCGCGTATAAATTGAAAAGCTGTTTTGCCTGTTCTGTTTTTAAAATATCTACAAAAAGAATTTGTAGTCATGTATGAAACTGAGGCAAGATCTTCAAGTGATATATTTTTATTGTAATTTTCTGATATGTAATTAATTACCTTTTTAGTTCGGTCTTTAGTAGCCGATCCATCTTTCATTATAAAATTGTCAGATGATAATTCATGATAATTTTTATGGCTTGAAAGAGTTTTTAGTATTTTAAGAAGCAAAATAATTCGACTTTCATTTTTACTTTTTGATAATTTTAGCAATTGTTTTTTTAAACTGCGAGCTGTTGATTTAGGAAAAATTAACCCTTTATTAGATCGTTTTAGAAAATTATTTATTGAAGATAGTTCAGGGATTCTGAAAATATCTTGACCGCCAATAGTGCGGTTGAACTTTACCACAATATAATCAACCTCGTCTTGAAAGTTATTCATTTCATTTTTAAAAACGTGAGGTACACCACTGCCTATAAAAACAAGCTCTTCATTGTTGAAATAGTCCATATTATCACCAACAATACGAACTCCGTCCCCTTTAATAATGTACATCAACTCAAATTCATTATGAAAATGCCAATCATTTCCGAAGTAGGGTGATTTTTTTCGTTTGACGTATATGGAATTAAAGTTTGATTCTTCAGTAGATTTATACTTTAGTTTCAAAATAGTTATTTAATGTTAAAATTACCCCAAAATATTAATTTTTTCATAAATAAACAATATTCTAGGCCTATTTCACAAAAAAATTATCCAAAGCAATACGTAATTCAGCTTTAACATCTTGATATTTTGAAACCTCTGAAATATTTGCCCACTCAAACGGGTCAATTCGATGGTCATAGAGTTCCTCTGCACCATTTTGATAACGGATATACCTAAAATTTTTAGATCGTACCGATAAATGTTGATTTTTTGGATTTTTAGATTTCCAACTTGCTATAACGGTTAATGCTACGGAAGGACCTTCCCAAAGACTAGTTTCAGGATTTTCTAAAAATGGTTTTAAGCTGTGGCCATCTATCTCTGCGCCTTTCTCATTAAGCTTTGTATCGCCCTCCAAACCACATAAATCGTTTAATGTTGGGAAAATATCCACAAGGCTTACAGGATGAGACACTGTTTTACCTGCATTGTGGTCATAATCAGAATGCCTAATAATTAGAGGGACTTTAGTACTTTCTTCCCATAGAGAATATTTAAATAAATAATCTTTTTCTCCCAAATTATAACCATGGTCACTAAACAATATAACCATTGTATTTTCACTTAATTTTGATTGATCCAAGGCATTCATGACTTGACCAACCATGTCATCTGCAAAAGCCACACTTGCCAAGTAAGCTTGCGTGTAAGTTCTGAGAGCTAACTCTTTTGTTGAATAGGATTCTGTTAAAGTTCTAAAAGCCATTCGTCCACGGGGTTCTTTGTCTGAACCAACCCCTAAAAACGTATCGTCTTTGTCATTTTGTAATAAAATTGGTATCTGAACATCTTTAATGGGAAATAGGTCAAAATATTTTTGAGGGACGACCAATGGTGTATGAGGTCTAATAATCCCTAAGGCCATTAAAAAAGGTTGGTGGTTTTTTGTAGACTCTATTTTCTGTAATGTATTAATGGCCCATTGTACACTTTTTTCATCCGTCAGTAAATCGCGATCCTCATCGTTATTATAACGAAATGGGCCCCTAGTTTTCCAGTGAGTATTAAACCAGCCAGTATAACCAGAAGTAGAATCAGTCGGTTTTACCATTGGAACATCTTGAAGGGAAGCAAAAGTAGAATCTAATGGCCCAAGCGTTCCCATAGCTTCAGGGCAACTTGGGTGTAATGCTGCATTTTCTCCGTCAAAAGCCATTGGCCCATAATCTGAAACTTGACCAAGCTCATCCCAAACCCCTCTTTTGTCGACATGAAAAACCTTACCAGTTTTGTAGGTACTGTATCCATTTGTTTTAAAATATTCTGGAATGGATTGGCTATTGACTTGTATTTCATTTTTTAGCCAGTTCCCAAAACCCCAATTTTTAGAGGTTGTGGGCAATATCCCAGTCATAAAACTGGCTCTAGAGGGAGAGCAAACAGGGACATTTGAATGCGCATTACTAAATAAAATACCTTGATTAGCCAGTTGATCGATATTTGGTGTTTGGGCTTGTGGATGCCCACCCATGACCCCAACGTAATCGTTAAGATCATCTAAAACAATCATTAGAACATTTGTTTTTTCTTGTGCAAAAGCATTGAAAACAATAAAATAGAATAGTGCAAAGCAGTACTTTGATTTCATAATTAAGTTTATTAGAGTTTATTTTTTCTTTTAACGTATAACGTTTTTGATACTTTTTTTATAGCTTCAACTAATTCACTGTATGGTTGATCTGTAATACTTACGACACCGATTCTAAAATTTTCACCATCCGATCTTCCAGTTGTAGGTTGATCAGACCATTGAAACCAATGGGCACCAATAAATTGAGTATGTTGGCAGGCCTCTTCAATATATTGCATATACAAATTTGCCTGATTTTCAAGAGAGGACGCATTTCTCAAACCACTCCCCCAAACTCCGTGTGATGCAGTGCCAAAATGAAACTCTCCAATTAGCATTGGTTTGTCAATTTTAGACAATAATTTAAAGTCTTTAACACCATAATCATAAATGTTAAAACTAACAACATCGCAGTACTGAGCTGCAATTTCATGTAAGTTTTTATTAAATTTTGATTTACCATATAATCGACTACCTAAGTATAGATGATTGGGGAATATTTTTTTAAATTCGGTAGATACGATATTGTAGTAAGTATCTGCAAAATAACTAAAAAACAGTTCTAAGTCAGCCATAAATTTAGATGAAAACATGGTTTTGTTATCACCCGAAATATTATTAAATGAAGTAAAATTACTGGCCCAAACTGAATTTAAACTATTAATTGAGCCATATTTTTTTTTCAAAAATTTTTCAAAAGCTTTTCTTGCTGGTTTTTTATTTTTAAGGGATAATATTTCATCCATTAAAGAAAATTTATGTTCCCAGTGGATTTCATTGTTTACAAATACTCCTAAAAGCCAGGGGTCTGAATTTTTATGCGCAATTCTTTGCAAGGATTTTTTTAATGCACTGGAAAATTCTGATGAAAATGGGTCTGGTAATTTGTCGATTTTTCCAATCCCTTGTAACTTAGGATGAATAATAATAGTGTATGGATGTTCAATAAAATCTGATTTTTTTGACCATGCACCGTAGGTGTTTACCCCCCAGTTTTTTAAGCGGCCTGCTGTTACATCTTGGTGTTTCTGTATCCAATTTTCCCCATATTTTCGTTTTAAGTTTAGATAATAAAAATTTATTTTGTCGGGTTTAAATATTAAATACTCCTTAGCTTGTCTTTTATGATATGACGCTGCTAAAGTCATGCTATCTTGATATTTTTTTACACTCAATCGTTCTAAACTCAAATCAGAAAACAAAACTTCTCTGGAAGTTGTTTTAGTGGCACTACCTCCTCCAATTCCAGTTATCCCTAAAGACCAAAATAAATATCCATCAGGATCAACAAACCACCACTTACCATCAAACTTTTTGGTATAAAAAAACCCTTTTGCCTCTTGTTTTGGTCCATTTTTCCAACCTCCGTATTTAGATAAATTACTGTTGAATGAAATTCCATGAAAATCTTTATAATCTTGATTTCCTAAAAATTCCAGAGTATCAATACTATGAAGTTTGCCTCTCCATTTCTCAGCATTGAATTGACCCATTTTATCTAAGATTGGATAGCTTAACTTAGAAAGTGTATTGGAATCATACTCAAGTTCACCAATTCCAAATGGGTGGTTAAAACCAATAAAATCTCCTTCCTCTAAAGGTTTACTTAAAGAGATTTTAACAAATAGTTTCTCTATTTTTGAAGAACTAGGTGCAGCCCAATGTGTTACATACCCACCAGGATATCCTCTAACTTTTTCAAAATGTGATTTCCAAGTATCTTCTTGATTTGGTTTTTGTCTGGTGATCATCATTTCGCAAGTTTTAAATTGATTGGGAGCTATTATAAAACGTGCTGAATTTTCAAGATGTGGTTTAGGATCGTGACTGATATCTAAAATTATTTTTGAAGATGAATTATTTTCGATATTAAAACCAATAAACCTGTGACTAGAGAAATCTAATGGACAATCTTTAAAATCCCAAGAAAATTCATAGTTTCTTTCAGAAATTTTATCATTAACAATGCGAATAATTTGATTTTCATCACAAGACTGATAAACTTGAGCAAAAAGGTTAAAATTGAATGCCCCTATTGAAAACAAAAAAAATTGTAAAATCGTTTTATTCATCTACAAATTTATTTATGAGTTGTTGCACTTCCTGATACAATTCCTTTTTGATATTTAGGTACTCTTTATCATATGCAATATTTCGCCATTCGTATGAATCTTTAGTGTGGTAGTACAATTCCTCTTGCCCATTCCCGTATAAAATATAGCGCCATTTTTTCGTTCTATACGAAAAATTTTGAGTTTTCACAGTAGTATTTTTACCAATGTTACCAATTATAGTTAAAGCTCCACTAGGCCCTGTCCATTCACTATTTTCAATTAATGGCCGTAAAGAATGGCCTCCAAGTTTGCCGCCTATTTCATTTATTCTATAATCGCCTTTTAATTTACAATAATCAATAAATGTAGGATATAGATCAATTAAAGAAACTGGTTGTTCAATTTCAGTAGCCATTTGATTATTTGGTAAGCGAATAATGAGGGGTACTCTAGTGCTTTCCTCCCATGGTGCATTTTTAAAAAGTTGATTTTTCTCACCCATTTGCCAGCCGTGATCGCTGGTAAAAACAACAATAGTATTGTGTTTGAGTTTGCTTTGATCCAGTGCATTAATAATCTTTCCAACCTGAGCATCGATAAATGACACACAGGCCATATAGGCTTGTAAAAAATGTTTTATTGCGAGATTACGATCTCCGCCGTAAGATTCTAGTAACATATTGTAGTATTTTGGTCCTTTTAAATCACGATGACCAAAATTTGATTCCCAAAAAGTATCATTAGAGTCATTCTCAATCCACGGCTCAAGATAAATCTCATCTAATGGATACATCTCAAAATATTTGTCAGGAGCATGCATTGGGGTGTGAGGCCGAACAAATCCAATTCCCATAAAAAAAGGTTGATTTAAATTATTGGATTCTAACTCTTTTATTTTAGTGATGGCCCATTCAGCGTGTAACTCATCTTGTAATAAGTCTCGATCATTCTCATTAATGTACCTAAAGGGTGATTTGGTCCAACCATAAACCCATCCTGTTTCGCCTTTCACACCTTTAGAAATCCCAGCATCTGACAAACGTCCATACGAACCATCAATTGGACCTATAGAACTAAATGGTTGAGGGACTTTGGGATTAGAAATATTGCTTTGCCCGTCAAAATAAAAAGGCCCATAATTATTACCTAACTTATTACCCCAAACGTCCCAATCCTCAAGTGATTTACCATGAGTGATTTTTCCAGTACCAAGGGTCAAATACCCGTTTTCTTTGAAATAACGCATGATGGTCTTATTGTGTTTTAACACCTTTTGTTCTTTTAAATCAGTCCATCCGAAATCTTTGGAGGTATGCGGGTATACACCTGTTATAAAACTATTTCTCGACGGAGAGCAGACTGGAACATTAGACTGTGCATTAACAAATCTAATCCCAGAATTAGCCAACCTATCTATATTTGGCGTTTTTATTTGCTTATGGCCACCAAAGGCACCTAAGTAATCATTTAAATCATCGCATACTATGAAGATTACATTGGGGTTTTTTAAGTCCTGCCCTTCACAATTTGGTATGATGAATATCAAAATAATTAGTAAAACAAAATTTTCAAATTTAAGTTTCATTTAATCTAATTTTTAATAAATAGCTGTGATTCATAGCCCTCTAATAAAATAAAATATATTCCCTTTGACAGTTTTGAAATTTCAAGGCCATTATCATAATACTTGTCCATAACAAGCTCCCCTGTTGTATTATAGATTTTTATCCTTGTAGATGGCATAAGGTTGGTAATAAATATTTTATTAGAGGAAGGATTGGGGTACAAGACTAAAGAGTCTGAAATTAATGTCTGATCTGAATGACCAAGAATTTCACCATTTTTTGAATTACATGCTCCAATATTTGGTGTTCCAAAGTCAAAATCTATTGGATTTCCATAAAAATCAACAACGGGGTAACTCGGAACGTGGTTAAAAATTCCTGTTCCTGCTCCAGGAATGGGTGGACCTTGATACGCTATTCCAGCATTAACTGCAGCACTATTGTTGAGTAACTGATACCCCAATTTATCACCTGAATTTTCATTATTGAAATTTGGATTTCCAAATACGGGATGGGTATCTAAGTTTTCAAAACTATTTCTTACATTCCCGAAAAACAAATTATTGCGCATGAACAGTGCAGTTCCATTAGTATTCATAACCATTTGTTTTCCACCAAGAAAAGCACCATTTGTAGCATAAAAAATATTATTAAAAATATAAGTATTCGTGGCTACAACATCAATGGCTGTGGAATAATCATAGTTCATCACGATAGTATTATTATAAATATAATTCTCATTGGAGTAATGTATATTCCCACCTGGCGTATTTTCATTGATCCAAATTGTATGGTTACTATTAACCCAGCCGGGGTTCTCACGCCACCCATCGTTAACACTCACATTAAAACGATAGACAGCATTAACATTTCCTCCTAAAATTTCAACAAATCCGCCTTCACAATCTTCCATATAATTATATTGAACAAAAGTGTTTTCGTTTTCATGGTCAATATGAATGCCATGAGAATCTAGATAGCCTCTAACGTGTAAGCATTGATTGTATTGAATTACCGTATTTATGGAACGCCATGTCCAAACTGAACTCCCACGATTTGGCATTCTGGGGTCTGAGTCGTCCCCTGGATATTCAAAAATATTATTTTCAATCAAACAATTATAAGTCCTTGATGGAAGAATACATGTACCACCAGTTCTAAAAAAATGATTGTTCCTAAATACAAAGTTTTTGTTTCGACTAATATCATTATTTCCATGACCACCACCATGCTTAACATGTACACCAAAGCGCTGCAAATCTGTAAAATAACAATTCTCAACCAGTACATCTTGAATATTTTTGGGATGGTCTTCAGAATTCCAAGAACTAAAAAATCTAAGTCCAGCAACCTCTAAGCCGTTAAAGCTTTCAGGTTCCAAAATAGGTTCTACGGCATAAACATTTTGAAAAATCATATTTCTGAAGGTAAAATTTCTCATAATTTGATTGCCTGTATTGTGAATATGAATCCCATAAGAATCTTTATCATCAATTCCGGTTCTGGAATGTAATCGTTCATTCTGGATTTCAAGACCATCAAAGATAATGTTATCATTGTTGTTCACATAGACCGCTTCCCTATAATCACCCCCACCTGAGGAGCCAACTTCCCCAGTAAGGATTGGTTTTGCTCCATTTCCATATGATGATATTATTATGGGGTGAGATAGCGATCCAGATCCATTTACTATGAAATGTCCATTGAATTGTTCATCAGATTTAAATAATACCTGATCTCCTGGCCCCAAATTTGTTTGTGATATTTTGTTCAATGACTTCCAAGCATTGGCTGGGGTGTCCCCAATATTTGTATCGTCACCGGTTGTAGCATCAAGATAATAAGTTGATTGTGCAAAGGAAAATACACTAAAAAAAACAAAACAAAAGAAATTAAATTTAACCATCATCCACTTTTAATTTTTATTTGGAATTAAAACAAAATGTAAATTTAGAGCTATTATTTAGGTGTACTTTACAACTCTTAACTAATACTAAACTATAATTAACTTAAATATATTTCATCCTTGCCATGGTAACTACTGAAAAACGATTGTTAATTTGGTAGTTTAACGTAACCTTTAATTATCATAAATTTACAATTCAAATAGATAATTTAAACAGGGATGTATTCAAAAAAAATAACATGGGGGCTAATTATAATTGTTTTATTAACTTTTTCTTGTACTGAAAAAAAAGCCCAAAACAAGTCGTCAAAAAACTCAACACCAAATATAGTGATCATTTATACAGATGATTTAGGTTTTGGTGATATCAGTGCAAACGGCGCCACAGAAATTCAAACCCCAAACATAGATAAACTGGCCAATAATGGAATTCGGTTTACTAACGGATTTTCAAGTTCGGCAACTTGTACACCTAGTCGTTATGCTTTGTTAACAGGTATTTATCCCTGGAAAAATAAACGAGCTAGAATTCTCCCAGGGACTGCACCCTTAATTATCGATACCGCTCAAGCAACACTACCAAAAATGCTAAAAAATAAGGGCTACCATACTGGAATCGTTGGCAAATGGCATTTGGGTCTAGGTTCAGGAAATGTAGACTGGAACAAACGCGTTTCGCCTGGACCAAACGAAGTGGGATTTGATTATGCCTACATAATGGCTGCCACTCAAGACCGAGTCCCAACTGTTTATATAGAAAATGGTAATGTTGTTGGATTAGATCCTAATGACCCTATCGAAATTGATTACGCCAATAACTTTGAGGGAGAACCCAATGGATTGGATAATCCAGAACTCATTTCAATGAAATGGCATCACGGTCATAACAATAGTATCGTTAATGGAATTCCTAGAATTGGATTTATGAGAGGCGGAGAATCCGCTAAATGGAGTGATATTGATATGGCAGATCACTTTCTCGTCAAAGCACAAGACTATGTCAAACAGCATAAAAATGAACCCTTCTTTCTATATTATGCCATGCAGCAACCTCATGTACCACGTACTCCTCACCCTCGTTTTGTTGGAACTTCTGGAATGGGTCCAAGAGGAGATGTTATTTTGGAAGCAGATTGGTGTGTTGGAGAATTCATAAAAACGCTTGATGATGAAGGACTCTTAGAAAATACTTTAATCATATTCTCAAGCGATAATGGCCCTGTATTAAATGATGGCTATTTTGACCAAGCTGTAGAAAAAATTGGAAATCATAAACCTAATGGCGTATTTAGAGGCGGTAAATACAGTCTTTTTGAAGCAGGTACAAGAGTTCCTTTTATTGTTTATTGGAAGAATCGTATTGCACCCAAAGTATCAAATGCCTTAATCAGTCAAATAGATATAATGGCCTCAATCGGTACCCTAATAGGTAGTGATATCGAAAATACTGACAGCCAAAAAATGTGGAATGTACTCTCTGGTCAATCTGATCAAGGCAGGAATTCTCTAATTATTGAGGCTACTACACGAACAGCTTACAAGCAAGGCGATTGGGTAATGATACCACCCTATGGTGGACCAGAAGTTTTAGAGCAAGTAAATATAGAGATTGGCAATTCAAGTAATTATCAACTTTATAACCTTAAGGACGATAAAAGTCAACAAAATAATTTGGCAAACTCAAAGCCTGAAAAGCTTCAGGAGTTAATAAAAGCCTTTAATGCAGAGAAAGGGAATGCCAACACCAAGGTTGAAGCTATTGAATTAAAGTAGCTTTTAATGAAAATTATTGTTCTAAGATTTAGGTAATCAGTAGCTTGATGGAAATCTTCTTACTATTTCGTTCCAAAATCATTTCATAAACTCCATGCTTTAATGCTGCAATTGCAACATTAGGGTGTTGTTTTGAAATACGTCCTTCTTGCTTGACTTTTCCCAAAATATCAAGAAGTTTATAGTCATATGTATCCTCTACTCCACCCAAAATAATTAGTCCTGAAGCAATAGGATTTAATACATGGACACCAACACCCTCAAAATATAACGCTCCATTTTTTGAATTATTTGCACCAATATTTGGGGAATAATTCTCATCGATAGGTTGATTAAAAAAATCTTTAGTAGGTGTTTCCTCTACAGATGAAAAAACAAATGAGGCTTCGACAGGAAAACGTGGATGAGCAAACTCACCAATATATGGGGTGCCGGAATTGATTGTATTAGGCAGGTCATTTACATCATTCTCATTCACAGAGCCAGATGATGGTTTTCCCAATAACTTATGGTCGTCTCTGTCCATAAAGCGTTTAGATATTTCCCCCAAGAAAAAATTATTTTTAACGGCAGATAATGAGTCTTTCAATATCATTTGTTTTGTGCCAATTCCCGAACCGTTAACAGCGTAAAAAATGTTATTAAAAATTCGTGTATTCAATGCATTGATATCTATAGCTGTTTGGAAAGGATAATCCTTGCGATCTAAAATTATGGTATTATTATAAATAAAACTATTGTTGGATTCGTGCCCCCCTTTACCGTTTATTTTGTTGTTTAACCAAATGGTGTGATTACTATTTTTCCAGTTTGGGTTTTGGCGCCAACCATCGTTCTTACTAATATTAAAACGATAGGTAGCACGCTCATTATCTCCTAAAATTTCCACGAATCCCCCCTCACAATCTTCCATATAATTATATTGAACCACAGTGTCTTTGTTATGATGGTCAACATGTATGCCGTGTGAATCTAAAATACCTCTAATTCCAATACACTGATTATATTGAATAACTGTATTGACACTATAATAATTCCAAACAGCACTACCTCTACCAATCATTCTATCATTTGTTTTTGCTCCTGGCTGATCAAATATATTGTATTCAATAAGGCAATTTCGGGTTCTAGAAGGTAATATACATGTTCCTCCAATTTTTGAAAATTCATTTCGTCTAAAAATAAGATTAGTATGCCTATGATCTTTTCCTTTTTTACCTTGGGCATGCTTGATATGAATACCAAAGCGCTGCAAATCAGTAAAATAACAGTCCTCCACCAAAACATTATCGATGTGGGCTTTATCCCAATCAGAAAAAAATCGAATAGCGGCGACCTCAAATTGGTTGAAGGCGTTTTGGTTTGAAGGATCAACATAAACTAGAGAATAGACATTCCTGAAAGTCATTCTTCGAAAAATAAAATTGTGCATCACCTTGTTGCTGGAATTGTGAATATATATACCAAAACTATGCGCATTATTATACTCCAATCTGGGCTTCAATCTATTATTTTGAATTTCTAAGTCTTCAAAAACAATATGTTCGTTGTTATTAACATAGATTGCTTCTCTAAAATCACCCCCTTGTTCCTTATCTAATTGCCCCGTCAGAATGGGTTTATCACCACTATCATATGACGTAATCACTATTGGCTGATTAAGATTTCCTGAACCATTAACAACAAAATGGCCTTTGAATGTATCACCGGTTTTAAAAAAAACTGTATCCCCTGGCTTTAATTTCTGTTTACTAATCTTTTCTAAACTCTTCCAGGGCTTTGATTTGTGTCCTTTATTGGAATCACTTCCCATTGAACTCGATAAGTAATAATTGGTTTGTGCATAACCAATTGAGCATAGAATTATGAATATTACAAGGTTAATTTGTTTTATTATTTTCATTTTTGATACAATATTAATTTTACAAAAGTTATGTTTTAATGTTGAAAATGGTTCAAAGTTTTAAATTAAAATTAGTGTAATATGATAGGTATGTATCATATCCTTTTTAAATATTTTATTTGTAAACACTTAATTCTTACTTAGACTATATGAAATTATATTCATCAATATTTTTTCGGCCACTGGATCTTTCCCAAGGTTTTCTATAATCCGTAGTGTGGAAAGTAACATTTGACCTTTTCCATGGTCAGACTCCAAAACATCAGCCGCCCACCAAACCTCACCAGGGCCATTATAATGTCTAAGCATAATGTCATTATTTGGAAAATGATCATAACCGATCATTCCAACAATATAAACCCCCTCCTGTTTTGCCATTGAAGTTATTGGGTGTATGTTTTCATAAACGCCATGCATAATTTGATTAGTGGGAAGTCCCTCAAAAATGGGGTGTTTCTTTATTATGTGTGATTTCGCAGCCCAACCACCAAGAGTGGGCCATTTTCCTAACATTTGAGCATTTGTTGGTAAGCCTTGTTGGGGAATTTCTTTTAAAACTCTGTCAAAATTTTTGGTTGGTTTACCCTTGACCTCTAAAAATACAGCATATCCACCCTTGTTCACATGATTTTGTATCATTTCCGCATCCTCAGCGTATTGCTTTTTATTTTCTGATTGGCCTACAATTACTGGGATATCAACATCTAAAGCTGGTGTAAAGGGAATAAAATTGATTTTTTTAGATACTAAGAAGTTTGTTAAATCCCCCTTTGGATCGTGTAGCGCAAACAATTCTTTTGGTAGTTGATAACTTTCATTATCAAATACATCAAAACTTTCAGAATTTTCAGTAATAGCATTTCCTTTTTTATCTAAAATGACTGCATGAACTTTATAACTTCCATTCATTTTTAGACTAGATAACTTTTTATCGAAAAGAACATTGATGCCACGGTCTAAATCACTTATAGAGGTTTCACTAAAGACAATATTATCCAAGGAATCCTTGATTGAAATTACCGCTTTAACGTCAGAATGATTGTTTTCATTGACGCCATAAACCTTTAAATTAAACCCTTGATTTTTAAAAACATTTCTAGGGAGTATTCGAATTGGAGCAACAGTGGGTTGGTTTGCAGCTTTGGTCATGTCATAAGCCAAAGTTTTTGGATTTCTCCAAAGGTCCAGAAGACCAGCACCTAAAACCCAATCACCTCCAACAAGAGCATGTATGCAATAGCCTTTTATTGAACTATTTAATCGTGAAGCTTCAATCATGCGTTTGTTGGCAATTCCGTGCATTTTTTGCTGCTCCAAGTATAGTAATTCTGTATTTTGATAAATACCATCAAATTCAATTTTTTTCAAGACTGAATGAAACCCTTGGTCTAAGAATTTGTGGTATACAGTAGGGGCTAAAATGGGATTACCCTTTTCTTTAAAGGTGATATTATTTTGAACTAAATTTGGAGTACTTCCATACCCAAGCTCAGAAATATATGACATAATTCCTGGAACAACATTTTTTCCGTACCCCTTAACTTTGGAAAGCTTGAGTTGTTTTTTCTCGGATTGTGTTTTACCCGTAACCAAGTAACCATCAAATTCCATCTGATTAACCTGGGAACCACTGTAATGGTGAATATCATTAAACTTCGTTGGGGTTGTTTCATAAGGGAGATAAATATTTGCTCCTTCACCCCAACCCCCAGATTCATCGAGAATCATTCGACTTGGATCTAGTTCTCTAGCTAAAACAGACATTTCGTTGAGCATTTGTGTTAAAATCGGTCGGTTAATTTCATTAAAAAGCTCCCATTGTACTATAGATGTTCTGTTTCTATTATTCAAAATAGTCTTTTTTAACTCATTTTCTACGACAAACGGTAATCGTGGAGTAGAAATAGGTCGATACATACATTCAACAACAAGACTTCCGACGACTAGCACCCCCAATTCGTCACAAAGCTCTAACCACATTTTTGGAGGTGGTTTTCGCCATGGTCTAATCATATTAAAGCCTGCTTCTTTAGCTAATTTAATTTCTTTTATTGCCATTTCTCTGGAGTCTGGGTAAGCCATACCGACTGGATACAAACCCTCAAAAAATGCAGCTTTTAAATATATTGGCTTGCCGTTTAAATAAAACTCATCATTTTGAACTGTGAACTCTCTAAACCCAAATTTATGTCTCCACTGATCGGAAATTTTTTCTTTTTGTTTTAAAATGATTTTAAGCTCATAAAGATTAGGGTTGTCCACATCCCAAAGCTGAATGTTGTCAAATTTTAACAAATAATTGGTTTGCGTTTTTCCTGGACTCAGTGTCAAAGATTTTGATTTCGATACCACTTGAGCCTCGCCTTGATTAAAAACTTCAAGCTCTAGACTAGCTTCAATAGGCGAAATTTCATGATTGTAGATTTCCAGATTAACTTCTAATGTTTTATTGTCGATATCAGTTTCAATAAAAACATCCTTTAAATGAATAAATCGTTTTCTTAATAAAGAAACAGATTGCCAAATGCCTCCATTAATAGCACCTCTCCACATGGGAACCTCTTGCCTTCCCAAACCATCTATGTTTTTATCGGTCAATATTATTGGGGTAATAACGCGTACAATTATTGAATTCTCTTTATTTAAATCAATAAGTTGGTCTATCCTAAAGCTAAATGGAGTGTATCCCCCTTCATGAAATCCTACAACCTCGTCATTAATCCATATCTCAGATTTGTAATTTACTGCATCAAATTGAAGTTCAATAATTTGGTTGTCCCAGTGTTCAGGAATCGTGAAGGTTTTTCTATAAAAAGCAACACCCTCATAATTTTCATTAAAAGACTCTAATGTAGATGGTACAGAAATAGTTTTTTTGTGAGTGAGTTTATCAAAATTTTCATTCAAATGCCATTTTTCATCAATCCCTATATTTTTATCATCATAAATAACTTCCCATGAACCATCTAAACTTAGTCGTTCTATCCCATGTCCAGCTTGAGCAATAACATTGGTTGAGAGTACTATAAAAAATAGAATCAACGATAAAATAGCTGTCTTGTTAATCATATAAACTTCATATTTTTTTTTT
The DNA here is from genome assembly GCF_001735715.1 of Formosa sp. Hel3_A1_48. Lineage (NCBI taxonomy): Bacteria > Pseudomonadati > Bacteroidota > Flavobacteriia > Flavobacteriales > Flavobacteriaceae > Formosa > Formosa sp. Hel3_A1_48. The sequence continues at coordinate 285,343 of NZ_CP017259.1, forward strand.
ACAAATATCTTTGGCATTTTAAATACTGTATCTACACTAGTTAACAATAATTGGACACAGATTAACATCGAATTCCAATATTTTGGTAATTTTTGATTAAAATATGTTAATTTGAAATTAAACAATTTTTGGTTATGCACTAATTTTACATTGTCAATTTAATAATTACTTAAAAATTGACGTTAAAATTTATTAACTAAGCAAAAATTTATGAGAAATTTTAAGAAATTATATTCGAAAAAAAGAATTTCACTACTCATCATTGTCGTATCTATTTGTACAATATCTGCACAAAAAATAAAAGGTACGGTCAGTGGTGGTGGAATGCCCCTTCCTGGAGCAAGTGTTATTGTTAAAGGAACTACTAATGGGACTGTTACAGACTTTGATGGGCTTTATGAAATTGAAGCCAACGGTAATGATGTAATTGTGATATCTTATGTTGGATTTAAAACCATGGACATAGCTGTTAACAACAGAGCAGTCATTGACGTTCAAATGATTGAAGATACAGCAAAGTTGGATGAAGTCGTAGTCATTGGATACGGAACAAGTAAGCGAAAAGATTTAACAGGTTCAATATCTTCGGTTAAAGCAGAAGAAATTGACAAAATCAAGACGGTATCATTTGAAGGAGCTTTGGCTGGACGTGTTTCAGGTGTTCAAATTGTGTCTTCAGAAGGTGGTCCCGATGCTGCATTTAAAATCAGAGTTCGTGGAGGAACATCTGTGAATGCGAGTAATGATCCCTTGTATGTTGTTGATGGATTCCCTATATCGGGTGGAGGAATTACAACATCAACCGGATTAGGAAACAGTACAACAAGTCCATTAACTACGTTGGATCCTAGTAATATTGAATCGATAGATGTTTTGAAAGATGCCTCTGCTACAGCAATTTATGGATCTAGAGGAGCGAACGGGGTCATCATAATCACAACCAAAAAAGGAAAAAAAGGCCGAATGAATCTAAATTTTGAGACCTACACTGATTTTTCTACTTTATCCAATAAACTGGATGTCCTAACCCCCCAAGAATGGATCGATTACAGAAATGACTTCCAACCTTGGTCACCAGATCTTCAAACGCAAAAAAAATACCTTGCTCAGACCTACCGTATACCTACAGTTGATTCTGATGGCGACGGCGTTTTAGATACAGACTACGTTGGTGTGTCAGCGGATGACCCAAGGCTGTTTGTTGATGATTGGCAAGAAAATATCACGCGAACTGCTTTAGCTAAAAACTATAGAATATCTGCCAATGGTGGAAGTGATAATACGTCCTACTTTGCCTCTTTCTCTTATCTTGACAGAGAAGGTATAATTCGAACATCAGAAATTGAGCGTTATACACTCAACTTAAATGTAACCCAAAAAATTAACGACAGGTTTCGTGTTGGAATTAACTCTAACATTGGCTACACCACAAGAGGCGGAGTTGTAACAGCAGCCACAAATAATGGACAAGGACGAGCAGGAATTGTAACGAGTGCTGCTCTTTTTAGTCCAGTGATGCCAATCAGACCAACCGAACAAGACATGATCGAAGAGGAGACTTCTCTGGGGATTGTTTACGATGAAGATGGCAGAATGATTTCCAATCAAAATGGTGACTTAAATAATCCCATGACAATGTTAACAGAAAACACTAATACTGGTACCAATTTTCAAGGTCGTTTTAATGCCTTTTTGGAATATAATATTTCTGATGATTTAACGTTCAAATCATCAGTAAGAGGATTTGCATCAAATTCAAAAAACAAAGCTTACTACAGTAGTAGGTTTGGTTGGGCAAGAGCCATTGGAGGACAAGCTATCACCAATTTTGGCAACTCAACTAGCATTGTTACTGAACAAAATTTAAATTTTAGAAAAAGTTTTGGGGCTCATAGTATCAATGCAACTTTGGTTGCTGAGCATCAGCAAAATAAATATGAGTATCTACAATCTAGATCTTCTGGATTTGATATTGAAAATCTAAATTTAGATGCTTTACAACAAGCATTAGAAACACAACCCACAGTTTCAAACGCCATTGACTCTTCCTTAGAATCTTACCTTGCAAGAGTTCAATTTAATGGTTTTGACAACCTTCTTCTTCTTACTGCTAGTGCACGATATGATGGATCGTCACGATTTGCTGAGGGAAACAAATGGGGGTTTTTCCCTTCGTTTGGAGCGGCCATCAATTTCTCTGAACAGAACATTTTAAAAAGCAGTATTTTTAATACGGTGAAGTTGAGAGGTAGTTATGGAGAAACTGGTAATACAGAAATTGGATCTTATTTATCATTATCCAGAGCTGGGTTTTCAAGCTATATCTTTAATGGAAATACACTTGAAACGGGAGCATCAATCGACCGCTTACCTAATCCAGATTTGACGTGGGAAACCACTACTCAAACAGACTTTGGTCTATCTCTATCTTTATTAAATAACAGAATTAATTTAGAGGCCGATTACTACAATAAAATAACAAGTGATTTATTACTTGAAGTACCATTACCTGCAACATCCGGATACCAAACAAGCTTTACAAACATTGGATCGGTCAGAAACAGAGGTTTTGAGTTTGCTATTGATGCCGCAGTTGTTCAAAACAATAATTTCACATGGAATACAAATTTTAATATCAGTTTCAATAAAAATAAAGTTTTGGATTTGGGTGGAGCCCAAGAATTTTTTGTCACAGCCATTGGTGATAATCAAATTCAAAACGATTATATCATAAGAGTTGGTGAGTCTTTAGGCTCAATTTATGGACTGCAAGATGATGGTGTGTATAATTTCAATGATTTTGTTGAATTCGATGGTTTAACAGATGCGGAAGCCGCTGAATTACTCTATTCTAATGTTACTGGAACTGAGAACTGGTATTCTGTAAATATTTATAATCTTAAAGACGGAGTTGTAAGAAATTCTCTTGTACAGGATGGAACATATCGCCCTGGGATGACCAAATTTGTGGATCACAATGGAGACGGTATCATAAATGATGAAGACCGCCATATAATAGGAAATACACTACCCATCCATGTAGGTGGTTTTTCAAATAATTTCACCTACAAAAATTTTGATCTTTCCATTCAAACGCAATGGTCCTACGGAAATGATATTTACAACAAAAACATCAAAAAGGGGACAAGTACAGCTAATCCTTGGTCAAGTAAATTGGCTTTAGTCAACCAAAGATGGTCACCAGAAAATCCAAACAATACACTCACCTCTTTTAACACTGGTGCTAGTGGTAACATTAACTCAGCTGCCTATGCCCGTTATATTGAGGATGGATCATATTTAAGATTAAGTAATATTACCCTAGGATATACGCTTCCAAATAAAATAGCCAAATCCGTTGGTCTAAAGTATCTACGACTATATGCTGCAGTTGATAATGTTTACGTATGGACAAAATATAGTGGATGGGATCCAGATGTCAGCGTAGGAAGAAATCAACTGACCCATGGCTTGGACGTGGACTCATACCCAAGAGCTAGAACAGTACGGTTTGGAATAAATGCTAGACTTTAACTATAAATTAAAAAAATTATGAAAACAAAATTTAAATTATTGTGGGCTTTTTCAACGCTTCTGTTGTTAATTAATACAAGTTGTGAAAAAGAATTTTTACATGAAGAAACAACTAGCTTTATCAGCCCCGAGCAACTTCTGCTAAATGAAGAAGGTGCAGAAATATACGTAATTGGAGCCTATGATGCCATTAGAGTCTTAGCTTCTAGCTTCGACGGATGGTTTAGCATGTGGGGAACCCTAGGTGCAGATGAAATTGTGGTCCCAAACTGGGGTACAGACACTAAAGAAATTTACCTCCAATCTGTATCACCTTCAAATGCAACCATAAGAACCATCTGGGAAAATCTTTACCAATCTGTGAACAAAATTAATAGTGTTGTAGACCGATTGTCCGCAATGACAAGCGAGCAAATTAATGATGAAAGAAAAAATAAACTTATCGGAGAAGCTAAGTTTTTGAGAGCCACATTGTACTTTGCGCTTGTTACTACTTGGGAACATATCCCTCTTGTTGATTCTGAAACAACTGATATAAACGATTTATTTGTATCACAAGATAACAACGGTGATGGAACGATTGACAACGCAGACACCAAGTTGATTTACGATCTTATTGAAGCTGATTTATTATTTTCAGAGTCTGTTCTAGATGCCATGCAAGGCCAAGGGAGAGCAACCAAAGGAGCTGCTCAGGCGCTTTTAGCAAAGGTCTACTTGCAAATGACTGGATTCCCACTATTTGAACATAATAAATTTGCACTTGCTGAGGCAAAACTTCAAGAGGTCATTGACAGTGGAGTCTATCAACTTGAAACGCTTTACCCTGATGTTTTTAGTATAGAAAATGAACAAAATAATGAAATGGTATTCGCCATTGGATTTGATGGTCCAGGATTAAATCAAGGAGGTAAGCTCGGAACTTTTTATGGTCCATTAGGAAATACTGAAAATGGTGGTCAAGCTGGAAATAACTGGTTTGTAAATTGGGAATTAGCTGGAGATAGTCAATCCAATGCCAACGGAGGTAGTGGATCGTGGGGTGCAAGAAACAACTTTGCTTTTGCACAAGGTTACCAAGAGGACGACATCCGTTGTCGAAATAACATTGCTAAGCATCGTGTTAATGAACCTCAGGGATGGACACCATATGATGGCCTATACAACGCAACAGCAAGAAAACCACAAGTAGATTGGAGACGAGCAACATGGAAACCATGGAAATGGCATAATATAAGACCTAGTAACTGGGGGACCGATACCCCATTCGATCAACCCTACATACGCTATGCAGATGTACTTTTAATGTATGCTGAAGCCAAAAATGGACAAGGTATATTAACCCAATCTGATGTAGACAATACCGTTAACTTATTACGGGGGCGTGCACGTGTTTTCCCAGACGGAGTAATTATGCCAGACACTGTTGCACCGGATATGGTTTTGGGTGCGCAACAAGCTAATGCAGATGAAATTTTGAGTGAAAGAAGAAAAGAACTTTGTTTTGAAGGGTGGAGACGAAATGATTTAATACGATTTGGAAAATATGCGCAAGCAGTCAGTGTAACACAACCTGCTTGGTCAAATTCTGGAAATCCAGCCACTCAATACTCAGATTTTGAAATTAGATGGCCTATACCTGCATCAGAACTTTTAATCAATCCAAACTTGATACAAAATCCTGATTATTAAATTATCACAAACAGGAGATAAAAGGAACTTGATTACTCAAGTTCCTTTTTTATTTTAAATAATAATTTATGAGCTGGTAATGGATATTCTGCTTTTGGTATAAGTAATGTATCGAGGCCAACAAATCTGATAGAAATAATGACCTAGGATAATGTAATCCAGACGTTGGTTTTAATTTATGAAGGATTGACGACAAATCCTGTACATAAGATTAATGTGTTATTATAGTAAATAATGAAAATAAAACGTATTTAAACATACTGTCTAATTTTCATTTTTAGTCCACCACTCGTCTTCACCCAATGTTGGGAATATTCTGTCTTTATTTTTTTTATTCCAATGATCCCACGCATTTTGCAATTGTTTTTCCAAAACAACGTTGGAGCCTTTAGTGTTTTTTGACTCGGAAACATCAAGTTTCAAATTATAAAATTCTGACTCTGATCTTTTATTTGATTTGAGTAGTTTATGTTCTCCATGAATTACTGCCATGGCGTTTTGTTCCCACTTTCTCCAAAATAAATAATCATGAGGCGCGCCTTGCTTTTGTCCTGTCAGGTAAGGTATGATATTTACACCATCTAATGGTTTTTTTGGATTTGTTTTAATATCTAAAATATCAACCATACTCGCCATGATATCCAATGAAGATACCGATTCTTCATACTTTGTATTGGCAGGAATCAAACCTTTCCACTGTATGGCGAATGGAACCCGAAGCCCACCTTCATAAACATCTCCTTTAAGCCCACTCAAAGGGGCATTAGATGATGCATTATTATGCGCCCCTCCGTTGTCAGATAAAAAAACGATTAGCGTGTTTTCTTCAATTCCATTATCCTTAAGGACTCGAAGTACATTGCCGACACCATCATCAACAGCACTAACCATAGCTGCATAAGTCTTTCTTTTTGTATCCTGTATTTCTGGAAATCTTGAAAGGTATTTTTCAGTGGCATGCATAGGTGTATGTGGAGCATTATAGGCGAGAAATAAGAAAAAAGCTTGGTCACTTTTAGCCTGTTTATCAATAAAGCGAAGGGCTGCCTCGCTGAGCTCATCTGTTAAGTAGTCGGTTTTATAATCCTCAAATTCGAGTGTTTTATGATTTTCCTTTAACTTAGTCCTATACCAAGCCCATTTTGACTTAACATTTTCAAGATTTTCTATAGTCAATTGATTCATAAAGTAATTATGCCCACCAGATAAAAAACCATAGAAATAATCAAATCCTCTATTTAATGGGTGAAAATTTGGATGTGTCCCCAGATGCCATTTTCCAACAACAGCGCTTTTATAGCCTTTGGTTCTTAATACTTCAGCTATTGTTTTTTCGTCGAGTGATAAGCCAGCAATGTTATTGGCTGGGTCTATGGTTGGATTGGTAGTAAAGCCAAATCTATCTTGATATCTTCCAGTAATAAAACCCGCTCGGCTAGGCCCACAAACGGGAAATGACACATAGCCATTAACTATATGAGCGCCGTTGTAAGCAATGGAATCAATATTTGGTGTAGGGATGTCTTTACAACCATTATAACCAACATCTGCATAGCCCATGTCATCGGTCATGATAACAATCAAGTTGGGTTTGTTGTTATTTTGTTGAGCCGAAAGCAACAAACCCGAGAACAAAACAAATGTTAAAAAAATTTTAGACTTCATGCTTATTTTAATATTTGATTAAGTTGATTTCGCAACATTTTTAGTTTTTTTCTATACTTTTTGTTATTAACCACATTGTACCATTCATAAGGATCTTTTTTGTTTTGATACAACTTTTCAAAGAAAACAAAACAATGGAATAGGTAAGATGCTAAAAATTACCCGTGATTTTGTAATAATTAACATATCTTCAATGTTTTTAAAATTGCTTTATATAATCTATTTCAACCAAGTCGTTTTTCTTGCCACGAAACGATATACTCAGCTTTGTTGAACCGCTCAAACTGGTATTTTTATTGAGCGGAATCAACACTTCTTCAAAAGACGAATTACCCGAATATTCTGCACTGCCTAAGTCACCATAATCATTTGCAACAAAAATTTTCAAGCTGGCATTAGATTTCATTTTTATGACTATACTTTTTTGTTGATTGGTTTCTCTAATCTGTAATCCTTCTTTATATATGGTGCCCTTTTTGCTATCAAGTTTAAAATCCAGAAATCCTAGACTACCCGCCAAATTGGAAAAAATGTCTATCGATTTCCAACCCTCGGTTTGCCAACCACCACAATTAAATTCAAAATAAAGAAGTCCATCACTTGGGTCTCTGTTATTGGCTGTTTCCCATCTGTCGGATAGGCCGTCTCCATCTGAATCCACGCGGTATATCTCGTACTCTGGGTTCACCCCTTCTCCCCATTTTTTTCCATCGCCATTTGCTTTTAAAGATGCTATGGATTCTGGAGCTGAGCCCATGTCGCCTGACGCCATCCATTGATTTAGTAATGCCCGGTGCTGTTCAAGCACATTTTGGTATTCCACATTGTCAACAAGGTTAAAAACCATGGCAGGGTCTTCGTAAACATTATATAATTCTTCAGCGGGTCTTTCACCAAAATATATTTGTTGATGAATTTTTGAAAGTTTATTGGTTTCATATAAATGATGAAGATTCCGTATAGCAGGTTTTGAATCTCTGTATTGCGGTTGTAAAAAAATACGGTCTGTTTTATAGTTTTTAACGTACCTAAATTGTTCAGTTCTAAGCGTTCTTACCCTGTCAATTGTATGATCTAATCGGTCTTTGTGTGCAGCAACAAATGCTCGTGGTGTAAAGTTTTTTGAAAATAAATTTTGTCCTTCGTACCAATTTGGCACATCAACACCTGCCCATGAAAGCGTTGTTGCTGAAAGGTCTAACATATTTACCAAGTCATTTCTAACACTATTTTTTGGGACATATTTATCTGGTCCCATAACCATAAAAAGCACATGCAATCCTCCTTCAGTGAGCATTTGTTTATGTCTTGGAAGGTTGTTGGCACCATGGTCTGAAAAATAAACCACAATGGTGTTTTGGTGCAGTCCTGTTTGTTCTAATGCTTGTAAAATCTGCCCAATAATTTTATCATCAACACGAATCGCATCGTAATGTTGCGCCACAATTTTTCTAAATATTTCATTGTCTGGATAATCGGTAGGCACTGAAACCTTATTAGGATCAACTCTAACGCTTTCTTTTAAATAATCAGTATTGTTTTTACCTCCTCTCAATTGGATTTGCCCAAAAAATGGTTGCTTATGAACCAATTCGGAGAAATCTGTACGTTTTTTGAGCTTATAATTGTACGTCTTGGTCATATCCCAAATAAAATTATAATCTGCCTTACCATGGTTAAAGGTGGTATATCCATTTTCAATTAGTATTTCAGGAAGTAATTTGTAGTCTTGAGGTATGAATAAACGGGTCTCTTGGGTACGTGACGAGCGGTGCTGGTGAGCACCAAATCGAATGGCAGATTGACCGACAATTAGAGCTGACCTTGTAGCTGAACACACAGGTGCTGGAACATAGGCTCTGTCAAAACGAACACCCGCCGCAGCTATAGAATCTATGTTTGGCGTGGCATTCGCATTGATTTTATCTCCATAGCAACCCATCCATGGAGACGTGTCTTCTGCATAAATCCAAAGTATGTTGGGTTTTTGAGCCTGTAAAAGTGATGTTTTGGCTACTAAAACAATGAAAAAAAAATAAAAAACCCTATTCATTGGAATTTAAATTATCGGTTCTAAATGATGATACAGGAAGACCATTTCTCCCAAAAAGCGTTGGTAATACACAGTTTTTAAATCCATAACGCACCGCTTTAGGATGGGGTACTTTTTTAGAAAACACCCTAATTTTTTGATCGCTATGATAGGGGCTCGTCATAACTGCATTTGCAGGATAAAAAATCATATCAGCTCCTGCTATTTCAAAATTTTCTGAAGCATCTACATTCTTATTTAAGTGTACACGATCTGAAAAAGTTAAAGTGATCTCTTGGTCTTCTACAAAGTAATTTTTTAATGAGGGTGATTTGAAATCATATCCACTAATCCCATAATCTTTAGCAAGTGCTATATAGGATAGACGCTTGCCAACTTCTGTTTTTTTTGATGGATGGATTTGGGTGCAATCACCAACATCTAATGTAACTACCATCTCTGAATTTTTCAATGAATGACTTGTGTTTAACTGTGCTTCTCTTAAAAAAGCAGAATTTCTTTTTCCGTAATTGAAAGGAGCAATCTGGGCATAATAAAAAGGGAAATCTCTATTATTCCATTTTTCGCGCCACGATGTTACCATGGCATTAATTATTTGTTCATATTGCTCCGCATTATGACGGTTCGATTCTCCTTGGTACCACAAAATTCCTTTCATTCCATAGCCAATTAGAGGATGTATCATGGCGTTGTATAACACACTTGGCGTTTGTTGTTTCATTTTGGCCATTTTTTCAGGTAATTCTAAACCTAAATCGTTTAATGTGCTTGAGTCTGTCCATGCCTCTGCTGAAGAAGCGCCCCAGGCTGTTACAATAATTCCAATGGGAACCTCTAACACTTTCTCAAGTTGTTGAGCAAAGAAGTAACCAACAGCACCGAAGGACCCTGATGTTGAAGGGTCAGCTTTCTCCCATTTACCTTTTATGTTGTCCAAAGGCTTTAAACTTGCATTTTTCTGGACAGTAAAAAATCGAATTCTATCATTTTTTGAATTCACAATTGCATCCAACCCGCCTTCAATGAAATTGCCATCTAACCCCCCTTTAAGAGGTAGTTGCATATTAGATTGCCCCGAGCATATCCATACCTCACCAATCAATACGTCGTTTATTATTATTGAAGATGACCCCTTTATCGTAATCGAATGAGGGCCACCAGCCACAGGGGTTGCTAATTGCAGCTTCCATTTTCCGTTTTTTGATGTGGTTGTTTTGGCTGTCTTTCCCCATGAGCTAACAACATTAATTTTGGTGCCAACATTATCTGTGCCCCATAAATAAATGTCTTTCTGTTGCTGTAACACCATGCCATCGTCAAAAACAGCACCCACAGTGGTTTGGGCGATGGAAATTAAGTTGGAACAAATCAGTAAAAGAAAAACAAGTGTTTTTGTATGCATATTTTTAAAGTCACTTTTTACACAGTTAAAATTATGTAATAAATTAGTTATTTTATAAATAGCTATTACCTGATTGTTAATACATATTATCAAAAAAATAATTTTCAACAGTTCTAAGGTAAAATAACATTATTTAAATTTTTATAGTTTTTTAAATTCAAAGCGTGTGCGTATTGAAGGATATGTGATAGTAGCAAATGTTGATACTTCTATGGTCAATCATAAATTAGTAAGAAAAATAAATTATTGACCAAGCTCTATATAAGATATGAAACTAGGAGATGTAAGTTAAATATATCTAATTATAATTATTAAATAAATGATTTAATTATAAAATCTCGTTGAACTTTTTTAGCATGGATGAATTTTTTCTATAATTTGGTTTGGTTGGACTATTTTTTTGTTTCATTTTAATTTTATAATCCTCAAAAAAAATTGATTTTATACCCTGGTTATCGCTAAAAACAATATCAAAACCGATTTTAATACAGTTTCAGCGGTTCTAATACGGTTTATTACGGTTTACGCTATTTCTGGCCGGTCTGTTTGATTGATATTGGAATATTATTTTATAAAATAATCTTTATTTTCTACAATAATTTTTGTTCGATTAACTTCGTTATATATAAAAAAAAGGCACACATTAGCGTACCTTTTTCAATAACCATTAGAGCTATAATCAATTTATTCTTCCTTAGGATTTCTACTTCTGTTAATATTGAATAGTATAACAGAAACTGCTATGACTGAAATAACTCCAAGTGAAAAATAGAGCATAGCATAATTTGGTTTTGAACTATCGCTATAAACCTCATTATCTTTAATAATGCCCATAATCTGAGCCTGTTGGGTTGATGTTCTTAAACGATCCATACCCTCAAGTTTCAATTGTTCCATCTTGTTATAATTTAAATAAATATTAATTCCTGTTTATTATTAATCATAAATCGAATATCATAGATTCGAGATACCATAATTTTTACACCATTATCATCAATAACAGCTTCATCTTTGTGAAGGTACCCAAATTCAATACCATGACTTTCTAAGGTTTGACAACTTATAGGTCCTAAATCTTTTTGTTTTAATTTTAAAAGTATATGGTAGTTTTGTCGCATTAGCTTGTCCCACTCAAAGAGATGACCATATGTTTGCTGACGCCTTAGATAATTTGCTCTGTTCTTACAGCTATCATTGCAGTATCTCCTCTTTGCGCTTTTTTTGTATATTATCTCCTTTTTACATTCTGGGTTTTTACACGTCATATCTTATATTTAAGATTAATATACAGCAAAAGTAATTTATTTTATTACATATTACTTTATTTTATATTATTTTTTTTACATTTGTGTAAAGTTTGTATATGAACAGCGATTTAGATTTTAAAAAAGACTTATTAGGACAGCACTTTACACTGCCTAAGTATTTTGGTATTAGCCCCCGTATGGTGACTTATTGGAAAACCAAAGAAGTTCTTCCTTTTTTTGATGCGGGTAAAAAAGCCAAAATGAATGTGCCTCAGGCGCTGTGGCTATGTTTAGTTGATGAGCTTAGTGCATTTGGTATCAATACCACAAAACTTGCTGAGCTTGCTAAAATGGTTTGGGATGAGCCACGTGAGAAAGGGTATTTTAAGTCTAAGCTTGAAAAGCATATTGCTTTTTTAAATAAACAAAAGGTTGTTGATTCGTCTTTAGGGATTTATGAATCTATCTTAAACGATCCGCTTCTGCTTCATTTTCATGGCATGGAGATAAACCCGTTTAGTGATGCTGTTATAGATAGCATTTTAATAGACAAAAAGCCGATGTCGTTTTATTACTTTCCTAAAACAGGAGAGTATCACATAAGAGATGGTAATAAAGCCATCACAGAAAAGTTTTTAGAGATGATAAACGATAAGGCTTATATGTGTATTCCTCTTATGCCCTTTATAGAGCAGATAGTATCTGTTGAGTTTGAAAGGGTGAATAAAGATATTGCATACCTCAGCCAAATAGAAAATCAAATTCGAGAGATTGTTATGTTTAAATCTCCAAAGTACATTGAGCTTCTTATAGACAATGATAACATTAAACCACTTATTATTCGTGAAGACCATAAAAAAGCCAAGCAGCTGGCGGATTTCTTTTTAAACAACAAACTGCCCAAAACAGCAAGGCTACTCATTGAGCCAAGAGCACAAGACAATTATAAACTAACCATCTTAACCAAATAGTATGAAGCATTTTGTATCACCACACCGGTCCCTGACGATCCAGCCCGAGTTAATCCTAACTCGATATGGACCAAAAGGATCGTTATGCATTAGAGGATGATGCTATAACCGAGCAGAAAAGAGAAGCTGTCAGACAAAAGCTTTCTCTTATCTGTGATAAGAACGAAAATATAGATAAAATTTTAAAATCACTTGAGGCGTATTGCCTCATCGTTGTAAACAGCCATTAACTAAACGCTTTATGACCACACTTGAAAAATTCAAAGCATTTGCCCCAGCAAAAAACGAACTTGGCCAAAACAACAATGCGATTATCTACACCAGGGTGTCTACCAAAGAGCAGGCCGATACCAATACCTCACTTGAAACACAAAAAAAGTATTGTGAGAACTACGCTAAATCTAATGGTCTTCGCGTGGTAGGCTATTTTGGAGGAACATACGAGTCGGCTAAAAGTGATGAGCGTAAAGAGTTTAAACGAATGCTCAAATACGTAAGACAAAGTGGTTCTGTGGGTTATATCATAGTTTATTCTTATGATAGATTTTCAAGAACTGGAAGTAGTGCAGCGCAGATCTCGCAAGAGCTATTTTCCCAAGGAATACAAGTTAAAGCTGTCACTCAAGAAGTAGATACCACCTCCGCCGCTGGAAAGTTCCAGCAGAACCTGTTTTATATGTTTAGCCAATTTGATAATGAGCTCAGAAGAGATAAGACCATAACAGCCATGACCGATCTTCTTCGAAAAGGCTATTGGCTGTGGAATCCACCCATTGGATACATCAATAAAAAGAAGTATCACAAAGCTGTGGATTGGGAGATTGTGCCTTCAAAAGAAGGCAAGCTGATTAAAAAGGCTTTTACTTGGAAATTAAAAGGAATTTACACCAATGTTGAGATCATAGAAAAGCTTCAGTCTCTTGGATTAATAATTGATGAGCGAAGACTCAGTGAAGTGTTTAAAAATCCGTTTTATTGTGGGGTACTTGTGAGTAAAATGATACCAGGTGAAGTCATTGAAGGAAAACACAAACCTCTTGTATCTAAAGAGGACTTTTTAAAGATTAATGCTATTGAAACGCATCATCCAAAACACCGCAAAGCAGAAAATGAAAATCTTCCCTTAAAACAGTTTATCTATTGCGATAGCTGTAAACTTCCTCTAACTGGATACCTTGTTAAGAAAAAAGGACTCTACTACTATAAATGTAGAACTAAAGGGTGCTCTTGCAACAAATCTGCTAAAGCACTTCACACTACCTTTACTAAAGATTTAAAAACCTATCAATTAGATCCTAAATACAAGGATGTTGTAAAAGAAGTGATGACCTATACTTATGACAATATCACTAAAGAGTTAAGAACTAGGAAGAAGTCCATTAAAAAAACAATTACGGAGCTCAATACAAAAATAGACTCTATTGAAGAGCGGTATGCCCTTGGAGAATTAGACAGCACTATTTACAAAAAGTTTAAAGACAAGTATGAAACTCAAAAAGACGAACTACAGTCAAAAATTGAAAATCCATCACTTAGTAGTTCGAACCTTGAGTTGGCTATTGATAAAGCCCTTACTTTATCCGAATCTCTCGAGAAGATTTGGGAAGATGGAGATTTAAAACAACGACAAAAGCTGCAAAATTTAGTGTTTCCATCCGGATTGGGTTACGACAAGTCAAACGACCGAGTTCGAACCCCAAAAGTGAACGCTATTTTTGGGTCAATTCCTATTTTATCGAAGGAAATCTCAAACATAAAAAAAGGAGAACCAATTCCTGTGAATCAATTCTCCGATTTGGTGATCGCACTAGGATTCGAACCTAGGACCGCCTGCTTAGAAGGCAGGTGCTCTATCCAGCTGAGCTATGCGACCAATCAAAGATCTAGTCTTGATGTCGGGGTGGCAGGATTCGAACCTGCGACCTCCGCGTCCCAAACGCGGCGCGATAACCGGGCTACGCTACACCCCGAATGGTTATCTATTAAATAAAAGTAAAAACTCAAAAACACTGTCGGGGTGGCAGGATTCGAACCTGCGACCTCCGCGTCCCAAACGCGGCGCGATAACCGGGCTACGCTACACCCCGTGTTGTTTTGAATTCTTTACTTGCGGAGAGACCGGGATTCGAACCCGGGCAACACTTACGCGTTGACAGATTAGCAATCTGCTCCATTACCACTCTGGCACCTCTCCTATTTGTTATGAACTTATGCAATAAAATTGCGGATGCAAATGTACCTTTTCATTAGCAACAACGCAAACAATTTATTTAATTTTTTAAATAGATTTCTATTCTTATTCAGGGTACTCTATACGAAGATGGTACATGTTGGCTAACTTGTGCTTCAAAACTTTCTTAATGGATTCAATTTCCTTGAATGTAATGTTGGCGTTCAAAAACTGAGCATTTTCTATTTGACTAGCTACTATGGCATCAACAAACGTATTGATTTTTGTAGATGTTGGATCTTTCAAGCTTTTAGATGCAGCCTCAACACTATCACACATCATTAAAATAGCCGTTTCTTTACTAAAAGGCTGTGGGCCATTGTATGCAAAGTCTAAAGGGTCAAATTCGGCAGTCAACTCCATTTGCTTGTTGTAAAAATAACGGACAGAGCTTGTGCCGTGATGAGTGCGAATAAAATCAATGACACGATCTGGCAAATTGTACTTCTTAGCCAATTCAACTCCCTTGATTACATGCCCTATTATAATCTGTGCACTCTCCTTTGGAGATAGTTCGTCATGGGGATTGGTTCCCGTAGACTGATTTTCTGTAAAATATGTCGGATTAGACATTTTTCCTATGTCGTGGTACAAAGCCCCAACGCGCACCAACATCGCATTGGCTCCAATTTCGTTGGCAGAAGCCTCAGCCAAGTTGGCCACATTCAATGAATGATGAAATGTTCCTGGGGCTTTGTCAGAAAGCTCTTTAAGTAGTTTAGAGTTTGTATCAGATAATTCTAGTAAAGAGACATCAGAAACCAATCCAAATAATTTTTCATAGGCGTAGATCAAAGGCTGAACAAACAATGTAGCTAAACCACAGAGGACAAACAAAAGAAAATTTTCCCACTTCAGACCATCTACACTACCTTCATGAATAACAAAAAAGGCAAAATAAGAAATAATATAAATTAAGGTAATTTGTCCCACTGATATAAATAAATTAGCGCGTTTATACAATTCAGAGACCGTAAGAATAGTTACAATTCCAGCGATAATCTGAAGAAACATATACTCGTAATTGTTGGCAACAACAAAACCCAATAAAAGCACGGTGACAACGTGTGCAAAAAGCCCAAGACGAGCATCAAAAAAGGCCTTGAGTACTAAGGGAAGAATACACAAAGGTACAGCATATATATATGCAGAATTATAGTTCACCACCAAGGTGGTGAGTAAAACCATCAAAGTGATATTGAAAAATATAAACGTGACCTTGGTATTATTAGAAAAAATTTCAATTCTATATTTCCTTAAGAAAAGCAAAAGCATTAACAAAGCTAATGCAACAAGAACAGTATATGCCGCTAAAATCCAAACATAATTGGCTTCGGTCCATACCTGTGAAGCGTACTCAGATTCTAAAGACTTTAAAATAGCCAATTTCTCACCCTGAACTACCTCTCCCTTGGAAATGATCAGAGTTCCCTTGTCCACACGCCCACGAACGAGAACTATCCGCCCAAGACGATCGCTCAAAGCACTTTCTGTAAGTGAAGTGTTGTAGATTGTGTTGGGTTGTACCACATCAAAAAACAAAGACAAATAAGAGGACATATAGTCCTCATAATCAGAGTTTTTAACCTTAGCTTCAATGTGTGCTTTTAAATCTGTTTGAAGGAAAAATTCTGCATATGGAATTGTTTTATTTTGAGTTTTATTCACCAATACCGAAATCAACCGCTCAGAATCAAAATTATACCCCTCTGACAATACACCAGAACTATATAATTCTGAGAAAATTTGTGCACCAAATTGATATAAATTATTCGTTAGTTCAGGCTCGTTAACATCCAAAAAATTTCGGTCGAAAACAGTATCAAAATTTTTGAAAATTTGATTGGTTTTAGCCGTATCGATTTCAAAAAATACAGGAGATTCCTTTGAAATTTGCTGCCGTTCGTCTTCAATGGTCTCAGCAGATTTTTGAATTGCAAAATCAAAAGGAGCATATAAATTTTCAGATTGCCAAGGTTTTCCTTTTTCAAAACTATAACGGAACGTTCCACTTTTGGGAAATAAATAAACAATCAAAAAAGTAGTCACCACAAACAAAACCACTTTATAAAATAAGTTGTGATTTTTGTGAAATTTATTTAAAATACGATCCATATAAAATATTTAAGCAATTTATTACTGAGCAATATAAGCCTAATCAAAAGTAATAAAAAGAACGTCAACAGTAGACTAATAATCAACAATCATCTCTAATATCTGCCAAATTTTATTTACATTAGCAAGAGTAAAACTAAAACTATTTTTAGATGAAAGAAGTTGTCATCGTTTCTGCAGTACGCACCCCAATTGGTAGTTTTATGGGAAGTTTATCATCTGTTGATGCACCAAAACTTGGGGCTATCGCCATTAAAGGTGCATTAGAAAAAATTAATTTAAATCCTAGTTCAATAGACGAAGTCCTTATGGGGCACGTTGTTCAAGCTGGAGCAGGTCAAGCTCCTGCAAGGCAGGCTGCTATATTTGCTGGAATTCCCGATACAGTCCCTTGCACTACTATCAATAAAGTCTGTGCTTCAGGAATGAAATCCATCATGCAAGCCGCACAAAGTATTGCGCTTGGCGATGCTGAAATTATTGTAGCCGGAGGTATGGAAAATATGAGTAAAATTCCGCACTATTATCACGCACGAACAGCCAAAAAATTTGGACCTGCACAAATGGAAGATGGCATGCAAAAAGATGGCTTAGTAGATGCTTACAACAAAGAAGCAATGGGTGTTTGTGCCGATGCTTGTGCCAAAGAATATGATTTTTCAAGAGAAGATCAAGATGCCTTTGCAATTCAATCTTATGAGCGCTCTGCAGCCGCATGGAGTAGTGGAAAATTTGACAGAGAAGTTGTGCCTGTAGAAGTTCCTCAGCGTCGTGGCGAACCTATAGTAGTCACCACAGATGAAGAATTCAGCAACGTTAAATTAGAAAAAATTCCAGCCCTTAGACCTGCATTTACAAAAGACGGGACCGTAACCGCAGCCAATGCCTCTACCATCAATGATGGTGCTGCTGCACTTGTTCTGATGAGTAAAGACAAAGCTAACCAACTTGGCCTGAAACCCTTGGCCACCATAAAAAGTTATGCAGACGCCGCGCGCGAGCCCGAATGGTTTACGGTAGCACCTGCAAAAGCCCTCCCCAAAGCCCTGGACAAAGCCAATATCAACATTGATGATGTTGATTATTTTGAATTTAACGAAGCCTTTTCAGTAGTAGGATTGGCTAACATGAAAATTTTGGGCCTCAGCGGTGTCAAAGTCAATGTCAATGGCGGTGCGGTTTCGCTTGGACATCCTCTGGGGTGTTCTGGTGCGCGAATAGTAGTAACTCTACTTCATGTTTTGGAACAAAATAATGGAAAAATTGGAGCGGCAGCCATTTGTAATGGCGGCGGCGGTGCTTCGGCACTGATCATCGAACGAAACTAGCACTCAATGCAATACGGCCTGTGCAATCTTAGTATTGTCGCATTAAGAAACGAACCCTCAGACAAAAGCGAACTCACATCGCAAGTCCTTTATGGCGAATTGTTTAAAGTCCTAGAGCAACGCAAAAAATGGAGTCGTATCCGATTGAGTTATGACGGATATGAAGGTTGGATTGACAATAAACAATTCCAACTGATCGAAAAAGAAGACTACAAAATATACTCTTCAAAAAAAGAGCAACTCTGCGGCGATTTAGTCAGTTTTATTTCAGATAAAGACCATAAACTTCAACCCATTGTGATGGGAAGTGTGTTGTCTGCACAATCACTATTGAACCATGACTTTGACGGAGAAGTTCTGATTGGGCAACAGCAAAAAAATCAGCTTATAGAAACCGCACTTTTATTCCTTAATACCCCCTATTTGTGGGGTGGAAAAACCCCTTTTGGTATCGATTGTTCGGGCTTTACACAAATGGTATACCGCCTCAATGGATTCAAACTCTTACGCGATGCTTCACAACAAGCCACGCAAGGCGATGCCTTGAGTTTTATTGAAGAAAGTACAGCTGGAGACCTCGCTTTTTTTGATAATAATGAGGGGGACATCATTCATGTCGGCATCATCATGGAAAACCATCATATCATCCATGCCCACGGTAAAGTACGGATTGACCGCATAGACCACACTGGGATTTATAATGTCGATACCAACACCCATTCTCATAAACTTCGCGTGATTAAGAGCATTGTATAGATTTTTTTTATAAATCTAAAAATCAGCATGTAAACTGCTACTGTTCTTACACAAATCCTTTTCCCATAAAAAAAGCCCATACAATGTATGGGCCGTAGGGTGTAAAAATCTAAATGTTATTGTTCTAAACTATTGGCCATATCTTTATATTCTTTAGCTTTAGCATCGTTGCCTGTAGCAGAAAAAATATTGGACAGGGTTTTAGCCGCCTGAAAATTTGCAGGGTCAGCAGCTAACGCCTGTTCCAAATAAGGAATAGCGTCCAAATAGAGTTGGTTTCGTTCTTCACGAAGTTCGTCGTAGCGGCGGTCATCGGCAGCTGAAGTTCCCAAATTGTTCATCTCATCAATAATAGATTCTTCTTGCCCTAAAATCAAGGCTGCCAGATTGATATAAGCATTGGTGTACTTGGAGTTTAGTGCTATCGCACGCTGATAGTATTTTTTTGCATTTTCAAAATCATCAGCATCAGCGGCTATAACACCAAGATTGTACTGTAGTTCGGCGTTATTAGGGTCGCGCTTGGTGGCATATTCCAAAAGTTCTTTGAATTTTTCAGTGTTACCCATAGTGTAATGCACATTGGCTTCGGTGAGTACCAAGTTTAAATCATCAGGATTTTCGGCCCTCGCTTCGCGCATAGCTTCCAAGGCTTTTTCAGTTTCACCACGCTGGTTGTAAATCAAGGCCATATTTTTGATGATTTCTGGGTACTTTGATTTTGTATTTTTATCACTAGGGTTAATGTGTGTTTTTGTTTTTACAGAGATATCGCGCAGCACTTTACTGTCAAAAGATTCTTCTACATTGGTCTCTTTATTTACAGCAAGATATTGTTTTTCAACTCCAGTGAACCCTATGGATTTTAGCTTCTCATACATGGCCAAAGACTTGTCGTATTGCTTAGCATTAACAGACGAAGATGCTGCATAATACAAATAAACAGTATCCTTTTCAGAGAGTTTGTAGGCATTTGAAAAATAATCCGTTGCTGTGGCATAGTCATTATTCGAAACATAGTCAGTTCCTTTAGTTAAAATATGGTTAAGCAGATTTTGCAAATGGATGTTTTTGTCTTGCGTGAGGGCAGTTGAACTGACTTTTACGAAAGCGGCTACAGATTGTTCAATTTCCGAAGGGCTAGCAGCGCCATTTTTATAAAACAATTTACTTTGGAATAAATAGTATTGGCTTTTTTGTTTGTCATCCATCGCATCAAAAACTAATTCTGCGGCAGATAGTGCTGTGGCTGCTTTTTCAAAATTTCCTTTATCCAACTCTTTCCCAGCTGTACGAAGTTCTTTTTTTTGTGCATTTATGGACCAAGCAAATGTAAGTAGGAGTCCAAAAATTAGGTAATTTTTCATGATTTATTGTATTAAAATTATGCTTCTGTTTGTGTGTCGTTTGTAGTGTTTTCTGGGTTTGATGTTTCTTCAGATGTTGAAGCTTCACTGCTTAGATCCTCTGCTTCCTCCTCTTCTTCCTCTTTCATTACTTTAGCAACGGCTGCTATAGAATCATTCCCTTTAAGATTGATGAGCTTTACGCCTTGTGTAGCCCGCCCCATCACTCTTAAATCTTCTACTGCCATTCGAATGGCGATTCCAGACTTGTTGATGATCATTAAATCATCTTCATCCGTTACATTCTTTATCGAAACTAAACTACCTGTTTTGTCCGTTATAGAAATAGTTTTTACTCCTTTTCCACCTCGGTTTGTTATACGGTAATCTTCTAAACTGGAGCGCTTTCCATAGCCATTTTCAGAAACGACTAGTATATTACTTTCCATATCATCTACAGAAATCATACCAATAACTTCGTCGGAATTGTGTGCCAAGGTAATTCCACGTACTCCCGAAGCCCCGCGACCCATAGGGCGGGTTTTTGCTTCCTCGAAACGAATGGCTTTTCCAGATTTCAGTGCTAACATGACTTGACTTTCGCCAGTTGTGAGTTTTGCTTCAAGTAGCTCATCACCTTCTTTAATGGTGATCGCATTGATTCCATTTGTACGCGGACGTGAGTATTGTTCCAATGAGGTTTTCTTGACTTGACCTTTTTTGGTCGCCATGATAACGTAGTGGGCGTTAATGTAGTCCTCGTCTTTTAAATTTTGTGTACATATAAAGGCTTTTACTTTATCGTCTTGTTCTATATTGACAAGGTTTTGTATTGCCCGGCCTTTGGACGTCTTACTACCTTCTGGAATTTCATAAACACGCATCCAGAAACATTTTCCTTTTTGAGTGAAAAACAACATGTACTGGTGATTCGTCCCTACAAAAAGGTGTTCCAAAAAGTCTTCGTTACGCGTGGTTGAGGCTTTCTGCCCTACGCCACCTCTATTTTGTGTACGGTATTCTGTCAATGATGTACGTTTGATATATCCGGCATGAGATATGGTGATTACCACTTGTTCATTTGGTATCATGTCTTCTATAGACAAATCACCTCCAGCGTATTCAATGGTAGAGCGGCGCTCGTCGCCATATTTTTCTTTGACCACAGCCAATTCATCTTTGATGATTTGCATTCGGCGGTCTTTTTTGTCCAAAATATCTTTTAAATCCTCAATGGTCTTCATAAGATCTTCGTACTCTGTACGCAATTTATCTTGCTCTAATCCCGTAAGTTGACGCAAGCGCATCTCAACGATGGCTTTGGCTTGAATTTCACTCAACTCAAAACGTTTGATGAGTTTTTGACGAGCCTCATCTGGGTTAGAAGAACCACGAATGATCGATATCACTTCGTCAATATTATCCGAAGCTATAATAAGCCCCTCTAAGATGTGGGCACGCTCCTCTGCTTTTCGTAGTTCATATTTTGTGCGCCGTACAACAACTTCATGACGGTGCTCGACAAAATGATGAATCATATCTTTTAGATTCAACATTTCAGGACGACCATTAACCAAGGCAATGTTGTTTACACTAAAGGAAGATTGAAGTGCTGTGTATTTAAACAGCTTATTTAATACAATGTTTGGAATAGCATCGCGTTTCAATACGTAAACAATCCGCATACCATTCCGGTCAGATTCATCGCGTATGGTTGAAATTCCTTCCAGTTTTTTATCATTAACAAGGTCAGCAGTCTTCTTAATCATATCCGCTTTATTGACTTGGTATGGAATTTCATTTACAATAATGCATTCTCTACCATTAACTTCTTCAATATTTGCTTTGGCGCGCATTACAACGCGTCCACGACCAGTTTTGAATGCCTCTCTAACACCATCGTATCCATAAATGATACCACCAGTTGGAAAATCAGGTGCCTTTACATGGGTAATTAATTCATCAATTTCAATGGCACTGTTATCAATGTAGGCGTGTATACCATCTACAACTTCTGAAAGATTGTGTGGTGGCATATTGGTTGCCATACCTACTGCAATTCCCGATGCACCATTAACCAAAAGGCCAGGTATGCGCGTTGGAAGTACAGTGGGCTCATGAAGAGTATCGTCAAAATTCAATTTATGATCTACGGTGTCCTTGTCAATATCTGCAAGCATATCCTCAGATATTTTGCGCATTCTTGCCTCAGTATAACGCATTGCTGCAGGGCTATCACCATCAATTGAACCAAAATTCCCTTGGCCATCAACAAGCATATAGCGCAAACTCCATTCTTGAGCCATACGCACCATAGTGTCGTACACAGAAGTATCGCCATGTGGGTGGTACTTACCAAGGACTTCACCAACAATTCTTGCCGACTTTTTGTGTGCAGAACTCGCTCGAACACCCAATTCATGCATCCCAAACAAAACACGGCGGTGAACGGGCTTGAGCCCATCACGAACATCGGGTAAGGCTCTAGAAACAATTACAGACATCGAATAGTCGATGTATGCCGATTTCATTTCATCTTCAATGTTTATAGGAATTAATTTTTCTCCTTCTATCATAGGTCGATTTTATTGCAATTATTATATTCAAGCTAATATAAAACAATCCTCCTTTTTATGCCTAAAAAAAGCCTGTTTTTTTAGGCCCTTTTATCAACAATTTTAAGAGGAAAAGGGTTAATAAAATAAGAGCTAAAAATTTTGATTTTAAATAGTTTTTAATATCATTTGTAATAACAAAATTTATTTGAGGTATGGTTTTTGAATTATGACTCATAAAATTCGTATTTTTATACAAAATATTTTCTATGGATGACAACTTTTCACCCCGAGTTAAAGATGTGATTTCTTTCAGTAAAGAAGAAGCATTGCGTCTAGGACATGATTTTATTGGAACCGAGCATTTGATGCTAGGCTTGCTTCGTGATGGACAAGGCAAAGCAGTAGAAATTCTCAATGCACTCGACATCGACCTTAGCCAGCTGCGCCGCAAAGTAGAAATTTTAAGCCCTGCTAACCCTAACATCAATGTTGCTGCAAATGAGAAAAAAAATCTACACCTTACCCGTCAAGCGGAACGCGCGCTAAAAACAACGTTTTTAGAAGCCAAACTATTTCAAAGTAAATCAATCAATACTGCTCATCTGCTTTTGTGCGTTCTTAGAAATGAAAATGACCCTACAACAAAGCTACTTAACAAATTAAGAGTTAATTATGACAATGTGAAGGAACAATTCAAAAACATGATCACTAGCAGCGATGATGATTATATAGATGCACCTAAAGCAGAGTCTTTTTCTGAGGAAGACCCTAGTGAAGAAAAAGAAAATTTAGGGGATTTTGGACAAATCAGTACTACCAAAAGCAATAAAAAATCGAAAACTCCTGTTTTAGATAATTTTGGACGAGACTTAACGGCCATGGCTGAAGAAGGGAAATTAGACCCTGTTGTTGGGCGTGACAAAGAAATTCAACGGGTATCCCAAATACTGAGCCGAAGAAAGAAAAACAACCCCTTACTCATTGGGGAACCCGGAGTTGGAAAATCTGCAATTGCTGAAGGACTAGCCAATAGAATTGTCAAACGAAAAGTATCAAGAATCTTATTCAACAAACGCGTGGTTACTTTAGACCTAGCGAGTTTAGTAGCGGGCACTAAATACAGAGGGCAATTTGAAGAGCGCATGAAGGCCGTCATGAATGAATTAGAAAAAAATGACGATGTGATTTTATTCATAGATGAAATTCACACCATAGTAGGTGCCGGTGGTGCAACGGGAAGTTTGGATGCTTCAAACATGTTTAAACCTGCTTTAGCAAGAGGTGAGATTCAATGTGTAGGCGCTACCACCCTAGATGAGTATCGACAACACATCGAAAAAGACGGCGCTCTAGAACGACGTTTTCAAAAAGTTATTATCGAACCCACTTCTGTAGAGGAAACTATTGAAATTCTTAACAACATTAAAAACAAATACGAAGAGCACCATAACGTTGACTATACAGACGAAGCTATTGAGGCTTGTGTAAAGTTGACCAGCAGGTATATGTCTGACCGCTTTCTTCCAGATAAAGCTATTGACGCCCTAGATGAGGCTGGATCCCGAGTACACATCACAAACATAGATGTTCCAGATCAAATCACGGAACTTGAAACTGAGCTCGAGGCTGTTCGTGCTACAAAAAATTCTGTTGTTAAAAAACAGAAATACGAAGAAGCTGCCAAACTCAGGGATGATGAAAAACGATTGGAAAGAAGTTTAGCTGATGCCCAAAAAAAATGGGAAGAAGAATCAAAATTGAATAGAGAAATTGTCAGTGAAGAAAACGTTGCAGAGGTCGTTTCGATGATGACTGGGATTCCAGTAAATCGAATTGCACAGACCGAAGGCAACAAGCTCTCATTGTTACCCGAACTCATCAATGGCAAGGTCATTGGTCAAGATGAAGCTGTTTCTAAGGTCGTAAAAGCCATTCAAAGAAACCGTGCTGGACTTAAAGACCCTAACAAACCTATTGGGTCATTTATATTTTTAGGACAAACAGGCGTTGGAAAAACACAGTTAGCAAAAGTTTTGGCTGGAGAGTTATTTGACAATAGTGATGCATTGATTCGCATAGATATGAGTGAATACATGGAGAAATTTGCCATTTCTAGACTTGTAGGCGCACCTCCTGGATACGTAGGATATGAAGAAGGCGGTCAACTCACCGAAAAAGTACGACGAAAGCCTTATGCTGTAATTCTTTTGGATGAAATTGAAAAAGCACATCCAGATGTTTTTAATATGTTGCTACAGGTACTAGACGATGGGTTTTTAACCGATAGTCTGGGTCGTAAAATTGATTTCAGCAATACCATAATTATAATGACATCTAATATTGGTGCGCGGAAATTAAAAGATTTTGGTACTGGGGTTGGTTTTGGGACTGCAGCACAAAAACAACAAGAAAGTGCCAATGCACGTGGTGTAATAGAAAACGCACTCAAAAAGGCATTTGCTCCTGAATTTTTAAATCGAATCGATGATGTTGTTGTTTTTAATACTCTTGAAAAAGAGGATATCGATAAAATTATTGATATCGAATTAGAAAAGCTTTTAGACCGAATTGCAGAACTTGGATACAAAATAAAGTTAACCAAAAAAGCACGTAGCTTCATTGCAGAAAAAGGATTTGACAAGCAATATGGAGCACGCCCACTGAAGCGCGCCATTCAAAAGTATGTTGAAGATACGATTGCTGAGGAAATCATAAAATCAAATATTCAAGAAGGGGATAGTATTACCATGGATATAGGGAAAAATGAAACGGAACTCAAAATCAAAATAACAAGTGCCAAAACTTCGGAAGAAAAATAAATTAAACATAATTTAATTAGCTACACCCTTGCTTTCGCAGGGGTTTTTTTATGCGTCTATCTCCTCAAACAGAACATCGTTGTCAAAATCTAACGAGCTCATGAAAGCAATGGTTTTTTTAATCTCTTTATACAGCGGCTTGTCAGACTCCATGAATTGAACTTCAGATCTGTAGGAGCTAAGAAATTGCATTAAAAAAGGAGAGGTATTCAATGTACGCATAGCCAAAGCTTGAGAGGCATTCATCATCTCAATAGCCAAAATGCGCTCGACATTTTCGACGATTTTTAAGGCTTGAGTTGCAGCATTAGCACCCATACTGACATGATCTTCCTGACCATTGGAAGACACAATAGAATCCACACTTGCAGGAGTTGCCAATTGTTTATTGGCGCTAACAATACTCGCTGCAGTGTATTGAGGAATCATAAATCCTGAATTCAAACCAGGAGATTTGACCAAAAAAGAAGGCAAACCACGCTGACCAGAAATCAACTGATAAGTTCGCCGCTCAGAAATACTCCCAAGTTCAGATAGGGCAATTTTTAAAAAATCTAAACTTAAGGCCAAAGGTTGACCATGAAAATTTCCGCCAGAGATAATCTTATCAGCAGCAACAAAAATATTAGGATTATCAGAAACCGAATTAATTTCTGTTAAGACTACAGAACATACATGTGCCAGGGCATCTTTTGTAGCGCCATGAACTTGGGGCATACAGCGAAATGAGTAGGGGTCTTGAACATGAGCTTTAGGTTGACTAATTAAGGGACTGTCCTTTAAGAATGCACGGATGCGTTGGGCGGTGAGAATTTGACCTTTGTGAGGACGCACCAGTTGCACCAAGGGATCGAAAGGCTCCAAACGCCCATCAAATGCGTCAAGCGATAAGGCACCTAAAAGGTCAGAAAAATAAGAAAGCTTGTACGATTTTAGAAGACAATGTACAGCATAAGCCGACATGAATTGAGTTCCATTGAGCAGTGCTAGTCCTTCTTTTGATTGCAACTTGATAGGCTTCAAATCATACTCTTTCAAAACATCCTGAGTGGGCTTCTGTTCCCCCTCATGCCAGACCTCACCCTCTCCGATAAGGCTCAAAGCCATGTGGGCTAAAGGAGCCAGATCACCAGAAGCACCTAAAGACCCTTGAGTGTATGTTACAGGCAAAATATTTAAATTATAAAAATCCACAAGGCGCTGAACAGTAGCCAGATGTACTCCGCTATTCCCATTACCCAATGATTTAATCTTGAACAAAAGCATCAGTTTTACAATAGGCTTAGGAACCAATTCACCAGTGCCACAAGCGTGTGAACGGACTAAATTTTCTTGAAGCTGAGTTAATTGATCCGTACTAATCTGTACATCACAAAGAGATCCAAAACCGGTATTGATACCATAAATTGGCATATTAGAATGCTTCATTTTCTCGTCCAAATAAGCTCTACAACGGACGATGTTATCACAAACTTCTTTAGACAGCTCAATCTGATCTTGACTGATGGTCAAATTATTGAGAATAGGCAATGTTAAAGGTTGAGATGTAATACTGTGCATAAAGGTGCTTAAGGATTCTCTCAAAATTGCGTTTTTCATTGAATATTTCCAAATAAATGATGCAATTAATTTATAATGTCTAATTTTGATAGGGAGTATTCAAAGAATTGAAAAAGAGATCCACAAATAAAGCTAATCTAAATACAACACACATACACCTTTTAGAAAGGCTTGTGGGATGGTGGCATCTCAAACGCACATACGACAACGGATCCATACTAATGGGCACTGCGCTGATCACAAAAAAAAGCGAACTAAAATTTGACTATCACGAACAAGGCGTAATAACTCTTAATAACGGCAAACAACTACAGTCTTCACGAAAATATATCTACAAACCAAGCAGCAGTGGTTTTGATATTTATTTCTATGAAAATCCTGATAAACTATTTCAAAATATAGTATTAAAAGATAAAAATGGAATGCTTTATGGAGAAGCTACACACTTTTGCGTCAAAGATATTTACGCTTCTTCTTACAAATTTATCACAAATAAGCAATTTGAAATCAATCATGTAGTACGTGGTCCAAAAAAATCATACACCTCAAAAGCCGTATATCTAAAAAAATGATTTTGAAACAATTTAAAATTTTAGATTTAACTAATTCAAAAAACTTGAGAGAGCCAAGGAATTGATTTGCTCATGTGAACCATGGGCTACTACTTTACCGTTTTTAATCACTAAAAGCTGAGGAGATTGATGCGTTACTTCCAACCGTTCGGCCACAGCATTTGAGATGGAACGAAAATTTAGCAAATCTAAATACCACGCCCCGAAATCTGGGGCAGAAAAGCTATATCCTGAAATAAAATCATTTAAAACATACCGACTGATACTACAACGAGTAGAATGTTTAAAAACGAGTTGTGGAATAGAGAAAGAAGACTCAATAAGTTCTTCAAGTTGTGCCATGGACTCTAGTGAGAATCCAGGCCATTTTGGTGTTTCATTGTGTAAAAAGGAGTCAAATAATCCCATATATTGTTGTTATTAATCACTAAAAATGACTATTCGTCAGTAATTTTGTTAAAAATGTGTCGATTTGTCTGATGTTATGCTCTGGTAAGAAAATTGAGCTTATTATCAAAAAAATACCCATTATGAACTTTGACAATTATACAATAAAATCTCAACAAGCACTACAACAAGCGCAGCAAATTGCACAACAATTTGAACATCAACAAATAGAAAACGAACACCTTTTTATAGGAATACAGAAGGTAGATCAAAATGCACTTCCGTTTTTACTTAAAAAACTAGATCTGAACACTAATTTGTTAGAACAAATTATTGACCAAGAAATGAAACGTTTACCAAAGGTAAGCGGGGCTAATCAAATGCTTTCTAAAGCCACTATAAAAACCTTAAACGAAGCAAACTTAATCGCTAAAAATTCTGGAGGTACATTTACTTCAATTGAAGATATTTTCTTAGCAATGTTTAAAACTAAGAACAAAATAGCACAAATATTAAAAGATCAAGGAGTTACACAGAAAGATATACAAGCCAGTATTGCACAACTTCGAAAAGGAGAAAAAGTGACTTCCAAAAGCCAAGAAGATAATTACAATGCTTTGGAGAAATTTGCAAAAAATCTAAATCAATTAGCGCGTGACAATCGATTGGACCCTGTCATTGGTCGCGACGAAGAAATAAGACGTATTCTGCAAATATTATCGAGAAGAACAAAAAACAACCCTATACTCGTCGGTGAACCCGGCACAGGAAAAACAGCGATTGCTGAGGGCTTAGCACATCGAATAATTTCTGGTGATGTTCCTGAAAATTTAAAAGAAAAACAGGTCTTTGCTCTAGACATGGGTGCGCTTATTGCTGGAGCAAAATATAAAGGAGAATTTGAAGAGCGACTCAAATCAGTAATCAAAGAAGTAACAAATAGCGCAGGCGATGTAGTTTTATTTATCGACGAAATTCACACACTTGTGGGCGCAGGTGGCGGAGAAGGAGCTATGGATGCTGCTAATATTTTAAAACCTGCTCTGGCACGTGGAGAACTAAGAGCTATTGGAGCAACCACGAACGATGAATACCAAAAATATTTTGAAAAAGACAAAGCTTTAGAGCGACGATTCCAAAAAGTAATGGTAGATGAGCCTGATGAAGAAAGTGCGATTTCAATTTTACGTGGAATAAAAGAGAAATACGAAACGCACCATAAAGTTCAAATTAAAGACGAGGCCATAATTGGTGCTGTAAAATTATCAACACGTTACATCAGCAATAGATTTTTGCCCGACAAAGCAATTGATTTAATGGATGAAGCCGCCTCAAAACTCCGCATGGAAATTAACTCCAAGCCAGAAGAATTAGATATTTTAGATCGCAAAGTAATGCAGCTAGAAATTGAAATTGAAGCCATAAAACGCGAAAAAGACAAAGAAAAACTTCGTATACTAAGCGCTGAACTAGCTAATATAAAAGAGGACCGTAACACCCTTGAGGCACAGTGGCAAAGCGAAAAAGAAAAAGTAGAAAAAGTGCAAATAGCAAAATCAGAAATTGAAGAATTAAAAATTGAAGCAGAGCGCGCAGAACGAGAAGGCGATTATGGAAAAGTTGCGGAATTGCGCTATGGAAAAATCAAAGAAGCACAAGAGCATTTAAAAAACGTCCAACAAGAACTATCTTCAAACCAAGAACAAGCACTTATAAAAGAAGAAGTTACATACGAAGACATTGCTGAAGTAGTTGCGAAATGGACCGGAATTCCCATCACTAAAATGATCAGTTCTGAACGCGAAAAACTACTCAACTTGGAATCAGAACTACACAAAAGAGTTGTTGGTCAAGAAGAGGCAGTAAGAGCAGTAAGTGATGCTGTGCGCAGAAGTCGTGCAGGCCTTCAAAATCCAAAAAAACCAACTGGATCATTTTTATTTTTAGGAACAACTGGTGTTGGAAAAACCGAGCTTGCTAAAACTTTGGCTGCCTATTTATTTGATGACGAAAATGCATTGACAAGAATTGACATGAGTGAGTACCAAGAACGTCATTCGGTAAGCCGTCTGGTGGGTGCACCACCGGGATATGTAGGTTATGATGAAGGCGGCCAGCTGACCGAAGCAGTGCGAAGAAAACCTTACTCTGTGGTACTTTTAGATGAAATCGAAAAAGCACACCCTGATACGTTCAATATTTTACTGCAAGTCTTGGACGAAGGTCGATTGACTGATAATAAAGGGCGGCTTGCTGATTTTAAAAACACAATCATCATCATGACCTCGAATATCGGGAGTGAAATCATTCAAGCAAAATTTGAAGATTCAACGGATTCCGAATCAGCGCTTGAAACTGCAAAAATTGAAGTCATGGGGCTTTTAAAAAAAATAGTCAGGCCTGAATTTTTGAATCGAATTGACGACACTATTTTATTCAGCCCATTGAACGAAGAACATATTGAATCTATTGTAAAACTTCAACTGAAAAGCCTTTCAAAAACACTGCAAAATCAAGGCATAGTATTTGATTCGACAACAGATGCCATAAAATATTTAGGGCAAAAGGGATACCAGCCAGAGTATGGTGCACGACCTGTAAAACGAGTGATTCAAAAAGAAGTCCTTAATGCATTAAGTACAAAAATACTCTCTGGACAAATTCAATCAGATAATGTTATCTTAATGGATGCTTTTGACAATAAATTGGTTTTTAGAAACCAAAAAGAAAACATTCCTAAGAAAATGTAACAAATTAAAAAACCGAACGTCTTAAAGGTGTTGGTTAGTTGGAAAAGCAGTACTGTGTGTAGAAATATACCTGCACTGCTTTTTTTTGTTCAATAAAATTATCGAACGACAATGGTAAATGAACTGATTAATTGATTAGTTTTGAAATAGAATGAAAAAGTCTGTTAACATACTCAACAAAAAAGCACGTTTTTCTTACGATCTTCTGGATTCGTACACAGCAGGAATTGTGTTGTCTGGAACTGAAATTAAATCTATTCGTGCCAGCAAGGCTTCAATTGCTGAAAGTTTTTGTGAATTTAATGATCATGGAGAGCTATTTGTTATTAATATGACAGTTCAAGAATATGATTATGGAAATCACTTCAATCACAAGCCAAAGGCTCAGCGCAAACTCCTCTTGAATAAAAAGGAACTTAAAAAGTTAGAAAAAGAAGTCAAAAATACAGGGCTTACCATCGTTCCTTTGAAACTCTTTATCAATGAAAAGGGCTTTGCTAAACTGAATATTGCTTTGGCTAAAGGAAAAAAACTGTTCGATAAGCGAGAAAGCATCAAAGATCGCGACAATAAAAGAAACCTTGATCGAATCAAAAAAAATTATAAATCATAAAATTATGAAAAATATTGTAATCTCGTTTGCTTTATTGATGGCCCATTTTGGACAAAGTCAAATACAAGGAACCGTAAAAGACCTCAAAGGTAAGCCACTCCCCTACGTCAATATTTTTATTGAAAATACCTACAAAGGTACCACCTCAAATGAAGATGGTCAGTATGAGCTAAACATATCAAAATCAAGTAATTATGTCATTGTTTTTCAGTTTTTGGGGTACAAGACCCTTACCAAAGAGCTGAAAATTGAGAGCTTACCACACAGACTGGATGTGGTGATGGAAGAAGAAATTATTGACCTTAAAGAAGTGGTGATCGACAGTCAAGAAAATCCTGCAAACCGCATCATTAGAGCGGCCATCGCAAAACGTAAATTCTACTTAGAAAAGCTAGATGCCTTTACAGCAGATTTTTATTCTAAAGGGGTAATCCGAATTGTTGATGCACCAGAAAAATTTATGGGTCAAGAACTTGGAGATTTCGATGGTGCTTTAGATTCTACTAGGACAGGTATTCTCTATCTGTCTGAAACCATGTCAAAAATCAAATATATAAAACCAAGTCTGTTCGAAACTGTTACGGCATCAAAAATCAGTGGAAACTCAACCGGTATAAATTTTAATTCTGCAATGGATGTAGATTTTAATTTGTACAACAACACGGTCAGTATTAATAATGATATTATTTCACCAATTGCAGATTATGCCTTTAATTATTACAATTACAATCTTGAAGGGGAATTTTACGACGACGAAGGGCATTTAATCCATAAAATAAACATCATCCCAAAACGTGAAAATGACCGCGTATTCTCAGGGAGTATATTTATTGTAGAGGACACTTGGGCTTTGTACGGAATTGATATTAAAGTAAATGGCAGTCAAATACAAATACCGCCTGCAGATACCATTCGTATACGTCAAAACCTAACATTTGACGAAACTGCAAATCAATGGTTGTTACGTGCTCAAACTATTGATTTTCAGTACAGCTTTCTTGGCTTCGAAGGGGATGGCAGTTTTGTTGCAAATTACACCAATTACAATTTAAATCCAGAATTTTTTGAACCAAAAAATAAAAATGAAGTTTTAGTTTTTGAAAAAAACGCCAACAAAAAAGACGATTCCTACTGGGGAGATAAACGCCCTGTCCCCCTCACAAAAGAAGAATCTAAAGATTATGTGCGCCGCGATAGTATTGAAACCAAACGATCTTCTAAAGTTTATCTCGACTCTATAGACCAAAAAAATAATCGATTCAAAATTTTAGACTTATTGACGGGATATAGTTTTGATGATTCTTACAATAAAAAAAGTTTTAGCATTTCTGGTCCAATTGAAGGAATACAGTTCAATACTGTTCAAGGATTTAATATTTCTCTGAATGGGAATTTTACAAAACAATATAACGACTTCAAAAAGTTTATTTCGATAACCGGTGGAGTTAATTACAGTATTGAAACAAATCGATTGCGTGGGAGTTTAGCCAGCCGCTACAGATTTAATGCCCTGAACGATGCTGTATTGATAGCTCAGTTTGGAGTGAAAACCGAGCAGTTTAATCGATCGAATCCAATATCAAATCTTCATAACAGCATCAGTAGTCTTCTGTTTGAACGTAATTTTATGAAATTATACGACAAACAATTTGCTAAAATTGGCTACGGAATGGAAGTGTTCAACGGCTTAAGATTCAGTACTAATATGGCTTATGAGAACCGAAAGGTACTATTCAATACTACCGACCATACCATCAGGCCTATCGATGGCCTAAGCTATACCAGCAACAACCCCCTCGACCCAAGTAGTATGGGCTCAGCACCATTTGCAAATCACAATTTGCTTCGATTTGATTTAGATATTGCTATTCGCTTCGGAGAAAAGTACATGTCCTATCCAGACCTTAAATACTCTTTCAGTAACTCGGATTACCCAAAACTTTATTTCAATTACACTAAAGGATTCAATTCAAGTATATCTGCATATAACTTCGATCACCTTGGTGCTCGACTGCAGCAAGAGATTAACCTAAAAACCACGGGGCTACTCAATTACAATATTCTCGCAGGAACATTTTTTGATAATAAAACAGTATCATTTGTTGACTACAAACACTTTAATGGTAACCTCACACATGTGAATACAAAAGGGAATTATTTGTCTAGTTTTAAAAACTTAGGCTACTACGATTACAGCACATCAAATGATTATTTTGAATATCATATTGAACACGATTTCAAAGGGTACATTTTAGGAAAAATTCCTTTAATTAATAAACTCAATTATAATTTATTAGTAGGTCTTCACGGGATTGCTACTGAAAGCCAAACACCATACAGAGAATTCAATATTGGTTTAGCTAATTTAGGATGGAAAAAATACCGTTTTTTACGCATCGATTACGTCCGATCTTATGTAAATGGGCAAACCGATCAAGCTTTAATGTTTGGATTAAATTTCTAGGATTTATCCTCTAGCATGGGTACAAATTTAAATTGCCCAAACTCTTGTTTCTCAAAAGCCTTTGTACTTGTACGTACATAAAGAGTCATGATTTGTTCTTTTTCGCCTACTGGAATCACCAAACGACCTCCAACCTTAAGTTGAGCCAATAGTGCTTTTGGAACAAAAGGAGCGCCGGCAGTTACTAAAATTCGATCAAAGGGGGCCTCTTCTTCAAGGCCTTGATACCCATCTCCAAAAATGAGACGCTTGGCCACGTAGCCAATCTTGGGTAAAAAAATACTTGCTTTTTTAAATAATTCAGACTGACGCTCTATGCTGTAAAGCTCAACTCCTAGCAAACACAGGACAGCAGCTTGATAACCACTACCGGTACCTATCTCCAAAACCTTGTGTTTAGGCTCAACTTCCAATAATTCGGTTTGAAAAGCTACCGTGTAAGGCTGAGAGATGGTTTGATTGGCTGCTATTGGAAATGCCTTGTCTTGGTAGGCATGATCCAAAAAACTTGAGTCCATAAACAAATGGCGAGGTACTTTACCAATCGCATCCAAAACGGCCTCATTACTAATGCCTTTTTCAACCAATACATCGACTAATTTTTGCCGTAAGCCTTTGTGCTTAAATGAATCTATCAAACCTGTTAAATTTCTATTCCAAAATTAAGTAAAGAAAATTATTATTGATATGAAAAAAAGAAAAGAATTTCAAAACTTAAGGTTTTAACACAAATTTAGGCGGAATACTATTTAAATATTTAATTTTGTGGAAAATTATTGTAGATGCTAAAAGTAGGTGTTTTAGGCGCTGGCCATTTGGGTAGAATTCATTTGAAATTACTTCAACAATCTGAAAAGTACGAATTGGTTGGCTTTTATGATCCTGATATCGCCAATGGACAAAGAGTAGCAGAAGAATTTAAGTATCGTTACTTTGATCAACTGGATGCGCTTATGGATGCGGTTGATGTAGTCGATATTGTGACCCCTACCCTCTCACATTACAATTGTGCGATAAAAGCCATAACCAAGGGCAAGCATATTTTTATAGAAAAACCAATTACCAATACCATCGAAGAAGCGGAACACATTCGCTTGTTGGTTTCGGAGAACAATCTGCGCGGACAAGTAGGACATGTCGAACGATTCAACCCTGCTTTTAAAGCAATAAAATCAGAAATCAAAAATCCGATGTTTATAGAAACACATCGTTTAGCTGAATTTAACCCTAGGGGAACTGATGTCCCTGTAGTGCTCGATTTAATGATTCACGATATTGATATCATTCTTAGTGTTGTTAAGTCCCCAGTCCTTTCTGTGCATGCCAGTGGGGTCTCAGTTATCAGTGAAACTCCCGATATTGCCAATGCGCGCATAGAATTTGAAAATGGGTGTGTAGCCAACTTAACAGCGAGTCGTATCTCTTTAAAAAACATGAGAAAAAGCCGATTTTTTCAAAAAGACGCTTATATAAGCGTTGATTTTTTGGACAAAAAAGTAGAAGTTGTAAAAATGAAAGATGCTCCAGAACACCCAGGAGATTTTGATATGGTGTTGCAAAATGCCGAAGGCAAAAGCAAACAAATTTATTTTAAAAACCCCGAAATAACACCCAATAATGCCATCTTAGATGAATTGGAGACTTTTGCTGATGCGATTGAAGGCAACACTAAACCAATTGTGACTCTACGCGATGGGACGGATGCACTCAAATTAGCGCATCGAATTATAGATTGTTTTTAAAAAAAAATAGATCATGAAGAATATAGCAGTTATAGGAGCTGGAACTATGGGTAATGGAATTGCACATACCTTTGCACAGTCTGGATACAAAGTACAATTAATAGATGTCAACAAGACAGCGCTAACACATGCTGCGCAAACTATTTCTAAAAATTTGGATCGAATGATTCAAAAAGAAATCATTACAGAAGCTTTAAAAAAAGAGACGCTCAACAATATCACAATGTTTACAGACATTAGCGAAGGAGTTGAATATGCCAGTTTGGTGGTTGAAGCGGCCACGGAAAACGAGGCACTTAAATTAGAAATTTTCAAAACATTGAATATAGCTTGTCCTGATGACACTATTTTGGCAACAAACACCTCCTCTATTTCAATAACGAAAATTGCAGCTGCAACTACGCGCCCTGGTCAAGTGATTGGTATGCATTTTATGAACCCTGTACCAGTAATGCCTTTAGTAGAAATTATAAACGGTTACAATACCGATAAAGCGGTTACTGATTTCATCGTACAACTCGCCAAAGAGATAGGTAAAACAGCGATACGAGTCAATGACTACCCAGGATTTATTGCCAATCGAATTCTTATGCCAATGATCAACGAAGCAATTGAAGCCTTACAAAGCGGCGTGAGCGGTGTACTTGAAATTGATGGAATCATGAAACTTGGAATGGCCCACCCAATGGGGCCATTAGAATTGGCAGATTTTATTGGATTAGACGTATGTATGTCAATTTTAGAGGTCATGCATGACGGTTTTAAGAATCCAAAATACGCACCTAACCCTCTTCTTGTCAATATGGTAAGAGCGGGTAAACTTGGTAAAAAAACTGGAGAAGGGTTTTATAACTATACTGATGAAAGAAAAGCAGTTGTTCCTGCTGCTCGTTTTCTATAATAATTTGACTGCCCCACATTTAATCTAATCCCTTATGGCACACATAAAACCTTTTTGTGCAATTCGTCCGAATCCAAAAATAGAACTGCAATTCTGCAGTAAGCCCTTTCAGCTCTACAGCAAAAAAGAACTTAAATCAACTCTTGAAAATTGTCCTAATTCTTTCCTACAAATCATCAAATCCAATATAAATAAAACCACTAAAAATTCGAATAAAAAGCGTTTTGAGGATGTCAAGACAGCATATCAAAATTTTAAGGATAAAAACCTTTTACAAAAAGATCAAGACAAAGGATTTTATATACAAGAAATCAAAATAAATGCACACAAATTTACTGGAATAACAGCTGTAGCGAGTGTTGAGGATTATAAGAATGGACGCATAAAAAGGCATGAAAACACCTTGGAAAGCAGGGAGACGATTTTCAAAAATTACCTAAAGACGACACGGTTCAATGCCGAGCCGGTCTTATTGACCTACAAAAATACAGCGGCTCTGTCAGAGGTGATTAAGGACGTCAAAAAATACCCAGAAACAAGTGTTTTAAAGTTTTCAGAAAACGAAACATTAAAGCTGTGGCAAGTGACAAATAAAGAACTAATAGATCAAATAATCAAGGGCTTTGAAAATACTGATGCACTCTATATCGCAGATGGGCATCACCGTTCAGCGTCTTCTGTTATGCTCTCTGAAGAAGAGCCTAAGAAAGCGGAAACAAACTATTTTATGGCATTTCTTATTCCAGAACACGAACTGATTGTTCAGGAATACAACAGAGTTGTAACCGACCTAAACGGTCTTTCGGTTAGCAGCTTTTTGAAAAAAATTAAACTTAATTTTGATAGTACGCCCCACAAGACCTATGCAGGCTCTAAAAAAGGAAAAGGGTTCTGTATGTACCTAGACGGCCAATTTTATTCATTATCTTTGCGTAAAGAGTTCGTAAAACTCCAAGCACCTCTTCACCAACTTGATTCTTATGTGTTGCAAGAACATATTTTGAAACCCATTTTGGGAATAGAGAATGTACGAACTGATAGTCGACTCCAGTACGCACACAAAAGTGACCAAATGAAATGGATAAAAAAACAAATAGACAACAAAACGTACGCCGTTGGTTTTGGCTTAAATCCTGTACTGATTGACCAACTTAAATCCATTGCAGACAATAGTCTAGTAATGCCCCCAAAAAGCACCTATATATATCCAAAATTAAGAAGTGGGACGACCATTTATGAATTTTAAGATGAGTATTAAAAAACAACTTCAAGAACTAAAATCAGTATTGCCAAAGCAGGTGACTTTGGTAGCAGTATCAAAAACAAAACCCGTGCAAGATTTGATGAAAGCATATGACGTTGGACAACGGATTTTTGGGGAAAATAAAGTTCAAGAAATGGTTGAAAAATACCAGCAAATGCCCAAAGACATACAGTGGCATATGATCGGACATGTGCAACGCAATAAAGTAAAGTACATGGCTCCTTTTGTTGATTTGATTCATGGAGTAGACAGTCTAAAATTGTTGTCCGAAATCAATAAACAAGCGCTAAAAAATAATCGATGTATTAACGGTTTGTTACAAATCAAAATTGCTGCTGAAGATTCCAAATTTGGAATGACAAAAAATGATGCAATACAGCTGATGAAATCATCAGAGTTTAAGAATTTAAAAAATATTAAAATTAAAGGAGTCATGGGAATGGCTACTTTCACAGATGACCAAAATAAAATCCGCAAAGAATTTGAAACTCTAAAATCAACATTTAGTGAGCTAAAAAGTATCCAAGACTCAATGCATATTATATCGATGGGGATGAGTGGAGATTATCCACTTGCCATAGAATGTGGCAGTACAATGATTCGTGTGGGTAGTTACATTTTTGGTGCTAGAAATTATCAATAAAAAAAGAATTTACGCAATTGTAGACATAGAAACCACTGGAGGTAAATACAATGAGGAAGGTATTACTGAGATAGCCATATACAAACACGATGGGCAAGCTGTAGTCGACCAATTTATTAGCCTAGTCAATCCAGAGCGTCCTATCCAGCCCTACGTGGTAAACCTTACAGGAATTTCAAGTAAAATGTTGCGCAATGCACCCAAATTTTTTGAAGTTGCCAAACGTATTGTCGAAATCACAGAAGACTGCATTATTGTAGCACACAATGCTAAATTTGACTACAGAATCCTAAAATTAGAATTTGATCGGCTTGGATTTAAATTTGAACGCAAAAACTTATGTACAGTTGAACTTTCAAAAAAACTAATTCCTGATCTTGCCTCCTATAGTCTTGGAAAATTGGTACGTGCGCTTGGAATTCCAATAAGTGATCGTCACCGCGCTTCTGGGGATGCACTCGCTACTACTAAACTGTTTGAGTTATTGATGAGTAAAGATATCGATAAAGAAATCATCAAAGCTGCTATTCGACTGGAACCAAAACGACAAATAGAACCCAAACTAGCCGAAATAATAAGTAGCCTTACCTCAGATACTGGAGTCTATTACATACACGATACTAAAGGAAATATCATCTACATTGGGAAGAGTAAAAATATAAAAAGTAGAATTAATCAGCACTTTAGTGGTCAAACACCAAAATCAAAAAAAATTCAACTCGAAGTAGCCTCAGTGAGTTATGAAAAAACAGGAAGCGAATTATTAGCTTTACTAAAAGAAAGTGAAGAGATAAAATACCATAAGCCCAAATTCAATCGTGCTTTACGCAGGACCGTTTTCACTCATGGATTATTTCATTTTTTAGATGAAAACGGATACCTCAATTTAAAAATTGAGAAAATCAAAGGTACGGCTAAGCCAATCACTACCTTTTCTAATATTCAAAGTGGAAAAAGCTTCATGAATAAAATGGTTGAAAAATACAGCTTATGTCAAAAACTTTGCGGATTATATAAATCCAAAAGCAGCTGCTTTGGCTATACCATCAAAGAGTGTGGTGGTGCTTGTATTAACCAGGAAAACAAAGAAAAATATAACAACAGGGTTAAAAAAATAATTGCAAACAACAGTTTCAAAACAAAAAGTATGATCATTATCGATCAAGGACGTGCAGTAGACGAACGCTCCGCTGTTTGGGTAGATCAAGGCCTTATAAAAGGATTTACCTATTTTAATCTTAATTTTCAAATTACAAATATTGATGTTTTAGCTAATCTCATTACCCCATTAGAGCACAATAAAGATGCACAACACATTATCCAAAGCTATGTAAGGCGAAACAAAAGAATAAAAGTCATTTCTCTTGAAGACTAAACTTTTTTAGTATTTTTGATCTATGCCAAACCAAAAAAAAGAGCCATCTTGGAAGAATAAGCTTCATGAAATCATTTATGAAGCCGATACTCCATCCGGTAAACTATTTGATGTTGTTTTACTAATTTTTATTCTCTTGAGTATTGTTTTAGTAATGCTCGAAAGCGTAGATTATATCGGAAATAAGTATTATGGTATTTTAAATATTCTGGAGTGGATCATCACCATCCTTTTTACATTTGAATACATTGCAAGGATTATATGTGTGAAAAAGCCAAAAGCATATATTTTTAGCTTTTACGGCATTATTGATTTTCTTTCAACAATTCCAAAATATTTATCTCTATTTTTTGTAGGAACGCATTCACTTGTAGCTATTCGTGCACTACGGCTTTTGCGCGTATTCCGTATTTTAAAGCTGACACGATATATTGGAGAAAGCACTAATTTTGGCAGGGCACTAAAACGCAGTCGCGTGAAAGTTGCTGTATTTCTTTCATTTGTATTGGTTTTATGTATCATTTTAGGCACGGTGATGTATTTGATCGAAGGAGATAAAGACAGTGGTTTTAGCAGTATCCCTAGAAGTGTATATTGGGCTATAGTAACCCTCACTACGGTTGGCTATGGGGACATCGCACCCGTGAGTGCACTTGGTCAGTCTATCGCATCGCTTATTATGATTTTGGGTTATGGAATCATCGCAATACCAACCGGAATAGTCACCTCCGAAATGACAAAATCCGAACGCAACAATATACCCAAAAACACCCAATCTTGTACCAATTGCATGGAATCATATCACACCGACGACGCTCAATTTTGCCATAAATGCGGTCATCCTCTTTAGTTGATCATGGATAAATACATCATTTCTATTGTTGGCCCAACAGGCATCGGAAAAACGAGCTTAAGCATCAAACTCGCAACCTATTTCAAAACCGAAATCATCTCAGCAGATTCGCGACAGTTTTACAAAGAAATTCCGATCGGTACAGCCGCCCCATCCAATGAAGAACAAAAAGCTATAACACATCATTTCATTCACAACAAATCTATTTTAGACAAATACAGTGTTGGCGATTTTGAACGAGAAGCGATCGAATGTATCACCACCATACACAAGCACAACCCAATTGTAGTATTGGTTGGTGGGTCTGGCTTGTACGTTCAAGCCGTTTTAGAAGGATTAGATGATTTTCCAGAAGTTAGTGCCAACATAAGAACTCAATTAAATACAGAGTTCAAAACCAATGGAATTCAAGGTCTTCAAAAGGAACTCAAGTCACTCGATCCAATAGCGTACGAAACAATCGCTTTGGACAACCCACATAGAGTCATTCGCGCTCTCGAAATTTGTAGAGCCACTGGAAAAGCTTACAGTAGTTTTTTAAATAAAGAAAAGAAAAAACGCAACTTCAAAACTATTCAAATTGGATTAACAGCTGAACGGTCTTTAGTTTATGAACGAATCAACCGACGTGTTGATTTAATGATTGCACAGGGGCTTGTAGATGAGGTTAAATCTGTCTTAGAATACAAACAGTTGAACGCATTGAATACTGTTGGATACAAAGAAGTCTTTAGATATTTGGAAGGCCATTGTTCACTAGACTTCGCCATAGAAGAAATAAAGAAAAATTCTAGGCGTTTTGCTAAAAGACAAGTCACATGGTTCAAAAGGCAGGAAGAAACCAAGTGGTATGATCACAGCACACCAATTGAAGAAATTCTAGCCTACATCAATAAAATGTTGTGATTTAAACTAAGGATTTATCACCAAACGAAATCCTTCACCATGTATATTCAGAATTTCAACCTTAGGGTCGAGTTTTAGATACTTTCTTAACTTGGCAATATAAACATCCATACTTCTAGACGTAAAATAGTTATCATCGCGCCAAATTTTAGTTAATGCGATTTCCCTTGGCATCAAATCGTTGATGTGCAAAGCCAGAAGACGTAACAAATCATTTTCCTTTGGCGAGAGTTTAATCTGTGTTTCGCCGTGGGTCAAAAATCTAAGTTTAGAATTTAACTTAAAGCTTCCAATTTCAAACTCAAATTGATTGCTATCTGCTACACTTTCAACTGTTTTACGCTGAATTATAGCTTGGATTTTTAATAGCAAAACTTCGCTGTCAAAAGGTTTGTTTAAATAATCATCTGCTCCGACTTTATAGCCTTTAAGCACATCTTCTTTTAGCGCTTTGGCCGTCAAGAAAATTATAGGAACATCCTTGTCCTTTTCTCGGATTTCTTGAGCCAAAGTGAAGCCATCCTTGTACGGCATCATGACATCTAAAATACAAAGGTGAAAATCAGATTTTCTAAATTTTTCAAAACCTTCCATACCGTTTTTGGCAAGTACAACTTCGTAATTGTTAATGCTTAGGTATTCTTTGAGAACTGTTCCAAAATTTGGATCGTCTTCAACAAGTAAAATGCGTTTAATGTTTTCTTCCATGATGTTATGCAATTAGTGGTAATTTTATAATAAAGGTACTACCTTTTCCTTTTTCACTTTCAACAGTGACTGTTCCTTGATGATTTTCTACAATTCTTTTAACATTAGCTAGCCCAAGTCCATGTCCCTTGACGTTGTGAACATTACCCGTATGTTCCCTGTAAAACTCTTCAAAA
Organism: Formosa sp. Hel3_A1_48; assembly: GCF_001735715.1. NCBI lineage: Bacteria > Pseudomonadati > Bacteroidota > Flavobacteriia > Flavobacteriales > Flavobacteriaceae > Formosa > Formosa sp. Hel3_A1_48. The sequence continues at coordinate 327,973 of NZ_CP017259.1, forward strand.
ATTCGTTTCTGAACCGCTTTATTCATTCCTATCCCTTGATCCTCAACAAGCATCACAATATTGTTGCCAACATTTTCTGTAGTAATATCAATTTTTGGTGGACCGTTGGTGTATTTCACAGCATTGTCCAAAATATTAACAATGACATTTGTAAAATATGTACTGTTGGCTAGTATTGAGGACTTTGAAGCCTTGAAATGTGTTTTTATATACCCCTTTCTATCTTCTACAATCAATTCAACATGAGTGATTGCGTCAAAAATAAGATCGTGTAATTTTAAGCGGTCTTTACTAATTAGAAGTTGTTTTTTCTGCAATTGAGAAATACGCAATACATTTTCAACTTGAGCATTCATGCGCTTATTCTCTTCCTTAATCATGGATAAATAATTTTTTACTTTATCCTCATGCTGGAATATTTTTGGATTTCTAATCGCATCTAGAGCTAGATTTATGGTCGCTATTGGCGTTTTGAACTCATGGGTCATATTGTTGATAAAGTCAGACTTCATCTGTGAAATTTTTCGCTGTTGAATGAGCTGGTACAAGGCACTGGTGTAGGCAATTATAATAATAATTGTAAATAAAACAGAAAGTGAAGTTATACCAATGATAGATGACATGATAAAGCGCTTTCTTTTGGGAAAATTAATAAATAACCCATAATTGCTAGCACCGTTTTCATCAATAAAAATAGGCACCCCAATAGTAGGAACAAGTGAGGCTTCAAAATGAGAAGATTGTATAGCGGTAGGTAATTTGTCGTTTAGAATTGCAAATTCATAAGCGATATCTATATTATTTTCTTTGAGTTTGTGGTCCAAAAGACGCTGAATCATTGGTACAGAAACTCGTTCTTCAATGGGTGTGTTTTGAATTTCTGCTTTGTACTGCGCTTCAAAAGTGGCTTTTTGCAAACGGTCCATATTCAGGACTTTGGTTAAAGAGTATTCTAGGTTAGGTATTCCCTGTCCGTCAATACCAGCGGAGGAATAGGCCTGTTGAGTTGTTTTACCTTTGAACTTTTTGAAATTTAGACTATCTGATCCGTCATTTTGCAAAACAGGAATGGTGTAGTTCTCTTCCTTAACTCCAGTATCGTACACAATAATTTGATCGGCATCTTTGTTTTGCTTATAAACTCTTATACTTCGGATGGCACTAGTATCGGGTTCCTGACCCCGCGCTATGAGCGCATTTAGTGCAATTACATATTTTGAATATTCAATATCGGCAACTTCACTGGAAGCATAACTGAGGACTTTTTTGACGTTAAAGGCAAATTGATCTTCCTTGGTCTCTAACGAATAATTGATGTAATAGGCCTGCACAAAAATAATTCCGATAAGCGATAGACTCATCAATATTACAAGCACAGAAAACAACTTCTTATTCATGGCATAAAATTACATTTTTTAAGAATGCTTTAAGTTGTTTTTAACTAATTATTAACCAAAATGTTAAATTTTATAATTTTTTAAATTATTTTAAGAATTTTGACATGAATTTCTTCGACCTCTTTAGCCGTCAATTGGGTGTCAATATTATGGATTACAAAATCAGATTTCTTAATTTTCAGCGCTTCATCCCACTGATTTTTCATTATTGAAAGCACCTCTTCAGATGTTTTAGCATCTCGCTGCATGACACGGTCTATGCGGCTTTGCTTTGGCGCAGTGACCGTAAGAATAAAATCAAACTGGTTTTCTGCACCAAGTTCAAATAAAATGGCAACTTCTTTAACTACATAAGGATAGGTTTGGGTCGCCAACCATGTGGAATAATGGGCTGCAACAGCTGGGTGAATAATTTGATTGAGTGTATCGAGCTTGTTTTTGTCCTTAAAAACCAATTGGGCAATATACGATCGATTCAATAGACCATTGCTGTAGGCATTGACACCAAAAAGCGCGATAAGTTTAGTTCTTATTTTTGGGGATTCATTCATTAATTTTTTGGCTTCATTATCAGCGTTGTAGACCGGAACTCCGAGCGCGAAAAACAGAGAAGCAACAGTGGTTTTACCACTTCCAATTCCTCCAGTAAGACCTAAAACTTTAGTCATTTTTTTCCGTAATTATGTATTCTATACTATTGATTTGTAGTGCCGCTGTTTTGGCCTCAGACGGATACAACACCAACTTAGGAACCATTACACCAGAGGCGTAATCTAGTGTACTAAAATCACATTCAATACGAAAGTCTTCTGGCGTAATAGCGTCATAAGTGCTTAAACTTGTATAGTACACTACAGGAATTTCTTTAGGAAAAATCGAAACCAATATACCATCGGGTATGTTGACAAGTTGAACTGGTACTGAAACAGCACCTTCGGTAAATTTATCGACAGCACCCACCACTTGTACTTGGGTCGTCGAAAATTTTAAATACTGGGGGAAATCGTAAATATCCAAATCCAAAGCCACATCTATATCGGTTTTTACAGCATTCATTTTAAGCCCTTCTGTTGCTACGGCATCAATAGCTTTTAAATACTGTTCTGGCCCTACAATTGTGATGGAATCCGGTTGGGCACGCAAAGGAGTTTTCAAATCGTAACCCACCACAAACTCTGGTTGCAAATTGATTATTACAGGGACTTTTTTGGTAAATTGAGTCGCATACGAAAAGGAAAACGCTGCTGGGCGAATATTTTCAATAACAGTATTGGAGTTGAAATACTGCGCAATTTCTGCACGATGAGCACTTTGCTCCCAATAATAAGCAGTGTCATTTTTTTGAAGTGTCGAAAAATCAACATTCAATTTGAGTTTTTTAAAGGCATATTTTAACAAATTGAATCCATTTGTAGTGATAGTCACATCGACAATAGGCAAACGATCTTCAACAAGTAGAATACGTGAAGGCAACTTTGTGGGTTGAAGTTCAAATTGTAAGGTTTGGGTCGTTGAGCTTGTCAATTTTGAAAGTAAAGAAATAAAAAACGCCAACAGCAAAAACAATACAAAAACGTTGAGTCGTTTTGCACGAATTTTTTGGCCTAGATATTCAAAAATATTTCTCATCAAGGGGTTTTAAAAAATAAGTTGGGGAATAATTCTTCTTCTGATTTTCGCGACAAAAATAGTTTTATTTTAGACTTTAAAAACCCCCAACCATAACCCGAAAATTGAATCAAAATAGCAGGGATACTCAAAATAGCTGCAATAAAATCTAAAGTGGATTGAAAGGCCAAAATTAAAGCTAATAAAAAATATGCACCGTAGACAAAAACGCCGATGTAAACCTCAAAAAAAAGCAATAAAAGACTGATTAGAAAACCCAACATAAAAACTGTAGGAAACCAATAGGTCCATTTTTTGGAATGCGGGTGCCATTTGTTGAGAATTGGACGTACTTGCCCAAACTTGTACACTTGCACCAAAAAGCGCTCAAACGATATTCGGCGTTTGTGGTAAACAAAGGCCTCTGGAATAAGACAAAGTTTATAACCCATCGCTTTGAGTCGAATGGATAAATCGGGATCTTCCCCAGGGTGAATAGCCCCAAAACCACCGGACGCACAAAAGGCCTCTTTTGAAATGCCCATATTAAAACTTCGTGGCTCGTAACCCTCAATTTCTTTTGCCCCTCCTCGTATCCCCCCAGTGGTAAGCACAGAGGTCATCGAAAAATTTATAGCTTTTTGCAGCTCTGTAAAATTATCTTGTGCAGCGTCTGGGCCACCAAAACAATCGATATAATTGGTATTTAAAAAGGACATAACTTCAGTCAAATAGTGTTTTGGCAAGATACAATCGGAATCCAATATGATAAAGTAATTGCCTTTGGCACGTTCCATGCCGTAATTTCTTGAATGTCCTGGTCCAGTATTGTCTTTAAAATAATAGCTGATGTTGAGCTGATCTGCAAAATGCTCCGTAATCAAACGTGCGTCTAAAGTAGAGCCATCTTCCACAATAACGACCTCAAAAGTTTTGGGCGTTTCTAAGGCACAAAAACTCTCCAAAAGTTCGCGCACTTCCTCTGGCCGATTGTATACAGGAATAATAAAAGAAAAATCACTTGCAATCATGTACACAAATTTACATAATGCATTTGAATAATTCGTTTTAAAATAGGGTATAAAAAAACCCCGCAAAGGCGGGGTTTTTGAATGTATTAATCAAAAATTAATTTTTAAGAATACGTACCGTTTCTACAGTGTTTCCAATGGAAACTTGCACAAAATATGCGCCAGTCTGCATTGCAGATAAATCTACAGTACAATCTCTAGTGTTAGGCGTCTGACGCTTAACCACTTGCCCAAGCATATTGAAAACAGTAATATCTTCAACCACTTTTTGTGCCTTGATGGTCAATACATCATTCACAGGGTTCGGGAAGTATGTAAATTGCGAGATACTTGCTTCTTCAATACCAAGTGAGGTGGTTGTGATTTGGAAATTATCTACAAAGAAATCAATATCTTCATTAGACACAGTACTCTCGGCATAAAAAGCAAATTTAGCAAGGGCTGGATAGGCTGACAAATTAATTTCAGGCATTGCAGCTCCAGCTACGCCAGGGTTGTTATTAGCATCCCATCTGTATAATTCAGTCCATGTTGAACCGCCATCTTCTGAAACCATCAAGGTAACAAAATCATCAACTCCCCAAATTGCATCAACAGGGGCGTCAGAACTGAAAATTGATAAATATTCAGTTGCAGCTACATCGACGTTTAAATAGTAATTCACTCCACTAAGGTCAAATGATGGAGAAATTAACCATTCATCTCTATTAGTAGAGAATATATTTATATATGCTGCTGGATCAACAGATCCATGTGCAAAATTACCAGTATCCCATAAAGAAGTAGTCCCAGAAGGTCCAGCATTTAGTGCTCCAGAGCCCACAGACCAAAACTCTCCAGGAAAAGTAGCAAAATCATTTGTATAGTTAGGAACAATTGGTGCAGGTTCGGTTGTGAAATTCACTGGCCCTTCCCATGCACTGGTGTCTCCAGCTCCACAATCCGTTTGAACATAAACTTCATATTCTGTATTGGAATCCAATCCACTAAGTGAATAAGGACTCGTGACTCCAGAATTAGTTGCTGTACCTGTAGCAGTACCGCCTGCGGTAACATCTACAACTTCAACATTGAATGATGAGTCGTCCGATGTCCATGAGATTTCTGCTGAAGTAGCTGTTATGCTCGCTGCTGAAACAGCAGTTGGTTCAACACATGAGGGAATCTCTTCCCAAACAATATTATCTAAATAAACATATGTATAAGTAGATGACAATATTCGTCTAAAACCTATATAATTATCATTTCCACTGTAAGTACTAAAGTCTATAATATATTCCAAGAAGGTTGCACTAAGATCAACTGTTTCAATCAAAGTAAACGTACTACCGTCTGTAGGATCAGAAAGAGTACCAATTTCTAAATCTTGTGTTGAACTTGAATTACTAGCATCTAATTTCAATCTGTGTGTACCACCAGCAAGATTAGATAATTCAGGTGATACTAGTATAATATCCCCACTAGTTGAACTAGAATTGTATAGACTAACACCATTTGGCGAAGAACTATCTGCAGCAGTTGATGTCCCCACAGATGCATAAGATGATGATACATCTAAAATAGAAGACCAACAATTAGGTAAATTTGGTGTGGTAACAGAATCAAAATTTTCTGAAAAATCAGAAACTGCGGAACATGCTGTAGTAAAACTCACAGGCCCGGCCCATGCACTAAATTCAGAACCACAATTTGAACGTACATAAACTTCATAATCTGTATTGGCAACCAATCCACTAGCAGAAACAGTTGTTGCTCCATTTACCGCAGTTCCTGCTGCTGTTGGCTCTCCAGTTCCTGCTGCTTGTACAACATATTCATAGTCTGTTTCTGTACCTCCAGCAGTCCATGAAATTTCTGCTGAAGTAGCTGTTATACTCGCTGCTGAAAGAGCTGAAGGTTCAAGACATGAGGGTGCTTCAGAAATCATAAAGTTGTCTATGTGTGGGTTAGTTGAACCATAAACACTAGTGCCTCTAAATCCAATCTTAACAGTTTGGTTTGCGTATTGCGGCAAATCGACGTTAATGGTTGTCCAAGTAGAAACAACAGACTCGGTTGTGTATACAACCACTGGCCCCGATCCATCATCAACCAAAACTTTAACAACATCAGTACCACTGCTATCCCAATAATCAAAAGAAACTCGAGCTGTAGTAAGTGCCCCAAAATCAAAGTCTGGAGACATCAAATCTCCTGTTGAACCCCCAGAATAATCAAAATCATTAAAAAATACGGAATTAGCACCCTCAGTTACTGAATCAGGTCCATAATCGTCACCCTGATCAATAGCCCAAGCAGCAGACGAATCTGAGTTTGTCCAACAATCTAAATTTTCAAATCCAAAAGAATATGGAAAAGATGATATTGCAGCAGTTGGGCAATTAGCAGGGGCGCTGACTGTACTTGTCAGAGTGTATTGAATTGCATTTGGTGATGGCCAAGTGGAAAAATGAACATAATAAGTAACACCTGCTGTGAGAGGTCCTGAATCAAGGCTAAATGAAGTTCCGTAAGTATCAGAAACAATACATGAACCACCTCCAGACGGACATCCTTCTGAAATTGAAACACCTGTGTAAGCATCACTACTTGTAAGGCTAATGGACAATGATTCACCTTCTTCGTTAGCTGTGTAAGAAAAAAGTCCATCATAGCCACCATCATAAGATCCTAGACATGTGTCACTAAATAGCTCACCAAAAGATGATGTATCGCCTGATTGATCCGTTCCTGGTGTAAGGGCTATTGCAGATTCACATTGCGACCATACATTTGGAACAAAAAATAATAGTGTTAAAAGTAAAAAAGTAATTTTTTTCATAAAAGTAAATTATTGGTTAATTTTTTAAACGTATTTTTAAATATACTTAGATAAGATTAGAAAAGGATTTATTTTCTTCATTTCTCGTTTAAATGTTAAAATATATCGTTTAAACGTTAAACAAAATATAAAATCAACCATTAAAAATAAAAAATCCACGCCGTTTGGTGTGGATTTTTTAAGAGCTACAGAGAGTTTTACTTATTCCTCTGTAAATTTTTCCATGATGGCATCACTCACGCCCATATTGCTAAACCCACCATCGTTATAGAGGTTTTGCAATGTAACACGTTTGGTTAAATCGCTAAACAAGGTGATGGTATAATTGGCACAATCCAAAGCTGTGGCATTACCAAGCGGCGACATTTTTTCAGCATAAGCGATAAAGCCGTCAAATCCTTTTACGCCCTTTCCTGCAGTCGTAGGTGTTGGGGATTGAGAGATGGTATTGACACGAACATTTTTATCGCGCCCAAAGAAATACCCAAAACTACGCGCTATGCTTTCCAAATAGGCTTTATTGTCGGCCATATCATTGTAATCTGGAAAAACACGTTGTGCAGCCATGTAAGACAAAGCGACTATACTCCCCCACTCATTCATCGCGTCGGATTTGTAAAGTGTTTGCATGACTTTGTGAAAAGACATGGCAGAAACGTCGGTTCCCTTTTGTGTCCAATCGTATTTTTGATCGGTATAAGCACGACCTTTACGAACGTTAACAGACATCCCAATAGAATGCAGAACAAAATCTAATTTTCCACCTAAAATCTCAACCGATTGATCGACTAAATTATGTAGATCTTCCAAAGAAGTGGCGTCGGCAGGAATGATTTGCGCACCAGTTTTCTTGGCCAATTCATCAATAGCGCCCATGCGCATGGCAATGGGTGCATTGGTTAAGACAAACGTTCCACCTTCTTCGTGAACACGCTCAGCAGTAATCCACGCAATAGAATTGGGATCTAAAGCGCCAAAAATAATTCCTCTTTTTCCTTTAAGTAACTGATGTGCCATAATATTTTTTAATTATCAAATGTATCTAATTTTGTGGACAAATATACTACTAATTCAACAACTGTTGCGCATGTTGCTTTGCGGTTTCTGTTATTTCTTTTCCACCCAACATTTGGGCAATTTCTTCTAAGCGTTCGTCGGAGTTCAACTTCGCCAACTGTGTGGTTGTGGTGGTTCCAAAATCCTGCTTAAAAACCTTGAAATGATGCGTCCCTTTTGCTGCTATTTGTGGGAGATGCGTAATGGTAAACACTTGCATATACTGACTCATATCTTTCATGATGGATGCCATTTTGTTCGATATTTCTCCTGAAACCCCAGTATCTATTTCATCGAACATAATGGTTGGGAGTTGCTGGTGTTTGGATAAAATGTACTTCACGGCCAGCATGATACGGGACAGCTCTCCGCCAGAAGCCCCTTTGTTTAGTGGTAAAAATTGTCCGCCTTTATTGGCTTTCAACAAGAACTTTAAAACATCCTTGCCATTAAATAAAAAATCTGAACAAGGTTGGAGCTCAATTTTAAACACTGCATTTGGCATACCCAAGTCGGCCAAAAGCAAATGTAACTCGTCTTGTAAATCTATCAATACACAATTTCTTTTTGCGCTTAGAGTTGAAGAAATTTTGTTTAATTTTTTTATATTTTTAAGCAACAAATTATTGACAGATTCTAGCTGTGCATCTAGACTTGTTAAGTGCTTTACTTTTTTTGATAATTCTTCAAAAACAAAATTCAATTCTTCAATGGTCTGCACATTGTGTTTACCAAATAGGTCATTTATTTTTTTGAGTTGATTTTCAGTTTCAAACAAAAGCTGAGGATTGGCTTCCAATATGTTCTGATGGTGCTCTATTTCAGTAAATATATCCTCGAGTTCTATCTGTGTACTTAAAATTCTCTCAAAAAGAGCAGTACACTCAGAAGATACATCTTTCAATTTATTAAACCGTTGTTTTAGCTCGTTTAGTTGAGTAGAAACACCAACATCTTCGTGGCTTAAAATCTGCTGTGCAAATTGTAATTCGCTTTGAATATAATCAACATTACTCAGAGTTTCGTATTGAGATTCCAAAGTTTTCAAATCTAGATTTAAAACTTGGGCTTCTTCAATTTCTTGCAATAAAAAACTATTATAGTCATAGTCTTTTTTCGATTGCTGCTGTTGGTTTTGAAGTGATTCTAACTTTTTCTGATTTTCTTTATAATCTGCTAAAGTGTCTTTATAATTATTGAGCAAATCATGTGTTTGTGCTAAAGCATCAATAATTTGAAATTGAAAGGCATCGTCAGCTAAAGATAAGGTTTCGTGCTGGGCATGAATATCGATAAGTTGTTGTCCTAAGGCTTCCAAAACAGCAAGGGTTACTGGAGAGTCATTTATAAAAGCTCTGGACTTTCCTGAGGGTAAGACTTCACGACGGATAATAGTTTCAGGTTCATATTCAAGATCATAACAATCAAAAAAAGGCGTTAAGTCATAATCTTTTAAACTGAACGTGCATTCGATAATGCTTTTTTTACTGCTGTCTTTAATGTTCGAAAAATCAACTCTTTTGCCTAAAACTAAGGACAAACCACCCAGCAAAATAGATTTTCCTGCACCGGTTTCGCCTGTAATGATGGTAAAACCCTGATCAAAATTCACATCAAGCTCATCGATCAATGCATAGTTTTTTATGTAGAGTTGAGCTAACAAGAAGTCGGTTTTAAAATTTTATGGTCCCCCATTTTTTTGAATGCATGGGTGCAACTCTATTCAGAACAGAAACAAGTTCTGTGATTTTCACGTTTGGACCAGCCGAAAAAACATCGGCGATTTCATCAGATTTTGCATCGAAAAAGGTACGCACTAAAAATGAATTAGGTCGTCTTTTATGCAGCGCTTCAAAGCCTAATAACGCATTAGCTATTTTAGTCTTGGCTTCTTTTGTATCACTAGACATCACATCCAGCCCCAAGCGGTGGTAGTTGTACAAAGCTGTTCTGTATTCTTGATAGGTTTTTGATAAAACATTATCAATAAGGACTCTGCGCGTTTGATCGCCCCCTTTTGGTGGTGCCCATCCTGGAACATTGCCTTGTTGCGAATAATTGGCAATATCTCTTGCTTGTTTGTAATGTATATCCCCTCCATTAAGTTCAAAGGTATCAGCATCCAATCCCAAAATCATATACACGTGAAAAGTCAATACTGAGATTAAATTGGATTGAAATTGTGTTGGATTGAAATTTAAATTTTGATATTCTAAATACTTAAAATTGAAGTCTTTGTCATTGAAGTTATAAACACTACTGACATAATTTGAGTTGTGCACAGGGCGTACCGACTGCACTTGTATACTGGCTTGAAATGCATCGGAATCGTAATTTTGAATATTAATAATCATGCTGCAATCGATACGTTCTTGAAGCGCGAAAGATTTGTCGGTCCAGCGGGTGTTATTTATAAATTCATTAAGCTGTTTTTCAAGAGTTTTAAACACTTGAACATTTTCATTCCCCGTTTGTTGTGCGTTGACAACAAGATTGCAGTTAAGCTCTTGGGCTGAAACAAAAACTGTAGTCAATAGGACAAAATAAATTATAACTTTACGCATGCACTCGTTTTATAAGTTCATTAATTATATCATCAGCGACTTCAGATTTTGATTTTAGGGGGTAGTTTGTTTGGTTTAAATCTTTATCTATTATGGAGATTTTATTTGTAGACCCTCCAAAACCTGCGCCATCGTCGTTCAACGAATTTAATATAATTAAGTCTAAATTTTTAGCTTTAAGCTTTTTTATTGCATTTGCAACTTCATTTTCAGTTTCCAAAGCAAAGCCAATAAGTAGTTGTTTTTCTTTAATTTCTCCTAAAGAAGCCAACACATCTTCAGTTTTTTCTAGCTCTAAAACCAAGGAAGAACTCTTCTTTTTTAGTTTGGAAACAGCGGGAAATTTTGGCCTGTAATCTGCAACGGCAGCCGACAAAATAGCAGCATCAACATCCTTAAAATATTGATGTGCAGCATCATACATATCTCTTGCAGATGTAATTGGAATAGTTTGGATGGAATCGTAAAGCGCCTTGTAGTGAGTTGGACCGCTTATTAGAATGACCTCAGCCCCCAATTGTGCCGCAGTATTTGCGATTTCAAATCCCATTCGCCCAGAAGAATGATTCCCAATATAGCGCACTGGATCTATGGCTTCATGTGTTGGCCCAGCTGTAACAAGAATTTTTTTTCCGTACAAAGGTAGACCTTCGAGTAAATGCTGCTCAATGGTTCCCACAATAGTTTCAGGTTCGGCCATGCGGCCCATACCAACAAGACCACTTGCAAGTTCTCCAAAAGCTGAAGGAATTAAAATATTACCATAAGACTGAAGCTTGTCTAAAGCGTTTTTAGTGGTAGGGTGTTTGTACATATCTAGGTCCATTGCAGGTGCAAAATACACTGGGCATTTTGCTGATAGATAGGTAGCAATCAAAAAGTTATCACTGTTGCCAGAAGCCATTTTCGACAGCGTATTGGCTGTGGCAGGAGCGACTATAAACAAATCAGCCCAAAGACCGAGTTCAACATGGTTGTTCCAAACGGCATTATCGTCATTTTCGTCAGTAAAGTCCGATAAAACAGGGTGATCAGAAAGTGTAGATAAGGTTAGTGGAGTAACAAACTCTTTTGCCGAAGGCGTCATTACGACGCGCACATGTGCACCTGATTTGACAAACAACCGCACAAGAGAAGCAGTTTTGTACGCAGCAATACCAGCACTGATGCCAAGGAGTATATTTTTGCCACGTAGAATAGACATAACGGTAGTCTTAGGACTCGTCAGAAGTTTTTCTGTGGTGAATTTTACCGTCTAACCATTCTTGAACAGCCAAGGCATGTGGTTTTGGTAAACGCTCATAAAACTTAGATACTTCTATCTGTTCTTTATTTTCAAAAACTTCCTCTAAACTGTCGTTATACGTTGCAAATTCTTCCAATTTATCAATCAGTTCTTTGCGGATATCAGTATTGATTTGCTCAGCACGTCTTGAAATCACAGAAATAGCTTCATAAATATTCTCAGTGGGCGCATCAATTTCATTGCGGTTGTAGGTCACTGAACTGGCAGCTGCTTTTACTTTTTTTAAATCCATTTGTATTAACTTTTTGTTGTTAAATTATTTTTGATGTCTAGCAATTCGCTGTGCATAGACTCGGTTTGCTCTAAGTATTTTGTGTCGGGGAAAAAGCGTTTTAAATTTTTATAAAAAACAAAGGCTTTTTCAGTACGCTCGGCTTGCTTCCAAGGAACGCTGTTTATAGCCAATTGATAGGCAGAATCAAATTTGTAGTACAAAACATCTTCTTTGTATTTAGTACCTGGAAATTTTTCAAGAAAATTATCAAACGCTGTTATTGCGGAATTGTAATCTCTGTGGAAGGGAGCTGTTCTGTGGTACTGTAGTGCAATTTCGTATGCCTTTTTTTCTAATTTACCATCAAGTTCTTGCACAAGAGCATTTGCTTCGGCAAAATACTGAGATTCAGGATAGCGGTTGATAAACTCTTGGAGTTTTTCAAGACCTTCAACAGTTTCCGTTTGATCTTTGGGGTAAATTGGAGATAGTTTGTAATAGCTTTTGGCGGCCAAAAAAGCAATTTCATCAACACGTTCACTCTTTGGATACGCTTCGACAAAACGTTCCATTCGGTAGTTTGCAGAAAAATAGTCTTTGGTTAAATAAAATGCTTTGGAATGCATGTACATTAACTTTTCTGCTTGAGGTTTTCCTCTGTATTTGGGTACAATTTGGAGGAATAAGCGATTGGCTTTTTCGTATTTACCAGCATCGTACAGTTCGGTACCCATTTTGAACTTTGCAGCAACATCTTCTTCCTTCAATACACGCTGGTATTCGCTACAAGAGCTAAAAAAAACACATAAGACTAATAAAGATATTAATTTTTTCATATTTCAAAAACGGGATGCAAAAATACATTTTTTAAACGGATAATAAAAACATTTATTATCTGTCCAGAAAGAAACAGGGCTTTATAATTCTGCAAGGGCATTTTTAATTTTTAATTTCAATGCCTCTGTTGCAGTTACCAAAGGCAAACGAACCGTATCGTTACACAAACCTAGTTGCTCTAAAACAGCCTTAATACCAGCCGGATTATTTTCTTCAAAAATCAAACCAATGAGCGGCATTGCGCTTTTTTCTAAAGCTTTGGCAGCTTGCTCATCTCCTGAGATTCCTTTGTGAATCATATTCGAAAATAAGGCTGGTAAAGCTTGACCTATAACAGAGATAACCCCAGAACCTCCAGACAATACAACATCACAAACTAAATCATCATCTCCGGAAATTACCATAAAATCTTTGGGTTTGTTTTGTATAAGTGCTTTATACTGCTCAGGGCTATTTCCTGCTTCTTTTATGGCAACAATATTATCAATATCTCTGGCTAGACGCAGGCTTGTATCTGGCTCCATATTTTTTGCTGTTCGACCGGGAACATTGTATAAAATCACAGGAATGGATGAAGCTTCGGCTACAGCCTTAAAATGTTGATACAACCCCTCTTGGGTAGGTTTGCTGTAATAAGGCGCTACTGACAAAACAGCTACAAAAGGAGATAAATCAGTTGTCTTAAGCTCTTCAATTACTGCCGCGGTATTATTTCCTCCAATTCCAATAACCAATGGCAGACGACCGGCATTGGTTTTTACAATGGTTTCTACAATAGCCCTTTTCTCATCTTTTGTAATTGTGACGCTCTCGCCTGTTGTTCCACTTATTACAAGGTAATCTGTACCATTATCTATGTTAAATGATACAATTTTAGAAAGCGCGTCATGATCTATGGTCAAGTCGCTTTTGAAAGGCGTGACCAACGCTACCCCCATACCTATTAATGAATTCATTTAAATTTTATTTAGGGTTTTTAAATATTTTACAAGTTCCACTTTAAAAGTACTTTGATCCTTAAGAGCCACATCAATAATCAAATCGTGAAGGCGTTCATCCTCGTTTGAAATCCCCACTTTAAAATGCGCCTTAGACATAGCTGAAACAATTTTTAGTTCATAGCGGTTAGGTTTATAAAAACTAACCAACAAATCAAAAGGCTGAGCAACAAATTCTGCTACCTCTGCACTTTTACAATGCCCAAGCCAATCAAAATCTGCAGTGGTGTATGAGGCGTCCCAACTATTGGGTTGATTATTGTCCTTTTGATAAAATGCAATAAACCGCAAGCGGTTATCGTTCAATCCAAGATCTGTAAAGAGCGTTCTAAAAAAATCATAATCATCAAAGTAATCATAATGAAAAAGGATGCCTACAGTTTTAATTTTTTCAGAAGAATAGTGCTTAGAGCGCGTATTCAAAACCGTGGTCAAAAATTTTTCAGACGATATTGTTTTGATTCGATTAAAAAACATGTACTTTTAATATCTATACAAAGTTAATATAAATGACGGTTAAATACGTTAATTTTCTCCTTATAATTTTAGTGTTCATCTCTTGTCGTCAAGTAAAAACCACACAGAAAATTGAAACTCAGCGAATAGCTATAGACCATAACACTGCTAAAGACAGCTTAATTGATGCTTTTATAACCCCCTACAGAAATAGATTGCAAGCTTCAATGAATGAAGTTTTAAGCTTTTCAGTTACTGAACACAAAAAAACAGACGGAGAACTAAACACAGCGGTAGGCAATCTTATGGCAGATGCCGTTTTCGAACGCTGCGCACCAATTCTTAAAAAACGCTACAATCTAGACTTAGATATGGTTTTGCTCAATCATGGAGGCATTCGAGCACCATTACCAAAAGGACCAATCCAAACGAAAACTGCTTTTAATATCATGCCTTTTGAAAATAAAGTGGTTGTCGCACAAATGAAAGGTTCAGTTCTTATGAAACTGGTCAACTATCTTACAAAAGCCAAACGCGCACACCCGATTTCCGGAATGGAACTCGCGATTACCCGCAATGGAACCATCAAAACGCTTCGTGTTCAGGGAAAAGAAATAGAGTCCAACAGAATTTATTTTGTCGCCACAAATGACTACCTCTATAAAGGCGGAGACCGCATGGATTTTTTTCAAAAAAGCGAAACTGTTCTTGACATCGATTATAAAATAAGAAATGTACTGATCGACCATTTTACAACCAAAGATACTTTGAACCCAAAACGCGATCAACGTTTTATATATACCAATTAAAAACATGAAAAGACGTACATTCATCAAAAATACAGCTGCATCAACTGCCCTCCTTTCCGTAGGTGGAATAGCCCTTTCCTGTACTGAGCAAGAGGTAAAGCAAATTACTATTTTACACACCAATGATGTACACAGCCACATCGACCCTTTTGGGCCAAATGATGGACGAAATGCCAACAAAGGAGGAGTTGCCCGTAGAGCTACACTAATTCAGAGGCTACGACAAGAAAATCCAAATACCTTACTGTTAGACGCTGGAGATATTTTTCAAGGCACCCCTTATTTTAACTACTACGGAGGTGAATTGGAGTTTAAACTTATGAGTATGCTCGATTACGACGCTGCAACCATTGGAAATCACGATTTTGATAATGGAATCGACGGCCTTTATGCGCAATTGCCTCATGCCCAATTTGATTTCATCTCGGCTAATTACAATTTCAAAAATACCATCATGGATGGGCATGTTGCACCCTATAAAATTTTTATTAAAAACGGGGTCAGAATTGGCGTTTTTGGCTTAGGTGTTGAACTGGAAGGATTGGTCGGTAAAGACATGTTCAAAGAAACAAAATACCTTGATCCTATCGAAATTGCTCAAGACATGAGCCGTATACTTAAAACTGAAGAACAGTGCGATTTGATAATTTGCTTATCGCATTTGGGTTATGATTATGAAAACCAACAAAAAGTTTCTGACCGAAGCCTGGCACGAAGCACAAAAGATATAGATCTTATTATCGGCGGCCATACCCATACCTTTTTGGATGAACCTACTTTAGAAACTAACACAATTGGCAAAAGTGTTTTGGTTAATCAAGTCGGGTGCTACGGTCTGTATGTTGGAAAAGTCGATTTTTATTTTGAACCTGAAGGCACTTTTTTCTCTAGCCAATCGCTAAGGGTTTAAACCTTATCCAAAAACTCTTGTTCCGTAAGAATTGGCACATTTAGTTGTTCCGCTTTTTGGCGTTTGCTGGGGCCCATATTGGCACCTGCCACCACATAGCTTGTTTTTGCAGAAATAGAGCTTACCACTTTTCCTCCATTGGCTTCAATCAGGGCTTTTAGTTCGTTACGAGAAATGGTTTCAAAAACCCCAGAGACAACAATGCGTTGGCCTGACAAAAGCGTAGTTTGATTGGCTAAGGCTTCTTCTGAGAGTTCGAGTTGCAATCCATAACTCACTAAACGTGATACCAAACGAATACTGTTGTCATCCCGAAAAAAAGCATAGACACTCTCAGCTATTTTAACCCCAATTTCATCGACTGCTTCTAAGTCTTCAAGGCTAGCCTCAGAAAGAGCACCCACATGCTTGTAGTGTTTGGCTAGGGTTTTAGCTACAGTTTCGCCAACATAGCGAATACCCAACCCAAAAAGCACACGCTCAAACGAAATATTCTTAGAAGCCTCAATTCCGTTAACTAAATTTTCTGCGCTTTTTTGAGCCATGCGTTCTAGAGGTAATACATCTTCTATGGTTAATGTATACAAATCTGCTGCATCTTTTATAAGCCCTGCATTGACCAGTAAAGCCACCGTTTCTCCGCCTAAACCTTCTATATCTAACGCTTTTCTCGAAATATAATGTTGAATTCGACCAATGATTTGTGGTGGACACCCCATAGTATTGGGGCAATAATGTTGTGCTTCACCACCTTTTCTTGTTAATGGTGTTTGGCATTCAGGACATTCTGAGAGGTATATGGTGGGAGTTGATTTTGCTAGTCGTTTTGAAATGTCTACCCCTACAATTTTTGGGATGATTTCTCCGCCTTTTTCTACAAAAACCGTATCCCCAATTCGAACATCTAATTTTTCAATTTGATCTGCGTTGTGTAAAGATGCACGTTTGACAACAGTTCCAGCCAATGCAACAGGCTCTAAATTTGCTACAGGTGTTAGGGCACCAGTACGCCCCACTTGATACGAGATATGATTGAGTAAGGTAGACACTTGTTCAGCTTTAAATTTGTAGGCCATTGCCCAGCGTGGGGCTTTGGCTGTAAAACCCAATTCGGCTTGCTGTTGTAAATCATTGACTTTGACTACAATACCATCTATTTCATAAGGTAAATCATGACGAGCTTGATCCCATGTCGTTATAAACTCTAAAACCTCATCAATTGAAGACACACACTTGGCTTCTTTAGGAACTTTAAATCCCCATGAGCGGGCTTTTTCTAAGTTATTGAATTGAGACAAAATACCCGTATTTTCTCCAACAATACTATACAACAGGCAATCTAGAGGACGTCTGGCTACTTCGCTACTGTCTTGCAACTTCAAACTTCCTGAAGCGGTATTTCTAGGGTTTTTGTAGGGCTCTTCACCAGCGGCAACACGGGCTTCATTCATGGCATTAAACCCCTCAAAAGGAAGCACAATTTCTCCGCGAATCTCAAAAAAATTAGGAAAATCACCTTGAAGTTTTAGCGGCACGGATTTGATAGTTTTCACATTGGCAGTTACGTCATCACCTTGGGTACCGTCTCCTCGCGTAAGGGCCTGAAAAAGTACACCGTCTTTGTAGGTAATACTGATGGATGCACCGTCGTATTTAAGCTCACAGGTGTAACGAATCGGACCATCGACTATTTTCTTTATGCGGGTCTCCCAATCCAACAAATCAGCTTTAGAATACGAATTATCTAAAGAATACATACGCTGTGCGTGAACAACAGTTTGAAAGTTTTTGGTAACTGCTCCTCCAACTCGTTGTGTTGGTGAATTAGAGTCATGTAGTTCCGGGTATTGATTTTCTAAAGCCTGAAGTTGTTTCAACTTCATATCAAAATCATAATCTGAAATGCTAGGCATATCCAACACATAATAATTATGGTTATGCTGCCTTAGCTCATCTCTGAGTTGAATGATTAATTCTTTGTCTGTCATTTATGTAATTACACCCTATGTTTTAGTGGCTACTAAAATACTAAATTCAGTCCATAAAATTAGTGTAAAAAACACGAAAAACAGTTTATTTTTTTTGTGCTTTTAGCATACGGTCTTTTCCAAATGTATCTTTTTTTATGACCCTATTTTCAAAGTTAAGTGCATCAAAAAGAGCTTTTGTTTCGTTTCCATATTGCTCATTTATTTCCGCAAAACATAAACCAGAAGACTTGAGGTTATTCAGAGCTATATCTTTAAGCGCTTTGTAAAAAACAAGTGGAGTTTCATCAGGTACAAATAAGGCTAAATGGGGTTCGTATGCCAAGACATTATCTTTCATTAACTCCTGTTCTTGTTTGCAAACATAAGGAGGGTTTGAAACAACTACATCAAAATCTTGATTACTATTCCACTCAAGTATATTGGCTTCGATAAAATTGACCTTAACCTCATTCGCCTTAGCATTAAAATGTGCTAGCTCCAAGGCATCAGGACTTACATCAAGGGCGAAGACTTCAGCATTGGGTAAAGCATGAGCCAATGCAATGGCAATACAACCTGAACCTGTCCCAAGATCAATAATTTTTGGCGCATCGCTGGGATCAAAATGATTTAATATCCAAGCCACCAACTCCTCAGTTTCTGGGCGGGGGATAAGTACAGAAGCGGAAACGGAAAAAGTAAGTCCAAAAAAACTAGTTTGGCCTAGAATATACTGAACAGGCTCATGGTTTTTAAGACGAATCAACGCTTGTTCAAAAGAACTTAAGTCCGATGCAGAAACTTCTTTACCATAATTTAGAACAATTTGATGTGGTTTTAAGTTTAGGTATGCCGCACATAAGCGCTGAAAGAAGACCAAACGTTCTGAGGAGGGAAAAACATGGAGTTCGTCAAGAAAACGTTTCTTTAATAAACTTATTTTCATAGTAAATCTTTTATCATCCATGTACCACAATTATGGTGGCCTGTAGCGCCTAATGGAGCTTGCAGTTCCAAGAAGTCATTACGCCTATAAAGATCAACTGCAGAATGAAGAGCAGGAATTGTTTCTAAATAACATTTTTTAAAGCCAAATGAGCGTGCAGCATCCAAGCAACAATCCATTAATTTCTGTCCTATACCACAACCTCTTATCTTAGTCAGAACATACATTTTTTGAAGTTCACAAACAGCTTGCGAATGGCTTTTCAGAGGTTGAATTCCAGCGCCCCCCAAAATTTCTCCATTTGACTTTACCACGAAATAGATAGACTGTGGTCGGTCATAAGCCTCGTACATCGCTGAGGTTTCAGGATCTTCATAAGCTGTACCTTTTAAAGGAAGGTTGAGTTCTATAAAAACAGATCTGATCACCGATTCAATTTGTGGATTATCGCCTTTAGTAATTTCTTTAATTTGCACGTCTAACATCAACGAAATTCGCCTTATTTTTGTAGTTTCGAAGATACGTATATCGTCCTTGAAAATAAAAATTTTAATTATCGAAGATTCAACATTCATCAAGCGTTGCATAGAAATTGGCAAAAATGGATTTGGTACGGCAGCACCAAACCCAGCTGTGGGTTCTGTTGTGGTTGTTGATGGACAAATTATTGGCGAGGGATGGACGAGTGCATATGGTGGTGCTCACGCTGAAGTCAATGCAATAGCATCGGTAAAGAATAAAAGCCTTTTAGCTAAATCTACGCTTTATGTTAGCCTTGAGCCTTGTTGTCACCACGGAAAAACACCGCCCTGCACAGACCTTATTATTAAACATAAAATTCAAAGAGTAGTGATTGGATGCATTGATTCAAACACAAAAGTTAGCGGGAAAGGAGTAGCTGCACTAGAAGCTGCCGGCTGTAAGGTTAAAGTTGGTATTGAAGAAGAACTTTGCAAAGAACACCACAGACGATTTCTAACATTTCAAAATAAAAAGCGTCCTTATGTAATATTGAAGTGGGCAGAAACAAAAAATGGTTTTATTGCTCCAAAAAAAAAGAAAAACAGAACACCAGTTTGGATCAGCTCATCCGAATCACGTCAATTAGTACATCAATGGCGATCTGAAGAGCACGCTATATTGGTTGGAGGCAATACTGTATTGGATGATAACCCTAGTTTAACTACAAGAATGATTTCAGGAAGAAACCCCATCCGTATCGTCGTCGATCAAAAAGGTACATTACCTAAGTCATTAGCAGTGTTTAGTGAGGATGCTAAAACACATGTATTATCAAATAATGATATTAATTTCAACAATGAAATAGCGAAACAAATATGCAATAAACTTTATGAAATGAGTATCCTTTCAGTACTGATAGAAGGTGGACAAAAAACACTACAATACTTTATTGATGAGAATTTATGGGACGAAATGCGTGTATTCAAGGGGCCAACAGAATTTACAGCCGGAACAAAAAGCCCCGTATTTAAGGATACGCCTAGACACAAAGTAAGTATTGCAGATGACGAATTATGCATCTACAGAAACAAAAAATAGATGTTTAATGCGTGAACAAAACTATGCCTTTAAAACTATTGAGCAATCCTCAGACGTTGAACTTTACAAAGACAAAGGCAGTAAGTTTTATGCATATGCATTCCCTATCCAAAAAGAAACTGATGTTAAAAAACACATTGAAAAATTAAAAGAAAAGCACCGTTCAGCTAGACACTTTTGCTACGCCTACAGACTAGGACCAAGCGCTTCACACAACAGAGTTTCAGATGATGGAGAACCAAACAACAGTGCTGGAATGCCCATATTAGGACAACTTCAGGCCAAAGATCTTACAAACACCCTCGTAGTTGTGGTTCGTTATTTTGGAGGTATAAAGCTAGGGGTTGGCGGACTTATTATGGCCTACAAGACTGCGGCTAAACAAATTTTAGAAACAATTCATATTATCACAATTTATAAAAGTGATAATATTAAAATTAATTTTACGTACAATGAACTAAGCTATGTGATGCGTATAATTAAAAAGTATAATTTAAAAATTATTCAACAGCATCAAGAATTGGCATGTTGGGTTAAAATTTCAGTTAAAAAAAAGGATTTAGAATCAATACTATTGGCGTTTTCAGCGCATCACAAAATTGAAGTCGAAATTTTGAACGATTAATTTTGCAGTTTGTCTAAAAAAAAGTCTGGGCAGCGTATCGGAGATCGTGATTTAGAGTCGACAAAAACCAATTTTGTGTAGGCCGTTGTTAACAACTCGCCGCCCTCGTTATGCAACTCATACTTAAATTCAATAGAGACTTCAGGGGGCTTTATTAGGCTCGTAGTAATGATCAACACATCCTCGTAAAACGCTGGTTTACTGTAATTTATATTTAAAACAACCACAGGAAGCATAATACCTTGTGCTTCCATCTCTTTATAAGAAACACCCAAAGAAGAGAGCCATTCAATCCTACCAATTTCAAAATATTGAGCATAATTTCCATGATATACAACGCCCATTTGGTCGGTTTCTCCATAACGGACTTTAACTTTTGTTTGGTGATTAATCATGAAAAAATTCATATATTTCTTGCAGCATAATTTAGACGAAAAAAAATAAAATTTCCTGCAATTTTAATTTTTTTTTTAGAAATTTTGTTCACATATTTGTGACAGACAAAAAAATAACGTACACCCCCCAAGTGTTTCAATTTTTTAGTCACTAACTAACTAAAAATCTTAAATTAATAATGACTAACACTGCGCAATCGGTATGGGCAAATTGTCTTGATTTTATCAAGGATAATATTCAGCCCCAAGCATACAAAACATGGTTTGAGCCTATTGTAGCGGTTAAGTTAGCAGATCAATCATTAAGCATCCAAGTCCCGAGTAAATTCTTTTACGAGTGGCTCGAAGAGCATTATGTGAAGATACTTAAGGTAGCACTAACAAAAGAATTAGGTGATGACGCCAAATTGGTGTACATTATTAAAATGGAAAACACCTATGGTAATAAACAACCTTTCACCGAAAAAATTCCAAGCTCCAATCGTTCGGCAATAAAATCCCAACGGGCTGACATACCACTCAAGAATAAAAACCCAGAGCTTAAAAATCCTTTCATAATCCCTGGAATAAGAAATGTAAAAATAGAATCTCAACTTAATCCTATTTACACTTTTGAAAATTTTCTTGAAGGTGACTCAAATAGATTAGCGAGAAATGCAGGGATTGCAGTGGCCAACAAACCCGGAGGAACCTCTTTTAATCCATTACTAATATTTGGTGGCGTAGGCTTAGGAAAAACACATTTAGCACATGCTATTGGAGTTGACATCAAAGACAAATACCCTGAAAAAACCGTTTTATATATTTCTGCCGAGAAATTTACGCAGCAATACATAGAATCTGTTAAAAAGAACAACCGAAACGATTTTATACATTTTTACCAAATCATCGACGTTCTTATCATTGATGATGTTCAATTCCTGTCTGGTAAATCTGGAACTCAAGATGTTTTCTTCCATATTTTTAACCACTTGCACCAAAACGGCAAGCAAGTTATACTAACTAGTGATAAAGCACCAGTTGATATGCAAGATATTGAACAGCGTTTGTTGTCTAGATTCAAATGGGGC
This sequence comes from Formosa sp. Hel3_A1_48, assembly GCF_001735715.1. Lineage (NCBI taxonomy): Bacteria > Pseudomonadati > Bacteroidota > Flavobacteriia > Flavobacteriales > Flavobacteriaceae > Formosa > Formosa sp. Hel3_A1_48. The sequence continues at coordinate 350,546 of NZ_CP017259.1, forward strand.
CTTTCTGCAGAGCTCCAAAAACCGGATTTTGAAACACGAGTATCAATTGTCAAAAATAAACTTTACAGAGATGGTGTTGAGATGCCAGACGACATTGTAGAGTATGTCGCTAAAAATATAAAAACAAATGTTCGTGAATTAGAAGGAGCTATCATCTCTTTGATTGCACAATCTTCATTCAACAAAAAAGAGATTACGCTTTCGCTTGCAAAGGAGATCGTAGAAAAATTTGTTAAAAACACCAAACGCGAAGTCTCTATAGATTACATCCAAAAAATAGTCTCGGACTATTTCCAAATGGATGTAGATACACTTCAGTCTAAAACTAGAAAACGACATATTGTTCAAGCTCGACAATTAGCTATGTTTTTTGCAAAAAAATTCACTAAAGCTTCATTGGCCAGTATTGGCTCCCAAATTGGAAAACGAGATCATGCAACTGTCCTTCATGCTTGCAAAACTGTAGACAATCTCTCTTCAACAGATAAGCAATTTAGAAAATATGTTGAAGATTTGACAAAAAAGCTTTCCGTTTAAACCCCTTTTTATGACCAAGATTTTAATGGTTTGCTTAGGAAATATCTGCAGATCTCCCTTGGCTGAAGGCATCCTAAAATCAAAATTACCGAGCAACGCTTACTTTGTAGACTCTGCTGGCACAAGTGGTTTTCACTCAGGAAACGCACCAGATCCTCGTTCTATTGAAGTCGCTCAGAAAAATGAACTAGATATTAGTCAGCAAAAGTCGAGACCTTTTAGAGCCTACGATTTGGAAGAATTTGATTTAATTTTTGTGATGGATGAAGCAAATTATGACGACATAATTCGACACACAAAAACAGAACAAGAACGGCAAAAGGTAAAACTAATTTTAGACTACCCAGGTTCACAAAAAAAAGAAGTGCCGGACCCATATTACGGAGGTGAAGACGGTTTTCAATATATTTATACGCTGCTGGACGACGCTTGTAACTACCACAGCAATCAGTTAATAAAAAGGGGATGAACGGAAAAATATATTTGATTCCAAACACCCTTGGCGATGTTCCTCCTCTAGAAACAATGCCTTTGTCTGTCAAAAAAATTATTGAAGAAATTGACATATACATTGTTGAAAACGAAAAGTCTGCAAGGCGATTTATAAAATCTGTAAGCAGCTCTAAAGAACAATCTAGCTTAAGACTATTCCCGCTAAATAAATTTACCAACGCTTCAGAAATACCTACTTACTTGGAACCTTGCAAGCAAGGAGTATCCATCGGACTAATTTCTGACGCAGGATGCCCAGGTGTAGCAGATCCAGGTGCTGAAGTTGTACGTCTTGCTCATCAGAACAATATACAAGTTGTTCCATTAGTTGGCCCATCCTCGATTTTGCTTGCGGTGATGAGCTCAGGTATGAATGGCCAAAATTTTGCATTCAACGGCTACCTTCCCATTGACAAAGCAGAACGTAAGGCAAAATTGAAACAGTTAGAGAAGCGTTCTTTTGAAGAACAACAAGCGCAGTTGTTTATTGAAACGCCATATCGAAATCAAAAACTTCTTCAAGAAATGTGTCGGACATTACACCCGAGTACCCGAATTTGTGTTGCAAGTGATTTAAGTCTAAAAACAGAATATATTAAAACGCAAACTGCTTCAGATTGGAAATACACCAAGATTGATTTTCATAAAAGACCAACCATATTTATTCTCCAAAAAGACTAAAAAAAACTACTGAAAATCTACCCTCGGGCGTTTTTCAGCTGTAATGAAAGAAGTGTTGTACGATGAAAATTTTCGCATGTAAGATTCTATATCAGTTCCAAAAGCATCCGAGAAACCAACAGCTCCGTAACTTCTCAAATATCGTTTTACATTTCCTGGACCAGACAGATGAGCAGCGGCCAAAATACCAGACTCAGTAACTAAGGTCCCATTAATACTTTGACCTGAAAAGCGCTTAATATCACGACGTAGAATCCATTTGTTACGTTTGGCGTTGGCTAAAAATGCCTTTTCCTGCAGTACGGGATTGTTCAAAAAATTAGAAGGATTATTAATTCCTATGAGTTTTAAAGTAGATGCACCAAATTGATATTTTCCTAAATACCCAAGAGAATTAACAACAGTATAACGGCCTTGAGATTCTTTAAATGCGATGGCCTCTTTAAAACCAATATAACCACGATCTAAAATTATATAATTAACAAAAACATCAACTGTATTTGCTGTTCGATCAGTTGAAAAATTGTATTTCACGTCAATAGCATCAGCACCAATAACGCTTACAGCCATTGTATTTGGAGAGGAGGTGAATCCTAGAAACAGAAAACACAATAAAACTCTAATCAGTATTACATCCTTAGTTTTGGTTAACCACATGGTATTTAAGTTTAAGCAAAAGCTTATTTAAAAAACAGCGCAAAGGTACATAAAAATAAAAGGTGTTGAAAATCAGCATGTTACACTATTCCCTAATGCCTTTTCGAGATAAATAGTTCTGATAAGATTGGGCATTTTTGTTATGCCCTGAAATCGACTTTGCAAAATTGTGATACCCTGGACGTTCAGGGTTGGCTGCAAAAAAGAAAAAATCGTGACGTTCATAATTAAGTACAGCATCTATAACAGATAAATCGGGCATGGCGATAAGACCTGGAGGTAAGCCTTTGTTTAAATAAGTATTGTAAGGGGATTCTATCTTTTTGTGTTTATTAAGGACTCGCTTAATGACCTTATTTTTATAAGCAGGTAATTGGTAGGCAGCATATTTTAAAGTTGGATCGGCTTGAAGTGGCCATCCATTCTTCAATCTATTAATGTACACACCTGCTACTCTTGGTTGCTCGCTCTTTTGTTTGGATTCTTCTTGAACAATAGCGGCTAATATGGCTATTTCAGTTTGTGACAATCCGATTTCCTTTGCTTGTTCAAGACGTTTTTTGTTCCAAAAAACACGATAGCTTTTGAGCATCTTTGTTCTAAACTTCCGTGGATTTGTATTCCAGAAAAACTCGTAGCTGTTTGGCAAATACATTGAAAGGGCGGTCTCTGCTGTAAACCCATGAGTTTTTAAAAAATCTTCATCTGTAAAAGACTTTATCAGTTCCAAACTATCAGCTTCAATTTGATTAGAAATTCTTTTGGCTAGTTGGTTTAAACTATGTTGGTTATTAAATGCAACCGTAATGGGAACATTTTGACTTCTTAGCGAGTTAATTATATCGTTATTCGTCATGCCCTTTGAGATTCGATAGCGTCCTGGCCTAACATTTGACATGTATTTTTTTTGTTGGGCTAAAACATCAAAATTATCAATGCTTATCAATAAGGGTTCAAGATCGTTACGCACCTCATTATATGAAGCGCCAGTTGGAATATAAACATATGCCTCTTTACTGTTAAAAGCGGTATTGGACACCAACATGATTGAGTAAATGTAATAGGAAAAAGCGGCAATTGCAACAAGCCCAAACAACACAAATGCGACAGCTATTTTTTTAATATTCATTGGATTCAATATTTAAGCTAAAAACGCCTTGAAAAACTAAATTTGCAGCTCCCGACAACCACACATTTGAATATACACCGTCTGCATAATGAAAAGATACATGGAGTGCTCCTCCTTTAGTCTCAAGTACAATGTTATCAGAACTAGATTTTTTCATAAAATGCATAGCAATGGCAGCAGCCGTAGCTCCTGTTCCACATGACAAAGTCTCATCCTCAACTCCACGTTCATAAGTACGTATACCAAAAGTGTTTTGCCTTAATTTTGATACAAAATTTACATTGATCCCTTCATCTTTAAAAAATGAGCTGTTGCGAATTTGACTGCCTTCTTTCTTCATGTCCAATGCATCAATTTCCGATTTGAAAGCAACATAATGCGGAGAGCCTGTATTCAAAGTAACGTAATCAGATGCCGAATGAATTTCAGAAACTGACTGCATTTTCAGGTCAATCGTAGTGTTTTTTACACGTGCTTCATGAGGGCCGTCAACAGCCAAAAACCTTGTTGAATTTTGTATTATTCCAAGATGTTTTGCAAAAGCGACAATACTTCTACCACCATTGCCACACATGCTACTTTGATGGCCATCAGCATTAAAATACACCATTTCGAAATCATAGTTTGAACTATTTTCCAATAAAATAAGGCCATCAGCTCCAATCCCAAAACGACGATCACATAGTGCAGCAACGAGTTTGGTATCATTTTTGTCGAACAATTGTGAACGATTATCAATCATCACAAAGTCATTTCCAGTGGCTTGATATTTATAAAAATTAAGTGTCATTTGCCTTGCAAATATAGCAATATTTATATGTAAATAATCGTTGTTAAAAGTGCGTTAAAATTTAACTAATAATTCAATAAAAATTTAATTTTAAAGTTATCATAACCAAAACATCAAGATCATGAAAAAACTATTCACATTATTGATTGCCTCAGCTATTGGTAGTGTAGTGACCCTTGGCGTCTACACCCAAATTAGTAAGAAAAATAACTCCACACCAATTGAGCACCCCAAAGAAGTTCCATTTGTTAAAACAGTAAATTACCCACCCACACTTTCAGGAGGGACAAACATAGATTTTACAAAGGCAGCAGAAAAAACTCTACATGCTGTTGTACACGTGAAAAACACGACGATGAGCAAGGGTTATACTTCTTTTGAAGATTTATTTTATGGCCGCCCGCAAGCACGAAAACAAATCGGAACAGGATCAGGAGTGATTATATCGCCTGACGGTTACATCATAACCAACAACCACGTGATTGACGGCGCTCAATCTATAGAAGTGACAACCAACGACAACAAAACGTTTGAGGCTAGTCTAGTGGGTACTGACCCAATTACAGATATTGCTTTATTAAAGATCGAAGCTAAACAAAACCTTACGTACACCACTTTTGGAGATAGCGATAGTGCTAAAGTTGGCGAATGGGTTTTGGCCGTAGGCAACCCTTTCAATCTGACATCAACTGTAACCGCTGGTATCATCAGTGCAAAATCAAGAGATTTATCAGGATCCAATACGCAGTCATTTATCCAAACTGATGCGGCAGTTAACCCTGGTAACTCAGGTGGAGCATTAGTAAATATTCATGGTGACCTTATTGGCATTAACACCGCGATTTCTTCACAAACAGGCTCATATATTGGCTATTCTTTTGCTGTTCCAAGTAATATTGCTCGCAAAGTGGTAAGCGATATCATGGAATACGGTAATGTACAAAATGGAATTTTGGGTGTTATCGGTGGGGAATTGAACAGTCAAAACTCGGAAACTTTTGGAGTGAGTGAAACAGAAGGGTTTTACGTTAAAGAAGTACAAGAAAATAGCGGTGCAATGCGCTCTGGCATTAAAAAGGGAGATATAATCAAAAGTGTAAATGGTATTGAAATTGTGAAATTTTCAGATTTGACTGGTTTTCTAAAAACAAAAAGTCCGAACGATGTTGTTGAGGTAGGTTTATTGAGAGATGGAGAGAATAAAGTAGTTAAGGTAACTCTTGAAAAAAGAACAAGTATTGATGTCTCAGTAATCGGAACGTTAAGAGAACTGGAGCCGGAAGATTTGAAAAACTATGAAAGCGATTATGGTCTTGAACTGAAAAGTTTATTTCAAAACAACAAGGCAGAGTGGGAAGCCGATGGTATTAGTGAGGGCGATTTGATAGTAGAGATAAATAATATCAAGGTCAATTCCGTGGTAGATGTACAAAAAGCATTAAGCTCGTATTCAAACAAGGTCTATCAACTTAGTATTTTAAAAAAGAATGGGGAAAAAGTAGCCTATCGTTTTAGATAGTGCACCCCAAATATCTGATGAAAAAAGTGCATTCTGTTTTGGATGCGCTTTTTTTTTAATTTATTTTACGAAAACGTTATAGTTGTTTTACTTTTGCAGTAAATTTGAAAAAAATATTTATATGCATATGCCTACACAAAAGTCCTACGAAAATGAAGTTTCGCTACAAACCAACTGCAGAAAATCTGCAGTAGAATTCATTAAAATTGTAAATGATCTTTGGTACGACGATGCCATAGAACTGGTTATTTTTAGAAATCAGCTCATCGATAAAAATGTTAATGAAATTTTGCGATTGCATAACTATGCCAGTGCATTTGTTAATAAACCCATATCTATTTTTGACGCAGTTGAAGTGGCCAAAGCCATCCAAAACCTACGCCTCCCGCCATCTAAGATTGATATTGGAAAACTGACCTATCAGTTCCATAAAAAAGCACCTGAGCACAACGATGTTTTTACATTCATTTCAAAACAATTAAGAGCCCACAAAAACCAAAAAACCATCACTCCAAGAGATGTTATTTTGTACGGCTTTGGCCGCATTGGCCGGTTGGTTGCAAGAGAATTGATGCTTAAAAATGGTAAAGGGAGTCAATTACGCCTGCGAGCCATTGTTGTTCGTGGACAAATTACCACAGAAGTTTTAGAGAAACGTGCCACTTTGCTCAGCAACGACTCGGTTCATGGCGAATTTCCAGGTACAGTAAAAGTAGATCCCAAAAGAAAAGCACTCATCATAAACGGAACAACAGTTCATGTCATTTCGAGCAACGCACCAGAAGATGTAAACTATACTGATTATGGCATTAACGACGCATTGGTGATTGATAATACGGGGGCATTTCGAACAAAAGACGCTCTAGAACGTCACCTCAAGGCTAAAGGCACCGAAAAAGTATTGCTTACAGCTCCAGGGCAAGGTATTCCTAATATCGTTTATGGCGTTAATCAAAACGAATACAATCCTAAAAAACACAATGTATTTTCGGCAGCATCATGCACTACAAATGCCATCACTCCTATTTTAGATGTTATGGACAACACACTGGGTGTTGAGTACGGTCATTTAGAAACAATTCACGCTTACACTAATGATCAAAATTTGGTAGATAATATGCACAAAAAATACCGCCGTGGTCGTGCAGCCGCACTCAATATGGTAATTACAGAAACTGGTGCTGGTAAAGCTGTGAGTAAAGCATTACCAAATTTGGAAGGAAAACTCACCTCCAATGCCATACGAGTTCCCGTACCAAATGGAAGTCTAGCCATACTAAATTTGGAATTATCTAAAAAGACAACTTTAAGTAAAATTAATAAACTCATTAAAAAACACGCCTTGGAAGGAGCATTGGTAGAACAAATTAAATATGAACTTAGTGACGAATTGGTTTCTAGCGATATAGTGGGAAGCAGCGCACCAGCTATATTTGACAGCAAAGCCACAATAGTTCGTAAAAATGGAACTAATGCAATTTTATATATTTGGTACGATAACGAATATGGGTATAGCCATCAAGTAGTACGCTTGGCAAAATACATGGCTGAAGTCCGTCGATTTACATATTATTAGTGTCCCGGACTAACTATAATTCACTTATATTTGTGGTTAAATTTATGTGGTATGCGCATCGATATTATTAGTGTAGTTCCTGATTTACTCAAAAGCCCGTTTGATGCATCAATACTCAAACGAGCCATTGAAGCAAAACTAGTAGAAGTCCACATCCATAATCTTAGAGATTACACAACAGACAATTACAAATCCGTCGATGACTATCAATTTGGTGGAGGTGCAGGGATGGTCATGACCATTGAACCCATTGATAAGTGTATTTCAAAACTAAAATCTGAGCGTGATTATGACGAAGTCATATACATGACTCCTGACGGTGATGTTTTAAATCAAAGCATAGCTAATCAGTTGTCATTGAAGGGAAACATAATCATTTTGTGTGGACATTACAAAGGAGTTGATCAACGCGTTAGAGATCATTTTATAACAAAAGAAATTTCAATTGGTGACTATGTACTTTCTGGTGGTGAATTAGGAGCAGCTGTACTATGTGATGCTATCATACGGCTTATTCCTGGGGTGTTGGGGAATGAAACTTCGGCACTTACTGACTCCTTTCAAGACAATCTTCTTGCACCGCCCATTTACACTCGTCCTCGTTCCTACAAAGGATGGAATGCCCCAGAACTGCTGTTTAGTGGGAATTTTCCTGCCATTGAAAAATGGCGAGAAGAAAAAGCCCTTGAGCATACAAAAAATAGAAGACCAGACTTACTTAAAGAATAAAAGCAAATAAAATTGTCATAATTTAATTATTGTTTATATTTGCATCCGATTTCGGACTAACCTCTAGCGAAAACCGTGTATGTTGCTTCGAACAAATTCATAAAACAACAACTATGGAATCCTTAATTAAATTCGTACAAGACGAATTTGTAACAAAAAAAGACTTCCCAGAATTCTCTGCTGGTGACACCATCACAGTGTACTACGAAATTCGTGAAGGTCAAAAAGTAAGAACTCAGTTTTTCCGCGGTGTGGTTCTTCAAAAAAGAGGAACAGGTTCTTCCGAAACATTTACCATAAGAAAAATGTCTGGTACAATTGGAGTAGAGCGTATCTTCCCAATCAACTTACCAGCTTTGCAAAAAATCGAAGTTAACAAGCGTGGTAAAGTTCGTCGTGCTCGAATTTTTTACTTCAGAGAATTAACTGGTAAAAAAGCAAGAATTAAAGAACAAACAAGATAATCTTTTATTGATATTACTTCAAAAAAGTGCTGTTTTCAGCGCTTTTTTTTTGTTAAAAAATTACTGATTAATCAAAAAAACTGCAGCGCTTTGAAGATGTTATAATAATGTTAATTTTCCTCTGTTTTTGAGGTTAGAAAAAAATTGATTTTTATATATTTGTGGGCTTTTTATAAGCCAAGCACAAAACAAAAAAAACAAAAAATAATTTCCTGGAATGGCAAAAATAATATATACGATTACCGACGAAGCACCTGCGCTAGCAACACACTCGTTCTTGCCCATTGTTTCATCGTTTGTAGAACCCTATGGTATTTCTATTGATACCAAAAATATTTCACTTGCTGCTCGCATCCTTTCTGCATTTCCAGAGTGTTTGTCTGAGGATCAAAAAGTGGAGGATGCTTTAAGCAGTTTGGGGGAAATTGTTAAGTCCCCTGACGCAAATGTCATAAAGCTTCCTAACATAAGTGCATCTATTCCTCAACTTCGAGAAGCCATTGAAGAATTACAATCCAAAGGCTATAATATTCCAAAATACCCAGAGCAACCAAAAAACGATTCAGAAAAAAACATAAAATCCCGCTATGATAAAATTAAAGGAAGTGCTGTAAACCCAGTTCTGAGAGAAGGTAACTCTGATCGAAGAGCACCAAAAGCTGTGAAAAACTATGCCAAGAAGAACCCTCACAGTATGGGCGCTTGGGCATCAGACTCCAAAACTCATGTCGCAAGCATGCAAACTGGAGACTTTGCACATAACGAACAATCTGTAACCGTTAAAAAGGCTACTAGTGTACACATTATACATACAGATGATGCCAACAATAAAACCGTACTCAAAGAAAATATACCGCTTTTAGAGGGTGAAATTTTTGATGCAACCGTCATGAGTATAGAGGCCTTAAAAATATTTCTTGAAGAACAAATTCAGGATGCAAAATCTTCGGGTGTTTTACTTTCTCTACACATGAAAGCCACTATGATGAAGGTTAGTGATCCTATTATCTTTGGACATGCAATTCGTTTGTTTTTTGCTGATGTTTTTGAAAAATATAATAGTGTTTTTAGAAAAATTGGTGTTAACCCCAACAATGGATACGACAACATTCTACAGAAACTAAATAAGCTTGATGATACACAACGTTTAGAAATCGAAGCAGCTTTCGAAAAGGCATTGACTGATGGGCCAAACTTAGCCATGGTAAACTCCGATAAAGGAGTCACCAATTTACATGTCCCCAGCGATGTGATTATTGATGCATCCATGCCAGCTATGATCAGAAATTCAGGAAAAATGTGGAATGCAAACGGCAAACTTCAAGATACGAAAGCCATTATTCCAGATAGCAGCTACGCAGGTATTTATGCTGCTACAATTGATTTTTGTAAAAAACACGGTGCTTTTGACCCTTCAACAATGGGAACTGTACCCAATGTTGGTTTGATGGCTAAGAAGGCTGAAGAATATGGCTCGCACGATAAAACTTTCGAAATTGAATCCAATGGATCGGTTAAGGTCGTTGATATAGATGGAAATATATTAACAACACACAAAGTTAGTAAAGGAGATATTTGGCGTATGTGTCAAGTCAAAGACGGACCTATTCAGGATTGGGTTAAATTGGCGGTCACACGTGCTCGCGCTTCTGAAACTCCTGCAGTTTTCTGGCTAGATGAAGAACGTGCACATGATGCAGAGCTCATAAAAAAAGTAAAAAATTACTTAACTGATTATGACACAAACACTTTAGAATTTAAAATCTTATCACCCATTGAGGCAACACATTATACTTTGGCACGGCTCAAAGAAGGTTTAGATACGATCTCTGTAACCGGTAATGTATTAAGAGATTATTTAACTGATTTATTCCCTATTTTGGAAGTAGGCACAAGTGCCAAAATGCTATCCATAGTCCCCCTAATGAATGGTGGTGGATTATTTGAAACTGGAGCTGGAGGGTCAGCACCAAAACACGTTGAACAATTTTTAGAAGAAAATCACTTACGCTGGGATTCTTTAGGTGAATTTTTAGCTCTAGCCGTTTCCCTAGAACATTTTAGTCAAGTACATAATCACCCAAAAGCTGCACTACTAGGAGCCACATTAGATGATGCTACAGAACAACTTTTATTACAAAAAAAATCTCCTTCAAGAAAAGTAAACCAACTAGACAATAGAGGGAGTCATTTTTACTTAGCACTTTTTTGGGCTCAAGGTTTGGCTGCCCAAGATGAAGACCAAGAACTCAAAACAGCTTTCAGTACTATTGCTGAGCAATTGAGTACTAATAAAGACAAAATATTAGAAGAGCTTATTGCTGTGCAAGGCAAAGCAGTTGACATAGATGGATACTATTTTCCCAACACAAAAAAGGCTGGAAAAGCAATGCGCCCTAGCGAAACGTTTAATACTGTCTTAAATTTATAAAAAAGCAAACATCAAAGTTATGTTAAAAGCACCTAATTCAGGTGCTTTTTTATTTAGTTTTACGTCATAAGTTTTATTTATGACAACCCGTATTTTTCTTTTATTTTTCCTTTGTTTTTCACTTGGATTTTCCCAAAATACATACACTCTTAGTGGCAGTGTCTATGAAAAGGAAGGACAAGAAACACTAATCGGAGCAAACATCATCATTCCTGCGCTTAACACTGGCACAACAACCAATGAATATGGCTTTTACTCCATCACATTGGAGGCAGGAACCTACGAAGTACTCATAAGCTATATTGGTTTTGACACCCAAAGAGCTGTCGTAACCTTAAGTCAAAATATCAGCCAAAACTTTAGTATAGTTGAGTCCACAGATCAATTAGATGAAGTCGTATTGGAAACTAATGTGGAACGTGTAAATATAAAGAGCCCACAGATGAGTGTAAACGCACTCACTGCAAACAGTATAAAGCAGATTCCCGTAGTATTCGGTGAAGCAGATGTCATCAAAGCGATTACCCTACTGCCTGGAGTTTCAAATGGTGGAGAAGGATCTGGTGGATTTAATGTACGCGGAGGATCTACTGATCAAAACTTGATTTTACTGGATGAAGCCACTCTATTTAATTCCTCTCATTTGTTTGGATTTTTCTCTGTTTTCAATCCTGATGCCATTAAAAATATAAAACTATACAAAGGGGGTATCCCTGCTAAATATGGAGGGCGAGTGGCATCAGTTCTTGATATTTATCAAAAAGAAGGAAATAAAAATGAATTTCATGGCAATGGAGGTATAGGATTGGTCGCCAGTCGTATTTTGTTGGAAGGGCCTTTGAAAAAGGAAAGAGGCTCATTCTTGATTGGTGGACGATCTACCTATGCACATCTTTTCCTTCCTCTTTTTGATATTGATAATATTGCCTATTTCTACGACCTAAATACTAAATTAAGCTACAGACTAGATCCCAATAATAAGATCTATTTATCGGGCTATTTTGGGCGTGATGTATTCAATGTCTCTAACAGCTTTGAAAATACATATGGCAACACGGTCGTTAACTTCCGTTGGAACCATTTATTTTCAGAACAATTGTTTTCAAACTTATCACTAATTTACTCTGATTATTACTACGGATTAGACCTAAACTTTGTAGGCTTTGAGTGGAATTCAGGTATTCAAAACATGAACATCAAATACGATTTAAAGCACTACCTTAACGATCGTTATAGTTTAGAATATGGACTTCATAGTACCTACTACACGTTCAACCCAGGTGTCATTCAACCCAATGGACCAACATCGGGTATAAATAAAGAAGAATTAACTAAAAAATATGCCTTTGAAAATGCTGTATATGTGGACATCAAACAGCAGATCAATGATAAACTTTCTTTGAGTTACGGAGCACGGTTGAGTAGTTTTTTACGTTTAGGGCAAGACGAACTAAATACCTATGATAATGACATTGCAGTAGCATTTAACCCAAATTTACAGATTTACGAATCCGTAGAGCCCAATGGAAGCATCAAGACCTCAAGCGGCAGTATTGAAAAATCCTTTTTGAATATAGAACCAAGGATTGCCGCAGCATATTTGCTTGACGATGACAGTTCTGTGAAATTAAGCTACAACCGGATGGCGCAATACCTACATTTACTATCGAACACAACTGCACCTAATCCACTCGATGTATGGGCGCCAAGTGGCAAATACATCAAACCACAACTTTTGGATCAGTTAGCCATAGGCTATTTCAAGAACTACGCTGATTATAGTTTCGAAATTGAGGCATTTTACAAAAAAACTAAAAACAGGATTGACTATATAGATGGCGCCAATTTGATTGCCAATAAAGCCATCGAACAAGTCTTATTGAATGGACGATCCAGAGCTTATGGTCTTGAATTTTTATTACGTAAAAATAAAGGACGTTTTAAAGGCTGGCTAGCATACACCATATCAAAGGCAGAACAAAAAACAGCAGGCAGGAACGCATCTGAGCCAGGGATCAATAACGGAAAATGGTACCATACCCCTTTTGACAAAACCCACGATTTATCACTTACCGGAAGTTATACTATCAATGAAAAATGGAAGTTAAATACTAATTTACTTTTTCAAACTGGGCAACCAACCACCTACCCTAATGGGCAATATACATATAATGGCTTAGTAATTCCGACATACGAAGCACGCAACTCAAGTCGACTCCCTGCTTACCACAGAATGGATGTTTCGGCGACCTACATTCCAAAACCAGATAAAATTAAAGGTTGGAATGGTGAATGGGTTTTTAGTATTTACAACCTATACAACCGTAAAAATGCACAATCACTAAATTTCAGGCAAAACATAGACACAGGACAAAATGAGGCATTAAAACTTTCTATTTTTGGGGTGGTTGGTGCAGTGACCTATAATTTTAAATTTTAGATTATGAAACGATTTATTTTATATACACTTATTGGCTACACATTGTTTGGCTGCGAAGAAGTTGTACAATTAGACTTGGACACTGCCCCTGCCAGGTTGGTCATTGATGCCCAAATAAAAATATCAGAAAATGAAGAGTCTATACAACGTATCGTACTAAGTTTAACCAATGGATTCTATGAGCAAACACCTATTATGGTGGATGATGCGCTAGTAGAAATTAAAGAGGTAGATAACGACGTCGTCTACACGTTTAGTCATGATGCTAATGAAGTTGGTAACTATACTTCAGATTTTATACCTGACCCAAACACAAACTATAAATTAGTAATTAATTACGACGGAGAGGTTTATGAATCTTCGACAGAGCAACTTGTTCCAGCTGTCCCGATTGATAATCTAACACAAGGTACAGAAACCTTATTTACAGGAGATGAAATCGAAGTTTTGGTTACAATTACTGATGTTGATAACCGAGACGATTTTTATATTTTTGATTTTGGATTCAATAACTTTTTGGCTACCAAAGATGAGTTTTATCAAGGTAATGAATTCACATTCTCATATTTCCTAGATGATTTGGAAGCAGGAGATACTGCTGTAATTTCAATTTATGGTGCAGATGAGGCCTACTTTAACTTTATGACAGCTGTGATTGAACAAACAGAAGAGGGTGGTGATCCGTTCAAAACAACACCCAGCACCGTTCGCGGAAATATATATAACGTTACAAATACGAATCACTACCCTATGGGTTACTTCAGTATTGGAGAAGCTTACACATCTAGTATTCTGTTGGAGTAAAACTTTGAAAAAGTTCGACTAAAAAGACTATTTTTGATTATGGACTTCACAAAAACTACAGAACAGGATTCACATTACAATAACTTAGAGCAAAAGACTATCCGTGAACTCCTTGAGACAATAAATAACGAAGACCAATCTGTACCTAAGGCTGTTGCCAAGGTATTACCACAAATCGAAAGACTTGTGAAAAAAGTAACTGAGCAACTCCATCAAGGAGGACGTCTGTTTTATATTGGAGCAGGCACTAGTGGACGACTAGGTATTTTGGATGCCTCCGAATGCCCACCAACTTTTGGCGTACGCCATGATCTTGTAATAGGACTTATTGCTGGTGGTGATTCAGCCATACGGAAAGCCGTTGAATTTGCTGAAGATGACAATCAACAAGGCTGGAAAGACCTTGAATTCTATAATATTAATTCCATTGATATTGTTGTAGGTATCGCCGCATCAGGTACCACGCCCTATGTGATTGGTGCTCTTAAAAAATGCCAAAAACAACATATTCCTACAGCATGTATAAGCTGTAATGTCGGTAGTCCACTCGCAGCAGTTTCCGATTTTCCAATTGAAGTAGTGGTTGGCCCTGAAGTTGTTACAGGCAGCTCTCGCATGAAAGCCGGTACAGCTCAAAAACTCATTCTAAATATGATTACAACCTCAGCTATGATTCAATTAGGGCGAATTAAAGACAATAAAATGGTGGATATGCAATTAAGTAACCACAAACTTGTAGATCGAGGTATCAGAATGCTAATAAACGAATTAAATATTTCAAAAGCTGAAGCAAAAAAACTTTTAGAAACACACCAAAATGTGCGAGCAGCTATAAATGCACATAAATATGGATAATAAACGCACCAACAGACCATTATTAGTTCGAGGCCTTAAGACCATGGGCGGCACAGTACTTCTACTCTTTTTGGGTCCATTTTTGTTACACGCAGGATTATCAAATCCTGAAAAACCACTTTATATCCCTTTGGTAATAGCTGGGATTGCTGTATGCGCATCGGCAATTTATTTAGGTTTCAAAGGGATTAGAACTATTATGGATAGTATTTTTAAATAATTCCAACTTTACATAAAGTAATCATAAAAACCATGTGTTAAGCATGGAGAATTTATCTATAACGATATTATCATTATAAATCTAACCTCAAGACACATGATTGGATGACACAACAAAACCGTATAAAAAATCCCACAGTATAGTGGGATTTTTTAGTTATGCTTGACCGGTTGGCCCAAAATTTAGTGGAACCGGTGGTTGTTCGTAGTCTTTAATCTCACCGTGAGCCTGCTCAAAACGTTTTACATTGTCGTGTAGAGCTTTAGAGAGACGCTTGGCATGTTGTGGAGTGAGAATAATTCTCGACTTCACTTTGCTTTTAGGAATCCCAGGCATGATGTTGACAAAATCAACAACAAATTCAGACACAGAATGGTTAATGATTGCTAAATTGGAATAGGTTCCTTCTGCAACCGATGCATCCAATTCTATATTTATTTGACCTTTCTGATTTTTCTTTGTCTCGCTCATGGCTTAGATATTAAACTCCTGCTGTTCTTGTTTTGCTTTCATTAAGCTCTCCAATTCTTCACTAGATCCAACAATCATATTGTCGTAAGCTCTAAGACCTGTACCTGCTGGAATTCTATGACCAACAATTACATTTTCTTTGAGTCCTTCTAGTGTATCTACCTTTCCGTTGACTGCAGCCTCGTTGAGGACTTTCGTTGTTTCCTGGAAAGATGCAGCAGAAATGAATGACTTAGTCTGAAGCGAAGCACGTGTTATTCCTTGCAGAATTGGCGTTGCCGTTGCTGGGCGTGCATCACGAGCGGCCACTAATGCCTTGTCTTCACGTTTCAGGATGGAATTTTCGTCTCTGAGTTCGCGCGCAGTAACAATTTGACCCGCCTTAAGTGCTGCAGAATCTCCTGCATCCTCAATGACTTTCTTTCCAAAAATATCATCGTTTTCATCAATGAAATCGGATTTATGAACCAATTGATTTTCTAAGAAAATTGTATCTCCAGAATCTTCAATACGCACTTTACGCATCATTTGGCGTACAACGACTTCAAAATGTTTATCATTGATTTTCACCCCTTGCAAGCGGTAAACTTCTTGAACTTCATTAACCAAGTATTGTTGTACAGCCGATGGCCCTTTGATGTTTAGGATATCGTTTGGTGTAACAGAACCGTCAGAAAGTGGCATACCAGCTTTAACGAAGTCATTCTCTTGAACCAAAATTTGGTTAGAAAGTTTCACTAAGTATTTCTTGATATCTCCAGTTTTTGATTCAATTATAATTTCGCGGTTACCTCTTTTTATTTTTCCAAAAGAAACTACACCATCAATTTCAGAAACAACTGCTGGATTCGAAGGATTACGTGCTTCAAAAAGCTCAGTTACACGAGGAAGACCACCAGTAATATCACCTGCTTTTGATGATTTACGCGGTATTTTAACCAAAATTTTTCCAATGTTGATTTTATCTTTGTCCTCTACCATCAAATGCGCGCCTACAGGAAGGTTGTAAGAACGTATCACACTACCTTTACTGTCTTCAATGTGAAGAGTAGGAATAAGCTTTTTATTTCTAGATTCTGAAATTACTTTTTCTTGGAATCCAGTTTGCTCATCAATTTCAACTTGATAAGTTACGCCTTGTTCGATATTTTCGAAACGTACTTTTCCAGAGAATTCAGAAATGATCACACCATTGTAAGGATCCCACTGGCACACAACAGTTCCTTTTTTGAGACTCTGACCATTTTTAACAAAAATAGTAGAACCATAAGGTATATTATTTGTACTGAGTACAATACCTGTTTTCTTATCCACTAATTTAATCTCAGAGGTTCTAGAAATTACGATATCAACGTCATTCCCATCGTTGTCTTTACCTTTTACAGTTTTCAAATCTTCGATTTCTGCTACACCGTCAAATTTGACAGCAAGATTATTTTCTTCAGAAATGTTACCTGCAATACCACCTACGTGGAATGTACGAAGTGTAAGCTGCGTTCCAGGCTCCCCAATAGATTGAGCAGCAACAACTCCAACAGCTTCACCTTTTTGAACCATCTTACCAGTGGCAAGGTTACGTCCGTAACATTTTGCACAAATCCCTGTTTTAGCTTCACAAGTCAAAGCAGAACGCACTTCAATAGATTCAATTGGTGAGGCTTCAATTTTCTTAGCCACAGCTTCATTAATATGATCTCCAGCAGCAACAAGAAGTTCTTCAGTAAGTGGGTCATAAACATCATTTAAAGATGTACGTCCCACAATTCGTTCTTCTAATTTTTCTACTACTTCCTCATTTTTCTTGAGCGGCTCAACTGTGATACCTCGTAGTGTTCCACAATCGTCAGTATTAACGATTACATCTTGAGAAACATCCACTAGTCGACGCGTAAGGTATCCGGCATCGGCAGTTTTTAGTGCGGTATCGGCAAGACCTTTACGAGCGCCGTGAGTTGATATAAAGTATTCCAAAATCGATAGCCCTTCCTTAAAGTTTGAAAGAATTGGGTTTTCAATAATCTCCCCACCTCCTGCATTGGATTTTTTAGGCTTAGCCATCAATCCACGCATACCGGTCAATTGTCGAATTTGTTCTTTGGATCCACGAGCACCAGAATCAAGCATCATATACACAGAATTGAATCCTTGTTGGTCTTCTCGGATACGCTTCATAGAAAGTTCTGTCAGCTCCGCATTGGTAGATGTCCAAATGTCAATCACCTGATTGTAGCGTTCGTTATTTGTAATCAATCCCATGTTATAGTTAGCCATGATACCATCAACCTGTTTGTTAGCTGAGTCGATCATCGCATATTTTTCTTGTGGGATAATGATATCTCCTAAGCTGAAAGACAATCCTCCTTTGAAGGCGAAATTGTAGCCCAAAGATTTGATTTCGTCCAAGAAAGCAGCTGTTTCGGGAACAGATGTTGCTTTCAAAATACCATGAATTATATCACGTAGTGATTTTTTTGTCAATACATCGTTGATGTAACCTGCAGCTGCAGGGACTTTTTCATTAAAAAGTACACGTCCTACAGTAGTTTCAATAATTTGTGTTGCAAGCTCACCTTCAGCATTAAAATCTACAGTTCGGACACGGATTTGAGCGTTCAAATCAACGCGTTTTTCGTTGTACGCAATAATCACTTCTTCAGGAGAATAAAAGGTTAATCCCTCACCTGTGATCTTTACCTCTTTTGTTGATTTACGCAACTTAGTCATATAGTACAATCCAAGAACCATATCTTGAGAAGGTACAGTAACCGGAGAACCATTGGCAGGATTCAGAATATTATGAGATGCTAGCATCAAAAGCTGAGCTTCCAAGATAGCCTCTGGACCAAGTGGCAAGTGAACTGCCATTTGATCACCATCAAAATCTGCATTAAATGCTGTACACACAAGAGGGTGCAACTGAATAGCTTTACCTTCAATCAGTTTTGGCTGAAAGGCTTGTATTCCCAAGCGGTGTAATGTAGGCGCACGATTTAGGAGTACTGGATGTCCTTTCAAGACGTTTTCCAAGATATCCCAAACCACTGGCTCTTTTTTATCTATAATTTTCTTAGCAGATTTTACGGTTTTAACAATTCCTCTTTCAATAAGTTTTCTAATAATGAAAGGTTTGTATAATTCCGCTGCCATATTTTTAGGCAGTCCACATTCAAATAATTTAAGTTCTGGTCCTACAACAATTACAGAACGCGCTGAGTAATCTACACGTTTTCCAAGTAAGTTTTGACGGAAACGACCTTGCTTACCTTTTAAAGAATCCGAAAGTGATTTCAAAGGTCGGTTAGAATCTGTTTTTACAGCAGAAGATTTACGAGTATTGTCAAAAAGGGAATCAACAGATTCCTGTAACATACGCTTTTCGTTTCTAAGGATAACTTCTGGAGCTTTGATCTCAACCAAACGCTTCAAACGGTTGTTTCTGATGATTACACGTCGGTATAAATCGTTCAAATCTGAAGTTGCAAAACGACCACCATCTAGAGGTACTAAAGGACGTAATTCTGGTGGAATGACAGGTATCGCTTTCATGATCATCCATTCTGGCTTGTTCTCACGATTTTGATTACCATCTTTCAATGCTTCTACAACTTGTAGACGCTTTAAAGCTTCTGTTTTACGTTGTTTTGAAGTTTCAGTGTTGGCTTTGTGACGCAGTTCAAAAGAAAGTTCCTCTAAATTTATGCGTGATAAAAGCTCAATCAAACATTCTGCACCCATCTTGGCGATGAATTTGTTTGGGTCTGAATCCTCTAAATATTGGTTTTCTTGTGGAAGGGCCTCGGCGATATTGAGGTACTCCTCTTCCGTAAGAAAGTCCATTTTCTTAACTGGTTCACTCTCTTCATTTACTGCGGTTCCAGGTTGAATAACAACGTAACGTTCGTAGTAAATAATCATATCAAGCTTCTTGGATGGTAACCCAAGAAGATATCCAATCTTGTTTGGAAGAGAACGAAAATACCAAATGTGCGCTACAGGAACCACCAAATTGATATGCCCCACACGCTCACGACGTACTTTTTTCTCTGTGACTTCCACACCACAACGGTCACAAATAATTCCTTTGTAACGAATACGTTTGTACTTTCCACAAGCACATTCGTAATCTTTAACTGGGCCAAAGATTCGCTCACAAAAAAGACCGTCTCGTTCTGGTTTGTGTGTTCTATAGTTGATGGTTTCTGGCTTTAAAACTTCACCTCTAGAATCAGCTAAAATTGATTCTGGTGAAGCTAGACCAATGGAAATTTTGTTAAACTTCTTTTGTACTGTATTATCTTGTTTTCTTGCCATTTTTATGGTATATGATAATGATTTTATTCCTCTAATCTGATGTCTAATCCTAATCCTTTCAGTTCGTGCATCAATACGTTGAACGATTCTGGTAATCCGGGTTCTGGCATTGGTTCGCCTTTTACGATTGCTTCGTAAGTTTTGGCGCGTCCAACAACGTCGTCAGATTTTACAGTTAGGATTTCTCGAAGTGTACTTGACGCACCATAGGCTTCAAGTGCCCAAACTTCCATTTCTCCAAAACGTTGACCTCCAAATTGTGCTTTACCACCAAGAGGTTGTTGTGTAATGAGTGAGTAAGGACCGATTGAACGGGCGTGCATCTTGTCGTCGACCATATGTCCTAACTTGAGCATATAAATCACACCAACAGTCGCAGGTTGATCGAAGCGATCGCCTGTACCACCGTCGTAAAGATAGGTGTGTCCAAATCTTGGAATACCAGCCTCGTCTGTAAATTCGTTAATCTGATCCAATGTCGCTCCATCAAAAATTGGTGTTGCAAAAGTTCGACCAAGGTTTTTACCAGCCCATCCAAGAACAGTCTCATAAATTTGACCAATGTTCATTCGCGATGGTACACCTAGTGGATTCAGAACAATATCTACAGGCGTTCCATCCTCTAAGAAAGGCATATCTTCATGACGTACAATACGCGCTACA
Organism: Formosa sp. Hel3_A1_48; assembly: GCF_001735715.1. Classification (NCBI taxonomy): domain Bacteria; kingdom Pseudomonadati; phylum Bacteroidota; class Flavobacteriia; order Flavobacteriales; family Flavobacteriaceae; genus Formosa; species Formosa sp. Hel3_A1_48. The sequence goes on from NZ_CP017259.1 coordinate 371,315, forward strand.
ATACCTTTGTTTCCGTGACGTCCAGCCATCTTATCACCTACTTTAAGCTTACGCTTTTTAGCGATATACACTTTTGCCAGTTTGATGATTCCTGCTGGTAATTCATCCCCAACAGAAATAGTGAATTTTTCTCTTCGAAGTGATCCTTGAAGATCATTTTCTTTAATCTTGTAATTGTGAATTAAGTCTTTTACAAGTTTATTTAACTCAGCATCTGTAGTCCACTTTCCTGCAATGAGGTGGGCATAATCGTCAACTGCATTAAGCATTTTGAGCGTGAATTTTTTTCCTTTAGGGAAAACCTCTTCACCCAAGTCATTGAAAATTCCTTGTGCTGTTTTTCCTCCGACAATGGAGAAAAGTTTTTGCACCAACACAGATTTTAAATCTTCAAATTTAATATCGTAAGCATCTTCAAGTTTTGAGATATCTTCTTTGTCTTGAGCACGTTTGCGCTTGTCTTTAACTGCTCTTGAGAATAATTTTTTCTCGATCACAACTCCATGTAAAGAAGGGGATGCCTTGAGAGAGGCATCTTTAACATCTCCAGCTTTGTCTCCGAAGATTGCTCTTAAAAGCTTCTCTTCTGGTGTTGGGTCTGATTCACCTTTTGGTGTAATTTTACCAATAAGAATATCACCTGGTTTGATTTCAGCACCAATGCGAATCATTCCATTTTCATCGAGATCTTTTGTAGCTTCCTCAGAAACATTTGGAATATCATTTGTTAATTCCTCATTTCCTAATTTAGTGTCTCTTACTTCCAATGAGTATTCATCGATGTGGATAGATGTGAAAATATCATCACGAACTACTTTCTCTGAAATCACAATAGCATCCTCAAAGTTATAACCTTTCCATGGCATGAAGGCAACCTTCATGTTACGCCCAAGGGCAAGCTCACCATTTTGAGTAGCATATCCCTCACAAAGTACTTGTCCCTTAGATACCTTATCGCCTTTTTCAACTATAGCTTTAAGATTCACTGAAGTCCCCTGGTTTGTTTTGCGGAATTTAGTTAAAGGGTAAGTGTAAGTATCAGAGTCAAAACTTACAAGATTTTCATTTTCTGATCTATTGTATTTGATAATAATTTTATCAGCGTCTACATATTCTACCACACCATCAGCTTCAGCATTGACCAAAACTCTAGAGTCTGACGCAACTTGACGCTCTAATCCAGTTCCTACAATAGGTGCTTCTGGACGCAAAAGTGGTACCGCTTGACGCATCATGTTTGACCCCATCAGGGCACGGTTGGCATCATCATGCTCCAAGAATGGAATAAGAGATGCCGATATAGATGAAATTTGATTAGGCGCTACATCTGTATAATGCACTTGTACTGGATCAATAACAGGAAAATCTCCTTCTTGACGAGCAATAACTTTATCTAGAGTTATTTTACCATTTTTATCAACAGGGATACTTGCCTGAGCAATGAGTTTTTCTTCCTCTTCTTCAGCGCTGAGGTAAATGGGTTCGCCTTTGATATCAACAACTGCGTTTTCAACTTTTCTGTAAGGCGTTTCAATAAAGCCCATAGAATTTACTTTAGCGTAAACAGAAAGTGAAGAAATTAGTCCAATATTTGGTCCTTCAGGAGTTTCAATCGGACAAAGTCTTCCGTAGTGAGTGTAGTGTACATCTCGCACCTCAAAACCTGCACGTTCTCGAGAAAGTCCCCCAGGTCCAAGAGCCGATAGACGACGCTTGTGGGTGATTTCCGCTAATGGATTTGTTTGGTCCATAAACTGAGATAACTGATTGGTTCCAAAAAATGAATTGATTACTGAAGATAATGTCTTCGCATTGATCAGGTCTATTGGAGTAAAGACTTCGTTGTCGCGGACATTCATGCGTTCGCGAATGGTACGGGCCATACGTGCTAATCCTACACCAAATTGTGAAGATAATTGCTCTCCTACTGTTCGAACACGACGATTGGAAAGGTGATCTATATCATCAATTTCTGCTTTAGAATTAATCAATTCTATCAAATATTTGATAATGGTAATGATATCTTCTTTGGTCAAGACTTGTTTGTCCATTCCTATGTCAAGGCCAAGTTTTTTGTTCATTCTGTAACGACCTACCTCACCTAAGTTATACCGCTGGTCGCTAAAGAATAGCTTATCGATAATACCTCTTGCAGTCTCTTCATCTGGCGGCTCAGCATTACGCAACTGGCGGTAGATGTGCTCGACAGCTTCCTTTTCGGAGTTTGTCGGGTCTTTCTGCAGTGTATTGTGAATGATCGCGTAGTCACCTTGTTGTGATGTTTCTTTGTGTAGTAAAATAGTTTTAGTTCCAGACTCAAGAATTTCGACTGAATTATCTTTATCAATAATTGTATCTCTATCAAGTACAATTTCATTTCTTTCAATAGACACAACTTCTCCTGTATCTTCATCTACGAAATCTTCATGCCATGTGTTAAGAACACGAGCCGCTAGCTTTCTTCCAATGACTTTTTTCAAACCAGATTTGGAGACTTTGACTTCCTCGGCAAGATCAAAAATTTCTAAAATGTCTTTATCGCGCTCGAATCCGATGGCTCTAAAAAGAGTGGTTACCGGTAATTTTTTCTTACGATCGATGTACGCATACATTACACTGTTGATATCTGTCGCAAATTCAATCCATGAACCTTTGAAAGGAATCACACGTGCGGAGTACAACTTAGTACCATTCGCATGGAATGATTGTCCGAAGAATACACCAGGCGAGCGATGCAACTGAGATACCACTACACGTTCAGCACCATTGATACAAAAAGTACCGCTTGGCGTCATGTACGGAATTGTTCCTAAATACACATCTTGTACAATGGTTTCAAAATCCTCGTGTTCTGGATCTGTACAATAGAGTTTCAAACGTGCTTTTAGTGGCACAGAATAAGTTAGACCTCTTTCAATACATTCTTCAATAGAGTATCGAGGTGGGTCAACAAAGTAGTCTAAAAACTCTAAAACAAATTGATTACGGGTATCTGTTATTGGAAAGTTTTCCATGAAGGTATTAAATAAACCTTCATCGGCTCTTTCATCTGATTTTGTTTCTAACTGGAAAAAATCCTGGAAGGATTTTATCTGAATATCTAAGAAATCTGGATATTCTGTTCTATTGACTATAGACGAGAAATTTAATCTTTCAGCTTTTTTTGCTAGCATCGACGGACGAATTATTGATTAAAAAATAAAAATTTATTGGTGCATATGTCTTTATACACAAAAGGGTTTAGGTCTCAGAACGTCTTGTCCTGTGACCTAAACCGTTAAGTTTGGAAAGCTAAAACTTACTTCAGCTCAACCTCAGCTCCAGCCTCTTCTAAAGAATTTTTAAGCCCTTCAGCTTCATCTTTAGAGACACCTTCTTTGATTGCACTAGGTGCTTCATCTACAAGACCTTTAGCTTCTTTCAAGCCAAGTCCTGTAAGCTCTTTAACTAGTTTTACAACTGCAAGTTTAGAACCACCAGCTGCTTTAAGTATAACATCAAATTCAGTTTGCTCTTCGGCGGCTTCACCACCTCCAGCACCACCACCAGCAGCAACTGCAACTGCAGCAGCAGCAGGCTCAATACCATACTCGTCTTTTAAAATTGTAGCAAGCTCGTTTACTTCTTTTACTGTTAAGTTTACTAATTGTTCTGCGAAATCTTTTAAATCTGCCATTTTTCTATCGTTTTAATAATGTGTTTAATAATAATTTATAATTGTATAAGTGCGTACGCGTTTAGGTTTATCCCTCTTTTTGAGATAAAGTTTTAATGATCCCTGAAAGTTTTCCACCACTCGATTGAAGAGCCGAGACCACATTTTTGGCTGGCGACTGAAGTAATCCTATGATTTCTCCAATTAATTCTTCTTTAGATTTGATGTCGACTAACATGTCCAGTTGATCGTCCCCTATGTAAACAGCTTCCTCTATGTAAGCACCTTTCAAAAAGGGCTTTTCAGATTTTTTACGGAAGGCTTTAATTACTTTTGCGGGAGCGTTTCCAGTCTCAGAATACATTACTGAAGTATTACCTTTAAGTGTTGTTGGTAAATCTCCAAAATCTTTATCTGAAGCTTCCATTGCTTTCTCAAGCAAGGTATTCTTAACTACAGCCAGACGCACATTTGCTTTGAAACATGCACGGCGTAATGCTGAGGTAGTACCTGCGTTTAGTCCTGAAATATCGGTCAAATAAAAATTTGAACTTTCAGCTAATTCGGCAGTTAATTCCTTTATTACTTTTGATTTTTCTTCTCTTGTCATAATATATGTTTAACGCCTAACTGACTGCTTTTGAATCAACTGCAATACTAGGGCTCATAGTGCTTGACATGAAAATACTTTTCATGTAAACACCTTTTGCTGCGGTTGGCTTAAGTTTCATTAAAGTCGATAATAATTCTTGGGCATTGCCTTCAATTTTATCTGCAGAAAAAGAAACTTTTCCTATTGCAGCATGAACAATTCCTGTTTTATCAACTTTAAAATCTATTTTACCTGCTTTAACTTCGGACACAGCTTTTGCAATATCCATTGTCACAGTTCCAGTCTTTGGGTTAGGCATGAGTCCTCTTGGTCCCAATACGCGACCTAATGGGCCTAATTTTCCCATTACGCTAGGCATGGTAATAATTACATCAACGTCAGTCCAACCCCCCTTAATTTTATCAAGGTATTCGTTTAGACCAACGTAATCCGCACCAGCGTCTTTTGCTTCCTGCTCTTTATCAGGAGTAACAAGTGCGAGTACTTTAACGTCTTTACCTGTACCGTGTGGAAGAGACACAACACCTCTAACCATTTGGTTTGCCTTCTTGGGATCAACCCCAAGACGAACAGCGATATCTACAGAAGCATCAAATTTTGCATTTGATATTTCTTTTACTAAAGCAGAGGCTTCACTTAGAGAGTAAAATTTACTTTTATCTATTTTAGCTACTGCTTCTTTTTGTTTTTTTGTTAATCTTGCCATTTCAAATACAGTTTATTTGGGTGCTTCACCACCTTTTACAGTTATACCCATAGATCTGGCAGTACCAGCAACCATTTTCATTGCTGATTCAATTGTAAATGCATTTAAATCTACCATTTTGTCTTCAGCAATAGTTTTCACTTGATCCCAAGTGACTTTAGCTACTTTTTTAACATGTGGTTCACCAGAACCTTTTTTTACTTTGGCCGCTTCTAATAATTGTACTGCAGCTGGAGGAGTTTTAATAACAAATTCAAATGATTTGTCTTTATAAACTGATATCACGACTGGTAATACTTTACCAGGTTTATCTTGAGTTCGCGCATTAAACTGCTTACAAAACTCCATGATATTGACCCCAGCAGCACCTAAAGCGGGTCCAACCGGTGGCGATGGATTCGCTGCACCTCCCCTAACTTGTAGTTTGACTACTTTGTCTAGTTCTTTTGCCATTTTTAATTTTTAGTGACTTGTACCCTCTAGTGGAAGCTGAAAATACAAACCGTGTTAATTGTAACAATTATTAAATTTTATCTACTTGCATGTAACTGAGCTCTAGTGGCGTTTTTCTTCCGAAAATCTTCACCATAACTTCAAGTTTACGCTTTTCTTCGTTAATTTTTTCAACAGTACCGTCAAATCCATTAAATGGGCCGTCGATTACTTTGACCGTTTCTCCAATAACAAATGGAATAATAACGTTCTGGTCAGCCTCTAACGCTAACTCATCTACTTTACCTAACATTCTATTGACCTCTGATTTTCTCAATGGAACGGGTTCTCCACCTTTTGTTTCGCCTAAAAAGCCGATCACATTGGTGATGGATTTTATGATGTGTGGTATTTCACCACTTAGATTGGCTTGAATCATGATGTAACCAGGAAAATAGACTTTTTCTTTTTGTACTTTTTTTCCGTTACGAATTTGGATTACATTTTCAGTAGGCACTAGGACTTGGTCCACAAAATTATCTAAACCTAAGCGAGAAATTTCTGTCTCAATATAGTTTTTAATTTTGTTTTCTTGCCCACTTACCGCACGGACAACATACCATTTTTTATCTTCCTTTTGCTCTGCCATGAGTGTAATATTATTTAATCCAATTAAAATATGTTTCCACAACACGTGCAAAAACTGTATCAACACCCCAAATCGCAAGTGAAAATATAATGGAGAATAACGCGACTAAGACTGTTAGACTTTGGCCTTGAGACCATGATGGCCAGCTGACGTTGTTCTTTAATTCTTCAAATGATTCTTTAATGTACTCTATCATTTTTACTGTAATTTGAGTTGACTTGGATTTTAATTAGCTTTTCTTGGTTGCATTTCTAGTACCTTGCACGGGTTGAGAGGCTCGAACTCCCGACACCTGGTTTTGGAGACCAGTGCTCTACCAACTGAGCTAAACCCGTAAATACAAGTGAAGGTATCCTGAATTTTCAGGACACCTTTACCAGTATTAATCTAACAATATTAGTCTAAAATCTCAGTTACTTGACCAGCACCAACTGTTCTACCACCTTCACGAATTGCGAAACGTAGTCCAACATTCATGGCGATTGGCTGAATTAATTCAACCGTGATAGTCAAGTTATCACCAGGCATTACCATTTCTACTCCAGAAGGCAATGCAATGTTTCCTGTAACATCTGTTGTACGCACATAAAACTGTGGACGGTAGTTGTTGTGGAATGGTGTGTGACGTCCTCCTTCTTCTTTCTTAAGGATGTATACCTCAGCTTTAAACTTAGCGTGTGGTGTTACAGAACCTGGCTTGCAGATTACCATACCTCTAGAAATTTGAGTTTTCTCAATACCTCTTAGTAGGATTCCAGCATTATCTCCAGCTTCTCCTCTATCAAGGATTTGACGGAACATCTCGATACCCGTAATTGTAGAGGTTAATTTTTCTGCACCCATTCCGATAATTTCTACTGGGTCACCAGTGTTTGCTATACCAGTCTCAATACGACCAGTTGCAACAGTACCACGACCAGTAATTGAGAATACATCTTCAATTGGCATTAAGAAATCTTTGTCAACGTCTCTTTTTGGTAACTCAATCCAAGTATCAACAGCTTCCATTAATTCCATCACAGTGTCTACCCACTTTTGCTCACCATTAAGTGCTCCGAGTGCAGAACCAGAAATTACAGGTCCGTTATCACCATCATACTCGTAGAAGTTAAGCAAGTCTCTTACCTCCATGTCAACAAGCTCAAGAAGCTCCTCATCATCAACCATGTCTACTTTGTTAAGGAAGACAACGATTCTTGGAATACCGACCTGACGTCCTAAAAGGATGTGCTCACGTGTTTGTGGCATTGGACCATCAGTTGCAGCAACCACTAGAATTGCACCATCCATTTGAGCAGCACCAGTTACCATGTTCTTTACGTAATCCGCGTGACCTGGACAGTCAACGTGTGCGTAATGACGATTTGCAGTTTGGTACTCTACATGAGATGTATTAATTGTAATACCTCTTTCTTTTTCTTCAGGAGCGTTGTCAATTGTATCAAATGAACGTGCTTCTGATAATCCAGCATCTGCCAATACTTTAGTAATTGCTGCTGTTAAAGTTGTTTTTCCGTGATCTACGTGTCCAATAGTACCGATGTTTAAGTGCGGTTTGGAGCGATCGAAAGTTCCCTTTGCCATGATTTAAATTTTAGTCTTTGTTATATTAATAATATTAGTGTTCTTGTTTATGTGTCTTAAAAAAAAGAGCCAATGACGGGATTTGAACCCGTGACCTCTTCCTTACCAAGGAAACGCTCTACCCCTGAGCTACACCGGCCAAAAATTTAGAGCGGGAGACCGGGTTCGAACCGGCGACATTCAGCTTGGAAGGCTGACGCTCTACCAACTGAGCTACTCCCGCAATATTTTTTATCCTATCAATTTAATGTGGGGAGAGCAGGATTCGAACCTGCGAAGTTAAAAAACAACAGATTTACAGTCTGTCCTCGTTGGCCGCTTGAGTATCTCCCCAATTTGAAATTGGTTTCAGTATTTTTAAGAACTTGAGCCGATGGAGGGACTCGAACCCACGACCTGCTGATTACAAATCAGCTGCTCTAGCCAGCTGAGCTACATCGGCTTTTTAATGTTTTTTGCACACAAAAAAGCCCGCTATTTCTAACGGACTGCAAATGTATATATATTTTTTTTGTTTCAAAACATTTTTTAAATATTTTTATGAGGTTTGTTTGCGTAATTTTTCTTTTCGTTTTTTTAGCTGACGTTCTAGAATATGAACCGCTGTATCAACACCCTCTTCAAAGCTTTTGCATTTTTTCTTAACAACCAAACTATCACCAGGGACAGAAAGCTTGGCTTCAAATATTTTATTCTCCTTCTCCGAAGTGTTTTCCACCTTGAGAAATACATCTGACTTAATTATTTTATCATAAAATAAATCAAGTTTATTCATTCGCTTTTGAATGAAATTGATAAGTTTTTGATCAACATTAAAATTGATGGACTGGACATTTACTTTCATAACGGATAAAAATTAATCTTAATTAAACTTTTGTTTGTCTTGGGTGTGCTTTAGCATATACCTTTTTTAGTTCTGAAATATTGTTATGTGTATAGACCTGCGTTGCAGCTAAACTTGAATGCCCCAATAACTCTTTTACAGCATTGAGATCAGCTCCGTGATTCAAAAGATGGGTTGCAAAAGAATGCCTCAATATATGTGGGCTCTTTTTTACTTTTGAGGACACTTCAGAAAAATATGTATTGATAACCCTGTACACAAGTGTCCCGTATATTTTAGTTCCTTTTTGCGTTAGAAAAAGAAAATCATGGGCTTGAATATGTGCTAATTGCTCTCGTACTTTGATGTATGATTTTAAAGTGTCTTGGACTGTAGTTAGCAATGGAATGTAACGCTCTTTATTGCGTTTTCCTAAAACTTTGATTTGGCTTTGCTCAAAATCCAAGTCAATAAGTTTCAAATTGACAAGTTCTGAGCGGCGAATTCCTGTGGAATAAAACAATTCTACAATAAGCTTATTCCTAACGGCTTCAAAATCATGTGAAGGTGCAGCAGTTAAAACTGTCTCAATCTCTTGCTCAGAAAAAGGAATATGAACCTTTTTTTGAACCTTCAATGCTTTGTGCTTAGCCAATGGAGAGTGGGATAGATCACCTATCTTAATTAAGAATTTATAGTAGGTATTAAGCGATGATATTTTTCTATTAACAGATCTATTACTCAAACCACTTTCTACAAGTTGAATCACCCAACTGCGTAAAATGGAATGATTTACTTCTTTTAGATTATCGTCAGAAAACTCTTTGAACAAAAAAGCCTTAAAGTCGTTCAAATCCTTGTGGTATGCTGTTATGGTGTGTGCAGCATATTTTTTTTCTAAGGAAAGATAATCTATGAAAGATTGAATAGACATAAGCATGTACTTGGTCATCCTAAGATACAAAAAAAATAATATCTTTTTGAATGGACTTGAATAGCATCATAAACTATAAACAAAAAAAACACCTCGAAAAGAGGTGTTTTGTATTTTTAAAAAACTCTGTATTTATAAGTTCTCAGCGTCTCTCAGGCCTTGAATATACTGTGCTTTTTGAATTTCTGCTCTTCGCTTTACGGAGGGTTTTGTAAATTGTTTACGTGTTTGTAATGAACGTTTTGTTCCTGTACGATCGAACTTACGTTTAAAACGCTTTAGTGCTCTATCTATGTTTTCTCCTTCTTTTATTGGTATTATTAGCATAAATGTAAACCTCCTTTCTTTAGAATTAGTGTGCAAATATAATCTTAATTATGATATTGCAACAATTTATTTTAAAATATTTCTAGCGATCACAAGCTTTTGGATTTCGGTAGTTCCTTCACCAATGGTACAAAGTTTTGAATCTCTATAAAACTTTTCAACTGGGTATTCTTTAATATAGCCATAGCCCCCATGAATTTGAACAGCTTCGTTGGCAATGCGTACACAAGCTTCACTCGAATACATTTTAGCCATTGCTCCAGTAGTAGTTACTTTTTCGCCTTTGTTTTTCATGGACGCCGCTTTGTGAACTAAAAGCTCTGAGGCTTGTATTTCTGTAGCCATATCGGAGAGCTTAAAAGACACTCCCTGAAAACTTGATATGGGTTTTCCAAACTGAACACGTTCTTTAGAATACTTTAGCGCAGCTTCATAAGCGCCCTTGGCGATACCAAGGGATAATGCACCAATAGAAATTCGGCCACCATCTAAAAGCTTAAGTGATTGTACAAAACCTTCTCCTTCGCTACCAAGCATATTGTCTTTGTGTACTCTACATTGATCAAAAATGAGTTCGGCTGTTTCACTTGCACGCATTCCTAATTTGTCTTCTTTTTTACCTGAGCTAAATCCAGGAGTTCCTCGTTCCACAACAAAAGCTGACATACCATGAGAATCCCCTTTTTCACCAGTGCGCGCTATGACAACAGCTATATTTCCACTGATTCCATGTGTGATAAAGTTCTTTGAACCGTTCAAAATATAGTAATCCCCGTCTTTAGTTGCAGTAGTATTCATTCCTCCAGCATCGCTACCGGTATTGTGTTCAGTAAGCCCCCATGCTCCTATCCACTGACCGCTTGCAAGTTTAGGCAACCACTTTTTCTTTTGTTGTTCATTTCCAAAATAAAAAATATGGCCTGTACACAAGGAGTTGTGCGCAGCAACAGACAAACCAATCGAAGGGTCGACTTTGGATATTTCTTGGATGATTGCTACATATTCGTGATAGCCAAGCCCAGAACCTCCATATTCCTCCGGGATAAAGATCCCCATAAATCCCATCTCGCCTGCTTTGTGAAGGACTTCTTTGGGAAAATGTTGCGCCTCATCCCAATCCATTATATGTGGTCTGATGAACTGCTCAGCAAAATCACGGGCAGAATCTGCAATTAGTTTGTGTTCTTCTGAAAATTCAAAATTCATGAAAATCTATTTTATGTGCAAATATAACTTAATTATGTCTAATTTATTTGTAGGAAAATCTTTAAGTTTTGTTAATTCATCAACCGTTTTAAACCCTTCTCTTAACACACGCATTTCTATGATAGAATATGCCAATTCGTAATCTATGTAAGGAACCTGAACCAAATCTTCTTGTGTAGCTTTATTCAAGTTGATTTTTTTGATATATCTGGGTTGTTTAATATCAAAAATTTTATTTACATTACTAATAACTTCATTGGTTAATCCATAAATACTTTTTAACTCAAACATTGAAGCAAAACCACCCTCAAATCTGTTTCTATAATTTATAATTCGTTCAGCCAATTTGGGACCTATACCATAGACATCTTGGAGCTGCTCATTGGTAGCAGAATTTAAATCTAATTTTTCAATTGGCTGCCTGTTTAGTTTTACCTTGTTTTGGGCTTGAACCCAATCTGGAAATTTAAAATAAGGAGCGATTAATGCCAGCAATGAATCGGAAACCCCTGTAACGGCCTGAAATTCTGCAATAGAATTGATCCATTTATTATCAGACCTGTAATCCTTTAAACGCTGGATCTCTGAAACAGACATCCCCATAACATATCCCTTATGTGGTGTAATAAAATTAGGATTGAATGGAAAGAGTTTCAGATTACCCTTTTTTTGGGTTTTTTGCTTTAAGGCCACAAATTCTTTATTTAAGCGGTTTAATGAAATTTCATCAGGTTGTAGTGACAAAAATTCACTATGTGGCATAAAAAATAATACTAATTGAAGCAACACAATAATCAAAAAGAGGATTAAGGCTCCTATTCGTTGACGTTTTGTGAAATGAGGAAACACATCTAAATAGGTGAATATTATTTACCGATTGCGCTCAAGTATTTATTAAGTTCCTTTTTGACCTTGGGTGCAAGAATTACTATACCAACCATATTAGGCACCATCATGGCAAAAATCATTGCATCTGAAAATCCAATAACAGATCCTAAACTTGCTGCAGAACCAACTACAACAAACAGGCAGAAGATAATTTTGTAGGTATATTCCATTTTTTTGGAACGTCCAAACAAATAAGCCCAACCTTGAAACCCGTAATAAGACCATGATATCATTGTACTAAATGCAAACAAAACTACTGCAACAGTCAGTACATACGGAAACCATGAAATAGCAGACTCGAAAGCCCCTGAGGTAAGCAGTATAGCCTGAGCATCATTTAAGGATGCATTTGCAGCATTCACATTTCCAGTGATGATAAGAACCAAGGCTGTCATAGTACACACGACGACTGTATCAATAAAAGGTTCCAACAAAGCTACCATGCCCTCTGAGGCTGCGTACCTTGTTTTAACAGCTGAATGAGCGATGGATGCAGAACCAATTCCCGCTTCATTCGAAAAAGCAGCTCGTCTAAATCCTTGTACAAGAACACCAACAGCACCACCAGCTACGCCTTCAGGGCTAAAAGCGCCATTGAAAATTTGGACGAATGCATCGCCTATCATATTAATATTTGAAAAAATCACAAAAAGTGAAGCGGTAACATAAATAACAACCATAAAGGGAACAATCTTGTCTGTAACCTTAGCTATTTTTTTTATTCCGCCAATGATAACGATTCCAACCAAAGCAGCCATAACAACTCCAAATAACCATCCTTTTCCATGCAATACCGATGCTTCACCTCCAGTAATATTTTCTACCAATTGAAAGGCTTGATTAACTTGAAACATATTTCCTCCCCCAAAAGATCCTCCTATTACAAAAATAGCAAACAAGACAGCAAGAATTTTTCCAAGTTTTTCTAAGCCTTTAGATTTTAATCCTTTGGTAAGGTAGTACATAGGGCCACCATAAACCACGCCATTTTCATCAATATCTCTATACTTTACACCGAGTGTACATTCCACAAATTTTGAAGCCATTCCCAAGAGTCCAGCAATGATCATCCAAAAGGTTGCTCCTGCACCACCAATGGAAACTGCAATAGCCACACCAGCAATATTTCCAAGTCCTACTGTTGCTGATAGGGCTGCAGTAAGCGCTTGAAAATGTGAAACTTCTCCTTCATGCCCCTCAACAGCTATAGTTTCTACACTATCACCTCCCGGCGTGGCATCTCCAGCAGCTTCTAGTGTTTCATGATGGTCTACACTATCGTATTTCCCACGAACAATATTGATGGATGTTAGTATACCACGAAAATTAATGAACTTAAAATAAATAGTGAAGTACGTTGCTCCTATTATAAGCGGAAACAACACCCAAAATACTTTTATATCCTCAGTAAATTGAATTTGATAAAATATAAAGTTAACAAACCAGCCAGTGGCATCACCAAATTTCTCATCAATAATTTGATCGATCCCCTTGTCTTGGGCAAAAGATAAAAACGGAAAAATTAGAGCAAAAAGTGTTTGTATTTTGAATTTCATAAGAGTGTAGTTATAGACTTAAAAAGTGGCAACAAGATGACAAAAAAAAATGAGTTATTAAAATTAACGATTAATAAATTACGTTCAGAAAAACAAATAATAAACTAACCCACAGCTATATTATACATGGTATTGAGCGTTTGTATTTGCTCAGGTCGTCCCAAAACAATGACTTTAGACCCTGGTACTAACTTCTGGTCTGCTTCTGGATTGATGTGGTATTTCCCATGTTGGTCTTTGTAGCCAATCACATTACAGCCTGTTTTTTTGCGTAAGTCTAATTCCAAAATTGTTTTTTGTTTGGTAGTATCATACAGTTGTTCTACTGAAACTTCTTCAATATTTATTGTTTGATCACCAACAATCGATAGATTATCGACAAATTCCAAAAGATCAGGAACAACAACTAAAGAAGCCATATGATCTCCTCCAATGCGGTCAGGCAGAATAACATTGTTTGCGCCAGCAAGCTTTAGCTTGCTGTAGGATGTTTCTTGTGAAGCGCGACTTATAATCCTAATCTCAGAATTCATTTGGCGGGCGGAAAGGACTACAAAAAGATTTTCTGAATCATTAGGTAAAGCAGAGATTAGGCAAGAAGCTCTTTGAATTCCAGCAGCAATTAGAACTTCATCCTCATTGGCATTTCCATTCACAAAAAGTTTAATGTCATTTAAGTATTTCTGAGTTACAAGTTCGTCCTTTTCAACCACAACAAAAGTGCGGTTGTGTGTTGCTAATTTTTTAGCCGCTTGTTTTCCATTTCTACCAAAGCCACAAATGATGACATGGCCTGAAAGTGCATCAATTTTCTTTTGCATTTTCTTTTGTTTTAATTCATTTATAGTATCTCTTGAAATTATGTATTCTGTAATAACTTTAATGGCATATCCAACTATGATGACACTTGTCAAAATAAGAAATATCGTAAATATTTTCGATTCTTGATCCAAAGGCTGAACCTCTCCAAACCCAACAGTTGTGATGGTAATAACGGTCATATAAGCTGCATCAATCCAAGAAAAATCTGAAATAATTTTAAAGCCAAAAACTCCAATAACAAAAACAAAAGTGAGCAGAATTATAGCTATATTAAGTCTGGATCTGAAAATTTTTACAACAGGACTGGACATAATTCTAGATATCAAAAACTGAGGTGCGTTTAGAAAAAATTATATCCTTGATGCGTAACCAAAATGCCAAAAATAAATACAGCGCAAAACCAAAGCCTACAGTTACAAAGGTGACATAAATAAAAGAGGTGCGTACAACTTTAGCGCGCATTCCAAAACGATCGGCTATGCGCTGACAAACATAAAATCCATGCCGCTGGAAATAAAATAAAAGTTGATAAAATAACTTCACATTGCAAGTTAAGCATTTCGGTTCAAAAGAGCACTACCAATTCCACATTGTACACATTTTACTTGCGTACAATAATTGCTTTTAAGTTGTATTAAAGCTTGGGAATCTAATGCAGTTTTAGCAATCGGTTTAAGCCTATTAAATGCATTAACAATATTATTTTTTTCTGAGGGTATTGTTTTAATTATTGAAATGATGGCGTCTTGATCTACGCCTTTAAACAAGCGATACGCATACATCATTGGTAAAACCGCGTTAATAATGAGTAAATCTGCAAAAGATTTAGATATACGCTTCGTTTTTTCTATAGATGTGTTTTTGAAAGTGTAATGGGATCGCCAAAAATCTGAAGTTTCGCAGATTAGAATTTGATGTAACTTATCATAAGTATTTGCTTGCATTAATTTTGAAAATAAATGTGTGTTTTTGTGGTATAATTGAACCAGTTGTGAGAGTCTAATTGTAGGGAAATTTGGTGGTCTCAATCTAAAAAATTTAAGAGAAAATAATTCAAGCTTGATTAGTTTATATTTTTGTTTTAAAAACTGATAGGTTATAACCAAATCCCTGAAATAAGGGCCTTCAACATCATCATCCAATAAGCCAGATTGTCCAAACAACAAGGCTTCCATGTAAAGGGGATTATTTTGAATTTTCCTAAACACTGAAAAAGGAAAAGACTTTGCTAATTGCCAAAATTCTTCAGCATTTACTTTGGCTCCAAATGCACGTGCCAATTGCCAAAACATCACCGCTTCCCAATCTTGATTTGTCTTTAAAAGTTGTATTTGGATAGGTTTGAATTTGTGTTCTAAACGTTCTAAGTACAGTCGTTCCAACCAGTTTGAAATTTCAAAATCACTGACTGTAGAAAATTGTGTTGCACATGGTATCCATTGATCTTCATTTTTTTTTAAAGCAGTATAATTTTTTAAAAGTTGCAGATGTACAAAGGGTTCAAGAACCAAAGTTGGCACTACAGAGTTATCAGCCCTAAAGACCTCAGTGGTATGCGTCCAAACAACATGTAAAATCACATTGTCATAGGCAGGATTTTTTTCGTGATGATGCACGTACCAATCCGAGGATTGAACATGGATTTCTACTGTCCCTACCCACAATTGATCGTCGATATAAATTTGTGCATTAAAAAAATCGGGGCCTGAATTGCAATTTGGCTGACCAACCGATTTTATTACAATCGATTGGTTTTGTGTAGTATATAACGATTCGAGGGCGAATTTTTTATGCAACCAGACGTAATGTAAAAAGTCTTCTTGCATGATTTAAAATTAACCATTTTAGAAGAATAAAAAAAATCAGCTTAAACAAGCTATGAGAATTTAGTCCAAATAGCCCATTTCGCGCATCCAATCGTCATTGAACATTTTACCGACATAGCGGCTTCCATGGTCATGAAATAGAACCACTACGACATCCTCTGGTCCAAAATGTTCTTTGAGTTGCAATACACCTTTTATGGCTGCACCAGCAGAGTTACCCAAAAACATACCCTCCTCTTTGGCTAAGCGTTGGGTATAGACTGCGGCATCTTTGTCTGTTACTTTGGTAAATCCATCTATTATATCAAAATTTACATTGGCGGGAAGAATATCTTCTCCAATACCTTCAGTTACATAGGGATAAATTTCATTTTCGTCAAAAATACCTGTTTCGTGGTATTTTTTAAAGACACTTCCATAAGTATCGATACCCCAAATTTTGACATTTGGATTTTTCATTTTTAAATAACTACCAACTCCTGAAATTGTACCACCTGTTCCAACACCCACTACAAAATGGGTTACCTTCCCATCGGTTTGTTCCCAAATTTCAGGGCCTGTGCTCAAAAAATGTGCTTTACAATTGCTTGGGTTGTCATATTGATTTACATACCATGAGTTTGGTGTTTCTTTGGCCAAACGTTTAGATACAGAATAATAAGAACGAGGATCTTCTGGCTCAACAGAAGTGGGACAAACGACTACTTCAGCACCAACAGCACGAAGTATATCCATTTTTTCTTTGGACTGCTTGTCCGCTAAAACAAAAATACACTTGTAGCCTTTAACAATTCCTGCCAAAGCTAGACCCATTCCCGTATTTCCTGAAGTCCCTTCGATTATTGTTCCTCCGGGCTTTAAACGGCCATCAGCCTCTGCATCTTCAATCATTTGTAACGCCATACGATCCTTTACAGAGTTTCCAGGATTAAAGGTCTCATATTTTGCTAATACTAAACATGGAAGCTCTGCAGTCAATTTGTTGAGTTTAACAAGTGGTGTTTGACCTATAGTTTCAAGAATATTATTGGCGTAATTCATATTAGAAATTTGCACAAATTTACATCAAATAAAAAATCAGGGCAAACGAATATTGATGAAGTTTAATTAATCAAATTTTATGGCCTGTACAGGGTTTATTTTTGCAATTAGATAAGAAGGAATGACAAGGACAAGAAAACAGACTAAAAAAGTCATCAAATTCAAGCCTAATATATATGTCCAATCTATGTAAACTGGAGCTTTTGTAACATAATAAATTGACGGATCAAGCGTAATTGGGCTAAAGAACTTTTGAATAAACAAAAGGACTAATCCTATAAAATTCCCTATGATCAAACCTGAAATAGCCAAATAGCTTGCAGTGTACAAAAATACTTTTTGAATACGCCAATTGGTACATCCTAGAGCTTTTAAAATCCCTATCATTTGAGTACGCTCGAGAATCAAAACCAACAAGGCTGTAATCATATTGATCACCCCTACTAAAATCATCATTCCAATAATACCATATGTATTTTTATCAAAGATTGAAATCCACTCAAAAATAAGCGCATATTTTTGCTTTATGGTTTCAGCATTTAAAGACGATGGTGTTTGTGCATAAACCTCCTCGCCTTTTTGATCTAAGGCCGAATAATCCTCAATAAAAACCTCAAATTGACCCACTTGATCTTTAGTCCAACGGTTGAGGCGTTGTACATGTTTTATGTCCCCGATCAAAAATGATTGGTCCAATTCTTCAAAACCAGAATTAAAAACTCCAACAATTTCAAACTTAACAATTCTAGGAGGGCGACTTGTATCCGATTTTAAAAAGTACATTTGAAATGTTTGCCCTACAATCAAATTTAATCTACGGCTTAAATAATCTGAAATAATAACCTCCTGACTGTAGTCTTTAGAGTATAATGGTAAGCGTCCGGAAATCAAAAAATCGTCAAAATAACGCCAATTATAATCTTCACCCACACCCTTTACAAAAAGAGCTTCAAAATCAGTTTCTGTTCTAATAATCCCAAATTTATGAGCTACAGCTTGAACGTAATCAACACCAGCTACAGACGAAAATTTAGGATAAAATTCTTGATTTTTAGAAATGGGGATTTGAGCACCTTCTGAGATATTGGTGTCAAAATTAGAAATGGTAATATGCCCGTTGAAAGCTACCGCTTTGTCGCGAATTTTTTGCTGCAGACCTACACTAACTGCAACCGCAATAAGCATTACTACAATACTAATCACAATTGCTGCTATTCCTATTTTTATTATTGGTGCCGAAACACTACTTTTATAGGACTTTGCGCTAATGATGCGTTTTGCGATGAAAAATTCGAAATTCAAATTAAAAAATGAAATTTAAGTTTATCAAAAATACAGTTTTATTATTTGTTGTAGTACTTCTTTCCTGTGGAAACCGACCTTGTGCACAAATTCAAGAAAAAATTGTAGTTGGCGCAAATCAGCTGAACCTTTACCTTCCTTTACTAAAAGAAAAAAATGTAGGTGTTGTAGCCAATCAAACCTCAGTTATTTTTACAAATAATTCATCTGAAGCACATACGCACTTAGTTGATTCCCTCTTAAGCCTTGGAGTCAGTATAAAAAAAGTATTTGCCCCAGAGCACGGATACCGGGGAAAAGCTGATGCAGGCGAATATGTCAAAGACGGCGTAGACATCAAAACAGGACTGCCAATTGTCTCACTTTATGGTTCAAACCGAAAACCCGACCCTGAGGCGTTAAAGGATTTAGATGTTGTTATTTTTGATGTTCAAGACGTTGGGGTGCGGTTTTACACTTTTACTTCTACCCTTCATTATGTAATGGAAACTTGTGCCGCTTTGAATATCCCTGTTTTGGTTTTGGATCGCCCAAACCCCAACAGCCATTACATTGACGGACCTATTTTAGAGCTTGAGCACAAAAGCTTTGTAGGCATGCATCCTGTTCCTGTAACACATGGAATGACCATTGGCGAATATGCAAGAATGATCAATGGAGAAGGCTGGTTGAAGGCTGGGGTTAAATGCTCGTTAAGGATCATCCCTGTGGACAATTACCACCACAAAAAAAACTATAATTTACCTATAAAACCCTCACCGAATCTTCCGAATGGAAAAGCCATAAACTTATACCCCAGCTTGTGTTTTTTTGAAGGGACTAACGTAAGTTCAGGTCGAGGTACAGAAACTCAATTTCAGGTTTTTGGAAGTCCATTTTTAAATCCTGAAAAATTCTCCTATCATTTTACGCCTAAACCAAATAAAGGCGCAAAAAACCCCAAACACAAAGCTATTAAGTGTTACGGAAGGGATCTAAGGAGTTCAGAAGTTTTAGATTCAATTAACCTAACGTGGCTTATAGACGCTTATAAATACAGTAGTAAAAAAGAGGAATTTTTTAATCCATTTTTTACAAAATTAGCGGGGCAAACTAAGCTACAAGCACAAATTAAAAATGGGCTAGATGTAGCTGAAATAAGAAAGAGCTGGCAAAAAGGATTAGAAAAATTCAAAAAGATTAGAGCAAATTACCTTCTGTATCCGTAGTGGGCTTTCTGTAAGGCTGAAAGGGCTGTTTGAGTAAAGATTTTAAACTGCTATTTTCTTTTTCATCCGGAAATGTATCTACGCCATAAACAAGTGCATCACGATCCAAATAGCTGTAGGTGCCAAAAACACGGTCCCATATGGAAAAAATATTGCCATAATTAGAATCTGTATGAGGAAGTTTGTAATGGTGATGCGTCTTGTGCATATCAGGTGAAATCAAAATATAGCTAAGTATTAGATCTGTTTTTTTAGACAGTTTGATATTGGCATGACTGAACTGAGTTGCTACTAAAGATAGAGATTGATACAACATCACAATTGCTATGGGGGCTCCAATAATAAATACTCCAAAAAGCGTAAAGACATAACGAACTACACTTTCTAAAGGGTGGTGCCTGTTTGCCGTAGTTGTATCCACTTTAGGATCCGAGTGATGGACCAAGTGAATCATCCAAAGTGGTCTAATTTTATGTTCTGTAAAATGAGGAAGATAAGCGCCTATTAAATCCATTAATAAAACCCCTAAAACAACAAATAGCCACAAAGGCATTTCTGGAAGCCAATTTAAAACTCCAAATTGATTCTCAACTACCCAATCCGATGAGTTTAGTAATAAAAATGCTAAACTGAAATTCACAACAATGGTTGTCCCAGTGAAAAATAAATTAGGTAAAGCGTGGCTCCATTTATTGTAATTGAACTTGACTAATGGTAAAGCCCCTTCCAAAATCCAAAAAAAGGTCAATCCACCAACAAGAATGATACTGCGGTGAAGCGAAGGAATAGTATCGAAATAATTAAGAATTTGTTCCATAATTAGTTATATACAAAGATACTATTTTATTTTTTTTCGCAGCGCTTCTACAATGTTGTAGGCCGCTGGACAAATCTTAACATTTTTCAATGTTAATGAAGTAATTTGATGAAATTTCCGGCGATCAGTATGTGGAAATTCACGGCAGGCTTTCGGGCGAATGTCATAAATACTACACTTATTATCGGCTCCTAAAAAAGTACATGGTACAGATTGTAAAACATAATCGTTGTCTTCATCAATCCTTAGATAGGATTCTATGAATTTTGAAGGTTTCATTCGAAAAGATTTTGAAATACGCTCAATATCCTTTCCAGTAAAAAGAGGCCCTGTAGTTTTACAACAATTCGCACAATCCAAACAATTGGTTCGCATGAATTCTTGCTCATGCAAGTCCTGCATTAAGTAATCTAACTTTTTTGGGGGGTTCTTTTTTAGCTTTGAAAAGAAATTTTTGTGTGCCTTATGCTTATCTTTGGCGTGCTTAGGTAAATCATTCAGTTGGTCTTGCATAATGCAAAAATACATGAAAAATTCTCTTTATGAACGACGTTTTTGGAACTGCACTTTTAGATTTTCAAACTGGAAAATGCAAAGAGGATATCCTTACTTCTACCAGTATTTCGGATGAAGAACCCCTTAGCGTTTCTTATTTGTTTCGAACTTATGATGAAATGCCCAAGCTAGAACAAACGGCCCTTGAATTGGTTAAAGGCAGTATTTTGGATATTGGCTGTGGTGCAGGAAGTCACAGTTTACATCTTAAAGCAAAAGGCTTCAAGGTAAAATCGATAGACATATCTCCAAAAGCTATTGAATGTTGTCAGCTCAGAGGATTAGATAATTCAGAGGTTTTAAATGTTTTAGATGAAACACAACGCTTTGATACTCTGCTGCTGTTAATGAACGGATCTGGTGTTTTCCAGTCGTTAGAAGAAACTCCAAAAGTCCTGAATCATTTAAAAAAGCTATTAAACAAAAATGGTCAAATCCTTATTGATTCTTCAGATATCAAATACATGTTTGAAGATGATGATGGAGGGGTTTGGTTGGATACGCACAACGCATATTATGGCGAATTGGCATATACCGTTCGGTACAAAGGTAAAGAGGATTCCTTTAAGTGGATGTACCTTGATTTTGATCGATTAAAAACAGCTTGTTCAATTGTTGGTCTGGAGTGTATTAAAATCGAGGAAGGACCTCATCACGATTTTTTAGCACAAATAAAAAAAAAGGAATAGACTAAAAATCAAACTTATAAAAAGCGCCGGCTGAAACTTGAGCTCTCTGAACAGGGAAATCCATCCAACGTTGGTAATTCCTTCCAAGAATATTATTCAATTTTAAAGTTAAAGACCACTTAGGAGTGAGGCTATAAGACGCATCGATGTTCAAATCAATAAAAGCATCTAAAGCAGTTGTTTTAGGCGATTGGTTTTCTTGAGAAATATCCGTTTTTTGAAGATCAAAACGCTTACCAAAATAATAGCCTTGAAACCCTAGATTCAAACGATTTGTAGGTTGATAACGCATTTCTAAACTAGCCTGAATCTTAGGTAAATTCCATGCCTCTTCTTCATTATCCAAACCGTAAGAACTAAAGGATGCTTTGGTCGTTATATTTAACGAGTTGTTGAATTGAAAAAAAAGTGAGCCTTGAACAGTAAGTGTTTCCATATCGTCATATACAACACCAAAAGAATTGCCATATCTGAAGGGCTGGTTATTCAAATTTGATTGTATACCATTTTTCTGAAATAATACTGCATCATTTTGCCGCGAAAAAACAGCACTAGCATCATATGATACACTATTTGCCAACTTTCCCTTAGTCCCCACAAATAGCTTGTACGGCATAGAGGTTGGAAGAATATTTAAGGTGGGTGCAATAAATGGATTTTCGAGATATAAATCTCTGTATGTGTTCTGGTCAAGATCTCCTTCAACTCCTGCATAGGCAATAAAAATTGAATCGACAACATCGTAACTTGTTGTTATTTTTGGATAAACATGAAGGGTCTGTTTTGATCGTTCGTTATCATCAAAATAAACGACCTTAAATCCGGCCGTGATGTTAAAACTGGAAAGATTGAACTTGAACTTAGGAGAAAATGAAACTCCTAAATTCCCATAATCAAAAACTTGGTTTGCTGCAAAACCTTCTTTAAAACTTCCTTTTAAAAAACTCAACCCAAATTGGGTTTCCAAAGATTTGTCTAAAACCTCTAATTTAAGCTGGGTATTAAATTGTGCTCGTGATTCGTTTGAGTCATAATCATCAGAAAGGGTGTAGGCCTCGACCTCAGCGTCTTCAACAAGCCCTTGATTTAAACTCAAACTACCACTGATTTGAAAAACTGAAACAATTTGTTTAGTATCAAAGGATTCAGTAGGTGCAGTGTCAACATTTGTAGACAAGCCATACCAATGAGACATGTAGCGCTGAGCAGCAGCTCGAACGTTCCAATTTTTATTGCCTTGAGTGACATTGTATTTCAATTGAGCGGTGTTTTCTGAAAATAGGTCATCTAAGAACAAATCTTTGATGCCCCCTTGAGAAGACTGATGACTTATATAAGCACTAATTAGTCTTCCCTTTGCTATAGATTTATTCAAAAATAAATCTCCGTTAATATTGGTATAATTCCCTACAGAAAGGGCAGCAATATTACTAAATTTTCGTTCTTTTTTGAGTTGTTCTAAGCCAATAGATTTTGATTTTGCAGGAGTAAAAATAGACGCTACAGGAAATGAAAAAATTGTATAATCTATAGACTTATTATTTAGAATTTCTTGATTTTCCAAGGAAGGTAATTGCTTTAATTTGAAAGCATCAGAGATTTTTGGAGAATAAGGCTTCACTACTCTAACCAGCTGAGGATCTAGGCTATCGTTGACGATCTGCTCTTGAGCCAAACTATGAAAAGACATCAGTAAAGCCAAAGAAAAACAAATGATATGTATGTATTTAGTTCTCATTCTTATTTGTTTTGTCTTGTTGAAGTTCGATTGATGCATTAGATTTTGAAAGTTCTCGTTGATACATATCTAGTAATTGAACTGCTTCCTTAGTTAGAACATCAAAAGAAGAGAAATTTTTAATTATATTTTCTAAGATATATGTAGCTTGAAAAGCATCATTTAGAGCATAATAATTTTTGGCCATAAGTAAAAGACCTTTAGCTGCAAAGGTTCTATTGCTCGGGTGTTGCTGAATCAGTTGTTGAATCAATTCATTGGATTCAGTAAATGCACTGTCTTTATGTTTGAAAAATGCAGCAAAATAATTTGCCTCAGCACCATAAGAAGTAGAGTTTGTCGCAGCTACATTTTCGTAAGATGTTCTCGCCAAATCGTCATTCTCCAAGCTAATAGCAGATCTTGCAGTAATGATATGCGCATCATTTTTTATGTATTGATCAGTGTTTGGGTTCTCTATTATGATTTGAGCATAGTTTAATGCCATAGAAAAATCCTCTTCCTCGTAAGCTATTTTCATCAAATTAGACTGAGCAAATAGAATATTTTGAGGATTTTTGGCTTCCATTTCCAAGCGGTTCAAAGCTTGCTTAGCATCCAATTTAAGTTGAAGCTTAAGCGCACAGACTTTCTGAAGTGCTTGTTCAGTAAATTCATTTTTAGATTGTTCAATAACAAACTCATAATGCGGCAATGCATTTTCTCTAAGATTTTGTTTGAAGTATAAAGCGGCTAAATAGAAATGTGCTTTTGTGATCTGGGCTGCGTTTGGAAATTTAACTATGTAGTCATTAAATAATGAAATCGCTTTATCTGCATTATTTTCCAAGTATTGTTTTTCAGCGGCTTCATAAGCAGTTCTATCCAACTCTTTATCAGAAATAGTTGCATAACTCAGGGTACCCACCCATTTTGCGTAATTATCAACATCAGCGTTATCAACATAAATTGAGCGTGCAGAACTGATGGCCTGAAAAGCCTCAGGAGTAGCAGGATATTCAGCCGCAACTCGTTTAAACACCGCCAATGCTTTTGATGTTTTGTTTATGTTGTAAAGCAACAATCCTTTGCGTAAAAGTGCCTTTGACACTAAGATACTTTTGCTGTAATCTTCTATTACAGTTGTATACGCCTCTAGAGCTTTTTCAGTGTTTCCTAAATTATTGTATGTATTTCCCAATTCAAAATAAACCTGATCCAAATAAGAAGAACTTTTATAAGTAAAAACCTTTTTTAGGGTACTTATCTTGTCTGAAGTTTGTCCTAAAAAACCAAAACTAACTGCCGTTTGAAACATAGCATAATCCGACAATGGAGCTCTATTAGAAATCACTTTTGTATAAGCTTCAATAGCATTTTGATAGGCCTTGGTTACATAATAAGCATCTGCTAAGCGTAGTAAAGCATCATTTACATGATTATTATTTTCTAAATCACTTGAAAGAAATGACTTAAAAGCAGCAATGGCTTTTGAGTATTTTTTTAATTTAAAATAAGCATATCCAAGGTTATAATTCAAATACTCAAACTCTGGAGCAGTTGAACTAATGGTACTGTTTTTAAATCTCAAAAACCCATCAAGGGCGGACTCAAAGTTTAAACTTAAAAACTCAATTTCTGCATTCCAATAGTTTGCTCTTGCTGTGATAAAAGGATCAATTCCTAGTGAAATGGCTTTTTGCAACATTGTTTGTGCTTCATCAAATACATTAGCGCTGTATAGCTCTAATGCCCTATACAAAAGAACTTTCTGATAACTGGACTTTAGCGCATTATTCATATTGGATTCCAATAGCAATAGTGCTTCTTTATAATTTTTGGATGAGATATAGGAGTCTACCAATAAAAGTTCAATAGATTCTTTGAAAGGTGATTTTGGATAATTCTTTAAAAAATTATTTAGGACAATTGGGGTAGACAAATAAGGGTTGCCAATATCGTAACTAAGTTTTGCGTAGTTGAACCAAGCATCCTCTTTAATTTTATCATCAAAACCCATTTCCGAAGCCTTTCGAAAAGCATTCAGGGCTTGTTGTTTTTTGTCTAAATTAATGTAACTCTGTCCTAAGTGATAATATGCATTTTGAGCAACAGAATTATTACCGCCTATAATTTTGTTGAACTCACTTATTGCCTTTTCAAAATCATTTTGCTTGTAATAGGCATATCCCAACTGATAAAAATCAACATTGGTCCACCTCCCCTTATTGCCTTTATAAGCTTTTAAATAAGGGATGGCTTTTTTATATTTCCTCAAGTTAAAATAGCTTTCCCCAATAATTTTTGACAACTCAGAAGTTTCATTTCGATCAGCGTTTTCAAGAGCCCTTTGGGCGACATCAATGGCTTTGTTAAAAGCCCCTAGTTTAAAATTCAAATCAGCCTGAAAATAATTTAATTCGTTTGAGTAGCGTTGATTATTTGAAATTTGATCTAGATATTTTGAGGCATTGTCATAATCATCCCCTTCATATGCTATAAAACCAATATAGTATTTAGCTTGTGACCCATAAACCTCAGAAAATTCAACTTTAGAGAGATTTGTTTTCGCCTGTTTGAAATTCTTTGTTACATAATTTACGTATCCATTATTAAAATAAAACTGATCCTTTATGTCATCGTCCAAGAGCTCAGCTGACACATTCTGATACCATTTCCGAGCATAAGCATATTTTGCGTTAGCAAAGTAGTAGTTACCCGCATCAAGATAAATAGTGTTTTTTCTCGGGCTAGTGGGGTAACGTTCCAAAAAGCGTTCACAGTATTGTTCGGCTTGCTGTTGATTTAATCGAATGGCACAAACTGCATAATAATAGGCCGCATCAGATGCTATTAGTGGGGCGTTTGATTTCTGAAGGTCATCAAATAGCGCCTGTGCAGATGCATAAGCCCCTGCTTCAAAAAAAGATAAAGCAGTTATATATACTTTATTTGGCTGTTCATTTGCCTTCGATTTTTGAGCATTCAAAAAGAACGTAAAATAAAAAAATAAAGTAAAGAAAAAAATACTTTTGTACTTCATAAGATACAGTCTTGTATAAAACTCAAATATAGAATTTATACCATTTATAACGTTGGTTTCTAAATTAAATTATAATACAAAAAATGTATTTTACCACAACCAAGATGTTTAATGTGACTCAAATTTGATTATTGAATTGAATAGTGATACTTTTATAAAATATTAATACTAGTTACCAATGTCCGATTCTGTTTTAAAATTAGAAAAAGCCTCCATTTTTCAAGACAAAAATTTAATTCTTAATGAAGTTGATGTGAATGTGAAAAAAGGAGAATTCGTTTATCTGATAGGTAAAACAGGATCTGGAAAAAGCAGCTTACTAAAAACGCTTTATGGCGATTTGGAACTCACACAAGGCAAAGGACAAATTGTAGGGTTTGATCTCACAGACTTAAAAGATAAAAATATTCCATTTTTAAGAAGAAAATTAGGAATTGTTTTTCAAGATTTCAAGTTGCTAAATGAACTTACTATTGAAAATAACATGGGCTTTGTTTTACGTGCTACTGGATGGAAAGACAAAACTAAAATAAAACAAAAAATAGAAGAAGTGTTGTCTAAGGTAAATATGCAAAAAAAAGGACATAAATTCCCTTATGAACTTTCCGGTGGAGAACAACAACGCGTGGCTATTGCTAGAGCACTGCTAAATGACCCAGAACTTATTTTGGCCGATGAACCTACGGGGAATTTAGATCCGCAAACAAGCATAGAGGTCATGGAAGTTTTACAAGATTTAAATAGTAAAGGAAATACCATTTTGATGGCAACACACGATTATGGTTTATTGCTAAAATACCCAAGTAAAACTCTAAAGTGTGAAAACAATAAGGTGTTTGAAGTGGTGCAACGAAAAGACTAAGATGCTTTCAATTCTAATTCCAACTTTCAATTATGATGTAACGGCTTTGGTCACTGAAGTCCACAAACAATCCATAGCCTGCAAAATAGAATTTGAAATTCTAGTCTATGATGATGCTTCTACAGATTTAAAAGTTAGAAAAAATAACACCTCAATCAATGCTTTAGAAGACACCTCATACACCATTTTGAAATCAAATATCGGAAGAAGCGCCATCCGCAACAAACTTGCAAAAAATGCTCAATATGATTGGTTATTATTTTTAGATGCTGATGTGATGACAGTAAATGATAATTTTGTGTCAAATTATATAAATTCATTATCCGATTCTAAACCAATAATTAATGGGGGAATTTCGTATCAAAAAGAAAAACCAGAGCAATCACAACTGTTACGATGGATTTACGGAAAGAAAAGAGAAGCTCTGAATTCAGAAATAAGAAAAAAAAACCAATATATAAGTTTACTTTCTTCAAATTTTTTAATTAAGAAGGAAATACTGAAAAAAATTAAATTTGATGAGAAAATGGCACGTTTTGGTAATGAGGATACATTGTTTTCATATAATTTAAAACAGAAAAAAATTACAGTTTCACATATTGAAAATCCTGTTAATCATTTGGGTTTAGAAACAAGTGAGGCATTTTTAAAAAAATCTCTTCAAAACATAGATACTTTGAATTTATTTCTAAAACAAAAATTAATTGATGCCAGGTATATGAAGATCTCAAGAGTCAAATATAAAGTTCGGAAATTTAAACTTGATATACTCTTCTCTGTAATTTTTTCTATATTCAAAAAACGATTTGAAAAAAACCTTTTATCCAATAGGCCATCTTTATTCATTTTTGATTTGTACCGATTAAGTTATCTTTGTTATATATCTAGAAAGTAAATGCCATTTTTTTCAGTTGTCATACCGCTTTATAACAAAGAAAACTACATTCAAGACACCATTGAAAGTGCTCTAAATCAAACCTTTGCAGATTTTGAAATCATTGTGGTTAATGATGGATCAACGGATGAGAGTTTGAATGTTGTGGAAAATAATAATGATTCGAGAATCAAAACTCACTCGATAAAAAATAGTGGGGTTTCAAGAGCACGAAATATAGGAATTCAAAAAGCAAAATCGGATTATATTGTGTTTTTGGATGCTGATGATTTATGGGAAAAAAATCATCTGGAAGAGCTTTATAAATTATTAAAAGCCAACCCTGATTGTGGTATTTATGCGATGGGCTACTTAAAGATTTTCAACAACAGTAAGCCAATCAAGGCCAGTTTTCACGGTCATGATAATTTTTGCGGAATAGTTGAGAATTTTTTTCTTGCATCAACCATCGACTGTATTGCATGGACCTCGGCAGTGATGATTCCAAAAACTATTTTTAATACCATTGGGGGATTTAATGAAAATATGAGATCCGTACAAGATACTGATCTATGGATTCGAATAGCATTGAAATATAAGGTTTCTTTTTGTTCAAAGCCAACTACCTATAAGGTTATTAGATATGAAGAAAATCATCTTTCAAATTATGCTTTCAAATATGATGGTGAAGAAATTTATAAAAATTTCAAGAATGAAGAAAAAAACAATCTTCCACTAAAAAAATATTTAGATTTTAATCGGTTTTCCATGGCTATTGAATGTAAAATAAATGGGGATAAAGAAAATTACGAGATTTTAAGAAAATCCATAGATAAAAATCATTTAAATTCAAAACAAAAATTGTTACTTATAATACCTAAAATAGGACTTGTTTTTCTAAAAAAAGTTCAAGTGTGGTTTATCATGATAAATATGTATATGACGCCTTTTAAAAATTGAGTTGCTTATTTAAGTAGGTTTAACCAAGACTTTGAGATAATATCAGCTGAAAATTTTTCAACACTTTTTTTTGCGTTTTGCTTGCAATGACGATACAATTGTTCGTCTTCAATTAAATGATTAAAGGCCTTTGCCAATGCCTTTGGGTTATGGTTTTCTACAATTAAACCATTCATTTCATTTTGAACAACCTCTTTTGGCCCTGATTTGCAATCTACAGAAACAACCGGGATTCCAAACGATAAACTCTCTATAAGCACCATAGGAAATCCCTCGTATTGGCTTGTCAGTACAGAAAATATTGCATTTTTAATAATTGCTGAAGGGTTTGGAACAAACGGTCTAAAATCTATAAAATCTGAAAGTTGAAGTTTTTTTGCATATTGTTGCAATTTTAAAACATCTGGACCATCGCCCAATACAACAAGTTTAATGTTATTTTTTGCTAATTTAGATTGGTTATACCCATCAATAAGCAATGAAATATTTTTTATTTTATCCTCAATTCGCCCAAAGAATAAAATAAATTTTTGAGGTAATTTTAGGGTATCTTGATTTGCAACAAGTTCGCTCTTGGACAAACAATTATAAATCGTACTGACTTGATTAAATCCGTATTTAAGCTGAATCAGATTTTTTATTTCTTGAGAAACGGCAACCAACTGAAATGCGTTTTTGTACAGAACTTTTGCTAAAAACCTACTTTTCGGTATATAATTTTTTAATCTATAGCTATGAACCACATAAATTACTTTCTGATGAGCATACAAGATTTTATTGATGAGTAATTGCTTAAAAAAAATTGGTCGCGCGCGGCTATCAATGATAAAGTCAAAACGTTTTGATTTAAGATATCTATAAAAGACCAAAAATCGTATTAATCTAGCAAAAAATGAATCATCCTTATCTTTTAAAAAACCTAAATTCAAAAGCTGACCTTTATATTCATAGTCAACATAATTTAGTGCTGAAATAAGATGAATTTCAAAACCAAGACCAGATAATAAAATAGAAAGATTAGCTGATGCTTTTTCCTCTCCACCTTTTCCTAAAGAGTGAATAACAATAGCAATTTTCTTATGAATATGTTTCATTTCAGCGAAGAATTTTGATTGTCAATAGAATCAAATTTAACATCATAATCTTCATTACCTAATATAATACGTTGGCGATTTTGAAAATTATGGCTAAAAATACTTCTTTTGGTTTTAACCTCAGTGGCCTTAATTTTTAGCAATTGAGCTAAGCTATGAAACAAATCATCAGTCATATATGGGCGCTGGGCATCAAAAATCAAAGATTTTGATTTTTTGTATTGATCGGATTGCCATAGTACAAAAGGTATGTCATACATGCTTTTTGTAGCAATAGACTCATTGTGCCCTGCCATGTTTTTATCCGTGTACAATTCTTCGCCATGATCCGAGAGGTATAAAACTGTGCTTTGTGTGCTTACTGTTTTTACTTTATTGATTACATCAGTAACAATATAGTCTGTATACAAAACAGCTTGGTCGTAGGCGTTTACATTGTTATGGTTTTCTTTAGAATCATAATTCAATTTTGGAACATTGCTAAAGGCCTTTAAAGAATCTGGATATCTATTTTGATAGTCAAAATGAGTACCCATAAGATGAATGACAATAAACTTAGGTTTACCTGAATTATTTTTTAAAACCTTATCTAATTCTGGTAATAATACTTGATCCAAAACTAGATTGGTGTTCACTGGTGCTACAGTCAAAAATTTAGTCATTGATGCAGAGAGTGCAATTTTAGTCACCAAACTTTCATACATTCCAACAGGCCGTTGATTGGAAAGCCAAAAGGTATCAAAACCAGCAGCATTGGCTAATTGTACGATGGAACCAGATTCAATTTTTTCCGGAGCTTCATAGTTTCCAAGAGTAAGCATTTTCGTAACAGACTCAACGGTTTGGGTGTGCGGACTAATAACATCCGGATATATCCATAATTGATCTGAAATGCTTTTCAACAGTGGGGTGGTTTGGCGTTCATAACCATAAAGCCCCATATGGGTACGGACTGTAGATTCACCTAAAATCAGTACAAAAACGGAATTGTGTTGGTCGGATTGAAATTGTACATTGGTGAAGTTACCTTCTTTATTTTCTACATAGATATCAAAACTTTTGGAAATTTGGGTGTATTCATAAACAGATTTGGCGACAAGATAAGGCAAATTATAAATAATCTGTTTTGATAACTTTAGGTAAACAAGCACCCCAAATAGCGACAGCATATAAACCGCTATTTTTTTTGATGATAAAGGAATTAACTCTTTATAACTCTTTTTATTTCTCTTTAAAAAAAAGAGTGTTAAAAAGAAAAATAAAACCATAAAAAGAACCTCTATAAACCCTACATAAAAACTGAAAAACTCCGAAACTTCTGAGCTATTAGTGTCCAAAATGACATACAATGAAGAGGCGTTAAAAAAAACATGAAACATTAAATAATACACGGTTTCAAACAGCAATAAAAAAGAAAAAATGAGCAATGATAAATACCCATAAATAACCCTAATTTTGTGGTGTTTAATACAAAATGCAGCAACTATAATCAAGAAAGCAAAAAGGCAATTTTCAATGAAATTTAAAAAAAGATCTGTATCAAAACCATAATCCATAAAGATAAACAGACCAGCCACAAAAATCAAAGTAATGTAGCTAAAAAATACGTTCTTAAAAAACTGAAACTCACCCATAAAATCCAATCATTACAACTTAAATTGGTCTATTCTTACCAAAAAGATCGTGTCTTAAAATTAATATGACAGCTAAAAGATAAACTATTTTACTGAAAAACAAGCCCATTACAATACCCTCAACTCCAAAACTCACCATCAAGAGTTGCCCTACAAAATAGTAAAAAACAAGTCCAAAAAGCTGAGTGAACACAAAATAGTTGATTTCATTTTTTGCCAAAAATTTAAACGAAAGAATGTTAGCCACAAAATGTATGAAGTCGGCCATGAGATGCCATTTAAATAAAACGGTCATACCTAGGAACATTTCGTTGTAAATTTTTAGAATTAAAAACTCTTTTGCGAAAAATACCACAATCATACCTGAGATAACCAAAGGTAAAAGTGTCTTGTAAATTTTCTTTATCTCAGTTCGAAACTCTATCGAAAATTTAAGCTCAGCATATTTTGGCAAAATATAAATAGTGAAAACCGTGAGAAGAAACTGCATATAAATTTTTGAAATCGAGGACATAGCCGTCCATACTCCTGCTTCATTTTCACTAATTTGATTAGAAATTATGGTTCGTAAATTAATTTGAACAAAATTATAGCATACTGTAGCTACAAAAGAGATTAAGGTGAATCCTAGAAGATTTTTCAGCATTGGGGTTTGAAAGGAAAGTTTTTTGAAATTTATATACTCGCTTAGTGTTTTACCAAACAATAAAAGTGTTATTAAAAACTGGATTATAGGCGTGATTGCAATAGCAAAGAGTACTCCTTCAATGTTATGAGAATACAAGCAAAAAAGCAACAAAATTGAGGCTAAACTATACCATATAATTTCAATTTTTGAATTGACTTTATAGGCCTTTAGACCGCTAATCACACCGTAAAAAATTCGATTCATGGCGATAAAAGGCGCTGTAACGGCCAACAACTGGAATACAAATGTAAAATCTTCACTAAAAAACAACCAAACCGAAAGCTGAGTTGCACCAAAAAACAAAGCTAATGATAGTATAAATGTCGCTAATAAAGAGAGCACATAAACCGTAGAAAAAAGTTTTTTCAACCCTACTTCATCACTTTTGTACTCAGATACATATTTTACAATTCCATTGAAAACACCGAGTGAGGATAAACTTGAAAGAATCTCAGACAAATTTCGTATTTGCCCCACTTTTGCAATTCCGGCTTGACCTGTAAATTGTGCCAAAAGATTTTGAACTACTAAAGAAATAAGGAGTCTAAAGCCAACAACCACAGAATTTAGCGAAGTGATTTTTAAAATTAAATTATTGGTTATGAACTGTGGTAATTTCACTAATTAAAATTAAACTATTTAACACTCTTCAAGCTGTAAAACTGTTGATGCTTAAAATTCTTAGTGTATGTTTAAAGAAGTGAAGTTACTGATTTTTCTTCAAAAACAAGTAATAGATGTTGATTACAAAAATTGCAGCGTTGGAAATAATGATCGGCCAAGCGTTAGTCAATAAAACTCCATACCCCACAAAAAGCAAACAGGCTACAGAATTGACAATTCTTAGCGTTCTCAATTGCTTCATTGCAAAGGAGGTAAGCAAAACCGCAGTAGCAATATAACCTACCCATTCAGCAGTGTTAACTGATGTAAAATCCATTTATAAAGTTTTATTTCGTTTTCGATCGACTTCCTTGAGGTAAATTTTTCGCAATCTTAGACTATTGGGAGTCACTTCAACATACTCATCCTTTTGAATATACTCTAAAGCTTCTTCCAATGAAAATTTAATAGCAGGTACAATTTTGGCTTTGTCATCGGCTCCGGAACTTCGTACGTTACTTAGTTTTTTAGTTTTGGTAACATTCACTACCATATCATCTCCACGCGAATTTTCTCCAATAACTTGACCTTCATAAATCGATTCACCAGGGTCTACAAAGAATTTTCCACGATCTTGAAGTTTATCTATAGAATACGGAATTGCTGAACCGTTTTCCATAGAAACTAAAGACCCATTTTGACGCTCAGGAATTCCACCTTTAAGTGGCTGATATTCCTTAAATCGATGTGCCATAATAGCTTCTCCTGCTGTAGCAGTAAGCAGTTGATTCCGCAAACCAATGATACCTCTTGAAGGGATGATAAATTGGCATATCATGCGCTGACCTTTGACTTCCATACTTAAAAGCTCTCCTTTACGCATGGTCACCATTTCTACGGCTTTGCCCGATATGTTTTCCGGTAAATCAATAGTCATTTCTTCTACTGGTTCACATTTAACCCCATCAATTTCTTTTATAATAACTTGTGGCTGACCGATTTGAAGTTCATAACCTTCACGACGCATAGTTTCAATAAGAACGGATAAGTGTAATACACCTCGTCCAAAAACCATAAATTTATCTGCACTATCTGTTGCGTCTACACGAAGAGCAAGGTTCTTTTCTAATTCTTTTTCCAGTCGTTCTTTTAAGTGACGTGAAGTCACAAATTTACCTTCTTTTCCGAAGAAAGGAGAATCATTGATGGTAAAAAGCATACTCATAGTAGGTTCATCAATTGCTATTGTTTCCAAGGCTTCGGGTGCTTCGATATCAGCAATGGTATCACCAATCTCAAAACCATCGAGACCAACAAGGGCACAAATTTCGCCTGCATTTATATTCTCGACTTTCTTTCTACCCAATCCCTCAAAAATATGAAGTTCTTTTATTTTAGACTTCAATTTAGAACCGTCTCTTTTAACCAAAGTAACAGCTTGATTTGTTTCTAGTGTTCCACGCTGCAAACGCCCAATAGCTATTCGCCCTGTAAATGATGAATAATCCAAAGATGTGATCAGCATCTGTGTATTCCCTTCATCAAATCTGGGGGATGGAATATGATCAATAACCATATCTAACAATGGTTCAATTGATTCTGTTTTAACAGCCCAGTCATCACTCATCCAATTGAATTTTGCAGAGCCATATACGGTAGGAAAATCCAATTGCCACTCCTCTGCTTCCAATTCAAACATCAAATCGAAAACAGCTTCATGAACTTCATCCGGAGTACAATTTTCTTTATCTACTTTATTGATAACAACACATGGTTTTAAGCCTAAACTAATAGCCTTTTGTAAGACAAAACGCGTTTGCGGCATCGGCCCTTCAAATGCATCAACAAGCAATAATACCCCATCGGCCATGTTAAGCACACGCTCTACTTCTCCTCCAAAATCAGCGTGACCGGGTGTGTCTATGATATTTATTTTTGTGTCTTTGTACACGACAGAGACGTTTTTAGAGGTAATGGTAATTCCGCGTTCACGTTCCAAATCATTGTTGTCCAGGATCAAATCCCCTTTATTCTCATTCTCACGAAACAATTGGCAATGGTATAAAATTTTGTCAACTAATGTTGTTTTTCCATGGTCGACGTGAGCAATAATGGCAATGTTTTTAATCTTATTCATAGTGTACCCTATTTTGAGCGAGCAAAGGTACGCTTAATTTTTAGGACTATTCTGATTTATAAAAACAATCATGTGGTTTTAATTTGTTTATATTTGCATCATAAAAATATTTTTGATGGATCTCCATAGTATTCCAAAGTTAAAACACTCAGATTCCGATCAGTTTTTCTTACTTGCTGGGCCATGCGCAATAGAGGGCGAGGCAATGGCTATGCGTATTGCGGAACATGTCTGTGAGCTCACCGATAAACTCAAAATACCATACATATTTAAAGGAAGTTTTAAAAAAGCTAATCGAAGCCGAATTGATAGTTTTACAGGAATTGGTAATGAAAAAGCACTTGAAATTTTAAGAAAAGTATCAGAAACTTTTGACATTCCAACCGTTACAGACATACATGAAGTAACTGATGCTGCTATGGCCGCTAATTATGTAGATGTTCTTCAAATCCCTGCTTTTCTTGTACGCCAAACCGATTTGGTTGTGGCTGCGGCAAATACAGGGAAGGTTGTCAACCTAAAAAAAGGACAATTCATGAGTCCTGAGGCTATGAAACACGCTGTTCAAAAAGTAAAAGACGTCGGAAACGATAATGTTTGGATTACTGATCGTGGAACAATGTTTGGCTATCAAGATATGATTGTTGATTTCAGGGGCATACCTACAATGCGTAAATTTGCCCCCACAATACTGGATGTTACCCATTCACTACAACAGCCCAACCAAACAAGCGGAGTTACAGGAGGAAGACCTGATATGATTGAAACTGTAGCAAGAGCTGGCGTGGTTAATAATATCGATGGCCTATTTATCGAAACGCATTTTGATCCCGCTAATGCCAAAAGTGATGGTGCAAATATGTTGGATTTGAATCATCTTGAAAAACTTCTAGTAAATCTTGTAGCCATTAGAGCAACAGTAAAAAGCTTATAAGATTAGTTTTTAATCTTTAATTTTATTTTTTTGCTCTATGCTGTTAAATCCATATTTATCAATCAGATAAACAAGTGCGGTCATCGTAGCTGCACCCAATTCTAACTCTCGTTTGTTCACAGCGTCAAAAGTATCATTTGCTGCATGATGATGATCAAAATAACGCTGAGAATCTGGGCGTAACCCAGCCAAAACAAGTTCGTCATTTTTTAGTGGACCAATATCAGCACCACTTCCTCCTTTTTTGAAATAGTGAACAAGATAAGGTTCAAAAAGGGGTTTCCAATTTAGAATTTGATTGATTTTATAGTCAGGACCATCAAAAGAAAATCCTCTAGGTGTAAATCCCCCAGAATCACTTTCTAAAGCAAAAATGTGCTTTTCACCCTTTCTCTTAGCAATCTCAGCATATTTTCTACCCCCACGTAAGCCGTTTTCCTCATTCATAAAAAGAACTACTCGAATGGTTCTTTTTGGGCGTACACCAGTTTCTTTTAAAAGGCGTAAAACATCCATAGATTGTACGCAACCTGCTCCATCGTCATGAGAACCATCACCTAAATCCCATGAATCCAAATGTCCTCCTACAACTATAATTTCGTTGGGGTATTGACTTCCTGTTATTTGCCCTATGACATTGTACGATTGAACATCTTTAAGTTGCTTGCAATTTTGTTTGAAATAAAACTTAACTTTTGGGTCAATTTTTAAAATACCACTTAGACGCTCTGCATCGTTAGTACTGATGGCAGCCGAAGGAATACGTTCATTAACAGGGGTATTGCCATAGGACATTGCTCCAGTATGTGGTAAATCATCCAAACGCAGGTTCATAGACCGTACAATAGTCCCAACAGCGCCTAATTTGGCAGCTTCTTTAGCGCCGTCATAGCGCTGGTCAACACAACCTCCATAGGCCTCAAATGTTGAAATCAAATCGGCTTGCATAGGCCTATTGAAAAACACAATTTTGCCCTCCACATCGGTACGTTTCAATCTGTTTAAATCTGCTATTCCTTGAACTTCTATAAGCTCGGCTTTTAGTCCTTGCGGTGGCGTGGAAACAGAACCCCCTAAGGCACAGAGATTAACAGGAATTGTTTTTCCTGGCGCAGTTTCTATATAGGCAAATTCAGGATTTCCACGCACCCATTTCGGTACCAGGACAGGTTGTAACCAGACTTTATCTAATCCCAATTTTTCCAACTCTTCCTTGGTGTATTCTACAGCTAACTCAGCATTTAATGATCCGGAGAGCCGTCCACCGATTTCGTTAGACAAGTACCTTAGCCATTCATAGCTTTTACCATTGGTCAGTGATGTGCTGTATATGCTTTGAAGTTGAGCAGCATCGTCTTGAGCGGTGCCAATAATACTCAATAAAACGAAAACTAATATTATCTTATTTTTCATAAAAGGAAATAAGGTTGATTTAAATTAAAGTTTGCTTGCAAAAGTACGAACATCATTCTCTGATATTTCATTTGATCCCAGAATGATAAGACGTTCAACTACATTGCGTAACTCTCGAATATTTCCAGTCCAATTGTACCCTTTCAAAAGTTTTAGTGCAGCAACAGAAAAATGTTTTTTTATGGTGCCTTGTTCAGAAGCAATCTTTGCACTAAAAAAATCTACCAAAAGGGGAATATCATCACGCCTATCGTTAAGAGATGGTACATTGATTAGAATTACTGCTAGACGGTGGTACAAATCTTCCCTGAAACGCCCTTCTGAGATTTCTTTTTTTAGGTCTTTGTTGGTTGCAGCAACAACACGAACATTGACATTGATATCTTTATCATTTCCAACACGCTGTATTTTGTTTTCTTGAAGTGCGCGTAAAACTTTAGCTTGAGCAGACAAACTCATGTCACCTATTTCATCCAAAAATAAAGTGCCTTTATTTGCCGCTTCAAATTTCCCAGCTCTGTCCTTTTGGGCGCCCGTAAAAGCGCCTTTGATATGACCAAAAAGCTCACTTTCAATAAGTTCGCTTGGAATAGCAGCACAATTGACTTCTACCATAGGCCCGTTAGAACGTTCACTCTTTTGGTGTAGCCAATGAGCCACAAGTTCTTTACCAGTCCCATTTGGGCCAGTAATGAGGACACGCGCTTCTGTAGGGGCTACCTTTTCAATTATAGATTTTATCTTACTAATGGCAACACTATCTCCAACCATTTCATAGTTCTGACTTATTTTTCGCTTCAAACGCTTATTCTCTACAACCAATTCTTTACGGTCGAGAGCATTTCTTATCGTGTTTAAAAGCCGATTTAAATCGGGGGGTTTAGAAATGTAATCATATGCGCCCAAGCGCATCGTATTTACAGCAGTGTCTAAATCACCGTGACCAGATATCATAACGATAGGTATTTCAGGTTTGATTTTCTTTGCCGCTTCGAGTACCTCAACACCATCCATTTTTGGCATTTTGATATCACATAAAATTAAATCAAAGTCTGATTTTTTTATAGCCTCAGTTCCCGCGAGTCCATCCTCAGCCTCAAATACTTGGTAGTCTTTACTTTCCTCTGTCAAAATTTTGACGAGTACACGGCGGATCGCTTCTTCATCCTCAATGATTAATATTTTAGACATAATTTAATTGTGTGCTTAGTCAAAGGTAAAAATTAATATTTTAACCATTTAATGAGATCTTTATAACTGGGTTTTTTTCCATGCATCAAAATACCAACACGATAAATCTTCGCAGCAATCCATACAGTTACTAAAAATGAAAAAATAAGAACGGATAAGGACAAAATTTGCTCCCAAATTGGAACACCAAAAGGAATTCGGATAAGCATCACAATTGGAGATGTAAATGGGATATATGAAAAAACAACCGAAATAGTACCGTGCGGGTCTTCTAGGGCCGTGAAAAAGCCAACATAAAAACCAACAACCAAAAGAATCACAACCGGCATTAAAAACTGCTGTGTATCTGTTTCATTGTCTACTGCTGCGCCAATTGCTGCATATAGGGAACTGTACAGCAAATAGCCTCCAACAAAAAATAATACAAATGCAACAATCAAATTAATCAAGGGTAAAGAATGAAGTTCTGCGATTAGAGCTTGAAGCTCAGAGTTTGCATTAACATCGGAAACTGCAGCAGTCATCATTTCTTGTTGGGGATTTGCAGATAAATCAATACCAAAAAAATTAGAAGCAGCGAAAGATAAAATAGCGATCAAAATGACCCAAATAGCAAATTGAGTAATACCAGCCAATGAAGTTCCAAAAATCTTACCCAGCATCAACTGTATGGGTTTAACGGAGGAAATTATAACCTCTATAATGCGGCTTGACTTCTCTTCAATAACACTGCGCATTATTAAATTTCCGTAAATTATGATAAACATAAAAAGCAAATAACCAGCAGCAGCTCCAAATATTAACTTTAAAAAACTACCAGCCTTCGATGTCTTAACACCTTCAAAATCTTCTTGATTAATATTGACATAAGTCTTGGAGGCGGAGATTTTACTCAAATCAACTCCCATTTTCTTTAATTTGAGTTCACCAATTCGTTTTTCAATTTTAGATTCTAAGCTTGAGATTAATGATAAAGAAGGTGATTCTTTCGAATAAAATTTAATTTTTTCAGAAACATCCTCTAAAGCTAAATCTGGAACGTGTAAAAGGCCATAAGCCTTATTACTATTGGACGTAGTTTTTGCATCTTCCAAATCCATACCGTTGAGCGATTCGTATAAAATTTGATCACTCGAAATAAGTGTTTCGCTCAAGATACCCGATTCATCCAATACAGAAATTGTACGAACTTTTTCGTTATTTACACTTGTAAGGTAAGCAATTAAAGAAAGAAGCGCTACGATGAATAAAGGACTTAAAAACGTCATGAGAATGAACGACTTGTTCTTCACTTTAGCCAAATATTCTCGCTTGATAATTAAAGGTAAGTGGTTCATACTAATTGTTTTTTACAGTTTGAATAAAAATATCATTTGCAGTAGGAATCACTTCTACAAAATGATTGATTTGAGCATTGGTGTTTAAAAAGGCAAGTAGATCTTTTGGCGTGTCCCCAGCGCCTAACTGAATATTTAATCTTAAATCATCTTCAAGAGATTTGAAGTCAGCTAAACTCACATCAAAACGACTTGAAATTTGTCTTTTTAAATGAGCTGAGTTTGTTGATGACAAGCCCACTTCAAAGGTATTGGTTTTATGATTGCGTTTGATGTCGTTAAGATTACCATCAAGTATTTTTTTCGACTGATGGATCAAAGCAATGTGATCGCAAAGCTCTTCAACAGATTCCATTCGGTGCGTCGAAAAAATAACTGTTGCGCCTTCAGCTCTAAGTTGGAGTATTTGATCTTTTATAAGATTAGCATTAATCGGATCAAAACCTGAAAATGGCTCATCAAAAATAAGCAACTTTGGTTGATGTAAAACAGTTACTATAAATTGAATTTTTTGTGCCATTCCTTTAGAAAGTTCCTGAACTTTTTTGCCCCACCAATCCCCAATTTCAAATTTATCAAACCAGTATTTAAGGCGTTTTTTTGCTTCACCATAGGAAAGCCCCTTAAGTTGAGCTAAATATAATGCCTGTTCACCTACTTTCATCGACTTATAAAGCCCTCGTTCCTCTGGCAAATAACCAATGTATCTTATGTCGTCTGGACTTAATGGTTTACCATCCAAAATCACTTGGCCATTATCTGGCATAGTGATTTGATTAATTATACGTAAAAGGGTGGTTTTTCCAGCACCATTGGGCCCTAAGAGACCGAAAATACTGTGCTTTTTTATCTGAATAGACACATCTGAAAGAGCTTGAAATTCCCCGAATTTTTTGGAAATATTTTTTGCTTCAAGAATATTATTCATATTGGTTGAGATTTATTGTAAGACGTGTTAAAAACCTTTTTGTTACGCTGTAAATCTAAAAAAAATATGAGAAATTACACTTGAGCTACAGAAAATCAATCCTGCATCATGAAAACATATCCTTTACTTTTTCAAAGAAGGATTTATCTGACTGCTCCGGCTTGGGTACAAAATGTTCATTTTCGCGCATTTTTTCAAAAAATGATTTTTGCTCTTTGTTCAGCGTTTTTGGAGTCCAGACGTTGATGTGGACTAACAAATCTCCTTTGTTGTAACCATTGATGTTAGGAATTCCTTTTCCGCGCAAACGAAGTATTTTTCCGGACTGCACGCCCGCTTCAATCTTTAGCCTGACTTTTCCAGTCACTGTATCGATTTCCACTGAGGAGCCCAAAATAGCGTCTGGTAAACTAACATATAAATCGTAATGTAAATTATCGCCCTCTCTTTGCAATTTAGGGTGTGTTTCTTCACTAATTGCAACAAGTAAATCTCCAGAAATTCCATTTCCAGGTGCAGCATTTCCTTTTCCAGAAACTTTGAGTTGCATACCGTCTTCAACACCAGCTGGAATTTTTATAGAGACCGTTTCCTCTTCAACGACAAAACCATTAGCATCAGCATTGGCGGGACGATGGTCAATAATCTGACCTGAACCGCCACAAGCATTACACGGTGAGGCGGTTTGCATACGACCAAGAATAGTATTTGTCACGCGCATCACTTGCCCAGTACCATTACACGTACCACAGGTTTTGTAAGTTACCCCTTTAGCTTGTTTTTTGCGCTTAACTTTAATCTTTTTCTCTACACCATTAGCAATTTCCTCAAGACTAAGTTTAACTCGAATTCTTAAGTTACTTCCTCGTACAGATCTTTGGCGTTGTCCGCCAAATCCACCAAATCCGCCACCACCACCGAAGGCACTTCCAAAAATATCGCCAAACTGACTAAAAATGTCATCCATATTCATGGAGCCACCTCCAAAACCACCTGCTCCTTCAAAAGCTTGATGCCCAAATTGATCGTAACGCGCCTTTTTGTCAGCATTACTCAAAACCTCATAGGCCTCAGCAGCAACTTTAAACTTTTCCTCAGCAGACTTATCGTCTGGATTTTTATCAGGGTGGTATTTAATAGCCATTTTTCTGTAGGCCTTTTTAATCTCTGCCGCAGAGGCATTTTTGCCCACCCCTAATACTTCGTAATAATCCTGTTTTGCCATGAATTAATGGAATTTTTTATTGTCCAATGACTACTTTTGGGAAACGAATCACCTTTTCCCCTAATTTATACCCCTGTTCAATGATGTCTATTACCTTTCCTTTTAAGTCCTCAGTTGGCGCAGGAATTTGAGTGACGGCTTCATGATCATCGGCGTTAAAATCATCACCCTTTTGAACTGCTATGATGCTGAGTCCCTTTTGTTGTAATGTGTTGTTTAATTTATTCTGAATCAATTGTACTCCTTTAGATAATTCTGATTCTTTATGCTTCGAAATTTCTAACATGGCACGATCAAAATCATCCAAAACAGGCAATAGTGCCTGAATAACGTCTTGACTAGCAGTAGAAAACAACTCTACACGTTCTTTAGAGGTACGACGCTTATAATTTTCAAATTCAGCGAATAGACGTAAAAACTTATCTTTTTCTTGAGCTAATTCTTCTTTGAGCTGATCTTCAACAGAAATTTCTACTTCCGGCCCTTTTTGATCCTTTTCTTTTGCCTTTTGCTTTGTTGCCTTTTTGGTCATTTTAAAACAAGTTAATTTATTTGGTTTAATGATGGCAAAAGTACTGCCATTCTGCATATAATGTCATAATGTCACAAAAAAAATTTAAAAAAGTTATCTTAAGCAGGTCTAATATCTTAAGCCAAAAGGTTATCTACAGCTGCTGACAATTCGTGATATGTAAACTTGAACCCTGTTGATTGTATCTTTTTTGAACAAACACGTTGGCTCTCAAGCACCACAGAACTCATACTGCCAAATATTAGTTTGAGCATAAATTCTGGAATATTAGGAAGGAATAGTGGTTTCTTTAAAACATGTGCAATTGCTTTAGTCAATTCAACTTGCTGAACAGGATTTGGTGCTACAGCATTGTAAACACCCTCTAATCTCGATTCAAGACTATGGATAAAAAGACGCACTAAATCTTCTATATGAATCCATGACTGCCATTGTTCTCCTGATGCGAGAACTGCACCATAATATTTTTGAATGGGTGTTGCTATTTTTGGAAGAGCGCCTCCTTTGTTATCCAGTACTATTCCGATACGCAACAAAGTAGTTTTGATGCCCATTGATTGAAATTGATGCGTTGCAGCCTCCCACTGCTGAACAACGTAACTTAGGAATGAAGACCCTTCCGAATTGATGTTTTTTTCTTCGTAATAATGTGTTTTTGAATCTGGGTAAATTCCTATGGCACTGGCAGAAATAAGTTGTTTAATATTAATTTTATGTTCTCTAATAGCATTAGCTAAGGTGTTTAATGATTGTACCCTACTATTTAATATCGAAGATTTTGTTGATTTAGTCCAGCGCTGAGCAATTGGACTACCGGCAAGATTAATTACAGTACTTACCCTATTAAAACATTTTGAATCAATTTCATTAGATTGTGGATTCCAAAAAAAGTAATGGATGTTATTTTTTGAACCCAACAATCGCTTTTGAGTAGTCAGAACATTTATTTCATATCCTTGAACTAACAAGACCTTGGTGAGTGCTTTACCCACCAAACCTGTTGCTCCTGTTATCAAAATAGTTTCAGCCATCGAGCTAAATTATTGATTACTACGCCAGAGTTGTGTTAAAAAATGTGCTTTAACAATTATTTATGCTTATTTGGTTAAAAAATCAAGACCTAATAAGCTTAGGCTGGCCTTGAAGCCCTTAGCATTTCTCTTTTCCCCGGTGGTCCAGGAAGTCGCTCAACCACAAATCCTACTTCTTGCATGGAACGGCGCACACTACCCTTTGCCGAATAAGTAACTAAAATTCCATTAGGACGCATTGCTTTGTACACGCGTTCGAACATATCCGTCGTCCAAAGATCAGGTTGAACACGTGGACCAAATGCGTCAAAATAAACAACATCAAAGAGCTTGGATTCACTCAGCTCAGAAAAAAACTCCTTGCGCTTATTAAGTTGAAAATTAGATGAAATTTTATGAATTTGATTCCAAGGGATTTCATGAAGTTGGTTAAATGTGATCGTTGAATCAAATAAAGCATTATAGTCGAGTGCCTCTAATTCCTTAAGTGAAATTGGGTAGGCCTCAATTCCGTGATAGCTAATTAATGTATGTTGAGTCATTTCAT
This sequence comes from Formosa sp. Hel3_A1_48, assembly GCF_001735715.1. Classification (NCBI taxonomy): domain Bacteria; kingdom Pseudomonadati; phylum Bacteroidota; class Flavobacteriia; order Flavobacteriales; family Flavobacteriaceae; genus Formosa; species Formosa sp. Hel3_A1_48. The sequence continues at coordinate 415,698 of NZ_CP017259.1, forward strand.
CAATAGCCGTAAGCATAGCATTAAGACCTGTACCAAATCCAAGTTCCAAAACTGATAATTGTTTATGATTTGGGTTATCTTTCAAAAACTGATGTAAACCCATTTTGATGTATACATGCTTGGCTTCTTGAAGCGCACCGTGTACAGAGTGATACTGTTCACTCCACTCTTCAATTTGAATAGTTTTGGAGCCATCTGCCGTGGTAATAATGGAACGCTTCATTGCTATTATTGACTAATTAAAACTCCGTCTGCTTCAAAGTTATAAGAAACTTTTGGAGATACTATGGCAGCAATATCTTCAGCAGAGGCCCCAGCATCTTCTGCATAGTGGCGTAAATCTTCAATCGAGGTTTCTGAAAAAAATGCTTTTCCATTGACAATAACTTCACCACTGGCATCTAAAGGCACAAAAAAACCATAATCTTTGAAACGAACCATCATGTCAGTTTCATTTGGCATAGATAAAGTCATCCAACATCCTTTTTTTGAACATACATCTTTGATGTTTCCTTTAAGAGTCAATTGAAGGGTGTCCCCTAAATTTATGGCTTTTTCAGAGAGCTGTGCTATCGATAAAATTGAATCTGTTTCAAATCCATGGCCGAATAAATTATAGGTGTTGGATTGTAATTTAACCGGAACGCGATTGTTTTGTTTTTCTTTACAAGAAAAAATAAAAATAAAGGTAGAAATGATGATTAGGCTTTTTTTCATTACTCGTCTGTTTGTTAAAGATCTAAAGATAATAACTTTTAGGAATGTTGTGTTTGTTCAGCAGTAATTTTAGTAATTTTGTATTAAATTAGATTTAGAAAAAATAAAATGAGCTCAATAAAGACGACTAAAGTAAAACACTCAAAACTAAATGAAATTGATTTTGAAAATTTAGGTTTTGGCAGTATTTTTTCCGATCATATGCTTGTGTGCGACTACAAAAATGGGGCTTGGGGACAAGCTGAAATTATTCCGTTTCAGCCAATGTCACTTATGCCATCAGCCAAAATTTTTCATTACGGACAGTCCATATTTGAAGGTATGAAAGCATACAAAGATAGTGATGCCAATACATGGCTTTTTCGTCCTGAAGAAAATTTTAACCGTTTAAACAAATCGGCCAAACGTTTGGCTATTCCTGAGCTTCCCAAAGAAGTGTTTTTTGAAGGACTTAAAGCATTACTAAAAGTGGATAATGATTGGATTCCTACAACTGCAGGAAGTTCATTATATATCAGGCCAATTATTTTTGCAACTGGCGAAGGTTTTCATGCTTCACCTGCGGACGGATACCGCTTCTTGATTGCTACGGCACCCTCTGGGCCATATTTTTCCGGAAAAGTTAGTGTTCTTATTGAAGAAAAATACTCAAGATCTGCCAACGGCGGCGTTGGTTATGCAAAAGCAGGTGGTAACTATGCCGGTCAATTCTACCCTACACAACTGGCTATTGAAAGAGGATACAACCAGGTAATTTGGACTGACGACAATACCCATGAATACATTGAAGAGGCCGGGGCCATGAACATCTTTATACGAATTGACGATACACTAATTACTGGTCCAACCAGTGACCGTATTTTAGATGGTGTAACGCGGAAAAGTATTATTGATATTGCAAAATCAGAGGGGATTGCCGTAGAGGTACGGAAGTTTACCGTTTCTGAAGTTATTGATGCATCAAATAATGGAAGTTTAAAAGAAATGTTTGGCGCAGGAACTGCAGCTGTCATTTCTCCAATATCGTCATTTGGTTTTAGAGATCAAGATTATGATCTTCCAGAACTAGAAAAATCTTATGCCAGTTTATTAAAGGAAAAAGTAACATCTATCCAAACCAACACTGCTGACGATCCATTTGGTTGGCGATTTAAAGTTTAATAAGGTCGTTTGACTATTTGAGAATAGATGCTATGTTAGGCTTAAAATAATTTGGGCCTTTTAGAACTTTTCCATCTGCTCTATATATGGGTTGGCCATCTTCTCCAAGTTTACTCATATTACTGCGCTGAATTTCTTCAAAAACAGCTTCTATTTTATGTTGTAATCCATGCTCTATAATAGTACCACAAAGAATATAAAGCATATCGCCAAGAGCATCGGCAACCTCCACGAGATCATTATTCTGTGCCGCTTCAAAATACTCTTCATTTTCTTCTTTCATCAAATCAAAGCGCAGCTGATTTTTTGCAGCACCTAAATCTGCTTTAGGAGCTGTTCTATAGCCAATTTTAAAAGCTTCGTGAAAACGTTGGACAGCTTGTATTTTATTTTTCATCTATTTATTTTTTTGTAATTTTGAATAAGAATTCATCTATAAAAATACACAAATATGTTCAGTCAAGGACAACTTCTTTTTGGAATTGTTTTCGCAATTGTTTTCGCAATTGTCATTTTTATAGCTTATAAAAAAGACGCAGCACAAAATCAAAAATACTACAAAGGAAGTCTTTGGATTCTTATACTTTTTATTGCATTTATTTTAGGCATTGCAGCTATTAAATTTCTTTTAGGTTACTAAAAAACCACCTACTATATTCAATAAGTGGCTCTTTGTAATAAATTTTAAACAATTACTTAATTTACATTAGGTAGAAAGTTATAATGTTCCACATAGTAAAGCATTTGACTAGCGAAATCTTTTGCGTAGTTTACTTTGATTGCTGTAATGGCACCATTTTCATCTGTTACAGGCTCCAGAACAGGGTTGATAAAGCCGCCATAAGGCGCAGACTTAAATTGTTTGTTTCTCTCCAATACCTCAGCGTGAATTTCTGGATCAACCTTTACTCCATATCCTTCAACAAGCGCTTGAACAGCCTCAAAATCGCCCTCAGATTTGATGCGCTGTGTTTCTCTTAATAGTTGTCCAAAAAGCTCATGAAGTTTATCGTAATCGTTGATATTAAAATAGGTTTTACCATCTCTTGTTACTTTTTCAATAACATTGTCTTTTTGTCCTTTTTCAAAAGCCCAAGCACTTACCCATTGTCGGTTGCGCATATGTGCTTCTTCAACATCATCCCCAAGATCCAATCTAATAAGCTGAGTCATTAGGCCATTTCTAATATAACCGTCAAAAGCAGCCCTACCAACAGCTTTCCAATCTTCGACTAAGCCCAATTCTTGCAATTTTGAATCATAGAGGTAGTACAAGCCTACCAAATCGGCACGTCCTTCTTCTAGTGTTGATGCGTAATTTTTTAGTGTTTCTTTTGTTTCGCCGACACCTGGATTCAATTGCCCAGAAGCATGCCCAACAACTTCGTGAAGTGCGGTATGAAGTTTATCGGCTAGCTGACCATGTTTTTTCTCAAGTTCATATTCTTCATCGTCGTGAACAAACTCTTTCAATCGCCCTGAGCTTCCTGAGTTATTGTAAGCATTGGTTATGTTACCCAAAGAAACAGACTTACTTCCAACTTCTGCACGAATCCAGTTTGCATTTGGTAAATTAACGCCTATTGGTGTTGATGGCGATGCGTCTCCTGCTTCACCTGCAACGTTTACAGTTTTATAACTTACACCAACCACATTTTTCTTTTTGTGCTCAGGCATTAGTGGTGAATTGTCTTCAAACCACTGCGCATTTTCAGAGAGCACAGCCATTTTAGCAGACATATCGAAATCTTTTATTTGAACAATTGTTTCGTAAGATCCTCTATACCCCAACGGATCGTTATAAACTTCAATAAAACTGTTGATGTAATCAATATTACCCTCAGTAGCAGCAGTCCATGCCACATTATAATCGTCCCAGGTCTGTAAATCTCCAGTTTTGTAATATGAGATGAGCAGTGCTAGAGCATCGCCTTGTGCTTTGTTTTCGGCCACCCCTTCTGCTAACTCCAACCATTTTACAATTTCATCAATCGCCGTTCCATAAAGCCCCCCAGATTTATAAACGCGTTCTTTGACAACTCCATTCTCTTTGACCAATTGTGAATTCAAACCAAAAGAAAGGGGTTTATTGGGATTGGGTGAGACTCTAGCTGCATAAAATGTTTCTACATCATTGTTGGTAATGTCTGGCCCATAAAAATTAACTGCTGATGCCAAAACATTATCTACGTCCTTTGCCTGATTGACTTTTTTAGCATCTTTTTCATTAAAAATTACATCAAACGCCTCTCCCTCTAACGATGCTGTTGTTGCGTCGAGTAAAGATTTTAGATAGTCTTCTGAAAATTCAGGTTTTAATTTTGCATTGCTGTAATGATGGTGAATCCCATTACTAAACCAAACTCGTTTGAGATAGATTTCAAAAGCTCTCCAATTTTCAGTAGTCTTATCACCATCAAAAGTGGTGTAAATTGTTTCTAATGCTTGGCGGATTGTTAGGTTGTGCCTGTAGTTTTGATCCCACATAATATCTCTTCCAGAGAGACCCGCTTGCGTTAAGTAGTAAACTAATTTCTGCTCGTCTAAAGATAGGCTTTCCCAACCGGGTAATTGATAGCGTAATATTTTAAGATCAGCAAATTGCTCGACCATGTAAGGAAAATTTTCGACATCAACCTCGATGTACAAATCATCTGAAGATGACAACGTACTTTCTGTATTGCATGAAAAAAACAATTGAGCACATGCAAAAAAAATGAACATAAATTTATAAATAGGTTTCATAAGTAATGGTATTAAGATTTTGTTTGAATTATGAATGTGCACGAATATAGGTTTTTTTAAAAAAATAAAAAATTAATTTGTTGATGTGGCATAACAAAGAAAATTATAATTTAGTTTTGTAGTAGCTTTAAGAACATAATTTTTATCCTTTCAAAAAAAATTAAAACAGAAATAATATGAAATACGCTTTGCTGGTATTTTTGGGTGGTGGTGTTGGAAGTATGTTACGTTATCTTGTTGGAAAGGTGTTTCAAAGTCCATTGGGTACATTCCCAACCGCAACGCTATTTGTCAACATCATTGGTAGTATACTTATTGGGGTTTTTATGGGATTGGGGCTTAAAAATGGCGGCCTTTCTGAGCCCCAAACACTACTGTTGGTTACTGGGTTTTGTGGAGGTTTCACCACTTTTTCAGCATTTGCTTTAGAAAATCAAAATTTCTTAAAAACAGGAGATTATACTCAATTTTTGGTTTACACTATCGGATCTCTTTTTTTGGGCGTATTTGCAGTAATTTTAGGATTATTTATATCCAAAAATATTTGATATTACTTGAAGCGCTTTAAGCCTGCTCTAACTTCAATAGGAATATAATTTTGTCGAGGAACAATCGGGCAAGAGTACAGCTCATTATACACACAATAAGGGTTGTAAGCTGTATTGAAATCGAGCCATAAACTATCGCCTTTAGGAATCGTTAAGTCCATGTATCGTCCACCTCCGTAGGTAGTATTACCATTGGTATCGTCCAAAAAGGGAAGGAAAAGATAATCCGGTTTTGATGCTGTCGAGTCGATTCCTTGATACACATTTAGTTCTACATACTGGTTTAATAATTTGAAAGACAATACCCCGTAAATACGCTCCTTGGTCACTAAAGCTGTGGTGGTTTTCATGTCAAAATAATCAGAGTCGGGAGTTGGTGTTAGTTTAGCTTTAACCACAAAAACAGAGTCGATAGGAAAAAAAGAAAGGGAGGTGAACTCTTTCAAATCTTTGGGCTTCAATGGAGACCTTGAAGCATCCTTAAACTGTTCGTTCATTTTCTTTTGAAATTCAGAATTGTACTGTACAGGAATTTTTTTCTGAGTACAAGACAGAGCCACCAAGAACACACAAATAAAAAAAGAACTGAATTTTATAAACGCTGACATCAATTAAATTTTATCAATTGGATGATGTGCAACAACATTGGAGAGGATAATTTGTGTTTTTGTTTCGCCATAAGTTATAAGCTCATCAATGAATATTTCTAAATGCTGTTGGTTCTCAAAAACAACTTCCATAACAATATTTTCATTTCCTGTAATCCTATAGCAATTAATCACTTCTTTATAGGACTTAACTTGATGTAGAAAAGGTTTCAGTCGCCCCATAAAAGCACGAACTGTAATAAGTGCGCGGAGTCCATATCCTAAAGCACTGTAATTTACTTGTGCCATGTATTTAGAAATAACTCCTAAGTCTTCCATCTTTTTAATACGTTCAGCTACAGCTGGAGATGAAATTCCGACTTGTTTTGCTATTTCAGTATTAGAAATACGTGCATTTTTCTGAAGTAAGTTTAAAATTCTAGAATGAATGGAATCTAATTTCATTTTTAAATATATTTAGTTAAAAATAATAAAAAATTAAATAATTATTTTATTAAAACAATAATATTTAAATAAAAGAAGCTGAAAAAAAATTTAATTTTACAGTAGGCCAATCTTTTAAAGATGAATAATAGAACGTATTTAAACTTCAATTCAGCCTTCTACAAAAAGGCTTTAGAGATCAGCTATCTTTCAAAGAAGATTTCCGATTATCTAAATACTGATTTGTCAGTGCTTTCAGATGATGGAACAGAAAATCCGAATATTTATTTTTCTGGTGATATCATTCAACAATCTGTGTCATTATCATCAGAGGTTTTAAAAGCACAACAAACAACTAAAGCCTCACAAAAATACGTTCACGCGCATACGTTGGAGTGGCTGACTTATCGAATGACTCAAAGCTGCAAACGCTTATCCAAATGCAATAGCGATGGCAGAGATTTTATTTTAATTTTAAAAAAAGAAATAAAGAAGTTTAAAAAACTTCAAAAACAATGGGTACTAAGCTTATAAGCAACTCATTATATATGAGATAGAATGGCATTCATTTTTTGTTGTAATTCTTTAGCATTTTGCGCGGCTTGCTCAGCAAAATCCAATCCATTGGAAGCATAAATAATCCCTCTAGACGAATTTACTAGCAAGCCAATATCAGAAGTGAGTCCAAATTTACACACTTCTTCTAAACTTCCTCCTTGGGCACCAACGCCAGGCACCAATAAAAAGCTGTCGGGAACAATTTTCCGAATGGATTTAAAATATTCTGCCTTCGTAGCACCAACAACGTACATCAAGTTTTTGGCATTTACCCATGTTCTGGAAGTTTCTATAACCGACTGATATAATGGCTTAGCATCTGTATTTAGAGTTTGGAAATCATGCGCGCCAGAATTTGAAGTCAATGCCAACAGAATAGTATGTTTATCTTCAAATTTCAAGAAAGGTTCTATTGAATCCTTACCCATGTAAGGCGCTGCTGTAACACTATCGAATCCTAAATCTTCAAAAAATGCTTTAGCATACATATGGCTTGTATTTCCAATGTCTCCGCGCTTTGCATCGGCTATTGTGAAGATTTCAGGGTAATAAGTGTTTAAATAATCAATGGTCAAACTCAAAGCTTCCCATCCTTCTTCTCCATAGGCTTCATAGAACGCAATATTTGGCTTGTACGCTACGCAAAGGTGCTGTGTAGCTTGAATAATGGCTTTATTAAATTCAAAAATTGGTGATGAAAAACCTAAAAGGTGTGTTGGGATTTTAGACTTGTCAACATCTAATCCAATACATAAAAAAGAACGTTTTCTTTTAATTTCTGAAATTAGTTTGTTGGTATTCATTAGAATTATATTAAATCTGAATCAGCCTTAAGTTTCTCAGTGTTTTCCGCCAACATTAGCTCATCTATAATTTTTTGCACATCGCCATTGATAATATTAGAGAGATCATACAAGGTCAATCCAATTCTATGGTCTGTGACCCGACCTTGAGGGTAATTATAAGTTCTTATTTTTGCGCTGCGGTCTCCAGAGGATACCATACTTTTTCGCTTCTCAGAATCAGCAGCTTGTTTTTTAGCCAATTCCATCTCATATAGTCTGGAACGCAAAACTTTGAGGGCTTTTTCTAAGTTTTTATGCGATGATTTTTGATCCTGGCAACTGACAATCATTCCTGTAGGCTCGTGATGTAGCTTAATGGCAGAATAAGTTGTATTGACTGATTGACCACCGGGTCCAGTTGAAGTTGTGCGCTCTATACGCACTTCTGCCATATCCAATTCGACATCAAACTCTTCGGCCTCGGGCAGAACAATTACCGATGCAGCACTTGTATGCACACGTCCTTGTGTTTCGGTCTGAGGAACCCGTTGAACTCTGTGTACTCCTGCCTCGAATTTCATAGTTCCGTAAACATCGGCTCCTGAAACTTCAAATATGATTTCTTTATAACCTCCAGAAGTCCCTTCATTAAAGTCAACCACATCAACTTTCCAGCCTTTAGACTCGCAATATTTTGTATACATTCTATGCAGGTCCCCGGCAAAAATACTGGCTTCATCTCCTCCAGTACCAGCACGTACCTCTACAACAACATTTTTAGCATCCTCAGGGTCTTTAGGGATTAAAAGAAACCGAATTTCATCTTCAATTTCGGGTAATTTTTCTTTAGCCTCTTCGAGTTGCATTTTTGCCATTTCCACCATTTCAGAATCACTACCATCAGCTATGATTTCCTGAGCTTCATTGATGTTTGACGTTAGCTCTTCATAGATTTCTCCACGCTCTAGAATTTTCTTTAGGTCTTTATATTCCTTATTAATTTGAACATAACGTTTTTGATCGGAAATAATATCTGGTTGAATAATAAGATCGCTCACCTCGTCGAAGCGTTGTCTTATGATTTGAATTCTTTCTAACATGGAATATAAATATTGAAACAAAAATACTACTTTAAGGCGAAATGAGCCTTAAAATCTAATATTCAAACGTACCGAAATCACTTTTAATAGTTAATTTTTTGGTTTTTGAAGCTTCAACACGACCTATAATTTGGGCATCAACATCAAATTTTGAGGCGATTTCTATAATGTGCTCTACAATTTCTGGCTGCACATACAGCTCCATTCTATGACCACAGTTAAACACTTGATACATTTCTTTCCAATCTGTTTTGGATTGCTCCTGAATCAATTTAAATAAAGGAGGAATTGGAAACATATTGTCTTTTACAACGTGTAGTTCATCAATAAAATGAAGTATTTTTGTTTGAGCACCTCCGCTACAATGAACCATACCATGAATGGACTCTAAGGCGCAATTATCTAAAATAGATTTGATGATTGGAGCATATGTTCGTGTCGGAGAAAGTACTAATTTCCCAGCGTCGATAGGTGAATTTTCAACAGAATCAGTTAGTTGAACTTGTCCAGAGTAAACTAAATCTTTGGGCACTGCGGCATCAAAAGTCTCGGGGTATTTTTGAGCAATATCCTTGTGAAAAACATCATGTCTGGCAGAGGTCAAACCATTACTACCCATACCGCCATTGTAGTGGTTTTCGTAAGAAGCTTTCCCAAATGAAGCCAAACCAACAATAACATCTCCGGGACGAATATTAGCATTATCGATTACAGCGCTACGCTTCATCCGAGCTGTAACAGTAGAATCTACAATTATAGTACGTACCAAATCTCCAACATCAGCTGTTTCACCACCCGTTGAATGTATTGTGACACCATGGCTTTTTAAGTCAGAAATCAACTCTTCAGTGCCGTTTATAATTGCGGAGATTACTTCACCAGGAATTAAGTTTTTATTGCGCCCAATTGTTGATGACAACATAATATCATCCGTTGCACCAACACAAAGCAAATCATCAATATTCATGATTAGGGCATCTTGAGCGATTCCTTTCCAAACAGATAGATCGCCGGTTTCTTTCCAATAAGCATAAGCTAGAGAACTTTTCGTACCAGCTCCATCGGCGTGCATAACCAAGCAATACTCTTCATCATGAGTTAGGTGGTCTGGAACAATTTTGCAAAATGCTTTAGGAAATAGACCCTTGTCAATGTTTTTTATAGCATTGTGAACATCTGTTTTCGATGCTGAAACACCGCGTTGCGCATAACGTTGACTAACCTCTTTTCCCATAGATTTTTATGAATTGCAAATGTAATACAGTATTTAATGTTTTGACATAAAATCGTCTAAAAAATTTTACGCACTACCTAGTAAATAATAATTCTCTGTATTTTGGTAGTGGCCAAAGCTCATCATCAATTAGCAATTCTAGTTTATCACAGCTGTAGCGAATATCATCAAAAAGTGGTTTTACTTTTGTGCAATACATTTCAGCTTTTTTAATAGAATCTGTAACAACATTGGCTTTCTTTCTTTCATTGATCATGGCCGTCACTTCAGAATTTATTGATTCAATATAAGTCGATATGTCTTTAATTAAAATCAATTGTTCACTGGCGTACTTTTTAAAGTCTTTTCCATAAATATCCTTTAATCCTCGAACATTACTGATGAGTATATTTTGATATTTTACAGCAGTTGGAATAATATGATTACGAGCCACATCACCAAGCACTCTACCTTCAATTTGAATTCTATTAATGTAATCTTCAACTTCAATTTCGTAACGGGCCTCTATTTCAGTTTTGTTCATAACGCCTAGACTTTCATACAATGCGACAGTCTTTGGCGCGATCTTAATTTTCAAAGCTTGCGGAGTGTTTTTATTATTACTTAAACCGCGTTTTTTTGCTTCTTTTTGCCATTCATCCCCATAACCATTACCCTCAAATAAAATAGCTTTAGAAGTTTTGATGTATTCGCGCAATACATTAAAAATAGCTTCATCTTTTTTAAGTCCTTTTTTGTCAATCAAAATATCAGCTTCAGCCTTAAAGTCGATAAGCTGCTTCGCGACTATAGTATTAAGTACCGTCATAGGGTTGGCACAATTGGCTGTTGAGCCAACAGCGCGAAATTCAAACTTATTGCCAGTAAAAGCAAATGGAGAAGTTCGGTTTCTATCGGTATTGTCCAAAAGTATTTCTGGAATTTTACCAACAACATTAAGTTTTAAATCTGTTTTTTCTTTTGGGGATAATTTTCCTTTCGTCACTCCTTCTAATTCACCTAATACTTTTGTTAGCTGCGCCCCAATAAACACAGACATAATAGCAGGTGGGGCTTCATTAGCGCCCAACCTGTGGTCATTACTTGCAGAAGCTATTGAAGCACGTAACAGTTCTTCATTATCACATACGGCTTTGATTGTATTAATGAAAAATGTTAAAAATTGTAAATTACTCATTGGAGTTTTACCTGGCGCTAAAAGGTTTATACCTGTGTCCGTACTTAAACTCCAATTGTTATGCTTTCCAGAACCATTGACACCGGCAAAGGGTTTTTCGTGAAACAAAACTTTAAAATGATGACGGTCGGCCAATTTTTTCATAAGGTCCATAACTAGCGAATTGTGATCGACAGCGAGATTAGCTTCTTCATAGATAGGTGCTAGTTCGAACTGATTTGGCGCAACTTCATTATGGCGTGTTTTTACAGGGATACCCAAAAGAATGGACTCTTTTTCTAGGTCTCTCATAAAGTTAAGAGCGCGGTTGGGTATGGTCCCAAAGTAATGATCATCAAGCTGCTGACCTTTCGCCGAAGAATGGCCGAGTAAGGTCCGCCCAGTTAATTCCAAATCAGGCCGTGCAGCAGCTAAAGATTTATCAATTAAAAAATATTCCTGTTCCCAACCTAAGGAGGCAGATACTTTTTTTACATTTTTATCAAAATAACGTGCTACTGAGGTAGCGGCATCATCTACAGCGTGAAGAGCCCGTAAAAGTGGGGTTTTAAAATCCAGTGCCTCTCCAGTGTAGGCTACAAAGACTGTTGGAATGCATAAGGTTGTACCAAAAATAAACGCTGGAGAGGTGGGATCCCATGCTGTATATCCACGAGCCTCAAAAGTATTTCTAATTCCACCATTAGGAAATGAAGAGGCGTCGGGTTCTTGTTGAACCAACTGATTTCCTTCAAATTGTTCTATCGAATCGCCAGGACCGATGGTTTCAAAAAAAGCATCATGTTTTTCAGCAGTTGCTCCAGTAAGCGGTTGAAACCAATGAGTGTAATGAGTAACTCCTTTGGTCATGGCCCATTCTTTCATAGCTGAAGCGATCTGATCGGCAATATCACGACTTATGGTTTGATTTTTTTCTATTGCTGTAGATAAATTCTTAAATGTAGCTTTAGGCAATGAACTGCGCATAGCTGTTATACCAAAGACATTGGATCCAAAAACTTCGGATCGTTTGGGATTCTCTTGAACAGAAACAGTAGCTCTATTCATTGAGGTTTTCAATGCATGAAATCGTAGGGTTGACATAATAAAAGGATTTAAATTCTACACAAAATTAACTGTATTGGCATAAAAAAAAGCTTCAGATTCGAATTTTTATTAACAATTTAAACAATAAAAGAACTAAAAATTATTGATTTTTTGGATATACCCCAAAAAAAATAGGGTATACATAAAAAAAGCATATATGTTAATAAATTGAACCCTTATTTTACATGACCAAAATAGCTAATTAATATATTTGTGAAAGAATTTTTTTAATTAAAATTAAACGTACAATTATGTCAAAATCAAAATTAGAATACATTTGGTTAGATGGGTACTTCCCAACTCAGAACATGAGAAGCAAAACCAAAGTTGAAGAGAATTTTAGTGGGAAATTAGAAGATTGCCCTATTTGGTCTTTTGATGGATCATCGACGAGACAAGCAGAAGGTGGTTCTTCTGACTGTTTACTTAAACCTGTAGCTATCTATCCAGATCCAGCCAGAAGAGATGGTTATTTGGTCATGACTGAAGTGCTAAACGCAGATGGTACGCCACATGAATCAAATGGAAGAGCGACAATTGATGATGAAGATGATGATTTCTGGTTTGGATTTGAACAAGAATATTTCATAATGGATACCAAAACACAACTTCCTCTAGGTTTCCCTGTAGGTGGTTATCCTGCACCTCAAGGAATGTATTACTGCTCTGTGGGCGGAAAAAACACTCACGGCAGAGATCTTGTTGAAGAGCATGCAAATCTATGTATCGATGCTGGATTGAACTTTGAAGGCATCAATCAAGAAGTTGCTTCAGGACAATGGGAATTCCAATTGTTTGCCAAAGGGGCGCAAAAAGCAGGTGATGAGATTTGGGTAGCACGCTACCTTCTCGATCGTCTTACTGAGAAATACGGATACTACATCGACTACCATCCAAAACCTTTAGGTAAAGATATGGACTGGAATGGTTCTGGAATGCACGCTAACTTCTCAAACACAACCTTAAGAACATGTGGATCTCAAGAAGTTTATGAGAAAATTTGTGAGTCATTCAGACCTGTTGTTAAGGAACATATTGCTGTTTATGGAGAATTTAACGACCAACGTTTGACTGGATTACATGAAACGGCTTCAATCAATGATTTCTCTTACGGGATTTCAGACCGTGGTGCTTCAATAAGAATTCCAATCATCACTGTAGAAAAGGGATGGAAAGGATGGTTAGAAGACAGACGTCCTGCTTCTAATGGAGATCCATACAAAATTGCAGCACGAATCATCAAAACAGTCAAGTCTGCAAAGATATAAACTTAGATTGTGTCATAATTTACAAAGCGGTTGCAGCAAGCAACCGCTTTTTTTTTATATATTTGAATGAGAATAGACCCCAAATCTAATCTTCCATACCAAAAAATACAGTTTATTAAATTACAAAAACGTTTCTGATATTTATTTTCAGCAATGTGATTTTTTTAAATACTTAACCTAAAATCATGAAACAAAACCTCAACAAAATAATGTGCCTGGATTTATATCTTTCAGGAAATGAAAACAACACTGAACTATCCAATAAAAACTCAGTTTTAGACAACCAGTTAAAAACCTTACCATTAATTAGCTGGGATGTATTTAGCGAACGTTACTTCATACAGTTGAATAAGGCAAAAAGAGCAATGGACATAAGAAAAATCAAGGCATATGCCAAACGCCACGACTGGGAAAATAACCTAAACTCGATTTTTAAATCAAATGATTTTGAAGCTATCGTTCTAACAGATAAAAGTCAAAACATAATCTGGGTAAACGAGGGTTTTACAACCATGACTGGGTATTCCAAAAAAGAAACTTTGGGTCAATCACCACGCTTTTTACAAGGAAAGCGGACTTTTAAAAAAGCAATTTCAGAAATTGCTCGTAATTTAAAAAAAGGGGAGCCCTTCCGATCTAATCTAGTAAATTACCGAAAAAACAAAACAGCTTACAACTGTGAAATTTCTATATATCCGTTGTATAGTAATAAAGAAACGACCCATTATATTGCTTTAGAAAAAGAAGTTATTTAAGCGCTTACAACTTACTCGCTACAGATTCAACTGCTGCAATAGTAAAATCCAAATCATCATAAGTCAATGCATCAGTAATGAACCAACTCTCAAAAGCACTTGGAGCAATGTACACGCCTGCAGCTAACATTCCGTGGAAAAATTTTTTAAATTGATCATTATTTCCATGAGCTGCGGATTCAAAATCAACCACAGTATTCTCTGTAAAATGAACAGAAATCATAGACCCAACACGATTAATGGTATGCGTAATTTTATGTCTTTTTAGAGCTTTTGATATACCTTGGTGTAAATAGGCTGTTTTTTCTGCCAATCGATCGTAAACATCAGCATCTTTATTCAGTACCTCCAAAAGTGCATAACCAGCAGCCATGGCCAAAGGGTTTCCACTAAGTGTTCCTGCTTGATAAACAGGACCCTCGGGAGCTAAAAAAGACATAATTTCATCAGAAGCTGCAAATGCACCTACAGGTAACCCACCACCAATCACTTTGCCAAAACAAATAAGATCCGCTTTTATTCCGTAAAGCTCTTGAACACCTCCTTTTGCCAATCGAAAACCCGTCATGACCTCATCAAAAATGAGTGTTGCTTTATATTTATCACACAATGCGCGAAGCCCTTGTAAAAAACCTTCAGCAGGTGGAATACAACCCATATTGCCCGCCACTGGCTCTACAATAATGGCAGCAATTTGGTTCGGGTTAGATTCAAAAATATGTTTTACAGCATTCAAATTATTATAGGGAGCCAATAAAGTATCTTTTGCTGTCCCTTTTGTAACCCCAGGGCTATTGGGGCTACCAAATGTTACAGCACCACTACCCGCTTGAATCAAAAAGGAATCTGAATGCCCGTGGTAACAGCCTGCAAATTTTATTATTTTTTCTTTTCCAGTGTATCCTCTTGCTAAACGAACTGCACTCATACATGCCTCAGTACCTGAGTTAACAAATCTGATTTTATCTACATTAGGAACCATAGAAATAGCTAAAGCGGCAATTTTGGTTTCGATTTCAGTAGGCATACCAAAAGAAGTTCCTTTTTTTGCTTTATCTACCACAGCGTTAACAACGGGCTTAAATGCATGACCCAAAATCATAGGACCCCAAGAATTAATAAAATCAATTAAGCGATTTCCATCTTCATCGTATATGTAAGCACCCTCGGCTTTTTTGACAAAAATTGGAGTCCCACCAACTGCTTTAAATGCCCGCACTGGAGAATTTACACCACCAGGGATGACGGCACTGGCTTCTTTGAATAATTGACTACTGCGTTGGTACTTCATAAGATTTAATTTGATCTAATTACAAGAGTTTGACCGATATCTAATGCATTAGAATTAAGATTATTGGAAGACTTTATGTACTCTACTGTCGTGTTGTAACGCTTAGCTATTGAGTACAAGGTATCTCCTTTTTGAACCCTGTGAGTTTGGAAAGTACGGCCTCGTTCCTTTTTATTTTTTTTCTTCTTGTCGAAAATATCATAACGGTACAATTTGTAGCGTTCTATTAGACTAATCAGTTTTTTAGGGTACTGTGGATCAGTCGCATAACCCGCCTTTTTAAGGCCTCTGGCCCATGCTTTGTAATCTGTTATTTTGTGTTTAAACAAATCGGCATAGCGTTTTCTTTTTGCTAAAAACAAGGAATGATCTCTATACGATTGACTTGGATCATTATATTTTCTAAAACATTCTTGAGCTCGATCATCGTCGTGGTAAATGCGGGGACCTGTCCAATCGTGACATTTGATTCCAAAGTGATTATTAGCTTGCCGCGCCAAACGTCCTTTTCCGGAGCCAGATTCTAAAATCCCTTGAGCTAATGTGATACTAGCAGGAATACCATAAAGTTTCATTTCATGAATGGCAACAGCCTTAAAAAATGCAATATAATCTTCTGTAGAGTTATAAGTAGGGGTTAAAATAATTGATGGCGCATCCGGAGTCGCAATTGAAGGAATATTGACATTTACCTCGGTCTCTTGATTACGATTTGTTTTCTTTCGAGCTCCACAACTCGATAGAAAAGTTCCTAGTACAACTAATATTATTACTCGCCTCATGTAATTAATTCTAAATTATTTTTTTTCAAATAATCGTTCATTCCACTTATTCCCTGTAAGCCTCCAGTATGAATGGCTAAAATCTTAGTAGATCTTGAAAAAAATCCTTTTTTAACTAAATCGTCAATACCAAACATCATTTTGGCTGTGTACACAGGATCTAAAGGAATTCCAAAGTCATTTTTAAACTGATTAATGAATTGAATCAATTCCTGATTGACTTTTGCATACCCTCCAAAACTATAATCAGTACACAACTCCCAGTTAGAATGCTGTGCAAATTTACGAATATCTTCATTTAAAAATGCACCTTTCAAGGCTGGAAATCCAATTATTTTTTGATGAGGAAGACTCGAGTTAATCAGGCCTGAAATGGTACCTCCTGTTCCTACAGCACAACAAATAACATCAAAATCTCGATCCTTTTCTGTTAAAATTTCCGAACAGCCACGAACAGCCCTAGCATTAGTCCCTCCTTCAGGAATAATATAGAAATTAGGGTATTTAATATTTAAACTTTTTAAAAAAGAAACTTCATTTTTGTTACGGTATGCGGCTCGACTGATGAATTCTAAATCCATACCAGATGCTTTAGCATAAGAAAGGGTTGGATTTAAATCGATATCTTTAGCCAATTCCTCACCGCGAATAATACCAACCGTTGAAATATCGAGCAGCTTTCCGGCTGCAGCGGTTGCTGCTATGTGATTAGAAAATGCACCTCCAAAAGTTAAAACCCCTTCAAAACCTTCCCGAACAACTGCCTCTAGGTTATATTTTAATTTCCTGAACTTATTTCCAGAAACTTCAGGATGAATTTCATATTCTGGCTTTAACCAGAGCTGAGAAGTTAATTTTATATTTTGTAGCTGTTGAATATCAAGCATTAATGCAATTGTTGTTCTTCAAAGTGTAAAAATACTAAATCTTTGATGCGTTTTAAAACTGCGGCTCGTTCTATTTCAGACAATGAAAATAAGAAGTCATTAATTGAAAATTACACTATATTTGTTAAGAATGAACAGAAAAATTCCCATAGAAGACGGTGACTTTTATATGACTGCAGAGGGTTACCGCTGTTTTACGGAACAGTATCATTTGAAACGTGGATATTGCTGTCAAAGTAATTGCAGGCATTGTCCATACGGATTTAACACCTCCATAAAAACAGAAAAGTAATGGTCATGAAGCAACAAACAAAAACTTTTGAAGATGAAATTTTAGAAGGAATCCCCAGCGAACTGCCAAGTTCAAAACCTCTAGACCCAACACGAAATCATGCCCCAAAACGTAAAGCAATCCTCAATGATGAAGAACAAAAATTAGCGCTTAGAAATGCTTTGCGCTATTTCGACAAAAAACTCCATTCCGACCTTATTAGAGAATTCAAAAATGAACTAGATGAATATGGCCGCATATACATGTATCGCTTTCGTCCAGAGCACAAAATATATGCACGACCAATAGAAGCATATCCTGCCAAGAGCAAACAAGCCGCAGCCATCATGCTGATGATTCAAAATAATTTGGACGATGCCGTTGCACAACACCCAGACGAATTGATTACATACGGAGGTAATGGAGGTGTTTTTTCAAATTGGGCTCAATACCGACTAACCATGAAGTATTTGTCCGAGATGAGCAACGAACAAACACTAGTCATGTATTCTGGGCACCCAATGGGACTTTTCCCATCACACCAAGGTGCACCTAGAGTTGTGGTAACTAATGGAATGATGATTCCAAATTACTCTAAACCAGATGATTGGGAGAAATTTAATGCCTTAGGAGTTACTCAATTTGGACAAATGACGGCTGGTAGCTATATGTACATCGGCCCACAGGGAATTGTACACGGTACCACGATTACTATTTTGAATGCATTTAGAAAAATAAACAAATTACCTAATGGACATATTTTTCTCACAGCAGGTTTAGGAGGCATGAGTGGTGCACAACCAAAGGCCGGAAATATTGCTGGTTGTATTACCGTTTGCGCGGAAGTTAACCCGAAAGCCATACAAACAAGACACGCTCAAGGTTGGGTCGATGAAGTTATTGACAATGTAGACGAACTTGTAAAGCGTGTGCGACTTGCCAAAAATCAAAAAGAAGTGGTTTCTATTGCTTATCAAGGAAATGTGGTTGAAGTATGGGAAGCTTTTTATGAAGCTAATATTTATATTGAACTAGGAAGTGATCAAACCTCACTTCACAATCCTTGGGCAGGAGGATATTACCCCATGGGGCTCTCGATAGAAAAGGCCAATGAAATGATGCGTAATCAACCCAATAAATTCAAAGAACTTATTCAAGAAAGTTTGATACGGCATGCAAAAATCATTAAAAAACACAGCGATCTAGGAACCTATTTCTTTGACTATGGAAATGCTTTTTTGCTCGAGGCATCAAGAGCGGGAGCAGATATCCTGAGAGAAAATGGCCAAGATTTTGTTTATCCGAGCTATGTCCAAGATATTATGGGTCCTATGTGTTTTGACTATGGGTTTGGGCCATTTCGCTGGGTATGTGCTAGTGGATCTGAAAAAGATCTTGCCAAAACAGATATTATCGCTTGTACTGTTTTAGAGGAAATGAGCGCAACTGCACCCGCAGAAATTCAACAGCAACTAAAAGACAATATTAAGTGGATCAAAGGAGCTCAAGACAATAAATTAGTTGTAGGGTCTCAAGCGCGTATTCTCTACGCTGATGCAGAAGGAAGAATGAAAATTGCCTCTGCATTCAATACCGCTATTGCCAATGGAGAAATTGGTAGCATTATTTTAGGTCGTGATCATCATGATGTTTCAGGAACGGACTCCCCATACAGAGAAACCAGCAATATTTACGATGGATCAAAATTTACAGCCGATATGGCTATTCAAAATGTTATTGGTGATAGTTTTAGAGGTGCCACCTGGGTCAGCATTCACAATGGTGGCGGGGTTGGCTGGGGTGAAGTGATAAATGGAGGGTTTGGTATGGTTCTTGATGGTACATTAGAAAGTGAAAAAAGTTTAAAGTCAATGTTATTTTGGGATGTCAATAATGGTATTTCTAGACGAAATTGGGCGCAAAATAAAGGGGCTACTTTTGCCATAAAAAGAGCTATGGAGCAAGAGCCTAAACTTAAAGTTACCCTCCCTAACAGCGTAGATGAGAATCTTTTGAATCAGGTTTAATGAATTAAATTTTTTTATTATGAAACAATACATATTGACAATTACAATATTACTTTTGACTATTACGTCCTGTGATTCTGTTCGTGTTGCGGCAGACTATGACCGTTCTGTAAACTTCTCCTCTTACAAAACATTTGGATTTTTCAAAGAGGGCATAGATAAAGCAAAAGTTAGCGATCTAGACAAACGTAGAATCTTACGCGCAATCGAATCAGAACTTATCGCCAAAGGGTTTACAAAATCAAAAACACCTGACTTATTAGTAAATATATTCACCAAAGAGCAGCAAGAAGTGAATGTCTACAACCAAAACATTGGAATGTTCGGTTGGGGATGGGGATGGGGCTGGAACCCCTTGATGATGGGCGCTAATCAAGTGAATGTATCCACCACAACCAATGGCACACTTTTCATCGATTTGATTGATGCAAAAAACAAAGAACTCGTATGGCAAGGAGTTGGCGAAGGCTACTTGAGTACAAGGATAGACAAAAAAGAAGAGCGCATCAAAAAATTCACAAGTTCGATATTAACAAAATATCCACCTGACGTAAATGATTAATTTGAAGCCTTAACATCCAACGCTTCCCGAAGCGTATTACCCATCAGCATAAATGCCATGACAAGGGCCATAATGCAAAGCCCAGGAATAATTGCCAAGTAAGGCTGTCCCAAGACAATAGCATTGTAATGATTTTTAATCATAGCACCCCAACTTGCCATAGGAGGCTGAGCACCAATACCCAAAAAGCTTAATCCACTTTCGATGAGAATTGCAGCAGCAAAATTAGCTGCAGAAATAACTATCACTGGAGCCATAACGTTTGGCAAAATATGCCTAAGAATTATTCTAAAATCTGTCATACCTAAGGCACGAGCCGCTGTGATATATTGTTGTTCTTTGACGCTCATTACTTCGCCACGAACAACTCTAGCCACTTCCACCCACATAGTCAGACCTACAGCAATAAAAACTTGCCAATACCCTTTCCCTAAAGCCAATGTTATGGCAATAACCAGCAGAAGTGTTGGTATAGACCAAGTCACGTTAATCAAAAACATAAC
The DNA here is from genome assembly GCF_001735715.1 of Formosa sp. Hel3_A1_48. NCBI lineage: Bacteria > Pseudomonadati > Bacteroidota > Flavobacteriia > Flavobacteriales > Flavobacteriaceae > Formosa > Formosa sp. Hel3_A1_48. The sequence continues at coordinate 436,186 of NZ_CP017259.1, forward strand.
AAAATCGTCTATCTTACCCCCAAAATATCCTGAAACACTCCCCAAAAAAATTCCGATAATTAATGAAATGAAAACCGCTATGAATCCAATAAAAAAGGAAATTCTTGACCCAACCAAAACGCGGCTAAGAACATCTCTTCCGTAATTATCCGTCCCCAAATGAAAGGTTTTGTCTACTATGTAAGGCTTTGGCGTCGTTGCATAATCAACAACGTTTTCAATACCTTCTAAATCTTTGGCCTCAAATGGAGTATAAATTAGTTTATCGGATTCTATTCTATACGAAGAAATAGGCAATTCGACATCCGGAAATTTAGAACCAAAAAAAAGACGATCTAATTTATTTTGACGTGCTTTGAGCGCATTAGGCTGCACTAACATTTGAACATGAAACCCTGGGGGTTTTGAATGAATACTGAGATGCATTTGATTCGCATACTGACTACGGTCTGGAGACAACACATAGGCAAAAATTGAAACCAATCCTACGCTAGCAATAAAGAAAATACTACCAACCCCCAAATAACTTCGTTTAAATTTGTGGACCGCCAATGCCGTTAATCCCTGCATAATTTTGTGAACTTAATTCTTAGCTGCCGACAGCTTGTCAAGCTTTGGCAGTTTATTCAAATCTGTCAATACATTTAAAGCCTCATCCATATAGATATCTTTGCTCAATGATTCATGCCAGCGCTCTCGTTTGATTCTGAATACAGAGTCATTGGCCATGATTGGTTTTTCGTAAGCTAAAGACTCGAACGATAAATTTGTAGTGTAATCAGATAGAGCATCGAAGCGCTCCGATTCTTTTTCATTTTTTTTCAGTTCTGCAACGTATTCACTGTACTTCAAACTGTAAACGTCTTTGGATCGTGCGTCTTTAATCCATCGAGCGTTTTCATCAATAAGCTTTATTTCCGCACTGCTGTTCATACGCTCTTTACTTTTTTGCACCGTAGTTTCATAATCAATTGAACTTTTCCAAAGTTCATATGATGCAGGTTCAATTTCATCCCATGACAATGGGTTGTCTTGATCTTTTTCGCCTAAATCGATATATGAATAACGATCTGGAACAACAACATCACTTTTGACCCCTTCAAGTTGTGTAGACCCTCCATTGATTCGGTAATATTTTTGAGTAGTAAACTTGAAAGCTCCCATATCACCATTAGTATTGTTTCTTATCATTCTATTTAAATCGATAACATTTTGAACAGTCCCCTTACCGTAAGTTTGCTTGCTTCCAATGACAATAGCACGTTTATAATCTTGCATTGCTGCTGCTAAAATTTCTGAAGCAGAAGCAGAAAACTCATTGACTAAAATAACTAAAGGACCATCCCAGCTTACAGAAGGGTCTCTATCCTTTAGAACCTGACGATCCTCCCCAGTTGATCGCACCTGTACTATAGGCCCTTCTTTTATAAATAAGCCTCCAATTTCGACCGCAGTTTTAAGGGAACCGCCGCCGTTGTTACGGAGGTCTAACACTAAGCCATCCATACCCTCGTCCTTAAGTCGTTCAATTTCTCTTTTGACATCAGTAGTAGAATTTCTACTGTTAACATCCTCAAAATCAATATAAAATTTCGGTAAATTAATAACCCCAAATTTATATTTGCTTTTTTTGACTATACTAGATTTAGCGTAAGTCTCTTCTAGCTCTATTTCATCCCTTGGAATGCTTAAATCTTCTACAGTACCGTCTACTCTTTTCAAAGTTAGAATTACATTTGTTCCTTTGGGTCCTTTGATAAGTTTAACCGCATCATCCAAACGCATCCCTACTATACTCACAGCTTGATCTTCGTCTTCTTGACGAACTTTCAATATGACATCTCCTACTTGCAGTTTATTTTGACGCCAGGCTGAACCACCAGAAATTAATTCAGTAATGCTAATTTTATCCATTTTCTTTTGAAGACGAGCGCCAATACCTTCATATTTACCCGACATCTCAGCGTCAAAACGATCTTTAAATTGTGGCGCAAAGTAGTAAGTGTGCGGGTCAAATGACTCTGAAATGGCATTGATATACATAGCCAACCAATCATCACGCCTCATATCATCGAAATAAACAGACACTTCTTGTAGGTTCTTTAGTGTAGATTTACGCGCCTCCTCTTCAATATCTGCGTTTGACTTATTATCGTTGACAGCGTCAGATAACATATCGTGATAGTCTGTCAAAGTGCTGAATTTTATTTGCTTACGCCAACGGTTAATCATCTCCTTTTTTGATGATACGTATTCCAAGTTTTCAGCATCTGACTGATAAACTTCATCCAACTCATAATTGAAAGGACGACCCAGCACTTCTGTATAAACAGCTTTAGACTCTTCAATTCTTTGTGTTAAACGGTTGTGGACGAGATTAAAAAACGACAAGTCATAATTTTTTATTTGATCATCAAGTAGTGTTTTAAAGGCCTCAAATTCCTTGACGTCAGACTTGTAAAAATAATGCTTGTAAGGATCAATTGTTTTTAAAAACCTACTATATACCTCCTCAGAAAATGGGTCGTCAAAGTCTTTTGGCTGAAAATGTCCTTCCTCAAGTAGATATGTAACCAGCTGCATTAGAAGCTTGTCCTTGTCAGGATCATCAAATGTTTTAGTAGTGAAACTGCATGAAGCAAAGGCGACAAAAACAGACAAAAGAAAAATATTAATATGTTTCATGGACTTGAGATATGTAGATAAAATTAATTCCTAAAGTAGCTGAAAAGTATAAAAATAATTGCTCAGGCACACATAATTTTTTGTTAAAGCAGCCAAAAGCAAATAATCAATCACAAAATACTTACTTTTGTAAAGGAAAACAAAGAAAAAATGCCAAAAAAACCACTTATTTTAGTAACCAATGACGATGGAATTACAGCACCTGGAATAAGAACCTTGATCAAAGTAATGAATAGCATTGGTGATGTGGTTGTGGTTGCCCCAGATAGTCCTCAAAGTGGTATGGGCCATGCCATTACCATCAATGACACGCTATACTGTAAAGAAGAACACATAGACGAGGGTCCTCAAAAAGAATACAGCACGTCTGGTACGCCAGCTGATTGTGTAAAACTAGCAGTACATGAGCTTTTAGGTCGCCAACCAGACCTTTGTGTTTCAGGAATTAACCATGGCTCCAATTCATCAATAAATGTAATTTATTCAGGAACCATGAGTGCCGCGATTGAAGCGGGTATGGAAGGAATTCCAGCTGTAGGGTTTTCTTTACTCAACTACAATTGGGATGCTGATTTTGAGGCAACAGAAACTTATATCAAAAAAATATGCTTGACTGTTTTAAATAATGGCCTTCAAAAAGGAGTAGTACTCAATGTCAATTTCCCAAGTTTAGAAAAAGAAAAAATTAAAGGGATAAAAATCTGTCGTCAAGCTAACGCAAATTGGGTTGAAAAATTTGACAAACGCAAAAGCCCAATGGGCAGAGATTATTATTGGCTGACAGGGGAATTCATCAATCAAGATAAAGGAGAAGAAACCGATGAATGGGCTTTAAAACAAGGCTATGTTTCAATCGTACCCACTCAGTTTGATTTAACAGCGCATCACTACATACAAGAACTGAATAATTGGAATCTAAATGAATAAGACTCAGATATTAAAAGGATTTGTAACTGGAATTTTAGCCAACAGCCTTGGCCTTTTTATTGTAGGGTTTGCTATGAGTAAATCGTCTGGACGTAACGATGGAATCATGCAGGTTTTGGAGGCTGCCCATTCGGAAAATTTTCTTGGTAAACTCATCAGTCTTGGGGCCATACTAAATTTATTGTGTTTTTTTTATTTTATTAAAAAGAGAAAAGATGCCGGTGCTGCTGGTGTTTTAGTAGCTACCATAATTATTGCCATCATCACATTTATCATTAAGCTTTAAAAATGAAGTACTATATCATAGCAGGAGAAGCGTCGGGCGATTTACATGGTGCTAACCTCATCAAAGCCTTGAAAAAAGAAGACCCCAATGGAGAATTTCGCGCATGGGGTGGCGATTTGATGCATGGTGCTGGTGCTAAGCTTGTTAAACATTACAAAGATTTGGCGTTTATGGGCTTTTTGGAAGTGGTGATGAACTTACGCACAATTTTTAAAAATATAAGCTTTTGCAAAAAAGATATTGAAGCTTTTCAACCTGATGTTCTGATTTTTATTGACTATCCAGGGTTTAATATGCGTATTGCCAAATGGGCTAAAGCCAACAATTTTAAAACCCATTATTACATTTCACCTCAAATTTGGGCCTGGAAAGAAAACCGTATTCATCAAATCAAGCGTGATATTGATCAAATGTATGTGATTTTACCTTTTGAAAAAGATTTTTACGAAGTTAAGCACCTAATGCCTGTTACCTTTGTTGGCCATCCCCTAATTGATGCGATTGCAAATCGTCCAAAATTAGATGTAAAGACAGTATACACAAAATACGGCTTGAGCAACCAACCAATAATTGTACTTCTTCCTGGCAGTAGAAAACAGGAAATTAAAAAAATGCTGCGTGTGATGTTGTCTGTAATAGATGACTTTTCAGAATACCAATTTGTGATTGCTGGTGCACCAAGCCAGTCGGAAGAATTTTACCAAACGTTTATAAAAAATAGCAAAATTAAATTTGTGAGCAATGCGACCTACGACTTGCTTAGTGTAGCCGATGCGGCTTTAGTTACTTCTGGAACGGCAACACTAGAAACCGCATTGTTTAAAGTGCCCCAAGTGGTGTGCTACAAATCTAGCTGGTTGTCCTACAAGATTGGAAAACAAGTGGTGAAGCTCGATTATATTTCTTTGGTAAATCTTATTATGGACCGCGAAGTGGTCTGCGAATTGATCCAAAACGACCTCAACACAAAACGCTTAACAAAAGAACTAAACCATATTTTAGACCCTAAAACTCAACAAAACGTAAAAGACGAGTACGATGCGCTTGAAAAAAAACTTGGCGGCCCCGGTGCAAGCCAAAAGGTAGCTAAAGCTGTTTTTCAAGACTTGAAATAACCCCAACCCTACACATGAGAAAATGCAATTTTTTGAGTACCCCATTGCGAGGCTTACTGTTGGCCTTATAATTGGTATTAGACTAGCTAATCAAAACCCTTTAACACTTAACAACTTAATATATTGTGGCCTTTGTTTATTTGTTGCTGTACTGTATTTTCATTACAAATCAAAAGCACACAAATACGATGTAGCAACACTACTATTGATGTTATTATTTGTTATCACAGGGGTTTTAACATCCACATTTCATAATCCAAAGACAGATATTAAACACTATAGTTATTTTTTAAAAAAAAATAATAATGAATTATTGTTGCGGATAACTCATGAAATGAATCCAACTGAATATAGCTACCGCTACATGGCAAAAGTACTACAGATTAATAAAAACAAATCTAATGGTACAATTTTAATACAAACCCTCAATGATTCCATAATGTCGCCATTAGAAGTAGATGAAGTCCTTCGCATTAAAATTGAACCAAAACTTATTAATTCGCCAAAAAACCCACATGCATTCAGCTACAAAGATTACTTGGCTCGAAAAGGGATATTTCATCAAATCAGCATAAATTCTCAAACTAAGTTTGCGCATCTTAAAGGAAAAGAAAGCATAAAAGGTCGAGCGGCTAAAGCAAGACATTATATCGAACAAAAAATAGACGCCCTGGACATCAACTCCACGGCAGCTGGGTTTCTCAAGGCATTCTATTTAGGCAAAAGGAATGAGATTCCTGAAAATATCAAAGTAAATTATAGGGATTCAGGGGTAATACACATCCTTGCACTATCTGGCTTACACGTCGGAATACTGTTAAGTATATTGGGGGTGTTACTGTATCCGTTGTTGAACTTTCGAAATGGCAAAAAAATACGCAGACTAGTTGTTATTATTGTACTGTGGGGATTTGCCTTTATATCAGGACTAAGCCCTTCGATAGTTCGTGCCGTTACGATGTTTAGTTTTTTTGCTTTGGCGCAAGGTTTGAATCGTCAAACGAATAGCATTAATACGCTTTCCATTTCAGCTCTAGTGGTATTGCTTATAGATCCTAATATTGTTTTTGATGTTGGCTTTCAGTTGAGTTACACTGCTGTTTTGGGCATTTTGATCCTAATGCCCATTTTGAATAAAATATGGAACCCAAAAAATATTTTACTTAATCCAATAGCTTCATTAATTAAAGTTTCTTTTGCTGCACAAATTGGCGTTCTACCGCTAAGCTTGTATTATTTTAATCAATTCCCAATATTGTTTTTTATAAGTAATTTACTCGTCATTCCCACTCTCACCCTTTGTCTTTGGATTGGACTTTTCATTGTGTTGTTCGCTGAAATTAAAATCCTCAACAAGCAGCTCATAGATGGATTTGAATTCCTCATTGAACTGATGAATAAAATAACTAAATGGATCTCAAATTTTGATATTTTTATTTTTAAGAACATTAGTTATGATGAAATTCAAATGGTTTTATCATACCTGATTATCACGCTGTTGATTAGTTACTTGAATCGAAAAACAGCTGTAAAAGTCCTTTACTTATGTATTGCTGTGTTGGGTCTTCAACTCTATGTCGCTTTCTTATATAATACAAATTCAACTCAAGATTTTATCGTTTTTCATAAAATGAAAAACTCGATTATTGGAATCAGAAATGGAACCACTTTAGAAATCCAAGAAGCAAATGGAAAAGATATTCCATCTGAATTCATAAAAGATTATATAGCAAAAGAAGGCATTCGCAAAAATTCAAATAAACATATGAAACGTTTCTACAGTATTGGCGGTCGTCATTTACTTATCGTAGATGAAATTGGAATATTTGATTTTAAAACCGAAAGGTTTGATTGGGTGTTGTTGCGCAATAGCCCAAAAATTCATCTTGAGCAGCTTATCAAAACCCTTAATCCAAAATTGATAATTGCTGATGGCAGTAATTACAAAAGTTCTGTTACCCGATGGCAAAAAACCTGCAGGAAAAATAGTGTTCGCTTTCACAATACTTATGAACAGGGTGCTTTTATCTATTCAATAAAAAAATAAGGCTAAAAACTTGATTTGAACGATTTGGCGTAAGCATTGAACGCATCTTGACTATTGATCGTTTTGTAGAGGTCTTCACCAAAAAGTTTAAGGTAAAGCTCGAGTTGTGGTGCAGTTCTATATCCAGGAATGGGTGCTAAAAACTCAGCGTTTTCTCCCAAAAATAAAATGGTTGGATATGACCGTGTACCGAAATATTGAGCCATTTGGTGTTGACTGTTACGACGCTTGGCTTTGGCGGGGTCGTAATTGGGATTAGAAAATGTCTGTCCATTAAAATCTACACCTTCATCGCCTTCAGCATTGAATTTTACAGCATAGTAATTGGCATTCACATATTCGGCAAGTTTTTTATTGGAAAATGTATTGCGGTCCAACATTTTGCATGGCCCACACCATACAGTGTACATGTCAATCATTATTTTTTTGGGTTGTTCTTTTTGTTTAGCTAAGGCTTCATTCATGGTCAACCAATTGATTTCTTGTGCATTAACAAACACAGAAAATAAAAATAATATTAAGATGTATTTTAACTTATACATAGTTTGCGTTGTAATGATTTGTACGCTGGTTTTTGTTCATCCCAACAGTTTCTTCAACAAAAGCATTTCTGTCCTTTCTTGTTTTAAATACCCAAATACATACAGAATCTTTATTGTGGTAAATGGCTTTTAGCTCGTCATCAATTTGACACAAGTCCTCTAGTATTTCAGCATTTATGCAGATCATTTTTTTATACTATCTCACCCCATGCATGAGTTTTTTGATGACAGGATAAAGTACTGCCGAAAGAACGCCTAGTCCTACAGCAACAGCAGTTAAAATCCAAAAGAAATAACTCAAACCATATTCATTTGCAATACCCTCCGAGGCCTCTCCAAAAACACCTGCAAGTTTCATACCAATAGCAACCGCAAGATACCAAATTCCAAACATCATAGCAATCATACGTCCTGGCACCAACTTACTTACATAAGATAAAGCCACAGGTGAAACACATAGTTCGCCCATCGTATGAAAAAAGTAGACCAAAATAAGCCACACCATACTTACTGATGCTGTAGCAGCACCGACTGGTATATCGGATGCGCCTATGGCGACGCATGCCATACCTATCCCTAAAAGAACCATACCAATGGCGTATTTCATATTAGCATTTGGATTGTATTTGCTTTCCCACCACTTAGAAAACAAGGGCGCAAAAGCAATAATGAAGAGTGAATTCAAAACACCAAACCAAGATGCTGGGACTTCAGCAATTTCTTCTTGAAATTCTGCATTGAGCATCCAAATTGAAATGCCCCAAATGATGAGAAAACTTAAAGCTAAAATAATGTTTGATAATGCATATTTAGCAAATGTTTTTCTGAACAGTAAAATCAATACCCAAGTAATGATTCCAAGTGGAATAATGGTCATAAGGGAATTGACAACTTTAAAGATATCAGCAGCATTGCCTTCCAAAATACGTTGGGTGTAATCTCTGGCAAATATGGTTAGACTACTCGGTGCTTGTTCGAAAATAGCCCAGAAGAAAATCGTAATAAAAGCAAAAAACATAACGGCCAACATTCTATCTCTTGTAATTCTATCGTAACGAGGAATACGGATGATAAGCAATACTACAAACAAAAGCAGTGCAGTCAAAATAACAACATTGGAACCCTCTGTGCCAAACATTTTAAAATTGAACAGATTGTATGCTCCTTCTGATATTTTTGAAACAGGATCATTTAGAATCCAAGAAAGTCCAAGAAGCGATGCGACTCCTATAATGGCCAACTGAAAATGAGTAAAAGGATTGAATTTTGGTTCGTTTGCAGAAACTTCTTTGGCAGCATCATTCGTTTTAACGGGCTTTTTACCAATATCACCAAAAATATTTTGTGCAAACCAGAATTGTAATAATCCAAAGAACATAAAAATACCTGCTAGGCCAAAGCCCCAGCGCCAACCTACTTTTTCACCTAAATAACCACACAACAAAATCCCTAAGAAAGCCCCTGCATTTACACCCATATAGAAAATAGTGTAAGCACCATCTTTCTTTTCATCTTTCCCTTTGTACATTTCAGAGATGATGGAAGTCATATTGGGTTTAAAAAAACCACTTCCAAAAACCAAAAGTGTTAGCCCCGTGTAAATAAAAAATGGCGTTTCCAAAGCCATTGCACCATGTCCCAAAGTCATAAGCAAAGCCCCAACGGCTACAGCATAACGATATCCAATGATTTTATCAGCAAAATAGCCCCCCAAAAGTGTTGAAAGATATACGAGGGAGGTGTAGGTTCCAAAAATAGCATAGGCATATTCTCGTGGCCATCCCCAACCTTCATCCATAAGTGAAGCCGTGAAAAACATGACTAGTAGTGCCCGCATTCCATAATATGAAAAACGCTCCCACATTTCTGTAAAAAACAGCACAAATAATCCTGCTGGATGGCCTAAAACTTTGTCTTTAAAAATTTGATCTATTGAAGTACTCATTTTGGTTGGTTTTTGTGATTATGATTCTAAAATTCTTTCGTTTTCTTCAGCGTTATGCGTCAAGCGTTTCAATGGTTTTAAAATCAAAATAAATAATGTTCCTATTATAACTGTAAAAATTAAAATTCCAAAGAAGATAGTGTATTCTCCAAAATCACTAGCGGCTTCACCAACAATTCCTGCAACCTTACTACCAAGACCTGTTGCTGCAAAGTATACACCCATCATAAGTGAAGCGTATTTTACTGGTGTTAATTTTGTTATAAAGGATAACGCTACAGGAGATAAACAAAGCTCTCCGATTGTATGAAATAAATAGGCTAACACTAACCATATCATGCTAGAAGCACCTGATTTTTCGAACTCCATAGCAGCAAATACCATAAATAAAAACCCAAAGCCCATAATAATAATTCCAATTGCCATTTTGAATAATGAACTTGCCTCTCTACCTTTTAATTTTCTCTTAGCCCAAATAGACGCTACAAAAGTTGCAAATATGATGATAAAACCAGCGTTTAGACTTTGAAACATCACTGTTGGTATTTCCCAACCAAACAGCACTCTATCGGTATTTGTCTCAGTATATAAATTCATCAAACCTCCTGCCTGCTCAAATGCGCCCCAAAATACAATCACCATGATAAACGATAATAATAAAACTAAAAATCGGTCTTTATGTGCTTGAGAGTTTAATTCCTTATAAATCATCATTAATAATACAACTACTGCAGTAAGAAATACAAATAAAGGCCCATATCCTGTTTCTAATGCATACCAGCCATAGGCTGATGCTAATAATAAAACTATTGTTATTACCAATTGTAAAGGTGATTTAAAAAGTTTCCCATATAGCTTCCCATAAGAAATTTCATTTGGGTCATTTTCTGTTATTTCTAAATTTCCAACATGAATTAAGTACTTTTGACCATAAATATAATTAATCAATCCTATTACCATAACTATTCCTGCTAAACCAAATCCAGCATGCCAGCCCCATTCATTAACAACTAGCCCTACAATTATTGTAGCTAGAAGTGAACCTAAATTAATTCCAATATAGAAAATACTAAATCCTTTATCTCTTCTAATGTCACCTTCTTTGTAGAGTCCACCAACCATAGTAGAAATATTTGGTTTTAGTAATCCAACGCCTAGTATAACAAGTCCTAAACCTGTATAAAAAGCCCAAATATCTGTGAGGACTAAAACGCCATGACCCAGACATAGAATAACAGCACCATACAAAACTGCCTTTTTCTGTCCTATCAATTTGTCTGCAATCATACCTCCAGGAATAGACATAACATACACCAACATAGTATACCAACCATAAAGCGCAAGCGCTTCTTTACTTGTCCATCCCAAACCTTCACCACGCATATCATCTCCCAGTGTTGAAGCAGTCATATAAAGAACTAGTAAAGCACGCATTCCATAATAGGAAAACCGTTCCCACATTTCTGTTAAAAAGAGAACATACAGTCCTATTGGATGTCCAAAAAGTTGTTTTTGATGTTGAAGTTCTGTTGTTGACATATTGATTTTTATTTATTGGTTAGTTTTTTTGTTTGTTTAATTCTTAATTTTCGCCTAAGCTTCGTTCTATGAAGTTGGTCATTTTTTTATAGAGATGAAGTCGTGTATTACCCCCATAAATACCATGGTTTTTATCGGGGTAAATGCCCCACTCAAATTGTTTATCCGCTTGAATCAAAGCCTCAACCATACGCATGGTGTGTTGCAAATGCACATTATCATCACTCGATCCATGAATCAGTAAATAATCGCCTTTAAGCTTTTCGGGGTAATAAAACGGGGAGTTGTCATCGTATCCTGCTGGGTTTTCTTGAGGGGTACGCATATAGCGTTCGGTGTAAATAGTGTCGTAAAATCGCCAATTCGTAACTGGTGCTACAGCTATAGCCATTTTAAAGATCTCGCTGCCTTTCAATAAGCAATTGGTGCTCATATGTCCACCAAAACTCCAGCCCCAAATTCCAATACGTTCTTGGTCAATGTAGGGTAATTCTGCTAATTTTTTAGCGGCGGCAATTTGGTCTTCAGTTTCATATTTCACCAAATTCATATACGTAACTTTCTTAAAATCTGCGCCTTTGAATCCTGTTCCACGACCATCAATACAAACTACAAAATAGCCTTTTTGTGCCAACATTTGATACCAATAATCATTGGCGCTATTCCAGCTGTTGACAACTTCTTGTGAGCCAGGCCCAGAATACTGATACATAAGGACGGGATATTTTTTATTTGGATCAAAATCAACAGGTTTTATTGTCCACATATTAAGGTCATTGCCATTAATGGCTATGGTACTAAATTCTTTTTCAGATAATTTATAATTGGATAGCTTTTCCGCCAGTTTATCATTGTGTTTGATACGCTTCAAAACTGTTCCATTGTTTGCATCATTTAATGTGTACTCTGGAGGTATGGTCGCGCTCGAAAAGGTGTTGATGTAATAGGTGAAATCTGCACTAAAAGCCGCTGAATTGGTTCCTTCATTTTTGGAGAGACGGCGTTTGTTTTTTCCATTAAGGCCAATGCTGTAGACGTCTCTATTTATGGAACCATTTTCTACAGATTGGTAAAATATTTTTTTCGACTGTTTGTCATATCCATAATATACCGTGACCTCCCAATCTCCAGTGGTCACTTGATTGATGAGTTTGCCTTTTTTACTGTAGTGATAAATATGGTTGTATCCATCTTGCTCACTTGTCCAAATAAAGCTGTTATTTTTTAAAAATGTGAGATTATCTGTTACATCCACATAGGCATCATCTTTTTCTGAGAGCAGAATAGTAGTTGTGCCCTTAGCTGTGTCGATTGCCCATAAATCAAGTTCATTTTGATGGCGATTGATAAACTGAGCACTCAAGACATTCGCATCATTTGTCCATTTGATGCGCGGAATATAAAAATCATCATATGTCTTTTCGACCTCAACTTCATTGGATTTTGAAGAAGACAAATCATAAACATGTAAAGATACATCCGCATTTTTTTCACCTGCCTTTGGATACTTAAAAACTTGTTGGGTTTGATATAAGTCTTGTCCGTACACATCCATTGAAAATTCTGGGACTTCTGTTTCGTCAAATTTTAAATACGCAATTTTAGTGCCCTCAGTGTTCCATTCAAAAGCCCGAACAAAGGCAAATTCTTCTTCATAAACCCAGTCTGTAATGCCATTAATAATTTTATTTTTTTCACCATCGAAAGTAATTTGCTTGGTCTGTTGAGTTTCGAGGTTTTTTATGTAAATATTGTTCCGATAACCATAAGCCACTTTCAACCCATCTGGCGAAAAAGTAGGCTCTTGTATTTTATAATCAGAAATCTTTGTACGCGTTTTAGTTTTAGTATCATAAACAAAAAAAATACCCAAAGTAGAACGTCTATATACAGCTTCTATTTCTGTTGCTAGAATTAGTTTTGTTTCATCAAGACTAAAGTCATAATAAGTAAAGTATTGTATGTCATCAAAGTCTTTTGAATCTACCAAAGTGGATGTCTTAGATTGTGTTTGATAGTCATAGACATCAACAGATGTTGATCGTGTAGCACGATTAAAATTTAAAACAGAGTACTGCTGTCCATTACTCATAGAATTTAGAACTTCCATTCGTTGAGTTGTGAAGGCACCATTCCAAATCTCTTCAAGTGTTATGTTTTGTTCTTGTGAATAACAAAAACAGGAAGCGATAACAATTAGAACGATGTGCAAATTTTTGCGGAGCATACATATATTTTATAAAATGTTACCAATTTTACTAAAAATAATTCATAATTCCTCTTTTCTGAGCGGATTAATATTCAATTTAACAATTCGCTTTTCAGATAATATATAGAATAGTATCTTTGTTTACCAATACACAACTATGCCACAGCAAGTTTCTGGATTTTCAAAACTCTCTAAAACCGAAAAAATAAACTGGTTGATTACCAATTATTTTGGAGGAAATATACATGCCAAAGTCACCTTGGAATCTTATTGGAATTCCGACTCTGAGCTGCAACAATTGCACGACGAGTTCATTGAAAATACCATTACAAACTTTTATATGCCATTTGGTATTGCCCCTAATTTTTTAATTAACGAAAAACTCTACACTTTACCCATGACTATTGAGGAAAGTTCGGTAGTAGCGGCGGCCAGTAATGCCGCTAAATTTTGGTTATCTCGTGGTGGATTTAAGACAAAAATTCTGGCTACTACAAAAATAGGCCATGTTCATTTTATTTATAAAGGAGACCGTAATGGGCTCAGATCATATTTTGAAAAAATCAAAGCTCAACTTTTGCAGGCCATCAAACCACTTACTCAAAATATGGAAAAACGTGGTGGTGGTCTTTTAGATTTAAATCTCATCGATTGTACGCCTAAAATGGCGCACTATTTTCAATTGGAAGCAACGTTTGAAACCAAAGACGCCATGGGTGCCAATTTTATCAATTCGTGTTTGGAACAAATCGCCACTACTTTTGAAACGCTAAGTCAAAATAGTCCAGAACTCCACGGGAACAAACCCAAGGTAGTCATGAGTATTTTATCCAATTATGTCCCCAATTGTGTGGTCCGTGCCGAGGTATCTTGTTCGTTAGACGAACTCACTTTAGAGGGCCACTTTAAAGGGCAAGAATTTGCCGAAAAATTTATTCAAGCAGTACGTATTGCAGAAGTAGAGCCCTACCGTGCTGTAACCCATAACAAAGGCATCATGAATGGTGTAGATGCAGTCGTCATCGCCACAGGAAATGATTTTAGAGCGGTTGAAGCTGGTGTTCATGCTTACGCTGCTAAAGACGGACAATACACCAGTTTATCTCATGCCAGTTTAGAAAATGGTGTTTTTAGATTTTGGATGGATTTACCTTTGGCATTGGGTACTGTAGGCGGGTTAACAGGATTACATCCAATGGTCAAATTAGCGTTGGAGCTGCTAGGAACTCCCTCAGCAACCAAGCTTATGGAAATAGTGGCTGTAGCGGGACTAGCACAGAATTTTGCTGCCTTGCGCTCACTCACTACAACGGGAATCCAAAAAGGACACATGAAAATGCATTTAATGAATATTTTAAATCAAATAGGCGCAACAGATACTGAAAAAGAAACTTTGATTTTACATTTTAAAACCAACGGTGTTTCGCACCGTGCAGTGGCAGAAGCCTTAAATAAACTCCGAGACTGATGCATAAGTTTTATAGTCATGGAAAACTTTTACTGAGCGCCGAATATGCAGTATTAAACGGTGCAAAAGCCCTAGCATTACCCACTAAACTTGGACAATCTCTAGAAGTAAAAACGATTGAACAAGCAGAAATACGATGGAAAAGTTTTGACCACAAAAATAAGCTTTGGTTTGAAACAAATTTGACTATAAATAATTTTAATCCGAGTACAAATACTGAAACTGCTCATCGACTTGCTCAAATTTTTCGTGCTCTTTTTGAATTGAATCCAAAAGTATTTGCATCTACTGGTCTAGAATTCTCTAGCCATTTAGAATTCCCTCAAAACTGGGGTTTGGGCTCCTCCTCTACCCTAGTTAACAATTTAGCGCAATGGGCCAATGTAGATGCTTTTACATTGCTCGAAAACACCTTTGGTGGTAGTGGCTATGATATTGCTTGTGCGCAAAACGCCCAACCGATCGTATACCAACGCCAAAACAGTACACCGCTTATAAAAATTGTGGATTTTGATCCGCCGTTTAAAGATCAATTGTTTTTTGTACACCGCAACCAAAAACAAAACAGCCGTGAGGCCATCGCCCGCTACAACACCCTAAAAACAACACAAACACTCGATTTTTCTGCATTGAATGCCATTACAGAAGCACTTTTGGTGGCTACTACTTTAGAAGAATTTGAAGTACTCATAAGCAAACATGAAAACTTAGTGGGCGCACTTATCCAACACCCCCCATTAAAAACCACACATTTTGCAGACTACCCCGGAGCGATAAAAAGTTTAGGGGCTTGGGGTGGTGATTTCTTTTTGGCAACAAGAACCAATACGCAATATTTTATGGATAAGGGGTATAATACCATTGTACCTTATGGGGTGATGGTAGTTTAATATATTATCCTGTTAATATAAAAAATGCTAAAAAATGAGTTAATATGAGAAACTTATAATTACGGTTTCCCAGCGTTTTTTCATTAGTTGCCAAAGCAATAAAAACCATAAATACAAAATTAACTATAACAAGAATTAAAACTAAAACATCAACCGCTTTAAATAATTGTAAAGCGCCAACTCCGACACATAATGCCAATATGAATGCAGACAATTTTAAATATTTATTGGTATCCAAAAACAATAATTTTACTGGACTAAAGTAAAAGCTAACAAGAACCAAAAATATTAATGTAAAGAGAGTTGGTATGTGTTCTTTTTTGCTAAAGAAGATTAAAAAAATTGAAATGATTATTAGTGATAATTCAATAATCTGTAATAATGCTTTATTCTGTTTTATCATATTTAATTAGCTAGCAAAATGACAGTCATAGATACATTCTCCAGCCATCCAAGCAACCACTGGACCAGGTGCTAATACAAATTCTACCCATCCTCCCCACCAATCAAATTGATCTTCTATAGCATCCTCCATACAATCATCAAAACAACCCTCATTGTAATCACGTGAATTTTCCGACGTAGTTTTACTATTGAAAAATGTATAAACTCCGTATTTAATCCATTTAAATTGTTCAACCATGTTGTTCAAATATTCTTTATGGGCTAAACTACTAATTTTTGAATTAATAAATATTTGATAGTGACTTGATCTTTTAATAAAAGTCTGAAAATTATCGGACTGTAAATCATCAACTAGAAACTTCACAAAATACTTGTCAAATTCATTTGGATTTGAATAACCAAGTTCGTTATTGTAAACATCTGGGATATTTTTCTTATCTATTTTATTTGTAATTAAATTAAAAATACTTTCCTCATAATTTTTAAAATGATCTAACTCATTAATAATTGTTTTATTATTAAAGTTGTCAATAGAATTTTCATTAAAATTAGATAAATGTTCTTTAAGACTTTCAATTAACTCAGCTTGATTAATCTCTAAATCATTGTTAGGGTTTTTAGAACAAGAAAAATAAGTAAATATTAAAATGGTTAAAATTGGCAGGCGGACAAACTTTTTCATAAGTAAAAAATTTAAGTTGTTATATTAACCACTTTAATGGTTTTAAAAATAGATTTGAGGTGGCTGTTCAGCTTTTGAACAATTCAAATATAGAAAAAAAATATAGTATATTATGTCTTTTTATGTTAAATTTTTGAATTATTCGTATAGATTAAGCTATATTATTCTATTGTTGTACCTTTGAGTGCTACTCAATTTAACAACCACAAACGCTGTGCCTACTTTTTAATTAACCAACATGCACAATCGTTCTAATGAAGATTTTTTGAAGGCCTTTGGGCTTAATTTATGTAACATCCGCAAGACCAAGGGCCTCAAGCAATACCATGTCGCAGACCGCTGTGGGATTCATAAAAACAACTATACCAACATAGAACGCGGCAAACGTAATATTACCATTGCCAAAGCAAAAGCTATAGCAACAGCTTTAGATGTTCCTTTAGCAAAGCTGTTTGAGTTTTAGAGCCTTTAAAATACATTTAAAAAAAGGCATAAAAAAAGGGACTGAAAAATCAGCCCCATTAAAATTCTAAATAAATGTATTTCTAGTAAAATACAGCTCTATTGTCTTCTATCTCTGCGGCATCTTTTAAAGCGTTATACAACTGTGTGTTTACAGCACTTTCTTTGGCTTGTCCAACTCTGTTGGCTGCAGCTTGATAGCTGGTCAGTGCTGTAGCATCTGTCCTTTTTGTGACTTGAACTGCATAAACCCCGGCATTCCCTTCTATCAATTCAGAAGTTTCACCCTCTTTTAATCCAAATGCTGTTCCAATGACCAATGGCTCACGACCCGCGCCAGAAAGGGTTGGGTTTTTCATGTTTACTGCAACTGCAGTTTTTACTGTTTGTCCTTCTGCAGCAGCGATATCTTCTAGAGTTGATGCAGTAATTCGATCTATAATGTATGCCGCTTTCTTCTCTTTTCTAACCTCAGGAAGTGCAGTAACCGATCCATCTTGAATAGACATGAGTCCTGCTTCATTTACACCTGTTAGCTTAACGACTACAAAACCTCCAGCGGTAGTACTGAAACTTTTAAAATCTCCTTCTTGAACACCATCTTCAAAAGCCCAGCGTACAATAGCGCGTTGTGCGCCAATACCAGGTATATTTTCTTCTAACTCCTTAACACTATTTACTGTACGAACGTTGTATTTGTTTTCCTCTGCTATTGATTTAAAATCAGCATCAGCCACTGCGATTTCAAATTTAGATTTGTTTTTAAAGACCTCGTCTATAGTTTCAACTGATGGTTCAATTTCTTGAGCTATAGTCGCTACTTTAAATGCATCTTGTTTTTGGCCTTGATCCAAAACTTCGATAACGTGATACCCAAAGTCGGTTCGTACGACCCCAAGACTTCCTTTTGGATTTTCAAAAGAATAGGCCTTAAATTCGGGTGCAAATCCGTCGGTATACGCAAATTCGATAACCCCTTCTTTTTCATTGCTTACTTTGTCTGAAGACAAAGACAATAAAGACTTGAATTTGGAACGACTTCTTCTTAATACTTTATAAATACTATCTGCCGTGGCTTTGGCTTGGGCATCAGTTTTGGTCACCGTCACATCGGCACGAGCACCGCCTACAAAGGGGATCAAAATATGTCTTACTTTAGTAGAATCAGCAATGTCTTTTTTTGCAACCATTTTAGTCAATTTATAAAAGTTGCCTTCTTTGTAAGGGCCATGTATATCCCCCACGTTTAGCTCAGTAATTTTGTCTGCTATTTCAGATGAAAAAGAAGATCTGAAAACGTAGGTATCATTGAATTTTTGCGCCGAATTTGCGTTCACAAAAGCCGCATGGTCTTTTGTGTTTTTGAATCCAACTACAGTTTCATTAGCTTTCGCTGCTTCGTTATATTCCTTCCGATCATCAATTAAAGTGTTTAAGTTATCTTGGATAGCCTGCTCATCAGCAAGAGAAGCCTCCTCTTTGAATTCAACGTATATTAAATCTCTTGAATCTTCAACTTCATATTTTTTAGGAAAGCGCTTCATGTACGCCTTTATTTCAGATTTTTTAACCTCAATTAAGCTATCAGGTACAGCTGAATACGGGATTTGCACATACTTAAGATCTACTTTGTTGTTTTCTAATTGGTAATCCAATTCGCCTTCTGTCAATGTTCCAATAATTCCTGCTTTCACCAAGTTAAAATACGTTTGTTGCACTCCAGAAACAGCAACATTTTGTTCAAAAGTTGTCCATGATTGGTAGTTGATTGGCGTCCCTCCTAATGTTGTAGTTTCAGGGGATATTGCCTTGAGGTTAGCAATAAATTCGTTCAGTTTGTCTTCATCAAAAAACCCTGCTTCGTTATTAAATTCTTCAAAAGAAGTAAGATTTTGTTTTAATAAGTCTCGCATATGATCCCGCTCAACAGATATTCCAACAGCATCGTATTGCGACTGCATTACTTTTGCACGGAGTTCACTTTCCCAAACACGATTCATCGCTTGGGTGTTGGTCATTGAACCTCCAGATTGTCTTTGTGCATTTTCAACTTTCGCCATAAAATCATCGCGTTCAATATCTTCACCGTTGACAACAGCAATTGCCGAATCGTTCGCAGAAGATGAACCAAGATTTTGATAAATATCCCCAATAATAAATGAGAACAATGCGAGTGCAATGATAATGATAAGAAAAATAGATCGTTGTCTTATTTTATTTAATACTGCCATGGTATTTTATTCTTAGATTTTGTAAAAATATAGTGGACGAAAATACCAATTTAATTTGAAATAATAAAAAGGAAATGGTTTTAATTGAAGGTGTTGAAATTATCTCAATCTTGAGGCTCTATTTTAAGAGCAATTAATTCAATTTTTGTATTGGAAACCTCTTGAATTGTAAAAAGGAAACGATCAATACTTATTTGCTGATTTTGTTCTGGAATTTCCTGAGTATGGTGAACAATTAGACCGCCTAAAGTTTCGTAATTTTCATGCTCTGGAAGCTGCAATTTATAGGTTTCGTTCAAGTAATCTACTTCCAAGCGTGCAGAAAATAAAAAATTAAGCTGATCCATTTGTTCTTCAATTAGAGCTACCGAATCATGCTCGTCCTCGATTTCACCGAATAATTCCTCGACAATATCTTCAACCGTAAGAATTCCAGAGGTTCCTCCATATTCATCTAAAACTACAGCTAAGCTTTTGTGTTTTTTAGTCAAAACATTTAAAATATCTTTAGCTAACATAGTTTCTGGAACAAATTCTATGGGCATTAGCATCGATTTGATGGTTTTTGGATTTTTGAATAAATCGAAAGCGTGTACATATCCTAAGATATCATCAATTGTGCTCTTGTACACAACAATTTTTGAATGACCTGTTTGGGTAAACAACTTGCTTAAATTTTCAATTGTATCATGGATTTCAATTGCTGTAAGCTCAGTCCGTGGCACCATTGCTTCACGGGCTTTGACTTCTGAAAATTCTAATGCATTTTGAAAAATGATGATTTCACTATCAACCTCATCATCGGCCTCAACAGATTGCATTTGCTCGCTTATGTAATTGCCGAGATCAACTTTAGTGAATGCCAACTGCACATCATCCCCTTTAGTTTTGAAAAATGTCTTTAATACAAAGTCGGATATCCAAATAACGAAATCTGAAAATAGAGAAAATAAGATATAAAACACGAAAGCAGGAAGCGCCAACAATTTCAATAGTGAATTGGCATAGATTTGAAAAAAAACTTTAGGTAAAAACTCAGCCGAAATCAAAATTACCAAGGTAGATATGATGGTTTGAGTCAGCAAACTAAGCTCATTAAACAGATAGTAAACAAGCGTAGAGTCTGTAGGTAAATGCTGAGAAAACCAAGCCACCAAAACATCCCCCATATACAAGCCATAAACTACCAAAGCGATATTATTTCCAATGAGCATTGTAGCAATAAATTTGGAAGGTTTTGCAGTAATTTTGGTTAACAAAAGTGAAAGAAAACCTCTTTGCTTTTTCTCAATTTCAATATGTATTTTATTGGAAGAAACAAACGCGATTTCCATTCCTGAAAAAAAGGCTGAAAAAATCAAGCTCAATACAATAATTAGGGTATCTAAGGACATGCTTATAACTTACCTCGATCTTTAAAGCGTTTTTGGTACTTGTTTCTGAAAAAGAAAATAAAGATGGCAAAAGCCACGAAAAATAAAGACATGTATGCACCATTTCTATTTGTACTCCATTTTGAAACCGCATCATAAGCAAATAGAACAGCAAAAATGATGTAAAAATATTTGAAATAGGATATAAGTTTCATTGGATATATTAAATTTTATAGTACATACTAAAGGTAAATATACATATTATTCCTCAATGTAGATGCGGCCAGTTACTTCTAATACTTGTGCATTTGTGAAATCTTGATTGGCATCAAAGCCATTGCCGTTAGTGAGGTAGTCTTTTGTCCTAAATTTGACTGGAAAATCAGTAAATAACCATTCCTTTTTTTGGTCGTAATAGAGCTGGTCCGTAAATAGCGTATCATTGGTTGCTGTTGTTAGCACCACATTTCCTCTCAGATCGATTAAATCTGTATTATTGTAAATGACTGCACTATTGGCTATAACTACACTCTCTTGATTTGAGTCATCTAAAAGTGTAAGATCAATCCCATCTGGAAATTGATAGTACGGGAATTTTCTGTTTGAAAAATTAATCATTTTTGGACTTTCTAATATGGAAGTCAGTCGACCCGAATCGGTATGCCTGGTATTGATGTTTTCCGCAATAGAAACGGGCAAATAAGAAACTTTAGATTTATTTTGAATTTTATTTAAACGTTTTTCACATGAAAAAAGCACCACTCCCAGTACTAGGATTACAGTGCTTTTGATTATGTTTTTAAAGAAATTCAAATTACAAACTTGGTACTGTAACATTGCGTTGAATCCAACAGCCAATATTAATCACTTGACCCGCTCGCCCCGATGAGAATATTTCGCTCTTTTGTGGGGCCTTGGCCTTGTAGTTAGCAATAGACTTAGCTGCATTTTTCTTCATGTTTGGATCTACTCGAGCAGCTTTGGCAGCTTCATTTGCAGCTAACCAATATACAGCACGTTTAGAAAAATTATCGGTTCCACAATTGTTTGCACTTTTGGCATACATGGAGGAGATTGCTAAATATGCTTTTCCTAAACTCGGGTTGAATTTGAGGGATTTCATGTAATAGCTTCTAGCTTGACTGTACTGACCTTTTTTCTTGAAATTTGTGGCAATCTTGAACAATATTTTAGATTTGGCAAATTCATCCGTTTCGAGGGTTACCGCCTGGTTATAGTAATTCAAAGCCTCTGCAGACTGCCCAGCTTTTTCTTTTAAAATCCCTAGATAAAACGCAGTATCGGCATTTGGCTCAAGAGCATTTTTTTGTTCTACAATGCGTACAAACAAAGGATCATCATTACACCCTTTTGCATACATTCTGTTCATTGCGCGCTGCAACCATAAACCATCATTTTTGAAGATTTCAAAATCTCTTGTGTACAATGGAATTAGATTTTCACAATTTGCACGTGTTCCAAGTTTGGTATCTATACTGGATGAAATTTGATTGTATGCCTTTAGGTAACTGTTGTAAGATTTTAACTTAGAAGCTTCAGATCTAGAAAGGTCCTTAGATTCACCGTCCTCATCTAAAAATGCGTTACGCTTATTCGTGTAATTTTTAACCTCATTTTCAACCTTTTCACTAATTTCATCGTACATGTTAAACAGCTCCTGTGCCGGTATATTTTTGGCATCATACATATCTACAACTAAAGAAAAATAGGTGTATAAACTTTTTGGGTTTGTAAATGTTTTTGCATCTGCTTTGTAAGCTTGATTAAAAGATGCAAACAACTCATCTTTAGTAAGTCCTAACTCCTTCCGATTATCGTATTGTAATTGACATGCTTTGGCCATGTATGTCCCCTTAGGAGTTACAGAAGGAAAAAAGGTTGCGCGTTCCTCCCAGAGTTTAATCATATCATTGATAAAGGCAGTCTTTTCGGCAGCAGTAGTGTTTTTTATTTTATATTTCAAAATGCGTTCCCCGTAAACAAAAATGGCTTTGTTGAAACGTGGGTTTCTCTGACGAAGCTCCATCCATGGTACATATGCAGAATCATAGTTTTTTGCCTTTACATATTCACTAAAAATAGATAAGGATTGTAAATCTTGCTCATTTTGAGCAAGAACAGGCGAAAAGGCCAAATTTAAAAACGCCAAAAAAAGTGTAAGTTTAAATTTCATCTTAAGATTTGTTATGTATGTTATTATATTTTTAATTAAATTTTCTTTTTTCAAACCATCGGTCATTGAGCGAAAGACTTAAACTAACATTAAAAAAGTTTTCTTGCACCAAATTTGATGATGTGGTTCCACGCTGACCAATTTCAAACCCAATATTTGCATTTGAAAATAAGCGCCCCACTGGTACACCTACTCCAAAAGATATGCCAAGTTCGTCAATAGATTCATTATTAACCACTAGACCAGTTTGTTCTAAGCGCAATCCAGCTCTGTAAACTACACGCTTAAAGTAGCTGCTAAAAGAATCGTATTTAGGAATAAAAAAACCACCAATTGAAATTGATGACGCATCTTCAAAAGAAGCATTATCAATAGATATAAAATTACTGGAGAACTCTGAAGTATTAAGAAGGGTATAATCTATTCCTGCAAACCATTTCCTTGGACGTCCAATGCCAATTCCGAAGGATGTTTTGGACGGAAGGGTTAAATTAGTATTTGCTAAATTAAGTGCTGCTAAGTCGACTTCAGAAGATGTAACCACAAATTCTTTGTCAGTTGAGTCAATTGAAATAGTAGCAAATTGGCTTGTGTTTTCAGAGCTTAGGTTGGCTAGAGGAGTATACGTAGCTGTTGCCATCAACTCTAAGTTATTAGAAATCCTTTTGGTAAAAGCGAGTCCAAAATTAAATGAAAAACCTCCTATATTCGAGCGATTTACTTCGCGGCTTTGGTATTGTAGTAATTGACCTTGGTCGTTGTAACCAAAAGCAATGTTTGTATTGCTGATGCTCCCAAAATTGTAATGTGCATCTACACCAATTTTTAGGTTATCGTGCAATTGATAACCAACTCCAAAAAAAACCTCATTGACACCACCTTCACCTCGATAACGATATTGAATTTGATCGTCAGTATTTCTGGATTGAAGTTTATAACCAACGGATGAAAAAGGAATCAGGCCAAAACCAAACCCAAACTTACCCATGGGCAGCACTAGAGCTAAGTAGTCCACTGATGAGTTTTCGGCTTTGTCTGTAGCCGTATTTGTTTTGAGTTTTATTGACGAAAAACTTGTTCCAATGGCATACTTAACGGGACGTGCTTCGTTGTTGTAGAACGATAAATTTTTACCTGCAAAAGAGGCCGGGTTTCTTAGATTGATGTGAATACTGTCTGTATAAACACTTAAGCCTCCCATCGATTGGTTTTCAACAGTACCCTTGAACTTTAGGCTACCTATACCATAAAATGAGTAGGGAGAACTAGTACCTTGTTGTGCTTGAGAAAATGCAGAACACGCAACAATTGCACAAATTATAAACTTTTTAAACATTAGTTTGATTTATATTCTAGTAAAAAATTAAGCCCTTCTAATAGAAAATTCGAGTTCGCAAATATGCTAATTTTAAATTGTTTACACAAGAAATTAGCATCTCCACCTGTTAAAATAACTGTTAATTCTGGATAATTTGATGAATATGATGAAATTACCCCATTTATTTCTTGGATTGTTCCATGTACCACACCACTGTGGATGGAAGATGCTGTACTGGTACCAATAAAGTGTTCAACAGAAGAGGGGTTTAATATTGGCAGATTTGCTGTATGTTCGTGAAGAGCTGTGTAGCGCATATTAAGCCCCGGAGCAATAGCACCTCCCAAATATTGAGCTTTAGCGTTAACAAAATCATAGGTGATACAAGTTCCAGCATCTATTATCAGTGTGTTGGTTTTTGGATATTGATCTATTGCTGCAGCAACAAGAGCTAGTCGATCAATTCCCAAGGATTCTGGAGTTTTGTATAAATTTTCAAATGGCATTGTGAAGTGTCGACCCAGGACCATTACCTCGCATTGTGTCGACAAATTGGCAATGAGGCCGTCAGGAATAGTTGCTACGGAAGCAACTAGGATTTTGCTTATTTCGCTGTTATTGTTTAGTAATTTTTTTGCAGAGAAAAGCAATTTTGAAGCGCTTGATCGCTCCAAAATCTTGAGTTTATTATGTTCAAAAATAGCAAGTTTTGCACTTGTATTTCCGATGTCAATTATTAAATTCATAACAATTATTAGACTGTAAATTTACAAAACCATTTTTTTAAAATTTTACTTTGGGAATATTAAAATTGCATTATATTTGCAATCGCTATATGTGGGGTACCTTAGCTCAGTTGGTAGAGCAACGGACTGAAAATCCGTGTGTCCCTGGTTCGATTCCTGGAGGTACCACTTTAAATTCCCGTAATATCCTTTACTATAAGGTTTTACGGGTTTTTTCTTTTTAGGGGTGTGCTCAAAAGTGTGCGCAGTTTGTAACATTACATAACATTTATACTGTTATACTTTAATTAAGCAGCATGGTCCAATCTCTCCAAAACTTCAGCCTCTTTATATAAGACACGTCTACCCATTCTACTCGGAACAAGTATATTTTTCTTTTCCCAATTATTAAGAGTTACCTCTGTTACATGAAGTAATTTTGCAGTTTCACTTCTACTCAAATACTTTTCATGTGAGTTATTAAAAGTAGTCTGACCTATTGCCTTCTGTCGGTTCAATTCTAATTTGACACCTTCTTTAACGATTTGGATTAGTTCGTCTTTTGTTACATTCAATATTTGTATGGTTTGTTCTTTCATTATTTTGTTTTTTTAGTTGTTCTTCAAAAATTCATTTGTTGTCTCAATATGTTTGTCCAGTATTGACCAACTCTTTTTTTTAAATCTACTCTTCGTTGATTTCTTGTAGATATCATCTCTTATTTCCTTTATAAAATCATCATCAAATGGATCTGAGGGATCTAACTTTTCAACCGATAAACCGGGTTTAATACCTGTTTTTTCATACAGTACTTCAAACATCACATTCGTTAGTTCTAACTTATGTTGTTCAGTTGTAATGACACAATCATGGATTGTAAAAACTGGTGCTACAGAACAGCGTCTATGAAATTCTGGAACCACACAATCCAATATCAGATAACTCTCCACACGCTGCAGAAGTAGGGAGAAATTCCTTTTACCTATTCTGTCCATAATCTTTAGAATAAATTGATTTACATAGGGATAAAATTTTTCTAATAACCGAACTCCTTCCACCAATTCTCGATGTTTTCTATTGTTTTGAAACAATACATACATGATATCCTTTTTGATTGATTTACGTTGAGCATCCGTGGGAGGAACCCCATGTTCCAATTCAAATAAATGTGAATAGAAATCTTCTTGAAATGGTGCGTCTCTAAATTTTTGTAATTCGTGATGATCTCTAATTGTTATCTCATCTTTCCCCAAATACTTTCTTTGCTCAAAGTGCGCAAACATTAATGGAGAAAATAGATATGATATAACATCTTTTATAATTTTATCAGATAATAATGAATTCATTATTTGATGAAATGATAACTCATCATTAGATTTAAAGAAGTCATAGTTTAATATACTTGATAATAGATAAACCTGACTACATTTAAGATCTACTTGAACTAATGATTGTTTTTCATAAATTAAATACTTTTTAAGTGTTTTGGAAAGATTCGTTAATGTGGAACTATATCTCCAATTGGCTGTAGATTTATTATGCCAATACTGATTGTTTTCAATATCATTTATTGTCAATAACCAGATTCCAATTTTATTTTTAAGAACCAGTAACTGATTGTCGTTTGCTAATTCTTGACGCAGGGTATCGTATATGTGTTTTACATGATTCTTGTACTCTTTTTTTATTTCTAAGTTGTAGTTGAAGTAACTATCTAATAACTGAGTTTTAGAGGGTACTGTTTTATGTTCTCTCCTTATGGTTTTTAATACCTTATCTGTCTTTTGATATTGATCGTTTAACTTGATTTTATTACACCTCATACCTTTTAAATAATTGACATCTAACTCAACCACATTTTTATCTTTTAATAGATCTAAAATCAACTTATAGTCTCTATTTAAGATCATATTGAGTTCTTTTGAACATAATCCGGTGTATCCATTTTTATCAAACTTTTTAATATTTTTATGTGTTGCCACAACTCTGGATATCAAATGATATATTTTCTCTTTAACATATTTCTGTCTTCGATTAGAGAGATTCAATTCTTCAATCAGTTCAGGTACGTTTAAATTATTTGGAACTAAAACTTTCATTATTTTATGCTGCTACAGTTAGTTCTGCTACTTCCTTGAACTCACTATTGATTACCTCAAAATCTTGGTGGTTAATCTGTTTGATAGAGTTCTCAAGAACTTTACAACCCACTCTATGGTAGTGAGTTGAAAGTTCGGTACCCAAGTATTGTCTATTCAATAACAATGAGATTCTACCAGTGGTATTAGCACCCCCAAAAGGATCGTACACCAAATCAGTCTCATCGGTCGTCATTAAAATTGGGATTACTGGAAGTAGCTCAGCCATCAATGCTGGATGTCCTGTTGGGAAAGCATCGTACGCTGGTTTATTTTTGCCGGTGACACACTTAATCATATGATCTACATCTTGAGCTGCAATGTGGTTGTATATCTTCTTATAGGGTTTTGAAAGTGATTTTCTTTTCTTAGATACATTCCCGTTTTTATCCACGTCTTTAGCACCAGTGGTAATCCTTACTTCTTTTTCCTGATCCGAATATTTTAATAAATTATATTTTGATTGTGAAGGATCAACTACGAACCATAAAATATATTCAATCTGATTTATCGGTCTTTTTACTTTTTCTCCCTGTGGATGGGGATTTGGTTTGGACCATATGATACATTCCTTGTATTTAAGTTTTGTGTGTTTTAATATCGATGCTTTTACCAACCCAGGAATATCCATAGCACAACCATTAATATAGGTGTCACCAATATTTACAAAAACATTTGAGGTTTCATTAAGGACTCCCTCAACCTTCCCAAAAATCTTTCCAACATTATCCGCAAACTCTTCAGGTGTTTTTTCGTGACCCAATTCTGAGCTTAAATTATTTTTATCGTAACCACGCAACATGTAGTATGGAATAGATGTGAATAGTGTAGCAATCTTTCTTAAGAATGCAGAAACATCTGTAATATCAACACAATTCATTTTAAAAGAAGTTGCCTTATTCGGAATTACAAAAGTGTCTTTGTAATTATTTTGAAGGTTTTCTTTTTCTTCGATGAATTTATTGACTTGATTAATAGTTAGGTCTCCTTTTGTTAACTGTTCTGTGAATCCATGATTTTTGGTTAAATCAATCTCTTTTAATTCACTTAGATATTTTTCACAGTCAGATAAACTCCACCCTTTGTTCACAACTCCGTTTAATAACAGATTATTCTCAAAGTCATTTTCGATAATTTTATCAAACTGGCGGATTGCCTTGGGAGATTTCCATCGGTAGTTAATTTTTTCTCTGATAATCGCGTAACGATCGTAAGGTTTACCATTATTCCCTTGACCTTGTCGTTTTTCAACCGATTTAAAAACCTGTAACACTTCTTTAGTAAGGTCGTTAGCGGTCTTTACTCGATACATATTAAAGGATAAACGTAGGTCGATAGATGGTTCTACATCTACAAATTGAACTTTTACTTCTTCCCTACCTAAAGCACTTAGTAACTTAAGTCGGCGATAACCATCAATTAATTGAAAATCTCTCGAGGTAATTAAAGGTAATAACTGTTCCTTTTCCAAAGAAGATTTTAATTGATTTTCAGAATCATCTGATTGTGATTCATAGAAGTTCTTGAATTCTTCAACTTTTACGATTTGATCGATTTTAACGACTTCGAATTGTCCTTCCATTGTTTTTTTCATTGTATAATGATTTTATTATTATATATAAGTCACTTATATTCAGTAACATAAGTAATGTATACACAATTTATTTTTGGAAATCAACCCCCTCAATAAAAAAAATCATTAACTGTCTGACAAATTTTGAATTTCATGATATTTATAGAGAAACACAGTTATGAAAGAGAAAAAGTCAAAAAGAGTAATCGTTCGAATAACAGAAAGTCAATTCAATAATTTGATGGAGTGCGTTATAGATGAACAAATAAAAATTTCAGATATTCTAAGAGAATCTATAGGAGATAAACTTCAAAAACTAAGAAAAGATGATAAAAGGAAAAAATAATTTAAACTATGAGTATTATAACCAATACCTGATCAATTGTGGGGCTAATAATCCACCTAATATGGAGTTATTAAATGATTTTTTTAATGAAAAATTAAATATTCTAACTGAACACGAAATAGAACCATTCAATATGATTTTACTGAATGAATTGGTAGTTTTTTGTCGTAATAAATTTGAAAGTTATAAGGCACAAAGCACCCACAGGAATAATTATTAATTCTTGATTGTATCTGCTGAGTACTTGATTTTGAATAACGTAGTAAATTAAATCTAATTGGCACGATTGGTTGGGGTATTGTACTTTTTGTCAAATAAGAACCATTTTTAATTGTTTTTCAAATAGACCTTTGTGAGAGTTTCTCCCATAGTGTTGCAAAGAATTTCCTGCGGGTGTTGCGCCAATGAGAATTGTTCCAATTGATCATGGTAGAGTTTAGACTTAGATTCTGATGTAATTAAATAGTAATGGAAATACTCATGGATAACAGTATTGATTAGTTCTCTGCGTATTACATTGTTGTTCCTGTAGATGGTAATTGTGTTATTGTAGAAACAATACTCTCCCGCAAGATGAGATTTACCTTCAACTAAAGTCAGTAGTGGTTTTTGTTTTCGAATTGGATATAAATAGAGGCACCAGTTCAAAACATCCTCTGCCAAATGAAATTGCCAGTCTTCACCGTCACCTGTCAAGAATTTAGTTAGCACAGATATCAGATTTAGAGTGAATAATACCCCAACAACAATAAAGTAAATAGTAAAAAAGGTATCCATTATAAATGTCGCTTAACTTTAGTAATAGTATTCACATGAAGACCCGTAATCTTAGCAACCTCAATATTTTTATATCCTTTTCTGAGTAAGTCTAACGCCTTTTTATTTTGTGGTTTTGATAAAAACTTAATTGGGCCTTCATTAGATCCAGGTTTTCTTCCAAGATATTTTGTTGGATCTAATTTAGCCAACTCAATACCCTCACGTTGACGTTCTTTTGATAGTTTTCGTTCCATCTCAGCGACCACTCCAAGAATTGATATTATCATTTTAGAGATTGGATTTTCCTCTTTGTCTTCATTGAGTGTGCATAGACCTTGCGATAAAAAATTTACAGGGATTCCTCTCTCAGTGGTGTAATGAATAAAATTTATAATATCTCTAAGGTCACGACCGCAACGATCAATTTGCCAAACAGAAATTGACTTGATCAATTGTCGATCTATTAGGGTTTTTAAGGTTGAACCCTCGGGTCTTTCAAAAATTGGAATGGCTCCCGAACATTTATCTTCGATAACTTTATCAAATTCATTTTCTTTTACTCTTTGCCGATCCGTTTTTTGATCTACGCTCGAAACTCTTGTATATAATATTGAAATACTCATAATTCTAAGGTTTACCTATCTATACCCTAAAATTATAGCAGCAACACCCCTCATGCCGCATAAAACCTATATTTTATCGCTATGAAAACACTCACAAATGAAAGTGTACGCTATTATTGTGATTAATGGATTTTGCCGATTAAAATTGGTGAAGGATCATCCCGTGGGGGCCCTCCCTGCAGCATCCCCTGCCGTATCCCCCCTCTATTTAGGGTGAAATCGACTTCTCCAGAGGGGGTGAATACCCCGCTCCAGATTTTTCTGGTTTTTTTTGTAAAAACTCGAGTTTTTAAAAAATAAAATTTTTCAATTTTTTGAAAGAAAATCAGTTTTATATTAGTAGTAGTTTCTCCAGAATTTTGACCATCGCGAAGGTGTCTAACTTACAGTACTCCAAGAGTTGATTTCTTGTTTCTTCAACATCACCCGCAAATGTTCCGTTTACCATCGAAAGAAAAGTATTAGATGCTGTACCTCCTTCTTTAATATCAAGATCATTGTATGAGAGTTCAGGAACCAGTGCAGGTAGAACGTACTTTATTGAATAACTTCCTTTCATTTCGGGGGTATAGTACCATTTCTGTTGGAACGGAATCATTAGATCTTTCAGACGATTTACAATCCCTAACAACTCATTAGAAAACTCAGGGAATACATCGATTAGATCATTTAGTTTCCCTCTCTCAAAACCAATATTGTAGACTAATATGTCTCCACTGGTACCACAGTCCTCAATGAGTTGTTCTATGAACCCAATTCTTGGATCTTGAGATGGATCTGCAAGATATTCTCTGTGTTCTATTACTGAGGTTAAAGTCTCTTGAATGTGAAGTGAATACTGAAATACTAATTGTTGGTATGGTCTACTACCATTATATTTTGGAACTGCGGGACCAATTGTTTCAAAATCTAAAAAGTATAAAGGATAAATTAATCCATTTGTGAAGTTTCTTATCTCTTCAATATCAATATGAGTGGTCCCATTAACTTCTGATTGAACCTGTAACAATTGATTTGGATTCAGGTCTGTTTGACTTAAATCAATATCATCTAATGTGATTACTCCCTGGTTGTATAAATCAAATTTCTTGTCTTTGTTTAGTCTTGAAATATTAAAAACTGAATAGTCAGGAATGTGTTTCCAACAGGTTCCCTTAAAATCACAATCGTAAGGATCAGAACAATGAGGACCAATATCTACATTTGGAATTTCAGAACTCTCAATCACATTTTTGAGTCTTCTGACTTCATTTGGTATTCGTGGGAGAAACTCTAAAACTTGATCGTACACTGATTCAATGGTAAACAATTGATGTATATCTAATTCTCCCTCTCTCGTGTATTGGTTATTAATATGAACAATCGATATGTCTTTTAAATCAACTCCAGAATTTGTGATGGTATGATATTGTATGGCAGCATCCTTGATATAGGTCTCCGAAACCTTAGTAGAACTTTTTACCTCGTACGCTTTCCAACCATCATTATCTTTGACCAATATATCTAATGCAGCAAGAACGTTGTTGTACAGGAATGTTGCTTCATAAATTATTGACTCCCCTTGAGAAATAAACTTCTGTGTTTTCCTCACCGATTCAAACATTTTAAAATGATTTTCAGGAGACGCATCAGCACCATTGGGAAATAGTTCTTGTGCCAATAAACCAATATTGGTTCCTTGGTCGAACACCGCTTGTAGTGATGAAGGTGTAGGATCTTTTAATCTATATTGATGCTTATAGAGATACAATGACTTTTCACATTGAAGTCCACGAATAAATGTTGATTTGGAGAGTCTACTTTTTGACATTATTTATATTAGAGATAACAAATTATAAAGTCTTAAAAACTCCTCCCATTCTTGTTTATTAATATTTTCGGGTTTATAAATCTTAAATGACACAGACGGTTCTAAATCTTTCATTCGAACCATTACTCGTGACTTGTATAATTCTGTAGATGTAGTTACTCCAGAAAACATAAAAGTATCAGGTAATCGTATTAACCACATCAATCCAGAAGTAGGTTTATTGGAATTTGGTAAAGACCAATATGGGAATAAAAAAACGCATTTAGTGCCTAAATTGGCTATGAATATGTTTACACCTTACAGACGTCCTAAAGGTCCAAATATTAAATTCTTTTTTATATACCACACCTCACATAAAGAAGCTGTAAAAAGTTTTTATAACAATTTAAAATTTGGTGTCACAGCACAAAAGAAATATTTTAAAGGAATAGAGGATTATGTAAACATAAAAGCATCAACATCCAAAGAACATTTTATTGAATTTACAAACGAAAACGACCCTTTACCAGACATCATCCAAAAGCTGGAAAACCTAAAATTTGACCACGACAATGTAAAGTATGCTGCTTTTTATTTAAGCCCATTCGATAAGTTTACACCAGATCCCGAAGACCGAGAAATTTATATTCAAATAAAGGAATTGTTTTTAAACGAAGGTATTGTTACACAAGTTGTAGATTATGAAAAAATGGTGGTCAATATCGAGAATCAATACAACTTCCAATTCTCATTACAAAATATGGCATTGGCAATTCACGCCAAATTAGGTGGCGCACCTTGGAAACTTGCAGTAACCGATAAAAAAGAATTAGTAATTGGTGTTGGTGCATTTACCAATCAAGGCGAAAACAGGCGGTATATAGCAAGTGCCTTTAGTTTTCAAAACAATGGCTTGTTTAGAAAGTTCGAGTATTTCGACCAAAGCGAAACAGACCTATTGGCAGGAAGTATATGTAAAGCCATTAGAGATTTTACGTCCGTTGCAGAAGCAGATAAAGTAGTCATTCACTTTTATAAGGAAATGAGTTACGAGGAACTAAAACCAATTATTAGAGGGATGCATACATTAGGGTTAAAAATTCCGCTCTACATTTTAAATATCAATAAAACAGAAGCAGAAGATATTATTGCTTACGACCTCAATTGGGGTAAAAAGTTAATGCCTGTAAGTGGCACATACATACGTATTAGCGAAAATCAATTCCTATTGTTCAACAATGCACGCTATCCAAGTGACCGTTTTTATTCAGATACAGATGGTTATCCATTTCCAATAAAAATTAAGGTAAGCAGTCCAGATGAAGATGCTTTTGAAGATGCAGATGTAGTGTTAGAATTATTAACGCAAGTGTATCAGTTTAGCAGACTGTATTGGAAATCACTTCGACAACAAAATGTACCAATCACCATAAAATATCCTGAAATGGTAGCACAAATAGCACCGCGTTTTAATAATGGCGTTCCAGATGATGCTAAAGATGCGTTATGGTTTTTGTAATTAATTTGCACAACCATTGCATCATTAAATTTTTATCTTTGTAATTGTGAAATTTGTAACAATCATATTATCCTTAATAATACTATTGCTTTCAGCAAAGCCTTGTTCTGATGGTCAAAATATAGAAGACCAACATCAAGACGAAATAGGTGTTAATCACAACCACCAAGAAGATAGTGACGATTCTTGTCCTGTCACTTGTATTTGTAATTGTTGCGGTATGTCCATTACTTACGAACCAATCAAGACATTTAATTTAAAACTCAATATTGAAATTTCAACGGAGTTAATTTCTACATATCAGCCTATTTATAGGTTTAATTTCCTTTCCAACATTTGGCAACCGCCACAAGTAATAAGCTAAAACAACACGATTTTAAATCAATTATTTAGTTAATTACAATTTTATTTCAATGAATAAATACATATTGAGCATAAAGCTCATTTTAATACTTTGCCTATCGTTACAGGCACAAACATCAGACATACAAATTAAAGTCCTAACAGAAGCTGAAAACGAGCCTTTAATGGGTGCTACGGTTTACTTTGAAGCATTAGAAAAAGGTGCTGTAACTAATTTTGATGGTATTGCAGAATTTACAGAAATACCAGACGGTCAGCATCAAATAATAATTTCCTTTTTAGGTTTTGAAACATTTGAGACAACAATTCAAATTCCAAGTAATAATGAATTAATGTTTAAACTAAAAGAGGGTGGCAATCAATTAGATGCAGTAGTATTGCAATCTACAAGAAGTACGAGAACCGTAAGAAAAATACCTACACGTATCGAGTTTATCGGTGCAGAGGAATTAGGAGAAAAAGCAATAATGAACCCTACTAATATTTCTATGGTGCTTCGTG
Source organism: Formosa sp. Hel3_A1_48 (assembly GCF_001735715.1). NCBI lineage: Bacteria > Pseudomonadati > Bacteroidota > Flavobacteriia > Flavobacteriales > Flavobacteriaceae > Formosa > Formosa sp. Hel3_A1_48. The sequence goes on from NZ_CP017259.1 coordinate 470,840, forward strand.
AAAGTACAGGAATACAGATGCAACAAACATCATTAAGTAGTGGGAGTACCAATATTCGTATTCAAGGATTGGATGGTAGATACACACAGCTTTTAAGAGATGGGTTTCCATTATATGGTGGTTTTTCAAGTGGATTAAGTATTTTACAAATACCACCTTTAGACTTACAACAATTTGAGATTATTAAAGGAAGTTCATCAACACTTTACGGTGGAGGTGCTATTGCAGGATTAGTAAATATGGTATCTAAAACACCAGACGAAGAACCTGCATTAGACATAATGCTCACGCAGACACAAGCATTAGGAAGTACAGCCAATGTGTTTTATAGCAAACGAAATGAAAAATTCGGTGTTTCACTTTACGGCTCTGGTCACTATCAAAAAGCGTATGACCCAGAAGATGATGGTTTTAGTAATTTACCAAAAACGACATCAATTTCATTTAATCCTAAATTGTTTTATTATCCATCAGATAAAACAACACTTTGGTTTGGATTAAACGGAACGTATGATGATAGAATTGGCGGAGATATTACCAAAATTGAAAATGGTGAAGATGGTATTCATCAATACACAGAAGAGAACAATTCAAAACGATTAAGCAGTCAATTGGTATATCAAACTCAATTAGATTCTATAAGTTCATTAGAATTTAAAAATAGTGTCTCTTTTTTCGATAGAAATTTAACAGTTCCTGATTTTAATTTTGATGGCAAACAAACAAATACTTTTACTGAAATCACATATAATACAGCATCAGAAAAAACGGATTGGATAGTTGGAGCTAATCTATATACCTCAAATTTCGATGAAAATGATAACGCACCATTACAGCGAGACCAAAAAGATGTAACCTTTGGAGCATTTGCAAATAATATCTTCGACATATCAGATAATTGGATATTGGAAACTGGATTAAGAGCAGATTATAATACTGATTTCGGTTTCTTTCCACTTCCAAGAATTTCACTACTCTATAAAAATAATAGTGGATTTTCAAGTAGAATTGGTGGAGGTTTAGGGTATAAGATTCCAGATATTTTTACAGAGGAAGCAGAATATATCAATTTTGAAAATGTGCTTGCAATAAATAAGTCTACAGTAGATGCAGAACGTTCTTATGGTGTTAATTTTGATTTGAATTATCAAACACGTTTATCTGATGAGATTGGTTTTTCTATAAATCAATTATTCTATGTGACTGCAATAAATGATGGATTGCTTTTAAATTCAACAGATAATGGATTATTTCAGTTTGAAAATGCAACAGATGAAATATTTAGTAAAGGAGCAGAAACAAATATAAAATTTACATACAAAGACTTTAGATGGTTTTTAAACTATGCGCTTATTGATACTAAACTAAATTATTTACCTGGTAATCCACAGAAGCCATTAACCGCAAAGCACAACGCAGGTAGTGTATTAATGTACGAATCTGAAAAATGGCGAATTGGTTACGAAACCTTTTATACAGGCAAACAGTTTTTATCTAATGGAACAGAGACTACAGACTTTGTAACTATGGGCTTATTGGTTATGCGTAACTTTAAATTAGGAAGTGTATTTGTAAATTTTGAAAACTTTACAGATAGAAGACAAAGCAGGTTTTCACCTTTGGTTTTACCACCTCACGAAAATCCTGTTTTCCCAGAAATATATGCGCCAACAGATGGTTTTATATTTAGTGTAGGACTTATTATTAAACCATTTGGAAACGAACACCACGATTAATTATGGAAACAATAGAACAATTATTAGAGTCAAAAGATATTCGCATAACGGCAATGCGTTTGCTTATATATAAGTTTCTTGCAGAAAAAGAGATAGCAGTAACATTGAGTGACATTGAAAATGCTTTTGAAAAAGCAGATAGAACTACCTTATACAGAACTATTAAAACTTTTGAAGAAAAGGATATTGTACATCAAATTGATGATGGCACAGGAATTACTAAATATGCATTGTGTGAACAAGGTTGTAGTTGTGATATAAAAACAGATTTACACTTACACTTCCATTGTAACAATTGCAATGAAACCATTTGCTTAACAAACCATAAAATCCCTCAAATTAAAGTGCCTGATGGCTTTGTTTCGGAAAATGTAAACTTGGTTGTAAAAGGTATATGTGATAAGTGTAGTGGATAACAAATGCACTTCCATTGCACTTACTATTAAATTACTTTTATCCAAAATTAGTGGATATGAAGTTTAATACTAAAATACCTAAACATCTTAAACAGGCTTATAACGAAGAAATAAAACAATACAGTTTATGTTTAGAAAATAAACAGTTTGGTTATGCTTGGTTTCATTTAGAGCGTAGTCATATAATAGGACAGTCTTATCCTATAGAACATACCTATTCACATTGGCTAATGCTAAAATTTGGATTTAGACAAAAAGATACTAAAGAAGTAATAGGTCAAATAGTTAGGTTGTTTGTGGGTGGCTGGAAATCATTTATAAATCACGTTCCACTTGGTAATACTGGTGGCGCAAACGTACCACCATTAAAACGTATGCCTATTCCAAAAGACATTGAAAAATTATTAGATATAGAATGAAAAATAAATTAGCGGTTACAAGTATCCTAACAGCAATCACAGCTTCATTGTGTTGCATCACACCTGTTTTGGCATTAATTGCAGGAACAAGTGGTGTAGCTTCAACTTTTTCTTGGATAGAACCATTTAGACCTTACTTAATAGGGCTAACTATATTAGTTCTTCTCTTTGCTTGGTATCAAAAATTAAAACCAGAAAAAGAAATCGACTGTGAATGTGAAACGGATAAAGAACCAAAATTTATGCAGTCAAAAACCTTTTTAGGCATTGTAACAGCTTTTGCAATTGTGATGTTGGCTTTCCCATACTACTCAAGTATGTTATATCCAAAAACCGAAAAACAAATCATAATAGTTGATAAATCAAATATAAAAACAATAGAGTATAAAATAAGTGGAATGACTTGTGCCAGTTGTGAAGCACACGTTAACCACGAAGTAAATAAACTTAACGGAATTGTAAACTCAAAAACATCATACGAAAATGGTAACGCAATCATTGAGTTTGACGAAACTAAAACCAATGAATTGGAGATTGAGAAAGCAATTAACGCAACAGGTTATAAAGTAACTAACAAAAAAGAAAATTAATGAAAACCATATTAAAATCGGAAATCACTTGCCCTAACTGCGGACATAAAAAAGTAGAAGATATGCCAACAAATGCTTGTCAATTCTTCTACGAGTGTGAGCATTGTAAAACGGTTCTAAAACCAAACGAAGGTGATTGTTGTGTGTATTGTTCTTATGGAACAGTTCCCTGTCCACCAATTCAAGAAAATAAAAGTTGTTGTTAAAACTAACTTGATGAAAAAAAAGAAAGTCAATTTAAGAGATTTAAAACCAAATTCAGAAGAACAACATTCTCACGATGATGGTCACGACCACGGAAATGGAAGTGCATTCAAAACATACATTCCAGCACTTATAAGTTTTGTGATGCTAATCGTAGGAATTGCTGTAGATTATTTTGATGCCATTCCTCAATTTGAAGGATGGATTCGAGTAGTTTGGTACACTTTAGCATATATTCCAGTTGGGTTTCCTGTAATTAAAGAAGGATGGAAAAGTCTTATAAAAGGCGATGTTTTTACCGAGTTCTTTTTAATGTCTATTGCCACCATTGGTGCGTTTATCATTGGTGAATATCCTGAAGGTGTGGCAGTAATGCTATTTTATGCAGTAGGAGAATTATTTCAAAACGCAGCAGTTAATAGAGCAAAAGGAAATATTAAAGCCTTATTAGATGTTAGGCCAAAAGAAGCCAATGTATTTCGTGATGGTGATTATATAAGTGTATCGCCCGAAGCTGTAAATATTGGCGAGAAAATACAAATTCGAGTAGGTGAAAAAATTCCATTGGATGGTATTTTATTATCCGAAAAAGCATCTCTAAACACCGCAGCATTAACAGGAGAAAGCAAACCAGATTCTATTCAGAAAGATGCAAAGGTTTATGCAGGTAGTATTAATTTAGAAAGCGTTATTGAAGTTGAGGTAACCAACATCTTTGAAGATAGTTCTATTGCGAGAATATTAGACTTGGTTCAAAATGCAACAGCTCGTAAGTCTAAAACAGAATTGTTTATCAGACAGTTTGCTCGTATCTACACACCAATTGTAGTGTTTTTAGCTATTGGTGTTACTTTTATACCTTACTTTTTTGTAGATGATTATGTATTTAGAGATTGGTTATACAGAGCATTAATTTTCTTGGTAATATCTTGTCCTTGTGCGTTAGTGATTTCAATACCATTAGGTTATTTCGGTGGTTTGGGAGCAGCTTCAAAAAATGGAATTTTATTTAAAGGTGCTTCATTTTTAGATGCAATGACCAAGATAAATACTTTGGTAATGGACAAAACAGGAACCGTTACCAAAGGTGTTTTTAAAATCAAAGAAGTAAAAGCAATCGGTTGGAAAGAAACCGAATTTATGCAATATTTAATGGCGATGGAAGAACAATCCACGCATCCAATAGCTAAAGCCATAATGGTATATAAAGGAACTGAAAATAGCTATGAAGCAAAAGAAGTTTCTGAAATTGCTGGTAAAGGATTAAAAGGTATAGTAAACGATAAAACTGTTTTAGTAGGTAACAAAGCCTTGATGACTACCAATAGTATTGATATTCCAAGTGAAACGGAAACTATTGTAGAATCTATAGTATTAGTTGCAATCGATAATCAATTTGCAGGTTATGTAGTAATAGCGGATGAATTAAAAGAGGATGCAAAAGAAACTATTACAGAATTACACAAAGTAGGCATTAAAAATATTATGATGCTTTCCGGTGATAAAGATTCCATTACGCAACAAGTCGCTAAAGAGTTGAATATCGAAAATGCTAAAGGTGGTTTACTACCAGAAGATAAATTAAACGAAGTTGAAATTTTAAAGAAAAATCCTGAAAACAAAATAGCCTTTATAGGTGATGGTATTAACGATGCACCAGTTTTAGCAGCGAGTAACGTTGGTATTGCAATGGGTGGTTTAGGTAGTGATGTAGCTATTGAAACAGCAGACGTTATAATTCAAACAGACCAGCCTTCAAAAGTAGTTAGAGCCATTAAAATAAGTCGTTCTACAAGAAAAATTGTTTGGCAGAATATCATTTTAGCGTTTGGAGTTAAAGTTATTGTATTGATATTAGGAGCAGGTGGTTTAGCCACAATGTGGGAAGCAGTTTTTGCAGATGTAGGAGTAGCATTATTAGCAATTTTAAATGCAGTTAGATTACAACGAATGAGTTGGGATTAAGCAGATTATTCAATTAAACTTCTGTTAAACAAAATCAATAGTTGTTAAAATTTCGTAACTTCGCAATCAATATGAAGCAGTTTTTCCATAAAATAATGTCTTTAGCAATGGCTTTTGTAGTGTTATGCTCTACAATGTCATTTACTGTGAATATGCATTATTGTGGAGATACTTTAGTAGAAACTGCTATCTTTCAAAAAGCCAAAGGGTGCGGAATGGAAATGGAAAAGCCTTCAACCGAAGGATGTTCTATTACCAAGAAAAATTGTTGTGATGATGAACAATTAGCAATTGAAGGTCAAGACGAATTACAATTGCAAGTTGACAAAATCTCATTTGAGCAACAGGTATTCATCGCTTCATTTGTTTATACTTTTATTAACCTTTTTGAAGGTTTAGACAATAATGTATCTACTTACGAAGAATATAAACCGCCACTCGTCGTCAGGCAACTCTACAAGATTGACGAGACATACTTAATTTGATTTTTAAACAATAGACTCTTTTATCCTATGACTGCAATGTCGTAAGGATAATTTGCTGTATTCGGTGTTTTTCAAACACCAATGTCTAATTGTTTAATTATCAAAGCCAATGCTAAATAAAAGCATCAAATTTTTAATAGAAAATAAACTCGTAGCAGTTTTATTATTAGTTCTCTTTATAGGTTGGGGAACAGTCAACGCACCTTTCAATTGGGATACAGGATTCTTACCAAGCAATCCTGTTGCTGTAGATGCCATACCAGATATAGGTGAAAACCAACAAATAGTATTTACTAAATGGGATGGTCGTTCACCACAAGATATTGAAGATCAAATTACGTACCCATTAACGACGTCCTTGCTAGGAATTCCTGGGGTAAAAACGATCCGTAGTTCTTCTATGTTCGGCTTTTCAAGTATCTATATCATTTTTGAAGAAGACATAGAATTTTACTGGAGTAGAAGTCGTATTCTCGAAAAACTTAATTCCTTACCAAGTGGTTTATTACCCGAAGGTGTTAATCCTGCATTGGGTCCAGATGCCACAGGATTAGGACAAATATTTTGGTACACGCTTGAAGGTCGTGATGAAAACGGTAATGTAACTGGTGGTTGGGATTTACAGGAATTACGAAGTATTCAGGATTACTATGTAAAGTATGCGTTGTCCTCTGCAAGTGGTGTTTCAGAGGTTGCTTCTATTGGTGGCTATGTTCAAGAATATCAAGTGGATGTAAATCCAGAACTAATGCGTCAGTATAATATTGGATTGCATCACGTTGTAAAAGCGGTTAAGGAAAGCAATAAAGATATTGGTGCACAAACTTTGGAAATTAACCAAGCCGAATATTTAGTGCGTGGTTTGGGTTATGTGAAATCCATTTCAGACATCGAAAATGCGGTAGTCACTTCCGAAGACTATACATCAATCAGAATAAAAGATATTGGAAAAGTCTCTTTAGGTCCTGCAACACGTAGAGGGCTTTTAGATAAGGAAGGTGCAGAAGTTGTTGGTGCTGTTGTGGTTGCTCGTTATGGTGCAAATCCAATGGAAGTCATCAATAACGTAAAAGAAAAAATTAATGAATTAAGTACAGGATTACCTTCAAAGGTATTGGCGGATGGTAGAACTTCCCAAGTAACCATAGTACCCTTTTATGACAGAACAGAATTAATTCAAGAAACTTTAGGTACACTCAATGAAGCCTTAACTCTTGAAATATTGATTACCATTTTGGTTATAATCATAATGGTGTTTAATCTTCGAGCGTCCGTATTAATTTCTGGACTACTGCCAGTAGCAGTTTTAATGGTATTTATAGCGATGAAACTCTTTGGTGTCGATGCTAATATTGTCGCATTATCTGGTATTGCTATTGCTATTGGTACAATGGTCGATGTTGGTGTTATACTATCAGAAAATATAATTCGACATTTAGATGAAGATGATGGCACACAATCCATTAACACGGTAGTTTACAACGCAACAGCCGAAGTATCTGGTGCAATCGTAACCGCAGTAATGACCACCATTATTAGTTTCATTCCTGTATTTACGATGATTGGTGCAGAAGGAAAACTATTCAGACCATTGGCTTTCACAAAAACCTTTGCATTAACAGCTTCTATAATTGTAGCGCTATTTTTAATTCCGCCTTTCGCTGCATTTTTATTCCGAAAGAAAAGCATTAATAACACTTTTAAATATGTTTTAAATGGCGTTTTAATAGCATTGGGAATTGTAGCAATAGTCTATGGATATTGGTTAGGATTGATTTTGATAGCGTTTGGAATTACAGCACTTCTCAATCTTCAAAGTAAGATAACAGACAAGCAAGCTAATCTTATCAATATCATTATTTCGGTATCAGCTATTGTATTCTTGTTAGCAGAATACTGGAGACCATTAGGCATTGATAAAAGCATTTTTTGGAATCTCATTTTTGTGAGTGTTATTTGCTTTGGTTTATTAGGTGTTTTCTCATTATTTATAAAATACTACACACGTATTTTAAAGTGGTGTTTAGATAATAAGTTGCTCTTTTTGTCTGTCCCAACAGCTATTGTCATTGCAGGATTTTTCATTATGAAAAATACAGGCAAAGAGTTTATGCCCTCATTAAATGAAGGCTCATTTCTACTAATGCCAACCTCGATGCCTCATTCTGGTGTAGAAGAAAACAAACGTGTTTTACAGCAATTAGATATGGCAGTAGCCAGTATTCCAGAGATTGAAACCGTAGTTGGTAAGGCAGGAAGAACAGAATCAGCTTTAGACCCAGCGCCATTATCAATGTATGAAAATATCATTCAGTACAAACCAGAATATATGCTTAATGAAAACGAAGAACGTCAACGCTATAAAATAAATGAAGATGGTTTGTTTGAATTGAAAGATGGACGATTCATCGCAAATCCAAATAATACTAAAGATGTTACTTTGAGCGTAATTAAAAACTCTCAATTAATAGAAGATAATGATGGTGAGTTTTATAGAAATTGGCGACCAGAAATACAATCACCAGACGATATTTGGAATGAAATTGTAAGAGTCACCAAATTGCCTGGTGTTACCTCTGCACCAAAGCTACAACCTATTGAAACCAGATTGGTAATGCTTCAAACAGGAATGAGAGCGCCAATGGGTATCAAGGTAAAAGGTCAAGATTTAAAACAAATTGAAGCGTTTGGTGTGCAGTTAGAGGATATTTTGAAACAAGCTGAAGGTGTAAAAGATGAAGCTGTTTTTGCAGACCGTATCGTAGGGAAACCCTATTTGTTAATTGATATTGATAGAGAAAAAATTGCACGTTATGGCGTTACCATTGAAGAGGTTCAAAACGTTTTGAAAGTTGCAGTTGGCGGAATGGTATTAACCCAAACCGTTGAAGGTAGAGAGCGTTATGGTGTACGTGTTCGATACCCAAGAGAGTTAAGAGCTAATCCAACCGACTTAAAACAGATTTATGTACCAGTAGAAAAAGGCAGTCCAGTTCCTTTAAGCGAATTGGCAACAATAAAATATGAACAAGGTCCACAAGTAATTAAAAGTGAAGACACCTTTTTAGTAGGCTATGTATTATTTGATAAAATGGATGGTTTCGCAGAAGTAAGTGTTGTAGAAAATGCACAAGCCTTAATTCAAGAAAAAATAGATAATGGCGAATTAGTAGTACCAAAAGGTATTAATTATCAATTCACAGGAACATACGAAAATCAGTTGCGAGCCGAAAAAACCTTGTCGGTTGTTGTGCCTTTAGCATTAGCAATTATTTTCTTAATTCTGTATTTCCAATTCCGTTCTGTAGGTACATCATTAATGGTATTTACAGGTATTGCAGTAGCATTTGCAGGCGGATTTCTAATGATATGGCTCTATGGTCAAGATTGGTTTTTAAACTTCAATTTCTTTGGCGAAAATCTACGTGATTTATTTCAGATGCATCCTATTAATTTAAGTGTTGCAGTTTGGGTGGGCTTTATTGCTCTTTTCGGAATTGCAACGGATGATGGTGTAGTTATGGCAACGTATTTAACGCAAACTTTCAATAGAAACACACCAGATAATAAAAAGGAAGTAAGAACATCTGTTGTAGAAGCAGGAGAAAAACGTATCAGACCTTGCTTAATGACAACAGCTACAACCATATTAGCATTATTACCAGTATTAACATCAACAGGACGTGGTAGCGATATTATGATTCCTATGGCAATACCAAGTTTTGGTGGAATGCTTATAGCCTTAATAACCTTATTTGTAGTACCAGTATTATATAGCTGGAAAGCCGAAGTTCAACTTAAAAGAACTGTAAAATGAAACACATAAAATCACACATAAAAACAGTCTTTTTTCTTTGTTCGTTATTCTTTGTTCTCAAAGGAAATGCACAACAATTAGAAGTACTCATAGATGAAGCCTTAACAAACAATCCAGAAATTCAAAAGTTTGAGTTACAATACAAAAGAGCTTCTGAAAAAGTGAATGAAGTCAATACCATTCCGAACACCGAATTTGGAGTTGGTTACTTTGTAAGTGAACCGGAAACCAGAACAGGTGCACAACGCTTTAAAGTATCTGCTAAACAAATGTTACCGTGGTTCGGAACCATTACATCGAGAGAAAATTATGTGAGTTCATTGGCAGATGCTAAATACGAGGACATTGTTATCGCAAAGCGAAAACTAATGGCTTCGGTATCACAATCCTATTATAATCTATACGCGAACAAAGCAAAGCAAGAGGTCTTAACTGAAAACATTAAACTATTAGAAACTTATGAGACGTTGGCATTAACTTCTGTTGAGGTTGGTAAAGCATCCGCAGTAGATGTGTTGCGATTGCAAATGCGTCAAAACGAAATGCAACAATTAAAAGATGTATTGCAACAACAATTTTTAGCAGAACAAACCAAATTCAATAATCTATTGAATAGAGATAATGATGTTACCGTGAATGTGGTAGATAGTGTAATGATACCTTCTGAAGACTTTGATATTACTTCTGAAAATTTAGCATTACATCCTGAATTACTAAAATATGATAAGCTCTATCAATCCATAGAGCAATCAGAATTATTAAATCAAAAAGAAAGCAGTCCAATGATTGGTTTTGGATTAGATTATATCAATGTTTCAGAAAGGCCAAATATGGATTTCAGCGATAACGGAAAGGATATTGTAATGCCAATGGTTTCGGTGTCAATCCCAATTTTCAATAAGAAATATAAATCCCAAACCAAACAAAACGAGTTAGAACAGCAAGAAATAACAGTTCAAAAGCAGGAACGATTAAACACTTTGGAAACACTTTTAAGCAAGGCGATTAATGAGCGTATTTCTGCAAGAATAAGTTATACTACTCAAACTAAAAACCTAAAACAAGCAAAAGATGCAGAAGATATTTTAATCAAAAGCTATGAAACAGGAACGATTGATTTTAATGATGTTTTAGACATTCAAGAGTTACAGCTAAAGTTTCAAATGAACCAAATAGAATCTGTGAAGACCTACTTTGTACAAACTACTATAATTAATTATTTAACTAATTAAACTATGAATAAATCAACATATATAATCGTATTGGTAATAATGGTAATTGCTTTTACCTCTTGCCAAAACACACACAAAAAAGAAGTCTCAATATTAGTAAAACATTCGGGAGCTTTAAGAACAATAATGTCTGGTAACATTCAACCCGTAATTAGTTTAGATACACTTTCAAAAAAGAAACATCTATATGCTCTTGGTGCTGTAGATAATCTCAAAGGTGAAATACAAATATTTGATAGTAAACCGAGCAACAGCTTTGTGATTGATAGTAGCTTGCAAATTAAAGATTCTTATAGTCTAAAAGCGTCTTTATTAGTATATGCTGAAGTGGAAGAATGGGATACTTTTCAAATCGAGAATAGTAAGACAAAAAGTGATTTAGAAGAACAAATTTTTGAACTCGCCACAAATAGTGGAATCAATACTGAAGAACCATTTCCTTTCTTATTAGAAGGTATAATCGCCTCTGTGGATTGGCACGTCATAAATTGGAAAGATGGTGATACTATCCACAACCATAAAAAGCATAAGGAATCTGGTTTAAATGGAACTTTAGCAAATAGAAGAGTTCAAATTATAGGCTTCTATTCCACAAAGCATAAAGCAGTTTTCACTCATCATACTACCAATATGCATATGCATTTTAAAACTGATGATAATGCTATTGCTGGTCATATTGATGATTTATCATTTAATCAAACAGTAACATTAAAGCTACCAAAAAAATGAAACATATATATAAAATAAAAGGAATGACCTGTGGCAGTTGTAAAGCATCTGTAGAAAACAGTTTAAGAGATATAGATGATGTTTCCGATGTCGAAGTTAATCTTGAAAATCAAGAAGCAACAATAACTATGGATAAACATATTGATATTGTAGAACTTCAAAAGTCTTTAGCATCGAAATATACCATAACTCAAAAAGAAATAAAGAATGTTTTTACGTCTACGCAATCTTCAAGTTTTGAGATTGAAGAAGAAAAAAGCAAATTACAACAACTTAAACCACTATTACTCATCATCTTCTATATAGCGTCAGCAAGCGTATTGTTAAATTATAAAAATTGGAGTTGGAGCGAGTTTATGCTGGACTTTATGGGCTTATTCTACATCGTTTTTAGTTTTTTCAAGATGTTAGATTTAAAAGGTTTTCCAGAATCCTTTCGTATGTACGACCCTTTAGCTAAACGTGTTCCTTTTTATGGGAAAGTTTATCCATTTATTGAAACAGCTTTAGGACTGATGTTTTTAATGCGGTTTGAAATTAATATAGCTTTAATAATTACACTAATAGTATTAGGGATAACAACAATTGGAGTAACAAAAACATTATTGGACAAAAAATCAATACGATGTGCGTGTTTAGGTACTGCTTTAAAATTACCTATGACAGAAGCCACTTTTATTGAAAATGCTATTATGATTGTAATGGCGACATTAATGCTTATAAATTAAATTGTTATGGTAAATAGACATACGGCGTTAAAAATTAGAAAAACCCACAGGTATTTGGGTCTCTTTTTAGGGATTCAATTCCTGTTTTGGACTATTAGTGGTTTATACTTTAGTTGGACGAACATCGATGAAATACACGGAGACCAATTTAAAAACTTGGAGTATCAACCCAAAGCATTTAATAGTTTAATAAGTCCTTCAGAAATGGATGTTTCAAATGGAATAAAGACTATTGAATTAAGAGATATTGATAATGCACCGTACTATTGGATAAATAAAGAGCAATTGTATAATGCTTTAGATGGAATGCCAAAAAATAGTATTACGCAGGATGAGGCACTCTATATTGCCAAAAACCATATGAAAAGTGGTTTAGAGGTAGAATCTGTTGAGCAAATTACTGAAACTGGAAAACACCACGAGTATCGAGAAAAACTACTACCTGCTTATGTTATCTCATATAAAACAGATGAAGCACTAAAAGCATACGTTTCTGTAAGCGACGGAAAATTTCAAACCGTAAGACATCGTTCTTGGCGTTGGTTTGATTTTCTTTGGATGACACATACTATGGACTATGAAGGCAGAGACAATTTTAATACCATTGTTTTGAGAGCATTTTCACTTTTAGGATTGATAACCGTTTTAAGTGGGTTTTTGTTGTGGTACACCTCGTCACCTTCAATTAAGAAATTATTAAAACGAAAAAAATAAAGAAATGAAAAAATATATAGTTTATCTCGGAATATTAGCTGTAGGTCTACTTTTAGGGTGGATACTGTTTGGTGGCTCATCAAAAGAAGATACAGACCATAATCACGATGCAGTTACAGAAACCAATCAAATGTGGACCTGTTCAATGCATCCACAGATTATGCAACCAGCAGCAGGAGATTGCCCCATTTGTGGTATGGATTTAATTCCTGCAGAAAGCGGAAGTGATGGTTTATTAGCAGGCCAATTTAAGCTTACAGAAAACGCTATGGCTTTGGCTAATATTCAAACAACTGTTGTCAGTAAAGGCAATGCAGAAGGCAATACCATTAAACTATCTGGTAAGATTGCCGAAAATGAAGAAGCCAATGCGGTACAGGTAAGTTACTTTTCAGGTAGAATTGAACATTTGAATGTGAGTTTTACAGGCGAAGAAGTTCATAAAGGTCAGTTATTAGCAACCATTTATTCGCCAGAACTCTATGCAGCGCAACAAGAATTGATTACAGCAGCATCTTTAAAAGAATCACAACCAGCTTTATACAAAGCGGTTCGTAATAAATTGAAGTTATGGAAGCTCTCTGAAAATCAAATCAATCAGATTGAAGAAACCCAAAAAGTGAAAGAAAACTTTCCTGTGTATGCAACCGTTTCAGGAACAGTTACCGAAAAATTAGTAGAGCAAGGCGATTTCATAAAACAAGGTCAACCGTTATTGAAGATTGCCAATCTCAACACGGTTTGGGCAAATTTTGATGTCTATGAAAACCAGATAGAGTTATTTAAAAAAGGTCAAGAAGTTTCTGTATCTACCAATGCAAATGCAAATAAGGTATTTAAAGGAAAAGTCGATTTCATAGACCCAATTTTGAACAGTAAAACAAGAACAATAACCTTACGTGTAGTTCTAAATAATAAAGATTATGTATTTAAACCAGGAATGTTTGTGTCTGCAAATATTGATAGTGTTAAGAATGAAAATAAAGAAATCTTATCGATTCCTGCATCTGCTGTGTTATGGACTGGAGAACGCTCTGTGGTTTACTTAAAAACAAATCCAGACCAAACCGTTTTTGAAATGCAAGAAGTAGTTTTAGGTAATCAAATAGGTAATGAATATGAGGTTTTAGAAGGTTTATTAGTTGGAAATGAAATAGTGACTAACGGAACATTTACGGTTGATGCAGCAGCACAATTACAAGGCAAAAAGTCTATGATGAATAAAGATGGTGGCAAAGTAATGACTGGACACGAAGGTCATTTAGGTATGGATAACAATTCACCCAACAAAGAAAGTGACCACACTAATATGAATGAGCGTTTGAAAGTATCAATGAAATTTCAAGAGCAGTTAAAAGCTGTTTTCAATGAGTATATCAATTTAAAAGATGCTTTAGTAAAAGAAGATTCAAAAAGTACTTCAGCAAACGCAACAACTTTATTAAATAAATTGAATAAAGTAGATATGAAATTGTTGTCAGATAATAAGGCGCATAACCATTGGATGTCATTAGAAGGCGAAATAAAATCTTCTGCAACTTCAATTTCTGAAACGTCCGATATAAAATCACAAAGAGACCATTTTAAACATTTATCATCACATCTAATCAATGCTGTACAACTATTTGGTGTCGATGAAAAGGTCTATGTAGAATTTTGCCCAATGGCAGATAACAACAATGGTGCATATTGGTTGAGCAAAGAAGAAAAAGTAATCAATCCATATTTTGGCAGCGCAATGCTAACCTGTGGAGAAGTAAAACAAGTAATAGAATAATAAATCAAGTAATAACAATTAAATTTTAAACAATGAAAAAAGTAAGATTAACAACAATTATGGTAATGGCATTTATAAGCTTATCAGCAATGTCTTGTAAAGATGCGAAAACAGAAAACAGTACCAATTCTGAAATGATTACTGAGGAAGACCATTCAAAAATGAACCACGATAATTCCGATGGTCACCACGATGTGGATAAAAAGGAAATGGCAATGAACGGAGATGGAAATTCCCAAACAATATTAAATGACTATTTCAACTTAAAGGATGCCTTAGTGGCAGATGATAATGCCAAAGCTAAAGAATTGGGTGCAACCCTCGCAACATCATTAGGAAAGCTTGACATTTCAAAATATACGGATGCTCAGCAATCAGAATTAAAGGACATTATGGAAGATGCTATCGAGCACGCAGAACATATCAGTGAAAGTGATATTAAACACCAACGCGAACATTTTAAAGTTTTGAGCAAAGATGTTACTGATATGGTAGCTATTACGGGAACACAAGTGAAACTATACGAGCAATTTTGTCCAATGTATGATGGCGGTACAGCTTGGTTGAGTACAAAGGAAGAAATACGCAATCCATATTATGGAAGCCAGATGTTGAAATGTGGTAAAGTACAGCGAGAAATTAACTAAATGAAAATTGTAAAAATCATAGCACTGATTTTATTGGTTGGATTTGTGGGCATACAGTTTGTGCCCACAGACCTCAATCAAAGTGATACTGTGCCAAAAACTGACTTCTTGTTGGTAAACAACACCCAAGAAAACATAAGCGCATTATTACAAGAGTCCTGCTATGATTGTCATAGTAATAACACAGAATACCCTTGGTACAATAAGGTACAACCTGTTGCTTGGTTTTTAGAAGACCACATTAATGAAGGAAAGGAAGAATTGAATTTCAATGAATGGGATGCGTATTCCAACCGAAGAAAAAACAGCAAACTAAAGTCAATAATTAGTCAGGTTAAAGATGATGAGATGCCACTAGCATCTTACACCTTGATTCACAAGGATGCTAAGTTGTCCAATTCTGAAAAGACCTTGATTATTGATTATATGAAGAACCTAAAAGAAACATTAAAATAATGCCCTGATATGGGAAGGAAATACTGGTTGGTTGGTTAATAGCCCTTCCCATTTCAGGCACTATAAAAAGTATTATGAAACAAACCCTTAACATAAAGAATATGGTATGTGACAGATGCAAATCAACTGTATTAAGGGAGTTGGAAGAATTGGGTTGTGACATAAAAACGGTTGAGCTTGGACAAATTGTTCTAAACAAAAAGACAGGCATCCAAACATTAGAATTAGAAAAAGTGCTGAGCAAACACGGTTTTGAAATCATAAAGGATGAAACAGAAATTTTGATAGAGGAAATAAAAATTGCGCTCATAAAAAAAATCGAAAATCAGGACAATGCAAACCTTTCATCTTTTTTGACCAAAAGGTTTAATAATTACTCCTACACTAAAAATAAAACCGTCCGTAGGCGCATAAATTTCTGGAAATTCTGGATTGTCGTGTGGTGGCAAAACCAAAGGTGAAAACCTACTTTGTCTTCTGTCTGTAAAGTTTTCAAAATTTACAAAGGTTGTTCCCCATTTGAAATTGCGCATTAAAAGCAATCCCATAGTTATAAAATCCGGATACCAACTCCTTGATCATTTCATTCTATCTGAAGAAAGTTGGCTCAGCAATTACTATAGTCCTTTAGAAAAGGAGCTCGCAACTCTTAAGAAAGATCTTTCCAAAGACGAAGAGACAAAAGAAGTTGTTCAATCTTACAAAGATGAAATAGAGCTATACAAAAGGTTTAAGGATTACTTTGGGTATGGTTTCTATGTAGCGAGGAAGGTGAATTAAGAAATTCTTGGCTGCATCTTTGAATAATAGGGGGAGCAACTTATAATGATAAAACCGTTATACTATTGTAGTATAGCGGTTTTTTTACTTTAAAATTATTATCTTGCTCTAAACCAATAAAATAAATCAATATGGAAAAAAATGTTTCTAAAGTAAGAGCACATGATGCAATTGTAGGAGTCTTGTATTTAATAAGTGCAGGCTTAACGCTATACACATCCAACTTGAACTTTGTGTGGATCGCGGTAGCAGTTGGCGGACTTCAACTTATAAGTCCAATGACAAAATTCTGCCCGGTTTATTTCATCCTTAATAAACTAATGCCAAATACTGACCCTATTCAGAATGGTAAGTAAAACTTAAGTCACAAATAGATTTACTTTTGCTGCAACTTTGATTAATAGGGGGAGGGGAAATCAAAATTCAAACATCTCAATCTCCTTATTTTAATTTCTTAATTTTGACTCATGTCAAGCACTAATTCAAAAGATAAAGACAACCCTTCAAAAAGAATAGAATACAGAGGAAAAAATGTCCGAGTTTCAAGAACTGGTGGTGTTTCTGCAACGAAAACATTTAAAGGAGATGGAGTTGGCGCTACTATAAACACTAAACACGGACTTCGTCTTCACAAACGATTATTTAAGGGAGCAAGAATGGGTTTCCAAAACGGAAACTTTCAGTTCATTGGAAGATACAATAGTGGTCCTTTTAACTTTAATGTTTCAAAAAATGGGATTAGTACCTCCCTCAAAAATAAAAGAGGTTCTTATAACATCCTAAAACCGAATTACTCCAGTTTCAAATTAGGAGGTGTTCAAGTAAGAGGGAAAAACGCTGCTACTTTTCAAATGATCTACATGTTGATCATTCTCTTTGTTAATTTCATTAAAGTATTTTGGCACATTTTCATCTCTATTTTGTGGTTTAGTTTTTTATCCATTAAATGGATTGTAGATTTTACAATTGGATTTTTTAAAGGTTTTAGAGAAGTTGACTAACGTTACCGGTAACTAAAGCACCTTATAACTTTATAATTTACACATTAAAAAATCTCTGTCTCAGTATATGTCGGGTGCGCTCATCTGATGTGATTCTAATATACTTAAGAAATTCCTTTTCAGTTTTATGACCCGAAAAATGCATGATATCTTGAATTGACATTCCTTTTAAGTACATATTGGTACAGAAACTTCTACGTGCAGTATGTGACTCCAACATTTCCCACTTTGGACGAATATAGGTTCTTTTTACTCCTCCCTTTGTATCATGACATAAAACATCTTCATTCATATCTAATCTTCTACCAATCAACTTGAGATACTTGTTTATCTTTTGGTCTGATAGTTTTGGAGGGGGTTGGTTATTATATCTGTGCATAATTTCTTTTAGTTCCTGTGTGATTGGACAGTTAACCTTAACACCACTTTTCTTTTGAAGAATTTCAAAAAAATGGACCCCATCCTTTTCTACAATATCAATACCAGATAATCTATTGTAGTCACTAATTCGTTGTCCAGTATAACAACCCACTAAGAAAATATCTCTTGCCAACTCCATAGTCTTGTCATTTGAAAGATCTAAATCCTTCATCTTACATATTTCATTCTCACTTAAATAAATCTTTGTTGGCTCCTCCGTTGGAATTGAAAACAACCTGAAATCTACATCTCCAATTAAACCTCTCCTCTTCCCCTCCAACACAATTGTTTTTATTGATTTGAAATGTTTTGAAATGGTGTTTAATTTAAACCCTTGTTCAACCTCCAAAAACCTCTTAAAGTCGTTTAAAATAGGTCTTGTGAAAGATGTGAAATCAATTGATGTTGTGGAATCTGAAAACAATTTAAGTTTCTTTAAGGACTGTTTATATAGTAGTAAAGTAACATTTTCAATACTACCCCTCTTCTCCTCGATGAACTCATCTGCAAAAACAAAAAAATCATCTTGAATTACTTTTACTTCTGATTCAATATTTCGATTTGTCAACCTATCGAGAATAGATCTTAAAACTTCATTATTGACTTCTTTTCCCTCCAATACTAATTCCGAATGATCACGAATGAGTTCATTCTGTAACTTGTCAAGGTACCTATTAACTGTTGCTGAATTAATTATAAGACTTCGATTTCTTCTAACCCTTTGTCTTTCAAAATCCCAATCTGCATAACCTACTGATATTCCAATTGAATATCTTAATCTTTGTCGTTTCCCATAGGAAAACCACAATGAAATTGGACTTTCTTTTCTACTTTGTTTTAATGTCTCTTTGGACTCCTTCAAATTGTACCTTACAGTTCCTAATTGTGGTTTAATTATTTTCTTCATACGGCTAATATACAGCGCATAAAGGGTGTGCTCAAAGGTGTGCGCAGTTTAGTTATTTGTAGTTTATTTGTCTTTATTTCATTTTATGTCTTTATAATAAAAATGATGTTATATCATTAATTTTTAATGATTTAGGTGTTTTTGAGATTAAATGAAATAAAGTAATTTCTTCCTGGAGGTACCACGAAAACCCTACTTTAAGAGTAGGGTTTTTTGATTTTTTAGCAACTCAAATGAATAGGAGCCTTAAAAACTATTTGTTCCTAAGATTATAGCACATATCATCCACCATTCGTTTCAAGTCGAATTGAGGCTGCCAATCCCAGTCGTTCCTCGCACTACTATCATCTATGCTCTCTGGCCAGCTTTCAGCAATTTCTTGACGGAAGTCAGGAGTGTACTTTATTTCAAAATTTGGAAATAATGGTAAAAGAGATTCATATAAAGTTTTGGGAGTAAAACTCAATGCGCCTAGATTATAGGACGATCGAACTTTAATTTTCTTTGAATCGGTTTCCATAAGTTCAATTACAGCCCTTATGGCATCATCCATATACATCATTGGTAATGCAGTATTCTCTGCTAAAAAACATTCAAATGGCTGATGAGCTACTGCCTTGTGAAAAATATCAACGGCATAATCCGTCGTTCCTCCCCCAGGACTTGATTGCCAACCGATTAAACCAGGAAAACGCAAACTCCGCACGTCGATTCCATATTTTTTGTTGTAATAGGCACACCAACGCTCTCCAGAGAGCTTGGAAATTCCGTAGACGGTAGTAGGCTCCATAATTGTTAACTGAGGCACATTGATTTTTGGAGAAGATGGCCCAAAAACCGCAATACTTGAAGGCCAAAACACATACTTAATGAATCCGTCTTTAGCCAAATTAAGAACATTAAATAACGAAGACATATTTAAGTCCCAAGCCTTGCTTGGGTAGTTTTCGGCATTGGCACTTAACATTGCTGCCATCAAATAGACAGTGGACACATTGTACTTTTGGACAACGTTTTGAAGTGCATCATAACTCGTGGCATCTATTTGAACAAATAAACCCATTTGTGAGGATTCCTTTTTGGGTATCTTTATATCGCTAGCGATTACAGCAGATGCCCCGTATTTCTTGCGTAATTCAGTTGTCAGCACAGTTCCAATCTGACCAGAAGCTCCAAGTATAAGATGTGTAGAATTTTGTTGCATCTATTGATTTATTGTGCTTATAAATTGATTTTATTGTCGAACCGCCTAAAATTATTTCTAGTATAATACCTAATTTATTGCCATCTTTGTTAGACTATAATTTATTGTAAATACATGTGCTTACAACATACCAAATGTAATAATTTTTTTGTGATTGGGTTTTTGAGCCTTGCTACTCTATTGGGCTGTAAATCAAAAAAAAACGAACTTACTAATATTGAAGTAAGTGACGCGACATCGACGGTTATATCGGACAAAAAAGTAAATCCACAATCTACACCCACAATTGAAATTGACGATAGTGCTCTGACCAAACTAGATCAATGGACCGCTTTTTTTGTGTTAGAAAAAGAACTTAAAAAGTTAGAAGAGAACAAATCCAATTCATTTCAGGGCAATAAAGATGAAATCGAAAATTACTTTGAAGAGTTAACTTTAAACACTCCTGAAGTTTTTGACACTAATGCCATTTGGGCACGATTTAAAGTTCTTGAGACAGAAGTATTTCTATACAATGAATATTATGGTTCAGAGGCTACACAAGAGCTTACAGCATCTGCACGCGAGAAGGTTTTATTAGCATACCAAAACCTTGTAAGACAAATCAACAAAATACACGAAAAGGCCACTCAAACTATTTCTGAATAGTATTTAGACTATTTCTCTTAACAAATTTATGCTAGTTTTTTTCTTGTTCTAGTTTTTGATTTGTTATCGCTGTTTTGGCCAAAATAGCTAAATTAAACTCGGGAGCCATAGCCAAGGCTTCATCTAATAAGGCAATAGCTGAAGCGTGATTTAGTTCAGGATTTTCTCTAAATTTAGTGATCGCTTTCAAATATACAAAGCCTGCCTTTATAGGAACTTGATAAGGGGTTTGTGCCTCATAATAAGGCTTCATCATTTCAGCAGAACTATTCGCAATCCCATAAGTGATGTTTAGGCTTGCACCTGTTAAATCATTGGTTTGAATCTTTAAATCTGCTAGTTCGTATGCTAATCCAACGCTTGGTTTTCTTTTAAACAGGAGCTCATAATGTTCTAAAGCTCTTACTGGCTCGTTGAGCGATTTTAGACTAACCGCTTTTACCTCTACTGCCATATCAGTATCTGTTTCATCTTTTTGAATACCCAAGATATTTAGGGCTTGTATGTACTTACCTTCATTCATATACAACGCAGCCAAGGTATCTTGTCGCGCTACATTAGGTTCCAATACCAGTAAATGCGTCATCGCATTAATTACACCATCTACATCGCCTTGCTTTTGCATTTGAGCATAATACGCCTTGTAGTGATCCAATAAATTCTGTTGGTTTTGTGCATGATTGAATTGAATTGATAAGCCAAAGGCAGTCAATAGTAAAAAGTATTTGATTTTCATAAGTATTGAATTTAATGCGTCAAAAGTAATTTATTTTTTGAAATAAACCTTTAAAAAAAAAGCACCTCTACAGTAGGTGCTTTTTTAAGATTAACCAATTTAACTTTTAAAAAAATAGTTGTAAAAAATTACTTCTATAAATATACTAGGTGTTCAAGATTTTCACAATAGAGATGTAACAAACGGACAATTGATGTAATAAACGGTAATATTTTGTAATAACCGGGAAAATTAGTGAGTGAAAAGGGCTGAAAACGAGCATTTTAAACTCAAATTACATCCTTTTCAAGACGAAAAAATAGATTGTATTAATGTTTTTCAAGATCAATCACGCTTAACTAAAGCAAAAAAATCATTTTCAAGAGGCAAATATCCTTGGTCATAAACAAAATAATAGGTGTTCCCGGTTTTGGTGGTATAAATGCTCGTAAAATAATTGAAATCAAAACCCAATGCGATGAGCTGAGCTCTTGTTTTTTTTGTTTTTTGATGGGGATTCAATTGTTCCAAGATTCGCCAGTTTTTACGCAAGCGGTTATTGATGTTTCGCATTAAATTTTTTTGGTCTTTGTTCATGCGGTTATTGTAGGTATTGCGGCAGCCATCGCTGCAAAACTTCTTGTCGGTGCGGCCTATTATTTTTTCTCCACATTCTGGGCATTGTTTGGAACTCATAAGTACTTTTTTTGTAAAACTACAAAATATTCATTTACAAACGACAACAAACGATTACAAATGAAAGTAAACAACAAACACCCGACTAAGTAGTTTTTTGGGGGTTAAGTTTGTGGTGTCGAAAAGTTCGATTGCATAACTGTTAAACCATTAAAAAAATAATTATGAACACACTTAGAAACAAAGTACAGTTAATTGGTAACTTGGGTAACGACCCAGAAATTATCACTTTAGAAGGTGGTAAAAAACTTGCGAAATTCTCTTTGGCTACAAACGAGCATTACAAAGATAAAGACGGTCAGAAACAAACAAAAACAGACTGGCACAATGTGGTTGCGTGGAACAAAACTGCCGAGCTCATCGAGCAATATGTTTCCAAGGGTAAAGAGATTGCCATTGAAGGCAAGCTCAGTACACGAAGCTACGAGGATAAAGAGGGACAAAAGCGCTATACTACAGAAGTAATTGTCAATGAATTATTACTGCTGTAAGCTGACTTAATCACATACCAAACAAACCCACCTCGTGTGGGTTTTTTTAATTAATGATTTGATTATAAATATTTTAACTAAATTTGAGCATGCCATCTCTGTCTCCATCAACAGCAGTTTTGGGTGTTCGGAAAGCCAAACACCTACTAAGGCGAAGTTGTTTTCACTACAGCAAAACTACTTTGGACTTCTATTCTGGATTGACACCAGAACAAGCTTTAGATGAATTAGCACAAGAGCCTAATGTGTTTTGGGAACATCCATACGATTGGAAACCAGATAATAATACAGGAATTGTTGATGACTTTTGGTTGCACACCCCAAATACAGCTCCATCAGACTTCCCTAATGGCCAAGGCCGAAAGCGTGGTATTGTATATGGATGGTGGTGGTATAATAGCTTAAAGCAAAATAGTCTGAAGCACAAGTTGATATTTTTTCTACACACCACTTTTACAGTTTCCAAAGACAATGGAGTGGGTAAGTCCTCTTTTTTTTACGATTACTTACGTTTATTGGACTTTTATGCCTTTGGCAATTTAAAAACATTGGCAAAAAAAATCACCTTCGATAATGCAATGCTAAACTATTTGGACAATACCACCAATAATAAAAATAATCCCAATGAAAATTATGCGCGAGAATTTTTAGAGTTGTTTACAGTTCTTAAAGGACCACAAATTGATGAAGGAAATTACACAAATTATACAGAGGAGGATATTCAAAAAACCGCCAAAGTTTTTTCAGGGATTAAAATGAAACCGCTACGAGACACAATCGATCCCGATACGGGAATTCCTATGGGATATGTCAATACTTTTCAGCACGATAGCAATCCAAAAACCTTTTCTAGTGCCTTTGGCAATACCACTATTGCAGGTGGGAGTTCAGAAAGTGAAGTGCATATGGAATTGGAAAATTATGTTGATATGGTCTTTGCTCAACCTGAAACAGCCAAAGCCTATTGCAGAAAGCTGTATCGTTTTTTCGTAAAAAGTGAATGGAGTCAAGATGTAGAAGATGATATCATCACTCCGCTAGCAAATCAACTTATAACCTCTAATTTTTCTGTATTGGAAGTCACCAAAACACTCTTGAAATCAAAACATTTTTTTGATGAAGATAATAGTGATAGTACTGATCAAATTATAGGCAGCATTGTTAAAAATCCGATTCAAATGTTGAGTGAAATGATAAATCTTTTACAACTCCAACTCCCAAATCCAGAAGCATCTTACAGCCCCTCACCAGTATCATACACAACGGATCAAATCAATTTTTATAAATTTCATCATAGCTTTTGCTACTTTAGCTTTTTTCCAGGATCTAGTGTTAACCCATTTTCGCCTGACACTGTGGCGGGATACCCTGCAGATTATCAAGGGCCGAACTTTGACCGCAGTTGGTTTTCATCCAACACCGTTATAGCGCGTTATAAACTTATTGAATCTTTTATTTCTGGTAAAAATAAAATTAATGCCCCTAATACAAACATTAGGGTGCAATTTGACACTGTTGATTTTGTTGAAAATTCGGGAATTTTTTCTCTAGCAAGTGACGCCTACACTTTAGTTAATGATATGGCAGAACTCATTTATTGCGAATCTATAGACAATGATCGAATTCAATATTTCATGTCTGTACTTAATGACTTAAATCCATCATATTGGAATTCTGCATGGTATCAATACTTACAAACGGGGAGTGATGTTCAAGTTCGTATACGTTTGGAGGCTTTATTTACAAAAATGTTAAACGCTGCCGAATTTCAATTGATGTAAAATTTTGATAATGAAAAGAAGACAATTTGTAAAACTTACCAGTACAGCTTCAGCCATGGGCTTGATGCCATTTCAGGTACAGGCTTCTCTTAAGTTGGCCAATAGTGTTTTCAATTGTGATTTTACAAACCGCAAACTTGTACTAATCGAGCTCTCAGGAGGTAACGATGGTCTAAACACTGTTATTCCAATCAATGTATTTACAGATTATCAAAACTTGAGACCTAATATTTTCATTCCTTCATCACAATATTTACCACTTAGCGCAATTGACTCTAGTATTCAAGGCACGAATCAAGATATAGCTTTGCACCCTGCACTTTCTGGATTTCAAACACTTTTCGCACAAGATCAAATGCGTATTATTCAATCTGTAGGATATCCTTACCAAAACAAAAGTCACTTTGCTTCAAAAGATATTTATGCTACGGGAAATGATGGTAGCGGCTGGACCAATGGCAACAGCAGTGGATGGATTGGGCGTTTTATGGAACAACACTACAACCAATTCATTCCAACAACTTTCCCCTTGGGCGTACAAATAGGCTCACCAAATCTAAATCTTGGTTTCCATGGAATCGTAGAGCATGGCTTAGCAATTAATATTAATGGACAAGATGCCGAAAATTTTTATTCTGTTTTAAGTGGATTAGCTGGTGATGCTCCAACAAATATTCCTAACTCTGATTATGGTACCGAGTTACAATATATAATTGATACAGATGCTTTATCCAATCAGTACTCAGAGACGATTTCAAACGCGTTCAGTGCAGGAACTAATTTAGTAACTTATCCAGACTCAAATCTAGCAAACCAACTCAAAACTGTTGCTCGATTGATTCGTGGCAACATGCAATCTAAAGTATACCTTGTTACTTTAGGTGGATTTGATACTCATAATGCACAAAATCAAGGATCAGGAGATATTTTAGGAAAGCACAACAATCTATTAAGTGAATTGTCTGAAGCAGTGTCGGCTTTCATGCTAGATATTAATGCTGATTCTATCGGGGAAGATGTTATTGGTCTAACTTTTTCTGAATTTGGTAGAAAAGCCAAAGAAAATGGAAGTTTAGGAACAGACCACGGAGAAGTTGCTCCGATGTTTGTTTTTGGACGTGCAGTTCAAAGTGGAATTTCTGGAATAAATGTAGATTTGACTGAAGCTACTGAAGACAATAATTTTCAGGTTGAATCTGTTCAATATGATTATCGCACAACCTTTGCCACTCTTTTTCAAGACTTTTTAGGTGCCTCAGATTCTCAAATAGATGCTACATTTTTAGATAACTCGACTAATTCAAGCTTTACAGATTCTAAAATCAATGAGCTACTAAAAAACTCTCATAAGGTTGACGCATCATGTTATAATGAAGCTTTGAATACACCAGTACCTACTACAGGTGAATGGGCTATTTTTCCAAACCCCTTCCAAGACGATATCAATGTAACGAGTGAGTATCCCGAACTAGAAACACATTTTGAGTTACTCAATCAAACTGGACAGGTTATAAAAAAAGGTGTATTAAACTTTAGAAATGCTAAGGCTATTATTACGACTAATGGACTAGCTCGTGGCTTGTATATTTTAACCCTATTTAACAGACAAGACAAATCAGTTCATAAACTGATAAAAAATTAATTCTTTAAGAAGATGCACGCTGAGAAAGTGTAGAGTCTATTACTACAGAATGGTCATTATTAGATTTATTTTCTAGTTGTTCAATCAGCAAAGTCGCAGCAGTTTTCCCCATTGTATAACTGTGTTGGTTAATGGTTGTTAATTCTGGCGCTAGATAAGGGGCCATACGTTCACTAACATAACCAATAACTGCCATATCTTGAGGGATTTTTTTATCCAGATCACGTGCGACTTTGTAAGATGCAAAGGAAGCATCTGTATCTAGCGCAATGACGGCGTCGAGCGGATTGTTTTTGATATATTCCTTTAGGGTATTTGCAACCCCGTCCCGGTCAGATGTCAAAACAATAGGCGTTAAGCCTGCATCAGCCATGGCCTTTTGATAGCCTTTTGTTCGTTGTTTTCCTACATTGAGATTGTTTATCGCTGACAATAAAATAATATTTTTTCTATTGGCCTTAATCAAACCTTGAGTAGCTTCTGAAATTGCGGTATGATCATTTGTAGTGACTTTTGTACAAGGAATAGAGTCGATAACACGATCGAACATAACTAATGACTTTTCATCATTTATAGCATCTTCAAAATGACTAAAATCTTCAAGTGTTTGTGTTTCCTCAGAAACTGCAACAATAAATCCATCAACAACACCATTACTCAACATATCAAAGTTATCCACTTCTTTATCGTGAGATTCTTTAGTCAGACAAACGATTGTGCTGTATTTTGTTTGAGAGATTACACTCTCAATGCCGTACAGAGCACGGGCAAAAAAACTATTTTGGACAGAAGGTATTACCACAGCAATGGTGTTTGTTCGGCCAGATTTCAGTCCCAGAGCAATTTTATTGGGTCGGTAGTTGTGTAATTTTGCCAACTCCACAATGCGCTTTTTGGTCGCATCACTAATTTCATGGCTATCGTTAAGCGCCTTTGATATGGTTGAAATTGATACACCAAGAATTGAGGCTAATTCTTTTAAAGTTATTTTACTTGCCATGTTCTGTTTTGGATTTGAAAAAAGTCCTTAGTCTAAGAATCAGACTAAGGACCAAAAATACAAATTTATTAACAAAAATACTATTCTGAATAGGCGCTCATTCCATGTTCGTGAATATCAAGTCCTTGAATTTCTTCTTTTTCACTTACACGGATTCCTAACGTTAATTTTAATCCGCCAATTATAATAATCGACGATAGAATACAGGCAAGCGCATAAGCTGAAACGCCAACCAACTGGCTCACCAATTGTTCAGTAGAAGCGAGTGCACCGAAAATACCAACGGCTAAAGTACCCCAAATACCACATACCAAATGAACTGCTATTGCGCCAACAGGGTCATCTAACCTAAGTCGATCAATTAGCGATACCGCTGTAACAATTAACAGTCCGGCTATTGCACCAATCCAAACTGCATCTGTTGGACTCATTTGATCAGCACCTGCTGTTATACCAACAAGACCACCTAATATTCCATTTAGAAACATGGTTAAATCTAAATTTTTAAATACTACTGTCGAAGCAATAGCAGCAAATACACCACCTGCAGCTGCAGCAATACAAGTTGTAACTAAAGTAAGAGAGGTTAACTCTGGATCGGCAGAAAGAACTGAACCTCCATTAAAACCAAACCATCCCAACCAAAGAATCAAAACACCTGCTGTTGCTAAGGGGATATTATGCCCAGGGATAGCTTGAACTTTCCCGTCTTTGATTTTTCCAATACGTGCTCCTAGTAAGATTACAGCAACAAGAGCTGCCCAACCACCAACGGAGTGTACCAATGTTGAGCCTGCAAAGTCATAAAATGGAGTGTCAAGCTGGTCTAAAAATCCACCACCCCATTTCCAGGAACCTAAAATTGGATAAACAAACCCAACATAAATAACTGTAAAAATCATAAATGATCCAATTTTCATACGCTCAGCTACAGCCCCAGAAACAATCGTTGCGGCCGTGGCAGCAAACATGCCTTGGAATAAAAAGTCTGTCCAATAAGTGTAGCCTTCGTTGTAAGCCATATCCAAGGCTCCATTTACAAGTGGTGCTTCCAATCCAAAACCAGCAAATCCAAAAACGCCTAAAGCACCTTCAGCAAAACCAGGATACATTAAATTGAAGCCAACAATTCCGTAAAGCAAAAGGCCAGAAGTTATAATAAAAATATTTTTGAATAATATATTGATTGCATTTTTTTTGCGAGTTAGACCAATTTCTAAAAAGGCAAAACCTGTATGCATAAAAAAAACAAGGGCTGTACAGATCATCATCCATACATTATTTGTTGTCAATTCCATAATTTATTTCTTAAAGTTGTTGTGGTTAGTTTAGTTCAAAGTTTCTCCGCCTTTTTCACCGGTACGGATTCGGTATGCTTGAGCAATATCACTTACAAATATTTTCCCATCCCCTACATCACCCGTAGCACCGGATTCTAAAATAGCGTTGATCGTTACATCCAAAAAATCATCATTAACGACAATGGATAAGAAACGTCGTTGAATATCACTTGTACTGTATGCGACTCCTCGATAAACATGACCCTCTTTCTCATTTCCTAGCCCTGTAACATCCCAATAAGAAAAGAAATTAACGCCGACATCGTGAAGGGCTTTTTTTACAGAAGAAAACTTAGATTTTCTAATGATAGCTTCTACTTTTTTCATAATTGTATATTTAGTTTTGAATGCTCAAAAGTATTTAAAAAGTAAATAAACCCTACAAAAAAAGGGTATTAAAATTAAATATTTATTAAATATTTAATTAACACCCTATATTTTATGGGGATAAACAAAATAAATATAAAAAAATGAAGAAACCTTAGAAAAGTCTAAGGTTTCTACATTTGATCTACTAATTCAAAACTAAATTATTGTTTTCAGTAGAAAAAAACAATTACTCTCTAGTCCTCTTACCTGGATATGCAATTGAACCATGCTCAGAAACATCCAGTCCTGCAATCTCTTCTTCTTCAGTTACACGCAGTCCGATAGTAGCTTTTAGAATTCCAAAAACAACAAAAGACAACACAACAGCCCATAACATGTAAGATAAGGCACCAACTAATTGTGCAACAAATTGAGCAGAACCACCGCCGTTAAACAAACCTATAGCTTCTTCTCCACTAACACCCCAAAGACCAATAACTATTGTTCCCCAGAATCCTGCTACACCATGAACAGATGCCGCACCAATAGCGTCATCAATTTTTAGTTTTTTCTCGATAAATTCTATAGAGAATACAACTATGACACCTCCAATAAGTCCTGCAAGAACTGCACCGCCTTCTGTCATGTTACCACATCCAGCAGTAATACTAACCAATCCTGCTAGGGCACCATTTAGCGTTTGTGCTAAATTTGGCTTTCCGTACCATATCCAAGTAGTGATAAGAGCTCCAAGAGCACCGGCTGCGGCTGCTAAATTTGTTACAACGACTACAGCTGAAGCGCCTATTGCATCATCACCACCCCAAGCTAGCTGAGAACCACCATTAAATCCAAACCAACCTAACCAAAGAATAAACACCCCAAGAGTGGTTAGAATTTGATTGTGCCCAGGGATTGGGACTACCTTACCATCTACATACTTTCCAATTCGTGGCCCCACCATGAATGCGGCAACAAGAGCAGCGAAACCACCAACACCGTGGACAATAGAAGACCCTGCAAAGTCAATAAACTCTGCCTCAAATGCTGTATTCAACCATCCACCGTTCCATTCCCAGCCTCCTGCAATTGGATAAACAAAAGCGGTCATAACCACAGTAAAGATAGCATAGGTAGAATACTTTGTTCGACCGGCAATAGCACCAGAGACGATTGTAGCAGCTGTTGCTGCAAACATTGTCTGGAAGAAAAGATCTGCACCATCTCCTTGTAGAATTCCGCTCCAGAAGAACCAACCGTTTGATGAATCACCATACATTAATGAGTAACCAACAAACCAATAAGTAAGCGAGCCAACACAAATATCGAGTAAATTTTTCATTGCGATATTAACCGCATTTTTCGAACGTGTCATTCCAGATTCTACTAGTGTAAAACCTGCCTGCATAAAGAATACCAATATACCAGATAATAGCATCCATAACATCCCCATGTCGCCTTCAATGGCTGCAGTGTCCTGAATAACCATCGGGATGTGTGTAAATAATGAGTGTAACATAATAAAATTTTTAATTGTTGTAATTAGAACTATAAACTATAGCTAATTTGGTTAATTTTTTTCAAAAATATACTTTTTGAAATATACACCCCTAAAAAATAATGGTATTTATTTAATTTTTGCTAAATAATTAATTTATACCCCTAAATATTATGGGGTCTTAAAATTAAAGTTGATTTTTTCAATGAAATTAATAATTAAGACTATTATAATCCTTAATATCCTATTGCTGTATGAGTACCAAACAAAAATTTTATAGCTTAAGGAATATAGTTAGCCTGTGGATCACTTGGGCCATTGGCATCTTCATTAGGACTACCTGCTCCAGGTGTAGTGGTAGAGCCACTCCCACTGCCTGCCTGCACCCATTCGTCCCCGTTATGCGTATAAATATCTCCTGTTTCATTATCAACATAAATATCTCCACCTTGAGGATTAGCGGGGTTGTCGTCGTCTGGTGCACCTGTTCCTCCATCAATACTTACAGAACTTTGACTTCCCAAAGACATCCATTTAGAACCATCCCAAAAATAATACCCGGCTTTTAAATCATCTGAATTATTTGTATTGTAAACCAAAAGACTAACGACATTACCATTAGAAATGGTGTTGTTATCCGTTGTGCTTTGTAATGCTACTTGAGGAAGTAAAACACCCTTATCATCGGCTTTTACTTCTAATTGTGAAGACGCGTTCGGCTCTGCTGTTCCAATACCTACTTGCGAAAAACTATTTATTGAATAACAAAATGTTAATGTTAATAGTATAAGTTTTTTCATGTTCATTATAATTTAGGGGTTGTTTCATGTGAAAAATGAATTCAAATTTTATTAAAACTACATAGTGCAGCCAGTCTTAGGGCAAAGTACGAGCACAAGTGTTTAAAAAAAAACTGTCATGTAACAAACGGCTAATTGACGTAATAAATGGGTAGATTTACGTCATAAGTGGTAAAACTAAATCTAGTTTTTTAACGTTTTAGTGTTGTTTAATACAATCAAAATGAACAAAAAAAGCACAAAAACGTCAATTTCAATAACTTAGACTAAGCAAAGTGGTTATAGCTAATTCAAAAAACAATGAAAATACTACTCAATTAGACACGTATATAAATAAATGAAAGCGGTAAATTAAGTTAATTCAGATGGAAAATTATGGCTCAACAAATGCTGACTCCACTTACAGTGTGATGAGTGATATCTGGTTGAATAAAAACAAGTTGTCCATCATCTGATTTAGCCATCAAAATCATTCCTTGACTTTCAACGCCACGTAAATCGCGTGGCTTCAAATTACAAAGTACGGTGACTTTTTTACCAACAACAGCTTCTGGAGCATAGGCCTCAGCTATTCCCGATACTATAGTTCGAACTTCTGCTCCTGTATCAACTTCAAGAACCAAAAGCTTTTTGGTTTTCGGCATTTTCTTTGCTGTTAGGATGGTCCCTACCCTTAGATCCATTTTCGAAAAGTCTCCAAAAGGAATGCTTGTTTTTTGAACTGCTGTTGTATTTTTTACAGCATTGGATTTCTTGCTTGCTTTGAGCAAATCGAGTTGTTCCTCAATTTCAGGATCTTCTATTTTAGTAAATAACAAAGACGGCTTTCCAATACAATGACCTGATGCCAATAAAGTGTGGCCTTGTCTAACATCTTTCCAACTAGGAATTGGATCCAATCGTAACATTTTCTGGAGTTTTTCTGCGGTGTGAGGCAAAAACGGCTCAGATAAAACTGAAAGACCTGAAGCAATTTGAAGCGCAGTATACATTATAGTTTGAACACGCTCAGGATTGGTTTTTATGACTTTCCAAGGTTCTTCATCAGCCAAATACTTATTCCCACTGCGCGCTAAGTTCATCAAGATTTGACTCGCCTCGCGAAAGCGAAAGCGCTCAAGAGATTGTTGAATTTCTTTTGGCGTTGTTGAAAGTTCGCCTAGTACGTCCTTGTCTGCACCAGTAAGCTCTTTTAATTGAGGAACTTTACCGCTGTAATACTTGTGTGTTAACACCAAAACTCTATTGATAAAGTTTCCGTATACAGCTACTAATTCATTATTGTTTCGTGCTTGAAAATCTTTCCATGTAAAATCGTTGTCTTTTGTTTCAGGCGCTGTTGCTGTAAGCACATAACGCAAAACATCCTGCTGATCGGGAAATGCCTTAAGGTAGTCAGGCAACCAAACAGCCCAATTTTTTGAGGTTGACAATTTTTGACCCTCTAAATTTAAAAACTCATTTGCAGGCACATTCTTGGGCAAAATATAACTTCCTTCTGCTTTGAGCATTGCCGGAAAAATGATACAATGAAAAACAATATTATCTTTTCCAATAAAATGCAACAAAGTAGTTTCCTCGTCTTTCCAATAAGGTTCCCAATCTTTTCCATTTGCACGAGCCCATTCTTTGGTAGAAGAAATATATCCAATTGGCGCATCAAACCATACATACAATACTTTTCCATCAGCACCCTCAACCGGTACAGGAATCCCCCAATCCAAATCACGTGTAACCGCACGAGGACGCAGACCATCATTGATCCAAGACATACATTGTCCATATACATTGGATTTCCAATCATGTTTATGTTCGGTACCTATCCACGATTGTAAAAACTCTTGGTGTTGATCAAGAGGCAGATACCAATGTTTAGTAGACTTTAATACAGGAACATTTCCCGAAATAGCTGACTTAGGTTCAATCAAATCTGTTGCGTTATGACTTGTCCCACAAGCTTCACATTGATCCCCATAGCTTTCTGTAAAACCACATTTTGGACAAGTCCCTAAAACAAATCGATCGGCCAGAAATTGTTGCGCTTCTGCGTCGTAGAGTTGATCTGTTGTTTCTTCTAAAAATGCGCCTTTATCATGTAAGGTGTTAAAAAAATCCGAGGCTGTTTCGTGGTGAATTTTAGATGATGTACGAGAGTAATTGTCAAAAGAAATCCCAAATTCTTTGAACGAATTTTCTATGATTTTATGGTATCGGTCCACCACATCTTGTGGACTGATCCCTTCCTTTTTAGCTTTTATGGTTATCGGTACACCATGTTCATCACTACCACAAATAAAGGCAACATCGTGCCCTTGTAAACGCAAATAGCGGGCATAGATGTCTGCTGGCACATAAACGCCGGCTAAGTGGCCTATATGGATAGGGCCGTTGGTGTACGGTAAGGCTGCGGTTAGGGTAAAACGTTTAGACATTTTTTCAGATTGTAAAGACAAAAGTACACAAATAAAGCAGCAATCTAAAACGGAACAATAGAGATTTTTATATCTTTACGAAAAGCCCTTAAAAATGTCTTTTAAAACACTAATATGGTTCGTGCTTTTGACCAGCTGTACATACAGTAAAACTCCGACTATGACAACTCAAAATCAATCATCAACTCCAAACATCAACTTCATTAAACCTGACTATTTAAAAAAAGGAGATCGGGTTGCCATAGTGGCTCCAGCAGGTACCCTACAAGGTCGCCATAAAGCTATTGAAAAAGCTGAATCATTGCTTAAAGAATGGGAATTGGTGCCCATTCTAGGGCAACATTTATTTGTCCAGAATAATCATTTTGCAGGAAAAGACAGTGAACGATTAAGCGACTTTCAATGGGCTTTGGATAGCGCCGAAATCAAGGCGATCTGGTGTGCAAGAGGAGGGTATGGAACTACCCGTATCATTGATGATTTGAATTTTGATCGCTTTAAAAAAGCTCCAAAATGGATCATTGGTTATTCAGATATTACAGCCATACACAATAAACTATATGGACTTGGCTATGAAAGCATTCATGGAATGATGCCTGTCAATGCAGAAGAAGATTACGAGTCCATAACGCCATCGCTTGAGTCTTTAAAAGCAAGTCTTTTTGGAGATTTGTCAAAATATACTATTGCGGTCAATAGCAACAACCGAATCGGTAAAGCTAATGGTGTCTTAACAGGCGGAAACCTAACGCTTTTGTCAGCACAATTGGGAAGTACTACACAGCTAAACACCAAAGGAACAATCTTGTTTATTGAAGAAACCGGAGAGTATAAGTACCATATAGACCGTATGCTCCAAAGCTTGAAACGCGCTGGTTATTTCGAAGAATGCTCTGGGGTTATTGTAGGAGATTTAAGCAAAATAAAAGCTAATCCAATGGCTTGGGGCAGTAGTGTAGAACAACTTATTATTGATGCTTTAAAAGAATATAAATTCCCCATTGCCTTTGGGATTCCTGCTGGACACGAACTCGATAATCGCGCACTAATTTTTGGACGAAAAATCGCCTTAAATGTTACCCCAAATAAAACAGAAATCGCTTTTGAATAACACAACCACTCATGACCCCATCCTATCAACTCGGCCAAAAGGGCGAAGCCATAGCCGCAGCACATTTAATCAAAAAAAAATACTGTATTCTTGAAAAAAACTTTCGCTACCGAAAAGCTGAAATAGATCTTATTGTACGTCAAAATAACTTAGTTATTGCTGTTGAAATAAAAACAAGATCAAGCTCGTTTTTTGGAGCACCAGCATCATTTTTAAAATATAAACAACAACAAAGAATAGTTGAAGCACTTGACTACTACATTAGACAGAATAATTTAGAGGTAGAAGTGCGCTTTGACATCATCAGCATAGTGAAAACAAAGGAAGGATTTGAAGTTGAACATATTGAGAATGCTTTTTATCACTTTTAGATAAAATATTCAACGATCAACTCGCGATACTGCGCAAATAAGTCAACCCTTGTTGAACGGACTTGACATTGCTAAATGTAAGCAAAAGGCGTAAACCACCACGAGTTTGTTTCTCTTTCAAAGTGCAGGATTTGGAATTATTTTGAACATAGTTCAGAATTTTCGAAAATTGTACAGAATCAAAAAATCCACTGCTTTGATCAGGAACAAAGTAGCCTACCATTTTGTGTTGTTTCATCAAAATCTTTTCCAACCCAAATTGCATTCCAATCCATTTCATTTTTACGCTGTCAAAAAGATCAATTACTGCTGTTGGTAAAGGCCCAAATCGGTCTATAACTTCCCGCTCAAATGCAGTCAATTGCTTATCGGTTTTTAAATTATTTAGAGTTGTATATAACCTCAAACGTTCAGTAACATTATTCACATAATCATCTGGAAACAATAGCGAGAAATCTGTGTCTATAGTCAATTCTTTGACATACGATTTGGTAAGTTGATCGGTCTTGAATAGGTGCTCAAATTCGTTTTCCTTTAGCTCATCAATGGCCTCATTTAAAATTTTCTGATACGTCTCAAAGCCAATGTCGTTAATAAAGCCACTTTGTTCTCCACCCAATAAGTCTCCTGCTCCACGAATTTCAAGATCTTTCATCGCAATATTAAATCCGCTCCCTAAGGCCGTATATTGTTCTAAAGCACTAATACGCTTACGCGCATCGTTAGTCATGGCATGGTAATCCGGAGTGATGAAATAACAAAATGCTTTTTTATTACTACGTCCCACACGACCACGCATTTGGTGCAAATCACTAAGGCCAAAATTATTAGCATTATTGATGAAAATGGTATTGGCATTAGGAACATCTAGTCCACTTTCTACTATGGTCGTACTGACCAAAACATCAAAAGCACCATCCATAAAATCAAGCATGAGTTGTTCTAGTTTTTTACCGTCTAGTTGCCCATGTCCAACAGCGATTTTTGCATCAGGAACTAGTCGTTGAAGCATCCCCGCTACCTCTTTAATATTTTCTATTCTGTTATGAATAAAAAATACTTGTCCAGCACGTTGAATTTCATAACTAATAGCATCTCGAATTATGGCCTCATTTAAGCGAATAACCTGACTCTCAATTGGAAAACGATTTGGGGGTGGAGTTGTGATGACTGATAAATCGCGTGCAGCCATCAAGCTAAATTGAAGGGTTCTGGGAATGGGGGTCGCTGTCAAGGTAAGGACATCAACATTCTCCTTCAATGTTTTTAATTTTTCTTTTACTGCAACACCAAATTTTTGTTCTTCATCCACAATTAAAAGTCCTAAATCTTTAAATTGTACTGCTTTATTTACCAATTGATGGGTTCCTATCACAATATCTAAAGTGCCATCAGCCAATTGTGTCAATGTTTCACGTTTTTGTTTGGTAGTCTTGAATCGATTTAAATAATCTACTGTAACAGGAAATTCTTTAAAACGTTTTTTAAAAGTTTTGGCATGCTGAAATGCTAAAATTGTCGTTGGGACCAAAACTGCCACTTGCTTTCCGTTATCCACAGCTTTAAATGCAGCACGAATAGCCACTTCAGTCTTACCAAAACCAACATCCCCACAAACCAAGCGATCCATTGGCCTTTCGCTTTCCATGTCTCTTTTGATGTCGGCCGTAGCCGTTATTTGATCAGGGGTATCTTCATATACAAAGGACGACTCCAGCTCCAGCTGCATAGCAGAATCTGAACGGTATTGGAACCCTTTTTGGAGTTTGCGCTTAGCATACAGCTGAATCAGGTTGAACGCAATGTCTTTAACTCGTGATTTTGTTTTTTGTTTGAGTACTTTCCAGGCCTTACTGCCAAGTTTATAAATCTTGGGGGGCTTTCCATCTTTACCATTAAATTTGGTGATTTTGTGCAACGAATGGATACTCAAATACAATACATCTCGTTCGCCATAATACAACTTTATTGCTTCCTGAAGCTTTCCATTAACATCAATTTTTTTGAGTCCACCAAATTTCCCAATTCCATGATCAATGTGGGTAACATAATCGCCCACCTCCAGGCTGTTTAAATCACGTAAAGTGATGGCTTGTTTTTTGGAAAATCCGTTTTTTAATTGAAATTTATGATAGCGCTCAAAGATTTGATGATCGGTGTAACACACAATTTTGTTATCATGATCGATAAAGCCTTGATACAACGAAAGAACTATAGTGTTGTAATGAACAACAGATTCTTGGTCTTCAAATATGTCATGAAAACGCTGAGCTTGCTGGGAATTTGCACAACATATTATAGTGTTGTATCCTTCGTTATGCTGCTGATTCAAATCTTGAATCAACATATTGAACTGTTTATTAAACGAAGGCTGAGGGCTACAATTGAAATGTATTAATGAATCCGGAGAAACCGAAAAAAGAACGTCGGAACCAAACTCGACAACAGAAAAATCGGACAACTTAGCTTCAAAATCAACTGAGGAACAAAATAAATCAGAAGGGTGACTAAACGCTACACTAGAATCTTTCTTTTCAAAAGCTGAAGTCGCTTTATCAAACAGTTGGTCCATTACGACTAGAAGTTCGGGCAAAGCTGAAGTAAACAATATGGTATCCTTTGAAATATAATCCAAAAAGCCAATCCGATTTTCGTCTTGATGCTTGTGCTCTATATTGGGAATAATTTGAAGTGATGTATGCGTATTTAATGAAAGTTGTGATGCAATATCAAATGTTCGTATACTATCAACATCATCGCCAAAAAACTCAATTCGGTAGGGGGTATCGTGTGCAAATGAAAACACGTCAACAATTCCACCGCGCACAGAAAATTCCCCGGGTTCAGTTACAAAATCAACCCGCTTAAAGTGGTACTCAAACAAAATAGTATTAATGAATTCAATACTCAACTCATCACCTGATTTAATTTTAAAAGTATTTCTATTCAATTCTTTTTTGGACAGTACTTTTTCAAAAAGAGCCTCGTGGTAGGTTACCAGTAAAACCGGTTTTTTTCTGCTGTTTATTCTATTGAGGACCTCAGCACGAAGCAAAACATTTGCATTGTCTGTCTCTTCAATTTCGTAGGGCCTACGATAACTTCCAGGATAAAAGAGTACATCATCTGCGGGCAAAATCAACTCAAGATCATTTAGGTGAAATGCCGCTTTTTCTTTAGACTCAAAAACCACTAAGAATGGCTTTTGATGCTGTTGAAAAGAAGCAGCCAAATTAAATGATAGCGCAGAGCCAACAATGCCTTTAAGCTGAGTTTTTTGTTGATCAACAGACATACGCTCGCTCAGTTTTTGAAGGACCAAAGACTGTGCAAATTTTTGAGAAAGCTGTTGTTTACTCAATTAAAAATAATTTGCGCAAATATAAAATATTTAGACTGAGCACAAGGGATGATTTAACTTGAAAACTCAAAATATTGTGTTAAATATTGAAAAAATATGTACGTTTGTGTTCTACAAAAAATTAAATATGAACTTTTCAGAATTATTTAGCAGTGGATTTAAAAAACGCAATCAAGACCATTTTGCATCCATCATAAGAATTGCAATGGGTGACGGTATCATTACTGATGAAGAAAAAGAGTTTATGGACCGCTTGGCTCAAAAATTAGAAATTTCCAGCGCTGTTTATGCGGAAATAATAAAAAACTACAACGCTCACCCCATTAACCCACCAGCGTCATTAGATCAACGACTGGAACGTCTATTTGACCTCACGCGAATTGTCTATGCAGACCATATCAAGAATGAAGATGAAGTGCGGCTATTGACTAAAATTTCTATTGGTCTAGGCTACACTACAGATACCGAATCTGTTGTAAATAAAGCCCTAAAAATTGTAGCAGACCCTTCAGTCAGTGTTGAAGAATTTAAAGAGCGGATGCAGCTCTAGAAAACATGGGAATATTAGTCTATATCCTTTTTGCGCTCACCGATAACACGCATCAAACCTTCTTGAGCTACGGAAGCAACTAGTGATCCATTTTGATCAAAAATACTACCCCTTGAAAACCCCCTAGAATTTGAGGCGCTGGGGCTATCAATAGAATACAAAAGCCATTGACTCAAGTCAAAATCTCTGTGAAACCATATGGCATGATCTAAACTTGTATAAAAAACCTCCTTTGTGTTGAGTACCTCACGGTGTGGCATTGAGGCAGGACGCAGAATATTGTAATCTGATGCATAAGCCAAAAGCTGGTGCTGCAAAGGTTTATTTTCTCCAATTTTCTCTAGCGTTTTAAACCAAATATTATCAAATGGCGGGCTATTCTTTACCAACTTAGATAGCATATCATCCACTGGTTTAAACTGGAATATTTTAGGTAAAGATGCTTTGTAGCGTTTATAGGTGGTTGGTAAAATAGTTTTAAACTTCTCAATCTGTTCTTCGCTTTTTATAAGATTTTGAGGAGGAAGAACATTGGGCATTGCAATTTGATGATGAACACCATCTTGGACCTTTTGAAACGATGCCGACATGTTGAAAATCGCTTTTTCATTTTGAAAAGCCACTACTCTGCGAGTGGTAAAGCTACCACCATCTCTTATTATATCTACCTCATATTTTATGGGAATATCGAGATCACCACCCAAAATAAAGTAAGCGTGCATGGAATGTACAAAACGGTCGTTGGGTACAGTTTGGTAAGCCGCGTGAAGCGATTGGGCTAAAACTTGTCCGCCAAAAACACGGCCCCACGGAGCTCTATAATTGCTGCCTATAAATGTATTTTCATTGATTTTGTTGAGTGTAATCAGCGCGACGAGGTCAGAAAGGGCGTTCATTTTAAGATTTTAATACAAAATTATGAATTTGATTATTTTTTAAATTAAAAATATCCTTAATAATGTGTTAATTTTGTGTAACAAAAAAGACGTTATTTCGTCTAATTATAAAATTAATTTTATGGATATTTTCCTACTTCTTATAGCTTTATTACTCATGCTTTTGGGTATTATTGGTAGCTTTTTACCTGTACTTCCTGGCCCAATTACGAGTTGGTTTGGATTTCTTTTGCTTTACTTTTCACCCCTCATTGAGTTGAGTAAGAAGTTTTTAATCATCACCCTAATTATTGCCATTATCATATGGGTGCTCGACTACTTTATCCCTGCTCTGGGCACAAAAAAGTTTGGTGGCTCAAAATCAGGGATGATTGGAACAATCATTGGTCTTTTTGTTGGATTATTTTCACCCATCCCAGGAGGTATTATAATTGGCCCCTTTGTTGGCGCACTAATCGGAGAATTACTTAATAAATCAGACACAAAAACAGCTATGCGTGCAGCATTTGGATCGTTCTTGGGGTTTTTAACCTCAACTTTTATTAAGTTTTTGGTCGCTACCATATACTTTGGCTTGTATATTTCAATTCTTTGGGATCACAAAACAGTTTTTTTCAACGGCTGAATTATTTAACAAATATTTCATAAGTATATAAATTAATTCATCTAATTTTCACTCTATTTTATTTAAAAAATCATTTTTATGAACAAGTATTTTTATCTACTAATATGCAGCATCATGCTGTTCTCTACATCGCTAACTGCTCAAGACGAAGCGTCAGTTTATGACTACAACCTAGCATTCGGACACGGATTTTACTCCAAAAACGGAACAGCAACTAGATCGGCTAGCGGCAAGCCAGGACATGCTTATTGGCAGAACAGTGCCGATTACAAAATCAACATTAGTCTTAACGAGGAAAACAAACATTTCACTGGATCTGAGGTCATTACCTACACCAATAATAGCCCTGATGAGTTGGATTTTTTATGGGTCCAGGTTGATCAAAACTTATTTAAAAAAGACTCAAGAGGAAATGCCATTATCCCACTAAGCGGAAGTCGAAATGGTGCCAAAGGTCAGGAATTTGATGGCGGATATGACATTGGTAAAGTTAGCGTGTTTTATGACAGTGACAGAAAAAGAC
This sequence comes from Formosa sp. Hel3_A1_48, assembly GCF_001735715.1. Classification (NCBI taxonomy): domain Bacteria; kingdom Pseudomonadati; phylum Bacteroidota; class Flavobacteriia; order Flavobacteriales; family Flavobacteriaceae; genus Formosa; species Formosa sp. Hel3_A1_48. Next base: position 511,856 of record NZ_CP017259.1, read on the forward strand.
GAAAAGATGCCCGTCGTCAAGTCAATGTTAAATATGATATTTATGACACTCGAATGAAAATCTTATTGCCAAAACCATTGGCAGCAAATGGGGGTAAAATATATATAAATATTGATTTTTCTTTTACATCACCAGATTATGGATCTGATAGAATGGGTGTTTTGGAAACGAAAAATGGACGCATTTTCAATCTGGCACAATGGTACCCAAGGATGTGTGTTTATGATGACATTTCAGGCTGGAACACATTGCCTTACCTAGGCGCAGGAGAGTTTTATTTAGAATATGGAACATTTGATGTTCATATAAACTCACCAGCCGACCATCTTGTCGTTTGTTCAGGTGAGTTACTCAATCCAGAGGACGTGTACACTGATACTCAACTCAAACGTTTAGAAAAAGCAGCAAAAAGCGATGAAACTGTGCTTATTCGATCAGTTGATGAAATTAATGATCCAAATTCTAGACCTCAAGATAAAGACCGACTAACTTGGAAATTTAGAATAGAAAACTCAAGAGATGTTGCATGGTCCTCATCAAAAGCGTTTATTATGGATGCTGCACGTATAAACCTTCCTAGTGGGAAAAAATCCATGGCTATTTCAGTATACCCAGAAGAAAGCAACAGTATGGATTCTTGGGCACGTTCTACGGAATATACCAAAGCGTCTATAGAACACTATTCCGAAAAATGGCTAGAATACCCTTACCCTGCAGCCATAAATGTTGCAGGAAATCAAGGGGGCATGGAATATCCAGGTATTGTATTTTGTAGCTGGAAAAGTAAAAACGAAAGATTATGGGGCGTAACCGACCATGAGTTTGGACACATTTGGTTTCCTATGATTGTTGGTTCTAACGAACGCCTACATGCTTGGATGGACGAGGGGTTCAACACCTTTATTAACTCACTAAGTACAGATGCTTTCAATGACGGCGAATACAAGGAACGCAAGCGCAATATGCATCGATTTTCTGGAATGTTGGTCAACGACCGAATGGAACCTATCGCTACACCCCCAGATAATTTAAAAGAACGTAACTTGGGCCTTTTGGCCTACTATAAACCAAGTGCTGGATTGGTCATGCTCCGTGAACATGTTTTGGGTAAAGAGCGTTTTGATGAAGCCTTTACCGCGTACATCAAGCGGTGGGCTTATAAACACCCTACCCCTGATGACTTCTTCAGAACCATAGAAAACGTAAGTGGGGAAGAGTTGAGTTGGTTCTGGCGTGGATGGTTTATTCACAATTGGAAACTTGACCAAGCGATTAAACGAGTAAAATATGAAGACGGAGACCCTACAAAAGGGGTAATTGTAACCATAGAAAATCTTCAGCAAATGCCTATGCCAGTGATCTTAGAATTTACCACCGTCAGTGGAACAAAATCAAGACATAGCCTGCCCGTTGAAATATGGAAACGCAACAAAAAATGGACGTTCAAATATGAATCAACAGAAGAACTTAAAAGTGTAGTCGTGGATCCTGATTATGTTCTTCCTGATGTTGATTCGAGTAACAATCGCTGGACACCTGAAATAGCTGCAGAAAATGCAGAAGATTTAACGCCTTATTTTGGTGATTATACTTCAGCAGCATTTCCAATGGTTATTAATATTTCTGAGCAAAGTGGTGAATTAGTAGCAAAAGCAGAAGGGCAACCAGCCTTAGCGCTGACCAATGATGGTGGGGGTAAATTTATTTCTGATGAAGCTGGGCTTGAAATGCAATTCAATTCCGACAACTCTGGCTTTGAATTGAATATTGGTGGTCAAGTTTTTGAATTCAATAAAAAATAAAAATTAGAATAAAATAAAAAAAAAGCGACTTACACGAGTCGCTTTTTTTGTTGTAAAACGAAATTTATTTATGGTTTTTCATATATTTATATTCTAACTTTAAATTAACCACTAAAATGAAAAAACAACTTTTACTTACTTTGTTAGCAGTACTTACACTTTCGTGCACTAACACTCAGAAACAAGAATCTACTCAAAGTCAAATTGGATTTGAAATTGCTGATGATGGCACTAAACTTCCGCTGTATGCCGGAGCATTGTCAACTGTTGAACTTTGGGAAAAATACATCAAGGCCCACAATGAGAGAGATTTAGACGCCATTCGTGAAATGAATGCTGAAAATTTTAAAGCTTATGGTCCTAATGGAGAAATTATTGATGGCACAGATGCACACATTGAATTTTTGGCAACTTGGTTCGAAGCAGCCAATCCAAAATGGAAGTCAAATTATTTCATTGCAAATAAGTTTACGAACCAAAAAGACAAGCTTCGCGAATGGGTAACTTCTGGACATGAAGTTAGCATGACTGTTGAGGGTGAAACAATCGAAGTAGGTCAAGTTCATGATGCACTTATCGTAGACGGCAAAATTCAAATGTTTTATGTTTATGAGATTGCCAAAGCATCAAGTGAAGAAGAATAAAACGATCGTTGAGGTCCAACTACAAAACGTCTCAGAAATGAGGCGTTTTTTTTTATAAATCTATCTTAAAATTTAATCTAAAAACTACTGCTTTACTTATTTTTACACGTCAAAAAAATGGTGAGGTGAAAAATGCTAAAATTAATATCGTTTGGTTGAAACGTGATTTGCGCACACAAGATCACGAACCCTTATTCAATGCAGAAAACTCAAAAATCCCGTTCCTCATAATCTATATCTATGACATTCAATTACTAAAGCATCCAGATACAAGTATTCGTCACCTGCAGTTTATTTACCATTCCATAAAAGCGGTAAATAAAATCTTAGAATCATCAAATGCATCTGTTTCTGTTTTTTATGGGAATTCGTTAGATATTTTTGAATTTCTATACACAAAATTCGATATCCAAACCATTTTTAGCCATAACGAAAGTGGTACAGAACGCTCTTGGTTACGTGATAAAAGTATTTCAAAATTTTGTGAGCAATACAATATTTTATGGCAAGAATCCCAACAAAACGGAGTTGTTCGTGGACTAAAAAACAGAGCAAATTGGGCAAAACTATGGAATGATTTTATGGGCAAGCCGCTAATCAACAACTCCTATAGTAAAACTAAAAAAATCAATATAGAGCATCCTTTTATTCTCCCTGAAAAACTTGAAAAAAAACTAAACCATTATCCAAAATCATATCAGCCCGCTGGTGAAAACATGGGCTGGCGCTATTTAAGTTCATTTCTTGAGGATAGAGGAGTCAATTACCAAAAAAACATATCTAAACCCACTGAAAGCAGAGTCAGTTGCAGCAGACTTTCTCCTTTTTTGAGTTGGGGTAATTTAAGCATAAGGCAAGTATTTCAGTATGTGAATATGCATCCTAACGCTCAAAAAAGAAAGCGGGTGTATTCGGCGATGTTAACTAGGTTACATTGGCATTGTCATTTTATTCAAAAATTTGAAATGGAATGCAGCTATGAAACACAATGCATCAACGCTGGTTATGAGTTATTGGAACGAAACACTAACGCCACCTATTTAAAGGCTTGGAAAATGGGAATCACTGGGTACCCGCTAGTTGATGCATGTATGCGAGCACTTGAGCAAACAGGATGGGTAAATTTCAGAATGCGTGCGCTCTTAGTATCGTTTTTAACGCTAAACCTTGATCAAGATTGGCGCGATGGTGTATATCATTTGGCACGCTTATTTATAGATTACGATCCTGGAATTCATTATCCACAATTTCAAATGCAGGCCGGTACGACTGGCATCAATACCATTCGACTATACAACCCTGTAAAAAACTCTATTGAACAAGACCCACACGGAATTTTTATAAAAAAATGGGTGCCAGAGCTCAGTAATGTACCCAAAGAATACATCCATGAACCATGGAAAATGAGCGCCATGGAACAGGAATTTTGTGGGGTTATTATTGGAGACCTATATCCACTACCCATCGTAAATTTAGAAGAAAGTGCACGAGCTGCTCGCGAAAAAGTTTGGGGACACCGCAAACACCCGTTGGTGCAAAAAGAAAATAAAAGAATATTAAAAAAGCACGTTAAAAAACGTTAACGAAAAGACATAAAAAAAGCCCTCCGTTTTACAGGAAAGCTTCTCACTGGTTTTGTCACAAACCACGGGTAATCTTGTGATTACCTCAACACAACTCGTTTAAGAACTTTTGCGTCTTGCTTAAAGAACTTTGCGGTCTGGACGGGACTCGAACCCGCGACCCCCTGCGTGACAGGCAGGTATTCTAACCAACTGAACTACCAAACCGTTGCTTAAAGCGAATGCAAATATACATTGCATTTTTAATACGGCAAATGTTTTTGATTTATTTTTTACAAAAATTTATTGCGTTTTTGAAAGAAAGTGAGCATGATTTTTTCGAAGCCTCTACGGATGTCAACAGGGACATAATTAATATTGTATTGATCACATTTTCCTTTAAGCGCATGCACATAATCTAACATTGAAGTCTTGTATTGCTCTTGAACAATTTCTGGAAAAAGATCTATAGAAGCTCCAGTCTCTACGTCGACAAAATGTTTTGGTGTGCTACCAAACTCAAAATCATATTCTGTGTTTTTATCGTAGACATGAAAAAGTATCAATTCATGTTTGTTATACTTCAAATGACGTAAGGCTTCAAACAATTCTTTTGAGTCTCTACTGGATTGAAACATATCTGTAAAGAGAATAATCATGGAACGACGATGCAATTGTTCTGCAATTTGGTGCAGCACCTCATACGTTTGTGTTTTCAACGCCTTTGGCTTCGACAAAGCAAGAGTTTCCAAAGTATTGAGCAGCATTTGAAAATGACGTTCATTCCCTTTTTCGGGAGCATAAAAACTATGGCTGTCATCATAGAGACTGAGTCCAGCAGCATCGCGTTGTTTTTTGAGAATTTGTAATAAAACAGCAGACGCTAATGCTGAAAATTCAGCTTTGTTGTACACTAGTTTTGGGTGCTCCTTTTTATTTGGGTAATACATTGATGAACTCTGATCAATTATAATATGGCAGCGCATATTAGTTTCCTCATCATAGCGCTTAGTGTACAATTTATCGGTTTTTGCAAAAAGTTTCCAATCAATATGTCGCGTACTATCACCGCTGTTGTAAATTTTGTGTTCAGCAAATTCTGCCGAAAATCCATGAAATGGACTTTTATGCATTCCAGAAATAAAACCCTCTACAATAGATTGCGCTAGAAGTTCAAACTCTGAAAATTTAGCAGTATGTTTTTGTTGCTGTTGAAAACTCATTCCCTCTAAGCTAAAAAAGGTTTGCCAAATGGACAAACCTTTTATTATTTAATATTTGTAAGAAGTTTATAACAAGGCGTCAATTGCATCTGTATAACTTGCTTTTGGGGCTACGCCTACCTGGCGTCCAACAACCTCTCCGTTTTGAAACACCAAAACCGTAGGGATATTTCTAACGCCGTATTTAGCAGCAAATTCTTGGTTTGCATCAACATCAACTTTGCCAACAACAGCCTTATCTGCATACTCCGCACTAATCTCGTCAATGATCGGACCTACCATGCGGCAAGGGCCACACCAAGCTGCCCAAAAATCAACCATGACGGGCTTACTACTGTTAAGAACTGTTTCTTCAAAATTTGCGTCTGTTATTTCTAATGCCATAAGATTTAATTTATATATAAATACAAATTTAATTAAAAAAATGAGTACTTGAACCAATACTTAATTTGTTTTTCTTATGCTTAAATTGGTAATGTTGATATAACTAATTCAGTTTATAATATATATTCTGACTCTTAAGTTCATTTAAAAGTTCTTGAGAAATTTGCACTTTTTGTTTTCTGCTTTTCAATTCTACTTTTAATTCTTCTTCATCGTCATATACAACAAAATTAAGGACATGCTTTCCTTTGTGCATGCGGAGTAAGTCCTGAATTTCTGTAATTTTATCCTCGGTTAATCCTTTGATACTCAATTGAATTGATAATTTTTTAGCATAGGCATCCATAACATCGTGCAACAATTGGAAATTATTGAATTGTAAACGCGGTTCGCCTTTTTTACCAGTTTCTCTATTGGTCCAACCTTCGCGAACAAATGAGCGAACATAGACAAAATTGTTAAGCATTAGAAAATGTCTAAACTTAAGATATTCTTCACCAAAAATTCGAAACTCATGACTATTGGTGTAGTCTTCAATAGTGAAACTCGCCCAACCTTTTCCTTGCCTACTAACTCTGTGTTGCACATCGGTCACAACACCTCCAAAGGTTATTTCTTTATTGATGAGTGGAGTCATATTTTGAAAGTAAGCTACAGTTCCATTACAAAAATTTTCCATTTCTATTCGAAAATCATCCAAAGGATGCCCTGAAATATAGATACCGACTACTTCTTTTTCACGAGCCAATTTTTCCATAGTACCCCATGATTCGCAGGCGGGTAATTCTGGCTCAGGGAATTGTACTTCACTGGCTTCACCAAATAAACTAACTTGCGCAGAGTTTTTATTTTCTTGGTATTTATTGGCAAATTTTATAGTTTTTTCTAAAAAGGTAACCCCATCCCCTTCATCATAAAAATACTGAGCGCGGTGGGTATTGGAAAAACAATCGAAGCCCCCAGCATTTGCCAAGTTCTCAAAGGCTTTTTTATTGGCTGCACGCAAATCAATTCTTTTTGCTAAATCGAAAATTGATCGGTAGACCCCCTCTTTTTTCCGTTCATCAACAATCGTTTTTACAGCACCATGCCCAACGCCTTTAATAGCGCCCATACCAAAGCGAATGGCATTGTCCTTGTTAACCGAAAATTTATAATAACTCTCGTTAACATCAGGCCCAAGGACATTCATTCTCATACGTTTGGCCTCTTCCATAAAAAAGGTCACTTGCTTAATGTCGTTCATATTATTAGACAAAACTGCTGCCATGTACTCAGCAGGGTAGTGTGCCTTGAGATAAGCTGTTTGATATGCAATCCACGCATAACATGTAGAATGTGATTTATTGAAGGCATAGCTAGCAAATTTCTCCCAGTCGGTCCAAATTTTTTCTAATTTCTCAACAGCCAAACCTTTAGCGCTAGCTTGTGCAATAAATTTAGGTTTCATTTTGTCCAGAACAGCTTTTTGTTTTTTTCCCATCGCCTTGCGCAAGACATCAGCTTCCCCTTTGGTGAAATCAGCAAGTTTTTGAGACAGTAGCATTACTTGCTCTTGGTATACAGTTATCCCATAAGTTTCGTTCAAAAACTCCTCCATCTCAGGAAGATCATATGAGATGTCTTCATCGCCGTGTTTTCTTCGAATAAAACTAGGAATATACTCTAAGGGTCCTGGGCGATATAGCGCATTCATGGCAATTAAATCAGCAAACACTGTAGGTTTAAGGTCGCGCATGTGTTTCTGCATTCCAGGTGATTCGTACTGAAATATACCTACAGTTTCTCCTCTTTGGAAGAGCTCATAAGTCGCCACATCATCCAAAGGGAAATTTTCAGGATCTAATTCAATGTCATGCTTTGCTTTAACAATTTTGACAGTATCCTTGATGAGCGTTAAGGTTTTTAAGCCCAAAAAATCCATTTTCAATAGCCCTGCATCTTCTACAACCGAATTGTCAAACTGAGTGACATACAATTCTGAATCTTTTGCCGTAGCAATGGGTACATAATTGGTGATATCCCCAGGGGTAATGATGACCCCACAGGCGTGAATTCCTGTATTTCTAAGCGACCCCTCCAATACTTTAGCTTGATTTACAGTTTCCGCTTCAAGATCATCTCCTTCTGAAATATTTAGCAATTGATTGATAAGTTCCATATCCTCGGCGCGAAACTTTTGTTTGAGAACTTTCTCATCCTCACCAAAAATTTTATTGAGCTTTGACATATTAGGGACTAACTTTGCTATGCGGTCAGCATCACCAAGTGGCAAATCCAATACACGTGCAGTGTCTCTAATAGATGACTTTGCAGCCATAGTTCCGTAAGTCACAATTTGTGCAACCTGATTTGAACCGTATTTGTTTATCACATAATCCATCACACGCCCTCGACCTTCATCATCAAAATCAATATCAATATCGGGCATACTTACACGATCCGGATTCAAAAAACGCTCAAAAAGCAAGTCGTACTTAATGGGATCTATATTAGTAATCCAAAGGCAATAGGCCACTACTGATCCTGCAGCAGATCCACGACCTGGCCCTACAGAAACATCCATGTTTCGGGCCTCACGAATAAAGTCTTCAACAATCAAGAAATAGCCAGGATAACCTGTTTTTTCTATCGTCTGAAGTTCAAAATCTAATCGTTCTTTAATTTCATCTGAAAGAGTTCCGTAGCGTTTTTTAGCACCTTCGTAAGACAAATGACGGAGGTAAGCATTTTCGCCGTGATTTGTACCCTCTACTGCGTCACTAGGATGCTCAAACTCTTTGGGAATATCAAATTTTGGAAGCAGGACTTCTCGAGCAAGTTCAAAAGACTCAACTTTATCCACTACTTCCTGTATATTGAGAATAGCTTCAGGCAGATCACTGAAGAGCTGTTTCATCTCGTCAGGCGATTTGAAAAAATATTCTTGGTTGGGTAATCCGTAACGGTAACCTCGTCCACGTCCAATGGGGGTTGCTTGCTTTTCTCCATCTTTTACACACAACAAAATATCGTGGGCATTGGCCTCGGTTTGGTCAATATAATAAGTGTTGTTTGTCGCCAATAGTTTAATCTTATGCTTTTCAGCAAAGTTGATTAGAACTGCATTGACATGGTCTTCGTCTTGCTGACCATGACGCATCAACTCAATATAAAAATCTGCTCCAAATTGTGCTTTCCACCACAACAGCGCTTCTTCGGCTTGATGCTCACCAACATTTAGAATTTTGGACGGTACCTCACCATACAAATTACCTGAAAGTACAATCAAATCATCTTTGTATTGTTCGACAATTTTACGGTCGATACGCGGCACATAATAAAAGCCATCGGTAAAGGCCATGGAAGACATTTTGACCAAATTTTGATAACCCTTTTTGTTTTTGGCTAGAAATACCATTTGATAGCCATTATCTTTTTGTGATTTGTTGCTGTGGTCTTCACAAACAAAAAATTCACAGCCCACAATGGGTTTGATGGGCTTTTGATTAAAAACCTCGCCTGCGGCTTCGGCTTCTTGTTTGCGTTGTGCCAAAGACTTGTTGTATAGCCCAATTTCTTTAACAAAGTGAAAGGCCCCCATCATGTTTCCGTGATCGGTAAGCGCAACTGCTGGCATAGCTGCATCAGCAGTAGCTTTTACTAATTTTTTTATACTGATGGTCGATTGTAAAATCGAAAATTGAGAGTGGTTATGTAAGTGTACCACTGGAGCATCAGCCAATTCAGTCGAAATTTCGCTAGTGCTTGGCGGTGCATTTTGTTCTTGTTTTTTGGTTTGTTCAACAAGTTTAGCCGCAGATTTTTTTAGATTGATATGCTTGAGCCCCAACGGCGCAACACGATCTGGGTTTTGGGCTTGAAATTGTGAAACATAATCGGGGGCAACTTGCAACTGGTCTGCGGTATAGATGCCCTGACGCAAAAGCTCCAAAAAACAACGTGTGGTGGCCTCGACATCGGCGGTGGCATTGTGTGCTTCCGCAAAGGGCGTGTCAAACAATTTTTGGTGCAACTCCGTAAGCGTAGGCAATTTGAATTTGCCGCCACGACCTCCTGGCAACTGACAAAGACTTGCTGTGGTTTCGGTACAAGTGTCCAATACCGGCATGCTGTTGAGCGGCGTTTCCACCTGCATGCGGTGGTATTCGCAGCCCATAATATTGAGGTCAAACCCCACATTTTGCCCCACAACAAATTTAGCTTTGGCCAGTGCGGTATTAAATTTTTCAAGAACAACAGCCAAAGCTTCGCCCTCTTTGTTGGCTAATGCTGTAGAAATTCCATGAATTTGCTCTGCATCGTATGGGATGTTGAACCCATCCGGAAGGATAAGATAGTCTTGATGTTCGACACAGTGGCCCATAGCGTCGTGCAATTGCCATGCTATTTGAACACAACGCGGCCAATTATCGCTATCCGTGATGGGTGCTTTCCAACGTTTGGGAAGGCCTGTGGTTTCGGTATCAAAGATTAAATACATGCAGAAATTTGTGCTTCAAATAGAATTTTAAATATAGTATTATTTTAAAATTATGAGCATGGTTTTAGCTAGGATTTATGAACAATTTTTTTGTTGAGCAGCTAAAGCTCGAAACCCAATTGAACTGTAATGGCGGGAGTAAAAATAGTTTGAAGAAAATTAAAATTTGGCAAGGCCACTGAAACTCTGATTTGCAACTATCAAAAGATTTAGCAGTAATGTAATTTAAACGGATGTCCAAAAAGAAACTCAGTCCTAAAGGACAAACAGATTGTTAGTCGATATACCTCAAATTATAAAACACCCCTTCAGAAAAGTTCAAATACTTACTACCCTCATCGTCGTACGAATTAAAATAGAAAGATCCTTTGAGCGTTTTTGATACAGTATTTACTTCCTCTAGAGTAACCTGCCCATCGCCTAAGTAGACGGGGAATTCTGTACCGTTGTTTTGAGTAGAGTAAGTTGTGATTCCTTCTGTAAAAGTGATTGTTGATAGCTCACCTTGACCTAAAGTGTAGACCCCGACAGCAGCTTCTGGAAGGCTTATAATCATGGTGCCGTAACCATCGCTACCCGAAATACTCAACACTCCAGAGCTTTGCACAGTAGCTGTACGTACAGTAGAGCGCCATACAAAATCGCCCTGTTGTAGCCCCTGAAAAGTCGGCGAACTGGTTTGTATATCGTCCTGACAACTTAAAAAAGCTAAAGGAAGTAAAAGAATAAATAAGAAGTATTTCATAAAAAAAATAAATGAGATAGAGGACAACATGGCCACATAACACTTCAAAAATATAAAAAATAAATGAATGTTTTTGTATTGAAAAAATATAGTATATTTGCCGCTCATTAATAACAGAGGTCGAGTACCTCACAAATTAATTTTTATGCCTGTAAAACTAAGATTACAAAGACACGGAAAAAAAGGAAAACCATTTTATTGGATTGTTGCCGCAGATTCGCGCTCCAAAAGAGATGGCCGTTTTCTTGAAAAACTAGGAACGTACAACCCAAACACCAATCCTGCACAGATTGAACTCAACGTTGATGGTGCAGTACAATGGTTAGAAAAGGGTGCACAACCCACAGACACCACACGCACAATTTTGTCGCACGAGGGTGTAATGTTGAAAAAACATCTTGCTGGTGGAGTGAAAAAAGGCGCTTTAACGGAAGAACAAGCAGAAGAAAAATTCCAAGCTTGGGTAACTGAAAAGCAAGCCAAAATTGACGCTAAGAAATCGGATCTCCAAAAAGCTAAAGACGCCGAAGCTGCAAAAGCATTTGCTGCAGAAAAAGCGGCTAATGAAGCGCGAATTGCTGCCGCTGCACCAGTAGTGGAAGAAGCGACTGAAGATACTGCCGAAGAAACAACAGAAGCGTCTAACGAAGAAGAATAAAACATTTATTTTTTATATCTTTAAAACCTGACTTTGGTCAGGTTTTTTTATGAACTTTTATGAAAAAAGAAGATTGTTTTTACCTCGGAAAAATCGTAAAAAAGTACAGCTTTAAAGGCGAAGTACTACTGAAACTTGACACAGACCAACCCGAGCTTTACGAACACCTTGACGCCCTTTTTTTGGACATCAACAACAGTTTGATTCCTTATTTTGTTGACAAATCACAACTGCACAAATCCAATCTGTTACGCTTAAAATTTGAAGATGTATCCTCAGAGATAGACGCAGAACAATTACTTAAAAAAGAAGTATACCTTCCCCTAGCCTTATTGCCAAAACTAGAAGGCAATACATTTTATTACCACGAAATTATTGGTTTTCATATCGTTGATGAAAATTTTGGCTCAGTTGGACTCATTTCAGGGGTTAATGACAGCAGCGCTCAAGTGCTTTTTGAAATAGACCGTAACGGTATAGAAATTTTAATTCCCTTAAATGACGATATCATTTCTAGTGTTGACCGTACTAATAAAACAGTCACAGTAAACACACCACCGGGACTCATTGATTTATATCTCGAATAATGGCCTTGGAAGCATTTGAATTCAAACAATTTAGTGTCGCACACGATCGGTGTGCAATGAAAGTGGGTACAGATGCTGTTTTACTTGGTGCTTGGGCTTCTGTAGATCATCGGCCAAATGCAATTTTGGATATTGGTGCAGGATCGGGGATTTTAGCCCTTATGCTTGCGCAACGCAGTGCCGCAGAACTCATTGATGCGCTTGAAATTGATGCCTCAGCTTATGAGCAATGTGTAGCCAATTTTGAACAATCACCATGGGGCGATCGTTTGTTTTGCTACCACGCTAGTCTAGAAGAATATACAGAAGAAATCGAAGACAAATACGATCTTATTGTATCGAATCCTCCATTTTACACCAACCCTTTTCATACACAAAACGATGCGCGAAATAGAGCGCGTTTTGAACACGCTATGCCCTTTAAGCACCTTATCGCTTCGGTTGATAAATTACTGTTTGACGACGGTCAATTTTGTGTTATTGTCCCCTACAGTGCAGAAAAAACGTTTTGTAGTTTGGCCAAAGAGCAAGGGTTGTTTTGCCATAATATATTGTATGTTCGTGGCGAAAAACAAGGAGAAATCAAGCGTTGCCTGATGGCCTTTTCATTTGAAAATCGACAAACGGACCGCCAAGAAATGTATCTTGAAGATGGTCGCCACAGCTATAGTGAGGCCTACAAAAGCATGACAAAAGAATTTTATTTAAAATTCTAAACTAAATAAATTTATAAGTAAATTTGTTGTGTAGAAAATTGATTTTTAGTTGTTTTTTCTATGAAATGATTACATAAAAAACTTTTTGTATGAAACCAGACCTCTTTGAAGCACCCGATTATTACAATTTAGACGATTTATTTAGCGAAGAACACAAGCTTGTTCGTGATGCTGCTCGAGAATGGGTTAAGCGAGATGTCTCACCCATTATTGAAACTTATGCGCAAAAAGCGGAATTTCCAAAACAAATTATCGGAGGATTAGCAGAAATTGGTGCCTTTGGGCCCTATATTCCAGAAACCTATGGAGGTGCAGGTCTAGATCAAATTTCATATGGACTGATTATGCAAGAAATTGAACGTGGCGATTCTGGAGTTCGCAGTACCGCATCGGTGCAATCTTCATTGGTAATGTATCCAATTTGGAAGTATGGTAATGAAGAACAACGTCAAAAATATTTACCAAAACTCGCCTCAGGAGCATTTATGGGTGCTTTTGGACTTACTGAACCCAATCACGGAAGTAATCCTGGGGGTATGACCACAAATTATAAAGATATGGGCGACCATTACTTGCTGAATGGTGCAAAACTATGGATCTCTAACGCTCCTTTTTGCGATGTTGCAGTGGTATGGGCAAAAAATGAAGAAGGCCGTATTCATGGGCTTATTGTTGAGCGGAGTATGGAAGGCTTTTCTACGCCAGAAACACACAACAAATGGTCGTTAAGAGCTAGTGCAACTGGTGAGCTTATTTTTCAAGATGTTAAAGTTCCAAAAGGAAATTTATTACCTAACAAATCTGGATTAGGCGCACCGCTTGGTTGTTTGGATTCTGCGCGCTATGGCATTGCATGGGGTGCTATTGGTGCAGCAATGGATTGCTACGATACCGCTTTGCGTTATGCCAAAGAACGTGTTCAATTTGGAAAACCTATTGCAGGCTTTCAACTGCAACAGAAAAAATTGGCCGAAATGATTACTGAAATCACTAAAGCACAATTGTTGGCCTTCCGGTTGGGACAATTAAAAAATGAAGATAAAGCTACTTCGGCACAAATTTCTATGGCCAAAAGAAATAATGTAGATATGGCCTTAAAGGTTGCTCGTGAAGCCCGACAGATTCTTGGCGGAATGGGGATCACAGGCGAATACAGTATTATGCGCCATATGATGAATTTAGAAAGTGTTGTGACTTACGAGGGTACACACGACATACACTTACTCATTACTGGACTTGATATAACAGGACTTAATGCGTTTAAATAATAAACTTCTCGTATTGTTTTTTGGACTGTCATTTATTTTGAACATGTCTGTCCTAAGCTGCAATACAAAAGCTGAAATACCATATGTTGCCCCTTATGCTGGAGGTGAAGACGAAGAAGAGGAAGAAGAGGAAGAAGAACAGGACGATGAAGTACCGCGCACATTCAAATTATTATCCTTAGGCGATAGCTATACCATTGGGCAGAGTGTGTGTATAAGTTGTCGTTTTCCAGAACAACTCAAAGACAGCTTAATTGAAAACTTTAACAGTCAGGATATTTTTTCTTTGGAAATCATCGCGCAAACGGGTTGGACAACTACAAATTTAAAATCTGCCATAGCAAGCGCTAATCCAACAGCAGATTTTGACTTGGTAACTTTACTCATAGGAGTCAATAATCAATATCAAAATAAACCTTTTTCATTATATCAAACAGAGTTTATTGAGTTAGTGGATACCGCTATTTCTCTGGTAGGTGGCGAAGCATCAAACCTCATTGTCGTTTCCATTCCCGACTACGCCTACACACCATTTGGACAAAATTCAAACTCCGAAACCATTTCAGCAGAGCTAGAGACCTACAACAATTACGCACAAAATTATTGCAACACCAACGGGTTGACTTATGTTTATATCACAGACATTACTCAACAAGGGCTCAATAATCCTGACTTGGTTGCTTCAGATAACCTACACCCTTCTAGCTTGGCGTACTCCAAATTTGTTGAGCGCATACTCCCATTTGCTATAGAAAAAATTGAATAAATTTACTCTTCCGGAGCCAATTCAATTTCCAATCCTTCTAACTCAGGAAAGACTTGAATTTGACAACCTAATCGACTATTTGGCTTGACGTGAAACGCCTCGCTAAGCATGGCCTCTTCATCATCTGATTTATCAACTAAATCGTGTGTACTGTGGATATAACATTGGCAGGAAGCACACATGGCCATACCACCACAAACGCCAATAGTCCCTTCTGGAGCAAGTTCGTACATGCGCACAACTTCCATCAAATTCAGAGCCATATCAGTGGGCGCCTCAACAGCATGAGTTGTTCCATTGCGGTCTGTAATTTTTATGTGAATATCTGAAGACATCAATTAATTGATTTTACAACACTCTTGGGCGCTTCTTTGCGAGTTCCATCAAAGCCATTAATACCACTTACAGTTGTGTATTTAAGCACAAGACGCTTTCCTGGATTGATGATTTTGTAAGCTGCCTGGCACATCAGTGTGGCTTCGTGAAAACCGCATAAAATCAATTTCAATTTTCCGGGATAGGTATTCACATCTCCAATGGCGAAAACCCCTGGAATATTGGTCTGATAATCTAATGCATTATTTACTTTAATGGCATTTTTTTCGATTTCTAATCCCCAATTGGCAATTGGCCCCAGTTTAGGGGATAGCCCAAACAGTGGAATAAACGCATCTGTTTTGATACGTTGTGGTGCTTCATCTGTTTTTGTGACTTCTATAAATTCTAAACAATCAGCACCAAAAAGACCCGTAACCTCAGCAGGCGTAATCAAATTAATAACCCCATTGTTTTTAAGTTCCTGCACTTTGTCAACAGAATCTAAAGCGCCCCTAAATTCTGTTCTTCTATGAATCAATGTAACTTCTTTAGCAACGGCACTTAAAAAAATTGACCAGTCCAATGCGGAATCCCCTCCACCTGCAATAACCACACGCTTATCGCGATAAACTTCGGGATCTTTAATCATGTAAGACACCCCTTTATCTTCAAAATTTTCAATATTTTCTAGGGCTGGCTTTCGTGGTTCAAAACTCCCTAATCCTCCTGCAATTGCGACGACAGGCGCACAATGCTGTGTCCCTTTGTTGGTTGTTACAACGAAAGTTCCATCGCTTTGCTTTTCAATAGTTTCTGCACGCTCACCAAGGGTGAGACCAGGTTCAAATTGTTTAGATTGCTCTAATAATTTTTCTGTAAGTTCGCCAGCTAAAATTTCTGGATAGGCTGGAATATCGTAGATTGGTTTTTTGGGATAAATTTCAGAACATTGGCCACCGGGCTGAGGCAGTGCATCTATTAGGTGGCATTTAAGCTTGAGCAATCCTGCTTCAAAGACAGCAAATAGCCCTGTTGGCCCTGCGCCAATAATAAGAATATCTGTTTTGATCATCCTAAGCTTCAATATTGATTACAGATTGAATTTGAGGCGCATATTTTTTAATGGTCATCTCTACACCAGACTTTAAAGTCATTTGATTGACACTACACGAAGAGCACGCGCCAATGAGTTGAACTTTGACCACCTCATCATTTTCTATGGCAATGAGGTTAATATTCCCTCCATCATTTTGAAGAAATGGACGAATTTCATCCAATGCTTTCTCTACATTTTTTTGCAATTCTTCTGTACTCATAATCATTTTTATTTAATTTTTTACAGCACTACAACCCGCCATTGTTGTAATTTTTATGGCTTCTGTTGGTGGTAAACTTTTGTTACGCCTAACAACCTCTTGAACTACATTTTGAGTGATTTCTCTAAATGAAGACTCTAATGGCGTATTGGATTGCATGGCTGCCGGGCGACCAAAATCGCCGGCTTCTCGAATACTTTGTACAATGGGAATCTCGCCCAAAAATGAAACCTCAAGATCACTTGCTAGATGTCTTGCTCCTTCTTGACCGAAAATATAGTATTTGTGGTCTGGTAATTCCTCAGGTACAAAATAGGCCATATTTTCAATGATGCCCAATACTGGTACATTGATGCTTTCTTGTTGGAACATAGCTACTCCCTTTTTAGCATCAGCAAGTGCAACATTTTGTGGAGTACTGACAACCACAGCTCCAGTAATGGGTAAAGACTGCATGATACTCAAGTGAATGTCTCCTGTTCCTGGTGGTAAATCAATCAATAAAAAATCTAATTCACCCCAAGCAGCATCAAAAATCATTTGATTTAGTGCTTTAGCAGCCATAGGACCACGCCAAACTACAGCTTGATTTGGTTTGGTAAAAAATCCAATCGAAAGTATTTTGACTCCATAATTTTCGACAGGTTGCATTTTAGAAGCACCATTGACTTGTACGGCCAATGGTC
Organism: Formosa sp. Hel3_A1_48; assembly: GCF_001735715.1. Classification (NCBI taxonomy): domain Bacteria; kingdom Pseudomonadati; phylum Bacteroidota; class Flavobacteriia; order Flavobacteriales; family Flavobacteriaceae; genus Formosa; species Formosa sp. Hel3_A1_48. The sequence goes on from NZ_CP017259.1 coordinate 529,014, forward strand.
GTTCTAGCGCAACATCAAACATCAAAGGAATAGAAGGACCATAAATATCGGCATCTAAAACACCAACCTTAAAACCCATTTTAGCCAATGTAACGGCCATATTCGAAGTAATTGTAGACTTGCCAACTCCGCCTTTACCAGACGCTATTGCGATGATGTGTTTGATCCCAGGGATGGGTTTACCCTTGATTTCATTTTTTGGCGCTTTATTCGCTTCAACTTTCACATTGACTTGGATTTTGGCTTTGGAATATACCAACTCATGAATGGTTTTCATGATGTCCACTTCGGTACGCTTTTTGGCCTGAAGGCTAGGATTGGAAATCGTGATATCTACAACGACTTCATCACCAAAAACAACAATGTTTTTAACCGCCTGACTTTCAATCATATTCTTACCTTCTCCTGGTACAGTAAGGGTCTTCAACGCGTTTTGTATGTCTTGTTTTGTAAATTTCAACCTGGATAATTTAGACTTATTCTAAAGGACAAATATACGCTTGATTTGTCAAAAAAACTAAAGTTCTTTTGATGGATCCCAAAATACAATTTCAAAATTTTGAATTTGGTTATTTTTGACTTCAATTCCTTCATTTTCTAAAAGTTGCTGCATCAAATTTATGCCCTCAAAATGATGTTTGCCTGTGAGCAATCCGGTTCTGTTGACCACTCGGTGCGCGGGAACGTCTTTTGCGTGAGACGCGGTCATTGCATAGCCCACGGCTCTTGCGCTTTGTGGCGAAGCCAAATGGCGTGCAATGGCTCCATAAGTTGTGACACGCCCATATGGAATTTGACGTGCTACTGTATAACATTTTTCAAAAAAACTAAAAGATTCCGACATCTTAATTCTGCCTTAGAAGATTAATCAAAGTGGCAATTGCCACGACTAAAGTGATAACACCAATGCAATAGTTCATGTTTTTTGGACTGGCTATTTTTGTGTTTTTCAGAGTGTCAAAAAACAAAATATAAACATACAAGGCCATAAATGTTCCCATGACTGCACCAGAGACATAGGTTCCAATAGTTGTAGCTTCTAAACTCATCCAACCATAAGACAGCAGCGTAGTGACTACATAGGCCTGAAAAGGAATGGGGAAAATATTCAGTGCAGACATAAATATTCCTTGAAAAAAACGGCTTTGTTTACTTCTTACAGGGTGTTCTATTGCCAAGGTAGACGATTTTGCCGTGTTGAAAAAATAGGCTGAAACCAACAAAAAAATGACAAAGGCCACCCGCTTCAAAATAACCGTAATCTCAGGATGAAGGTTAAGATATTTAGCAAAAACTACACCGATATAAACTTGAATAGCTACAACAACACATACCCCAAAAGAAAACATAAAACTTCTGTTATGCCCTTCATTCAAACTGATTTTAGCAGCAGACACATTGAGCATTCCTGGGGGAATAACTCCAATAAAAGAAATCAAGAGACTGATGAAAAAAATTAGTGTATTACTCAAAATTTAATTGATTTTGAATCTAATATAAGTAATTGCTTTGTTTTTTTCTAAATACGTGGTTTCATAAAAGGTTTGAATGCCAGTAACTTCGTCTGGACTTCCTTCTTGATGATACACATCGTGGTTGGCATATTGCACCTCATGGCCTCGGCCATGCAACAACCCAAGGGTGTAGCCATGCATAAACTCACTATCTGTTTTGAGGTGAACAACGCCAGTATCGTTTAGGATATGTTTGTAACGTTTCAAAAACGCATCGTTGGTCAGACGGTGTTTGGTACGTTTGTACTTGATTTGTGGGTCGGGAAAAGTAATCCAAATTTCAGCAACTTCATTTTCAGCAAACAAATGTTCTATCAGTTCAATTTGTGCCCGAATAAAAGCTACATTAGGGAGTTGATCTTCTATTGCTGTTTTGGCACCACGCCAAAAACGCGCACCTTTGATGTCAATCCCAATAAAATTTTTGTGGGGATAACGCTTGGCTAGACCGACAGTGTATTCACCCTTTCCACAGCCCAGTTCCAAAACTAATGGATTGTTGTTTTTAAAAAAATCCGCACCCCATTTTCCTTTAAATGGAAATATAGCATCCACAAGATCCGCACGTTTGGGCTGAAGTACATTGTGAAATGTTTCATTTTCTCGAAATCTTTTGAGTTTATTTTTGCTTCCCACTGATGATAATTTTGAGCAAAAATAGGAAAATTACAATGAAGTTATTCCTGTTTTTGGAGGGTAAATGAAAACTCACTTCCTATACCGTACTTGCTTTCAATAAAGATTTTCTCCTCATGTGCTTCAATAATGTGTTTTACAATAGCGAGTCCAAGTCCGGAACCTCCTTCGCTACGAGCACCACTTTTATCAACTCTATAAAACCGCTCAAAAAGACGTGGAATATGTTCTTCCTCTATGCCTTCGCCATTGTCGGTAATGCGTACCACGACTTTGTCTTTGTTTAATGATTCTACATTAACTTCTGTGGTACCATTGTTATGGCCGTATTTAATAGAATTGACCAAAAGATTGGAGACTACTTGTTGAATCCGTTCCATATCGGCATGGACATATACTGAGCAGGTCGAAAGTTCGTCCAATGAAAGCGTGATGTTTTTCTTTTTGGCTTTCATTTCCAATTGTTCAAAGACATTATTTATCAATTCTAAGATATCAAAATTTGTTTTTTCCAATTTGGCATCACCAAATTCTATCTTAGTGATCATATCCAAATCTTTCACAATATAGATTAAGCGATCGACGCCTTTATCGGCTCTCTTTAAATACTTTTCCAATACCTCTGAATCCTCCATTGCCCCATCCAACAATGTAGCAATATAGCCTTGCACCGTAAATAAAGGCGTTTTGAGTTCATGGGCTACATTACCCACAAACTCCTTTCGGAATTCTTCGCGCGCACGAAAAGACTCTAACTCCATTTTTTTTAGTCGTGTGTATTTGCTAAGTTCTTTAGATAAAAAATCTAAATCCGTAGAAAGGGGTACACTGTTCACTGGCCCAGTCTCAGATTCTAAAAAGATGACATCATTGTAAATTTTTTCAATTCTTTTGAAGATATAACGATCGACGCGGTATTGAATCAGAATAAAAGACAGTACAAAACAAAAGAGTGAACTTAGAATAATGAGTTTTCCGTTGAACTGATCAATGTAAAACAAAAAAACACTCAGAAAGAGTGTAAGAAAAAACGTCAAAAGCAGCGCTGTAGTGCCTGCAAATTTATAGGTTTTTTTCAGTGATGAACTCATTTGCTTTGAAACTTATACCCAACGCCTTTTATGGTTTTGAAGCGTTTATCACCCAATTTTTCGCGGAGCTTACGGATATGAACATCAATCGTTCTTCCACCAACAACCACTTCATTCCCCCAAATTTTATCAAGGATATCTTCGCGTTTAAAGACTTTTCCAGGTTTTGATGCCAACAAATACAGCAATTCAAATTCTTTACGTGGTAAAATGACATCCTCTCCTTTAAAAATAATTTTGTAGGCCTCTCTATCGATGATCAAATCTTCTAATTCAATAAGGTCTTTGGATGGGCTATCGATTTTAGTATTTAAGCGTCTTAGCAAAGATTTGATTTTGCTGACCAAGACTTTTGGTTTAATGGGTTTGGTAATGTAATCATCTGCACCAGCTTCAAAACCTGCAACTTGCGAATAATCTTCGCCACGCGCTGTAAGAAAGGTGATGAGCGTATGTTGAAGCTCAGGAATTTTTCGGATCTGCTCACAGGCCTCAATGCCGTCCATTTCGGGCATCATGACATCTAAAATGATGAGTTGGGGTTGTTCTTTTTTGGCTTTTTTTATGGCTTGTAGTCCATTGTTGGCCGTAAATACGTTGTAGCCCTGTGCCGAGAGGTTGTAACTGATGATTTCCAAAATATCGGGCTCATCATCAACCAAAAGAATTTTAACGTTTGAATTGCTCATTTATTTATTTAAGATTCATTGTAAAGATATTGAATATGATACAAATTAAAAAAAATGATTCAAGTATTAACGTTAACTTAAACCTGAGGTAACATTATTACTCTAAAAACCACAAAGCTAAACGTAGAATTTATAAGGTTTAGATTGACCATAGCGATAATCCCTTCAAAAAAATTAACAACTTTATAATACGCCCACCCCTTTTTTACGGATACATTAATTCATTGCAAAGTAAAATGTAAATTTCTGTTAAATGGTATCGCTAAGTGTGTTTTCTTTTGAAAAATTGCTCAAAAAAAACTATATTTGAAAATATCAATTTTAAAAAATTTACAATGAAACACTTTTACTTTTTACTTTTTACTTTTTTTGCTTTAAACCTGTCTTTTGGGCAGATTATAATTACAGAAATCTCAGACCCAATTAACTCCAGTTCTACTGTGCGTTTTGTGGAAATCTACAACATCAGTAATGCTGACGTGGATTTAACAGATTGGGAGCTTCGCAGATGGACAAATGGTAATACTGATCCACAAGGAACTGGGGTAGATCTTTCCTCAGTTGGGACTCTAGCAAGTGGTGCCTTCGCAGTAATTGCTAATAACGCAAATTTTGAAAGCGTTTATGGATTTGCTCCTGACATAATGGCTGGAGGTGGTGGAGCAGCAGACTCAAATGGAGACGATCAAATTGCAATTTTCGATCCTACCGATACTACTATTGATATTTTTGGCGTTCCTGGTGAAGATGGGAACGATACATGTCATGGTTTTGAAGATGGAAGGGCAGAACGTGCGGCATCAGTTACAAGTTCTAACAATGTATTCGACGAGTCTGAATGGAATGTTTGGGATAAAAGCTCAAGTGCTACTGGCTGTACAAATTATTATGGTTCGTCGTCCCAAAGTGCACCTGATGACTACGACCCTGGATCATGGATTGGCGCTTCAGCAACAGCGACGATTTCAATAAGTTCTCCTTCAAATAATAATGTATTTAATCCGGGGACATCATCTGTATCTGTATCATGGAATACTAATAATACACCAACAGGAGCTTCTGTAAATATAGTTGTTGATGGTACTGAAACCTCGGGAGTATCTAGCCCTTACACTATAAATACTACAGATGGCACAACTTATTCAGTTACTGTTAATCTAGTTGACGGTGGATCGACTGTTGCTACAGACAATGTATCCTTTAGTGTAGGGAGCTACACTCAGGTCAATGATATTGCTGCTCTAAGAGCTGGAACAGAGGGGAATTTTTATGAACTCTCTGGAGAGGCGTTCATATCCTATATTGTAACTGATAATACTAGAAACCAAAAATACATACAAGATCAGAGTGGTGGAATTTTGATTGATGATTCTGCTGGTACTTTATCTACTGAATTCAATATTGGTGACGGTATTTCTGGCCTCAGAGGTAAGCTTGGTGGATATGCAGGAGTTTCTCAATTTCTACCAACAGAAAATGTTGCAAGTGCTTCCTCTACAGGAAATACTATAACACCACAAACAATCACTATTGCCGATTTCATTTTAGCAGCAAATGCTGATCTCTATGAAAGTCAACTCATTCGATTCAATAACGTCACATTTTCAGACACTGGAGCTTTTGCTCACAACCAAAATTACTCAATTTCTCAGGGTACAGATGCAACAACAGCAAGAGTTACCTTTAATGATGAAGACCTCATAGGAGCTTCTATTCCTTCGGCATCTGACTATGTAATTGGATTAGCCGCTGAATTTGATGGAAATCTTCAAATACTTCCAAGATATGTGAGTGACGTGCAGGGCGCCTTAAGTACAGATGACTATGGTATATTAAGTTTTGAAATGTATCCCAACCCCACAAATAGTGGATTTGTCACCATCAAATCCAACCAAATGGGTGCAGTACAAGCCCAAGTTTTTGATCTCCTTGGAAAAGAAGTCATCAATACTGCGGTCAATACTGAGCGTATGGATGTTTCAAACTTGAATGCCGGTGTTTATGTGGTAAAACTAACGCAAAACAAAAATACTACAACTAAAAAGTTGATTGTTCAATAATTGATTTTAAACCTTTTTTAAAAAGAGCGTTGCTATGGCAACGCTCTTTTTATTTTCTCTATTTTTGTAGTGCATTTGAACAATAATGGACAACAGGTCAATTTTCGATATCAATTCCGAAGCGGCTTTTACCAAAAAAGCCCTTGAGCTATTCAAATTTCAATTTGAAGAAAATCCAGTATACCGCTCTTTTTGTGATCTTTTGTACAAACACCCCAGTGCTGTCCAAAAATTAGAAGATATTCCTTTTCTGCCTATAGAGTTTTTTAAAACCCATAAAGTTCTTTCAACAAAAAAAGAAATTCAACAGACGTTTACCAGTAGTGGGACTTCTGGCAGTGTGGTAAGCCAACACCATGTGGCCGACCTCAACCATTATAAAACAAGTTTTCAAAAAGGGTTTGCGCACTTTTATGGCCGTATAGAAGATTATGCTGTTTTGGCCCTACTACCCTCATATTTAGAACGAGAAGGGTCTTCTTTGGTTTATATGGTGGAGGATATGATTCAAGAATCCAAGCACCCAAAAAGTGGATTTTATTTGGATGATTTAGACGCATTAAAACAAACACTTCTCGCACTTGAAAAGTCGGGACAAAAAACACTTCTTATTGGTGTGTCCTATGCCCTTTTGGACTTGGTAGAATTTCATCAATTTGAACTAAAACATACCATAATCATGGAAACTGGCGGTATGAAAGGCCGCCGAAAAGAATTGATTAAATCAGAATTACACAGCATATTAAAAAAAGGATTTGGGATCAATACAATCCATAGCGAATATGGAATGACTGAGCTTTTGGCACAGGCCTATTCCAAAGGCGATGGCTTGTTTTCTACACCGCCTTGGATGAACGTGCTCATTAGAGATCCAGAAGATGCTTTAACTATATTACCAAAAGGAAGATCAGGCGGTATCAACATTATTGATTTGGCCAATGTACATTCTTGTGCATTTATTGCAACACAAGATTTAGGGAAAATTCATGCCAATGGCACTTTTGAAGTGCTTGGACGTTTTGACCAATCGGATATTAGAGGATGTAATTTGATGGTGCTTTAAACCGCACGGATAATAAAGGTACTGCGCTTGCCTCGATTTAAGATGACATAGGTGTCGTTAATCAAATCTGCTGCGCTTAATGCGTACTGTTCATTGACTTTTTCTTTGTTGACCGCAATTGAATTTTCTTTCAACGCACGTCGTGCTTCTCCGTTAGACGCTAAAAAGCCTGTTTCTGCCGAAAGCGCTGCAATCATGTCTAACCCCTCTAAAATTTTAGATTTAGACACATCGGCTTGTGGTACACCTTCAAAAACATCTAGAAATGTAGTTTCATCCAAGGTTTGAATATCTTCTTTAAAGGCTTTACTGTATAAAATTTGGGATGCTTTTTCGGCATTTTCACAATCTTCCGCACCATGCACCATAGTTGTAATTTCTTGTGCTAACCGTTTTTGAAGTTGACGTAAATGCGGTTGTTCTTTATGGGTATCTATTAGAGCTTCGATATCGTCTTTTTCTAAAAACGTAAAGATTTTAATGTACTTTTCTGCATCTTCATCACTGGAATTTAACCAGTATTGATAGAATTTATAAGGCGACGTTCTTTTAGGGTCAAGCCAAACATTTCCGCCCTCACTTTTTCCAAATTTAGAACCATCAGATTTAGTGATCAATGGACATGTAATAGCAAATCCTTTACCATTTCCAATACGTCTAATCAGTTCTGTACCTGTAGTAATGTTACCCCATTGGTCGCTTCCTCCCATCTGAATGGTACACTTGTGGGCTTGATATAAATGTAAAAAATCGTACCCCTGAACCAACTGGTAAGTAAATTCTGTAAAACTCATCCCTTCATTACTGTCCGATGAAATTCTGTTTTTTACAGAATCTTTAGCCATCATATAGTTGACGGTAATGTGCTTGCCTACATCACGAATAAAATCTAAGAATGAAAAATCTTTCATCCAATCGTAATTATTAACCATTAGTGCCGCATTGGGTTGATTACTTTCAAAATCTAAAAAGTGTGCTAGTTGCTTTTTAATGGCTTCTTGATTGTGACGAAGAGTCGTTTCATCCAATAAATTTCGTTCGGCAGACTTCCCAGAGGGATCACCAATCATTCCTGTTGCACCACCAACCAAAGCTACGGGTTTGTGTCCACATCGCTGATAGTGTGCCAACAGCATAATGGGTACCAAATTTCCGATGTGTAAAGAATCTGCTGTAGGATCAAAACCCACATAAGCTGCACGCATTTGTTCCAAAAGATGTTCTTCTGCCCCTGGCATAACATCATGAATCATTCCTCTCCACTTCAGTCCCTCTATGAAATTATTGGCCATTTTTTAAGTTTTATTCAACAAAGATAAAAGATTCAGCCATGCTGAGAAAAGAAAAATCAGTAATTTAGCAGCATGGTTTTAGTTACAGGCGGTACAGGACTTATTGGGAGTCATTTACTCTTTAAGTTGACACAAAAAGGGCTGTCGGTTCGTGCTACTTACAGAAAAGAATCTAAGCGCGAGCGCGTAAAAGATATTTTCGCTTATTATTCGGAGGATTCAACAGCGCTTTTTAATGGTATACAATGGGTAGAGGCCGATCTTAACGATGTTCCTAAATTAAGCTTAGCTTTCCAAGACATAACACACGTATACCACTGTGCTGCATTGATTTCTTTTGATCCATCTGATTATAAATTACTTCGAAAAACAAACATTAGAGGTACGGCAAACATAGTCAATTTGTGTATCAATCATGCTGTAGAGAAGCTGTGTTATGTCAGCACTATTGCGACTTTAGGATATGATGCTGATTGGATCGATGAAGAAACCTATTGGGATGGTAATCAAAATCAAAGTGTATATGCCATTTCGAAGTATGGTGCAGAAATGGAAGTTTGGCGTGGAATACAAGAAGGTGTTTCGACCGTTATTGTGAACCCTGGCGTGGTACTTGGCCCAGGCTTTTGGTCTTCCGGCAGCGGCTTATTATTTGACCTGGCGAAAAAAGGAACTCCCTATGTAACTGAAGGGGGTACAGGCTATGTTGCTGTTCAGGATGTGGTTACAGCAATGGTTCGCCTGATGAATACCTCAATTGAAAATCAGCGCTATATTTTAACAAATGGACATCATTCTTATTTCGAAATTATAAGTATGATTTCAAGGGAATTGAACGCAAAACTTCCCAAAAAAATGAGCTCCTCTTTTTGGCTCGCAATCGCTTGGCGAGTAGATTGGATTGCGTCCAAATTATTTAGAAGAAAACGGAGGCTAACAAGACAACTGAGTTACACTCTACAGAAAAAATCATATTACAGGGCGGATAAAATTAAACAAGATTTGGAAGGGTTTGAATTTACAGCTATTTCAGACTCTATTTGTTCAACGTCTCAATTCTTTTTGAAGGAGGTCTGTTCTTAAGCGTTAGCTTTTGCTTTTTTAAATCGAACGCTGAGTCTGGTTTTACCAATTTGGTTTTTCGAATCGAGTCACGTATTCTTTTTTCTTCTGCAACAAAGTCTTGCAATACTTTCTTATCGGATTCTAGTTTCTTTTTTAGGCGTTCGTAAATAGATGCATAGGCTTCACTATTGTGTGCGTAGTAGGTGTTGCTGTTGGCCAGTTGAGTACTATCGATGCCATATTTATCAAAAATATACTGTGTTGGATCGGCAATGTGCTTTTCCAAAATTTTCTTATTAATGCCTTTGGCGGCATTAAGCAACATAAATTCGCTTAATACCTCAACCATTTGATCCTCTTCAATCAAATTATCTGGCGCTTCATAAGTGTTTCTATTACAAGAAACACAAAGTGTCAAAATAAGTAAGAAAGACCAAATTCTCATCGTTCAAATGTTAGGCGCATTGCTGCATTTTGTTTAGAAAATTGTGCGTTGTGGTATACTAAAGAACCATTAAGTATCGTATGTGTAATTCTCGATTTGAACGTTGTTCCCTCAAATGGCGACCATCCACATTTATACAAAATATTGTCTTTTGTTACCGTCCAAGGATTGTGCGGATCGACCAAAATCAAATCGGCATAATATCCCTTCCTGATAAAACCTCTTTTTTCAATTTCAAACAAAATGGCGGGATTATGTGCCATTTTTTCAACAATCTTTTCTAAAGATATTTGTTCACGGTGATAGGCCTCCATAAGAGCCACAACCGCATGCTGAACCAAAGGACCACCTGATGGCGCTTTAGTGTAAGGATTTGATTTTTCGTCTAAGGTATGAGGTGCATGGTCAGTTGCTATGACATCGATACGGTCGTCCAGCAGAGCCTTCCACAGTGCAGCGCGGTCCGTACTGGATTTTACAGCTGGGTTCCACTTTATTAAAGTCCCCTTTTGATCATAATCTTCATCTGAAAACCAAAGGTGATGGATGCATACTTCAGCAGTAATTTTTTTATCCTTGAGTGGACGTTTGTTAGAAAACAGCCCCATTTCTTTTGCTGTAGACAAATGAAATACATGCAGTCTTGCCCCTGTTTTTTTGGCCAATTCAATAGCTTTTGATGAGGACAAATAACATGATTCTGCACTTCTTATGACTGGATGATATTTGACAGGGATGTCGTCTCCATATTTATCGACAAATTTTTTGGTGTTTGTACGAATGGTTTCTTCGTCTTCGCAATGCACCGAAATGAGCAAATCTGTACTTGAGAAAATCTTTTCTAAAACTTCGGGGTTATCAACAAGCATATTTCCAGTGGATGAGCCTAAAAATAATTTCAGCCCTGCAACATTTTTTGAATCTACTTTTAAGATTTCGTCCAAATTGTCGTTGGTACCGCCAAACATAAACGAATAATTGGCATAACATGTTTCAGCAGCGATCTGAAATTTATCTTCTAATTTTTCAATAGTAGTGGCCTGAGGGAAGGTATTAGGCATTTCGATAAAGGAAGTAATCCCGCCTGCAATTGCAGCTTTAGATTCAGTTGCTATATTGGCTTTGTGTGTTAGCCCAGGTTCTCTAAAATGTACCTGATCATCGATCATTCCTGGAAGTAAAAATTTATTTTCCGCATCAATAACTTGGGTATCCCCATTTTTAGCACTGATTGATTCTGAGATTTCAGTTATGAATTGATTTTCTATGAGTACATCGCCTTCAATGATTTTTCCTTCATTGACAATGCGCGCATTTTTTATTAAGATCGATTTTTCTTGCATTTATAGTTTGCCTAATAATTGTTGAGCACGCATTTGGATAACTCCTAAAATGGCCTCAGAAATAATTCCTTTGGTGAGTTTTGACACCCCTCTAATACGGTCGGTAAAGATAATGGGTATTTCTTTGATTTTAAATTTTTTATTTAGGGCTTTAAATTTCATCTCAATTTGGAAGGCGTAGCCAATAAATCGGATCTCATCAAGATTTATTGTTTCAAGAACCTTGCGCTTGTAGCACACAAATCCAGCCGTAGGGTCTTTGACGGGCATACCAGTGATAATACGCACATAAAACGAGGCAAAATAAGACAAAAGAATTCTAGAAAATGGCCAATTCACTACGTTTATTCCTTTGATGTATCTTGAGCCAACTGCAACATCAACATCATGTGATATGCATGCCTTGTGAAGAATCTCCAGATCTTTTGGATTATGAGAAAAATCAGAATCCATTTCAAAAATATAAGAATACGGATGTTGTAAAGCCCATTTGAAGCCATCGATGTATGCGCGGCCCAATCCGGATTTATATGGCCTTGATAAGAGGTGTAAAGAACCTGGAAATTCGTCTTTCAATGCTTCTACTCTTTGAGCTGTTTTATCAGGCGAATTGTCGTCTACAACAAGAACATGTACATGCTTGTACATAGAGAAAATAGTGTGCAACATCAGTTCAATATTTTCTATTTCATTATAGGTTGGTATGATGATGAGTGTATCCTTCAAATCATAATTTTGTTAGACAAAAATACGCTATTTTAACGGATCTGTATATACAAATATTCTTCTTAGATTTGTGTATGCTTAGAGAAGTTATTACAAATGATTGGTACGTGGGGTTTTGCCTCTTGAGCTTAGTCATTGTCGTTAGTGCAAAAAAAATTGATTCCCAACGCTTTTCAGGCTTCTTAAAGTTATTTAGCAATTCAAATTACCTGCGGATTTACTTAAAAGAACATACTTTTTTTGACAGCTTTGATACGCTATTATTTATCAATTTTTGTGTAAATATTATATGTTTTTCTTGGATTGGCTACCAATTACTCTACACCTATGTAGACATGAGCTTTCTGTTGCTTTCTCAACTTTTTCCTTTTGTTGCCGGAGGAGTAATTCTCAAAATTCTATTAGAACTGTTTTTGGGCTATGTATTGGATTTATACAACTTATTCAACATCCTAAGTTTTCAACAAATAAGCAGCTATAACTTTATAGGCTTGGTACTGCTTCCTCTAAACGCATTCCTCGTTTTTGGGGTTAATCTAGCACCTTTAGCTGTGATTTTAGTTGCTGTATTAATCTTGATAATATCCATTGCTGGAATGATAAAAACCATCCAGTCAAATCTTAACATTATTTTGAATAACTTTTTTTATTTTATTTTATATCTTTGCACTTTCGAAATTGGCCCCTATTTGGTAATTTATACGGTCGTTAATCGAGCTTAAATCAATTCTACAAGACTAATTAATTTATGAAAGTAAAAACAATTTTAGTTTCTCAACCTGAACCAAAAGCAGAAAATTCTCCTTACTTTGATCTACAACAGCAACAGAAAGTAAAAATTGACTTTCGCCCTTTTATACATGTTGAAGATGTAAGTACTAAAGAAATTCGACTTCAAAAAGTTGATTTTTCGAAGTTTACAGCCATTATACTTACAAGTAGAAACGCGGTAGATCATTTCTTTAGAGTTGCAGAAAAAATGCGCTTTAAGGTTCCAGACAGTATGAAATATTTTTGTCAATCTGAAGCTGTTGCCTATTACCTTCAAAAATATGTGGTATACCGCAAGCGTAAAATTTATGTTGGAAAACGCACTTTTCCAGAACTTATTACATTAATTAGTAAATACAAAGATGAGTCTTTTTTACTCCCCTCTTCGGATAAGCTAAAGCCTTCCGTTCCCTTAGCTTTAGACGAGTTGGGTGTGCGCTGGAAACAAGCTGTTTTTTATAAAACAGTAATCAGTGATCTTTCAGATTTAGCAGATGTTTATTATGATATATTAGTGTTTTTTAGCCCATCTGGAATTGAATCATTATTTCATAACTTCCCCGATTTCAAACAAAACGACACCCGTATTGCCGTTTTTGGAAATACTACAGTCAAAGCTGTTGAAAGCAAGGGACTTCGTGTAGACATTGCTGCACCAACAAAAGATATGCCGTCAATGAGTATGGCACTTCAGAAGTACATCCAAAAAATGAATAAAAAGTAATTTTTTTATAACTATACAATACGCCGTCCCCTAGGGATGGCGTTTTTTTTTGCTTTTTTTTGTACCTTTAAAAAATATCTAATTTCATGAAAAAATATATATTTCTAATTTTATGTTTTGTATTGGTACTAAGTTGTAATGATGAAGCTTATGACAATGATAGTACCGGTGACTCATCTCCAGCTTTAGGCGCTTCTGACTACTCGCCAAGTGGCAACAATGCTTATTGGATTTATGACGTTGCTGTGAGCAGTGCTGTTGTAACTGAAATGAATTTCGCCGCAACAGATTCTGTGTATGTCAGCAGTATAAACCAAAATTCATTCTTGTTAGAGGCCAATGACGATGGTATTGCTAATGGCAGTATGAATATAGTGCTCACCAACGGATCATTGAGCAAGACAAGTACTACATTGGTTTTTGATGGTGGTATTGATTTACCGGATAATCTAGCCGATTTGGGCTTCACTCAAGACCTTTCAATAGAGGGCATGACTCTTTTGGACTTGGATGCTTCAAACAATCAAGAGCTTTACAATGAGGAACGTAATTTTTCTGAAAATATTGACCTAGATGGGCTTGCAGTCCCTATCAATATCAGCAGCAGAATATCCACTACTAAGATAAATTTTCACGAAAACAAGGCGCTTAATGGGACAAATTACACAAATGTTTTTGAGGGTGAGTTCTCCTTAAATATCGAAATTTTAGGTACATTTTCAGTAGCAGGCATCAGCCAAACAATCCCTATTTTAGATGAACAAGACGTACTAAAAACAAGCTACTATTATGTAGAAAATATTGGTCTTGTTAGAGCTGAAACAGTTCAAGGCATCAGTCTCTCCGCACAATTAACCACACTACTTTCCCTTTCGGGTGTGGACTTAGACATTCCAACAAACGTATCCATAGAAAATATTGAAGAATTAGTTGATTTCGCACTAAGTGACTAAGAACGGAATACCAAAACAATAAACACGGAATAGAGCAATACCAAAAAGAAACCCTCCTTGAATTGAAGTTTGTTTCGTTTTTTCAGTACAACCAAGGGCAGTATAATGACTGCAAACACTAGCATCCAAAGTATGTCTCTGGATAAAATTTGAGAATCATCTACAGGAATTGATTTTATAATTGAAGTTAATCCTAAAACAGAACCAATATTAAAAATATTAGACCCAATAAGGTTTCCTAGTGAAATAGCCTTTTCATTTTTAATTAGAGCAATAATCGAAGCCGCCAGCTCTGGTATACTAGTCCCAACAGCAATTAAAGAAACAGAAATGACCGCTTCACTGACGCCCATTTTGTGTGCGACAACAACAGCTCCATCGACTAACCAATCGGCACCAAAAAACAAAGCTAAAGCCCCAATAACTAGCCAAATTAATATCTTAAAATAAGAAACTTTGTCTGAGACCTCAATACTGCTGTCCAACTCTTGTAAAGAAGTTCTAGATTTTTTAATAAGTAAATAAATAAATACTGAAAGCATGCTAAATAAAACCCAACCCTCAACTGATGAAAGTTGATTATCAGTTTTAAGAAAAAAGTAAAGAAGTAATGAAAAAATAACTAATGAAGGCCAATTGAATTTATAAAACGATTGATCCACTTCTACCGTGGTACAAATTGCGGTAATACCCAACACCAGTCCAATATTGGCAATATTCGATCCAACCACATTATTTATGGCAATGGCTGGTACTCCTTGAAGGGCCGCATTTAAACTCACCAATAATTCGGGAAGAGAAGTCGCGAAAGAGACCACAGTGAGTCCGATAACCATTTTTGAAAGATTCAATTTTAGCGATAGCCCAACAGAAGCTCGAACCAAATATTCTCCGCCTATGACAAGCAGAATAAACCCTAAAATCATCAAAATAATATCCATCAAAGGTATTTTGAACAAATATAGGTTATGAAACGAAAATAGCTTGATTTATAACAAAGAAATTCTATTTTTGGTATATGAAATTATTTTTTAAATCTTTGGCTTTATTGAACAAAGCCATTTTACCAAGCTTAAGCAAAAAAAGGGTTGACCTTAGCAAAGCCAATAAGTGGCAAATGGCGCTATTGGGCTGGCGCAGCTTCGTTACCAAAAGAGCACTCGACTAAAATATATTTGGTAAGTATTAAAATAATATTGAGATGAGCCATCTTATACCACAGTTTAAAAAACTCAAATTTACTTCCTCAAAGCCTCTTTAGATATTTGTTCTTTATTTGTTTATTTTTTAATTATTCGTTTGTAAAAAGTCTGATTGTTTCCTGTGATTTTCACAATGTAAACTCCATTACTTAACTTGTCCATTGGTAAAAATTTACCTTTTGTTGTATAAATTTTTCTACCTCTTAAATCCAATAAAGAATAGGTTAAATCTTGTAAAAAAGTGTCAATAAACAGAGTGTTTTCTACTGGATTCGGGTAGAATTTAATTGCGCTTAAGTCATAAGAAGGGGCATTTAAAATAAAGGTTGTAATGCAAATTTCTAAAGTGTAATCATTCAAAATTCCAAGGTCTTCATTATAAAAATCTCGAATTCCTATAATCCATTGCCCTTGTGAATTTTTACCATCAAAATTTGACAGTGAAGTTCCAGTCGGTTTATAAATTACTCCGTTTCTTACTTCACAAATGAAATCTGATGGAGCTTCATCATCAAAAGTAACATCAAGATTGTCTTCATCAGTACAATCTCTATCAAACAAAACTGATTGGGTCTCATCTGGATGCTGTAGTACTATGTTTAAGTCTTCTATCCATGGATGCGTTATATCAACATTAAAATTAACATCCGAAATTATACCGTTTTCTGTAACGTCTATGGTATTAACTAAAAAATCCCCAAAAACATTTTGACCTGCTCCATCCGGAATATTTTGAGCTAAATTTTCAGCAGAGCTATATGTTATACAATTAGTTTGAGCAATGTAGTCTATTGTAAATGGAATGGTATTTACTGCATAAAAAATATGATTGTTCCCCCTGACCATTAAACGGCAATTTAGTGCTGGTGTATTGGGCACAAGAACATCATGAGACCCATCGTTAGGTACTCCTTGGGCTAGGACTTCATTAAAAGAAACTCCTCCATCTGTAGATAAAATAATATCAACCTCATCCGCATTTATTCCGTTGGCATCTGTTCCTGCAACATTCCATGAAACAGTTTCCACTGACCCTGATTGCCACATCAAATCAGACTCATCTTGGGAAGTAACCGAAAAGCCTGACCCAGTATCGACTACAGTAACAAGCATTTCATCAGTGGCAACTTGCCCGGTACCATCATCTCCAATAAAACCACTACCATTATCTCTTACTGTTAGTGCGAAATTTAGTATTCTAGGAACAGAGGGAGTAACTTCCCATGTAGATGATAGGCTTCCTGAAACGACAGTTTCTAATTTGGGGAAATAGCGCTCTGGATCATTAGTTTGACTTAAGGACCTGTACAGTGGCCCTGTTTGCCAATTGGATTGAGGAGTTGAATTTTGAGGAGATTGTTCTGTATCGTTTTGTGACCAGTTGTATGTGAGTGTTTCATTGCCATCTGGATCATCTGCAATTCCAGTCAAAACAAAAGGTGTATTTGTTGGGATAATGTAATCATTCCCGGCATTAGCTGTTGGTGGTTGATTCTGTATGTCTAGGCCTACATCGCAAGTTGGAACAATAAAACCATAATATGAATTTAAACCAGTTTTGATATAACCACCTATATCTCTAATATTAACGTAATTGAAATGGGCATCACTGTTATTTTGTACGTTGGGCGGACAAATACCTGCATATCCCATAATTGAACTACCGCTTCCAGGCTCTACCTCGGTGTTGAATCCAGACCTACTACAAGAATTCATGGTGTGAAATCCATAAAATTGATGTCCCATTTCATGAGCTACATAATCTATATAAAAAGGATCACCAATGGGGTTTGAAGAGCCAGTCCATCCTCTACCCTTATGGAAAGAATTCTGAGAATTAGATGCGCAAACACAACCCAAACACCCTGCATTACCACCTCCAGTATCATTATAATTATGACCAATATCATAATTATTAACTCCTATGACCTGGTCTAGGGTACTGGCTGTTGTGGTGTTAAATTCACTTTGCCATGGGTCATTGAAAGGGTCTAAATATATTATTTGATCATTATTGGCTACTAATTCTAATCGTATACCAAAATCTCGTTCATAAATATCATTCACTCTGTTTATAGAAGTAATCATTGCAGCAAGAACATTTGCTTTTTGATTTTCAACAGTACCAGAACCTGCAAAAAATTGAGCGTACTCTCCAGTACAACTCAAGGCTAACCTATATGTTCTTAATTTTTGATCATCAATATCTCCTTGTCCGTTAACAAAACTCGATCTTCTTTGTTCATTTGAACTGGGAATATTTTGCTCCGTAAAACACTCAAAATCTGATTCATAACCATACACAGATTCTTTTTCAAAAATGATATATATTGAGTCATCGCTTTTACTGTAAGGTTCAATATAAAGCGTGGAACGCGTACCAGAACTAGAAAGTGCGTGAAACCCAAGAGGGCTCAAGCTAAACCTAATAGTAGCAGTAGGGTCATCTACTCCAACTCCTTTGTAGGTTTTTATATTAGAGTATTTGTTTTGTAAAATGGGATGCATTATTGAAGATTCAAAAACCTTAAATGTATTCAACTTCCCTGATGAATTAGGAATATCAAGCATAAAGTATTCATCCTTATTGCTCTCTAGTTTAGAAGTTAATAAATTTAGGTCTAATCGGAACAATTTGTAATCTGAAAGATATTTGTCTTTTTCGGACAACTTGTTCACTTTATTATTTACGGATTCGGGCAATAATTTCCAGGGTGATAAAATTTGCCCATAAGAACCACATGTTATAATTACGAAAAAGTAGAAAAGAATGCTTTTCATATGCACTTTATTTTGTTTGTTTTAAAAAAGTTTGGCTGAATTTTATCAAATTATTTTATCGAAATGTTAAACAAACATAGAGGATTAAAAATCATAAAACATTAAATTTTTCACAAAAAAAAATCCTCAAAAATAATTAATTATTCTTGAGGATAATTGTGACCTCGGCAGGATTCAAACCTGCAACCTCTTGAGCCGTAATCAAGTGCACTATTCAGTTATGCTACGAGGCCTTAATAGGGCTGCAAATATAACTTAATAATTTTTTACGCAAAAGAATTTTGGTTCAAATTCAAAAAACTTAAATTTGTTTCAATAAAGTGCTTTAGCTATGAAAATTGAACAAATCTATACCAAATGCCTTGCTCAAGGTGCCTACTATATCGAATCTAATGGAGAGGCAGCTGTTATTGACCCTCTAAGAGAACCCCAACCCTATATTGATAGAGCTTTAAATAGTGGTGTAAAAATCAAATATATTTTTGAAACTCATATTCATGCAGATTTTGTTTCAGGCCATGTCGATTTAGCTAAAAAAACTGGGGCAACTATCGTATTTGGACCCAACACAAAAACGACTTTTAATTGCTATAACGCTGCGGATAACGAAGAATTTAAAATTGGTAATATCACCATAAAAGCTCTACATACACCAGGACATACACTAGAGTCTGTCACCTATTTGTTGATTGATGAGAATAGTAAAAATCATGCAATTTTCACAGGCGACACCCTTTTTCTAGGTGATGTTGGACGTCCAGATTTGGCCATAAAGTCAGAGTTAACTGAAAAAGATTTGGCAGGTATGTTATTTGACTCTTTACGCTCTAAAATTATGAACTTAGAGGATGATGTTATTGTTTATCCTTCACATGGAGCGGGCTCAGCTTGTGGCAAAAACTTAAGTAAAGAAACTGTTGGAACCATTGGAGAACAAAAACAAACAAACTATGCCCTAAGATCTGAAATGAGCAAAGAAGAATTTGTAAAAGAAGTGCTTGATGGCATAAGCCCACCACCACAATATTTTGCTAAAAATGCACTTCTAAATAAGTCAGGATATCCCGATTTAGATCAAGTGTTAGTTTCAGGAAATATACCTCTTGCCATAGATGTATTTGAAGAACTTGAAAACGACAACAAAACACTCGTATTGGATGTAAGAACGCAACAAGAATTTGTTGAAAATCATATTCCAGGATCAATTTTTATTGGGCTGAACGGCGGGTTTGCACCTTGGGTTGGTGCACTTATTGCAAATATTACTCAGCCCATACTATTGGTTGTTCCCGAAGGAAAATCAGAAGAAGCAGTCACTCGTCTTGCTCGGGTTGGATATGATAACACTCTTGGATATCTTGATGGTGGTATTGAGTCATGGATTAATGCTGGAAAAAGAACAGATCAAATTACTTCTATCTCTGCAAATGAGTTTGAACAACACACAAAAAATAAACCTGTTCATGTTTTGGACGTCAGAAAAGATGGTGAATACCGCTCAATGCATCTCAAAGGCGAAACTGTTCAGCATTTTGCATTAGATTACATCAATACCCAACTTGATCAAATTAATTCGGACCAAAAATACTATATTCATTGTGCAGGCGGCTACAGATCTGTAATTGCTGCATCTATTCTGAAAAGAAATGGTTTTCACAATATTGTTGATATTGCTGGAGGATTTACTGCATTGAAAAAAACAGCCTTAGAAGTCAGCAACTACGTTTGTCCATCAACTTTATAAGCTATAATAACTTAAATAATTTCAGCACTTAAGCCCGCTTGTAAAAGTTTTGAACAACGAGGTTCTAGATCATCATAAGCCCCCGTCTTAACTGTGCATTTCCCCTTATAATGCACTAAAATTGAACATTGTTCTGCTTGTTCAAAAGTGTGGTTACAAACATCAACCAAAGTCTCAATAACATGGTCGAATGTATTAACATCATCATTAAATAAAACAATCTCATTAATTGGAGCTTGGTCTTCGATTGTTTGAACATCCTTTTGTAATTGCTCTTTATTTGCCATCAATTTTTTTAAATTTTAGGGCTACCCACTTATTTCGTAAAATTTGACCTTCCAAAACTAAGCTATGCATTGTACAAAGCTCCTGAATGGCTGGGATATCCTTTTCGTAAAATCCACTTAAAAATAATAAACCATTTGGATTTAAGCAAGCAACATATTGAGGAATATCGTTCAAAAGAATATTCCTATTAATATTTGCTATGATTACATCGAATACTTTAGTATCCAAAAGCTGAGCGTCTCCTTTAGAAACTGTAATATTTTGACACGAATTTCGCGAACAATTTTCAACACTGTTCAAATAACACCATTCATCAATATCAATAGCTTCAATAAGCGTTGCTCCTCTTTTTTCGGCTAAAATGGCCAAAACTCCAGTCCCACAGCCCATGTCTAAAACAGACTTGTTTGTAAAATCTGTAGCCAAAATATGCTGAATCATCATATGAGTTGTTTCGTGATGTCCCGTGCCAAAGCTCATCTTTGGTTCAATAACAATGTCATACTCAACACTTGGTTTGGAATGAAAAGGAGCGCGAACAGAGCAACGGTGGTCCACTAAAATAGGATGAAAATTTTCTTCCCATTTAGCATTCCAATTAACTTGCTCAATCTCTTCAGAAGTGTAATTTATTGTAAATGTATTGTTATTCAATATTTGGATGTCATCCAGAATACTTGGATAATAGTCCTCTTTT
Source organism: Formosa sp. Hel3_A1_48 (assembly GCF_001735715.1). NCBI lineage: Bacteria > Pseudomonadati > Bacteroidota > Flavobacteriia > Flavobacteriales > Flavobacteriaceae > Formosa > Formosa sp. Hel3_A1_48. The sequence goes on from NZ_CP017259.1 coordinate 550,098, forward strand.
TGAATGTAAGCGGTAACTCCATTTGAATGTTCAACAAAACTCTCGAATCCTGCATAACCCAACTCAGCAATAAGAATTTCAACACCAGGATTCGAGGGAGTTACATCAAAGTTATATCCAATATATATGGATGCTTTCATTACGTTAAAATGAATTCACTATAGCACTAAAATGTTCAGCATCTAGTGCTGCACCGCCTATAAGCCCACCATCAACGTCAGGCTTTGAAAAAATTTCTTTTGCATTTGCGGACTTTACGCTACCTCCGTAAAGAATAGAAACTGCATCAGCTAAAGCAGGGGTGTACTGATCGGCTAGTGTTTTTCTAATGAATGCGTGCATGTCTTGTGCTTGCTCTGGGGAAGCGGTTTCTCCTGTACCAATAGCCCAAACAGGCTCATAAGCCAAAACTATATGATCCCAAGCTGAGGCGGACAAATGGAATAATGCATTTTTTATTTGACTCGCAACAACTTCATTCTCTTTTTTGGCTTTTCGATCGGCTAGCTCTTCTCCGAAACAAAAAATGATACGTATACCGTGAGCAAGTGCAGTGTCAACTTTTTTGGCAAGCATCTCATCGGTTTCATTGAAATAAGCGCGGCGTTCACTATGGCCCAAAATAACCGTTTTAACCCCAATGCTGGTAAGCATACTTGCGCTAACCTCACCGGTATAGGCTCCGTTTTCTGCAAAATGCATATTTTGGGCTGCAACCGAAATAGGGCTTCCTTTTAGCGTATTTTTAGCTGCCAATAAATTAGTAAATGGCGGAGCTATTATGACATCGGTTGTCGAATGGTGATGTTGTTCTAAAAGTTTTGAAACTAATATTTCAGAATCGACATAATCCTTATTCATTTTCCAATTTCCGGCGACAATTTGTTTTCTCATTTTAAGTGTTTTCTTAGGTTTTTATCTTTAGTTTTTATGGCTTTGTATACCACTATTTTTCCACTGGCATCAACAATCATATAGCGTGGTATCCAGTCTAAGTCTAAAAAAGTTCCCATAGGTCCTTTCCAGCCCGATTGCATAAAGTAATGATCTCCTTTTAACTTGTGCTTTTGTATACCCTTTTTCCAAGCACTCAAAGATTTGTCTAATGATAAATGAACATAGGCCATCTCAGGGAATTCACTTTGCAATTCCTTAAATTTTGGTATCGCTTTTAAACAATCCTTACACCATGATGCCCAGACATCTACAAATATGGTTTTACCCTTGTGCTTCTCTAAAACCGTACTGAAGGACACCCGCTCATCGCTTAGGCTTATAAATTCATCGTTAAGTGCAGCTTCTGAAAAAGAGGTGAAAGATTCGGACTGACAGTTTAGTAAGGTACTACCAAGTAAAAAGGTGAAAAATAGTTTTCTCATTTAATTTAATTTGATTTTAGGGTCCAAATAAGCATAGATAATATCAACAACAATATTTAGAAGTACAAAAATAGTGGCAATTATTAAAACAGCACCCATAATTACTGGTAAATCTAATGTATTTAGTGCATTTACGATTTCCTTACCTATACCATTCCATCCAAAAATGTATTCTACAAAAACAGCGCCAGCCAACAAGGAGGCAAACCAGCCTGAAATTGCAGTGATAACAGGGCTCATCGCGTTCTTGAGTGCATGCTTAAATAACACCTGCTTTTCGCTCAAACCTTTGGCACGTGCTGTTTTAATATACTCTTGATTAAACACTTCCAATAACGAATTTCGCATCAATTGAGAAACAACAGCCAAGGGACGGACCCCCAAAACAAGGGCAGGAAGGATTAAGTTTTGTAACTGAAGTTGTACGCGCTCACCAAAATCATCAAGTTCATAAAGGTTTCCTGTCATTTCTAATCCAGTAAATTCATGCCATAGAAAGCCAAACAGCCAAGCAAAGATAATAGCACTGAAAAATGAAGGTAAACTCATCCCAAGTGTACTGACCACTAAAATTAGTTTATCGACCCAATGGTCTTTATACAAGGCCGAGAGTATACCCAAAAATGTTCCCAAAATCAAGGCAATAAAAATAGACGAGCTAGCCAAAACAAAGGTATTGGGCAACGTATCCCTCAGAATTTGTGAAACACTCATACCTTGTCGTGTGAATGATGTTCGCAAATACGGAAATTTCAAAACAAGTTGATTGTTTGGTGTTCCAATAAGCTTTACATGCTTGTACTTATTAGAAGAAAGTTGGGTGTAATGATCTTTGTTATTGGAATGCAAAGAAACAGGAGATAAATCGTTCAAATAATAAAGATATTGGGTAAATATTGGTTGATCAAACCCATATTTTTTTTGTACAATTTTCAATTGCTCTTCATCTTCATTTTGGCCAAGCATCATGCGCGCAGGGTCACCTGGTAAAACATTAAACAAATAAAATATAACAGATACGACACCAAAAAGCGTGATGAAAGTATAAATTGCTTTTTTTGCTATATATCTGCCCAAAATTTATAATTGTAAATCATCGATGTCATTCCAATGCACCTTTTGTTGTACTGTGCCGCTTTTTAGTTGCAATAGCCCAGGATTAGAGCGTACTACGGTCTTCAATGCTTTTTCATCGCAAATGTAAAACTCGAAATCAAGGTCATACAGCGTTGTGATTCTACTTTTTACTTCCTCTCCAGAAGCACTTAAACCAATAACAGTATATCCCTTTGCAAGGGCAAGATCAGATACAGATTTTAATTTTTGAAGCCCCTGTTGATTCGCAGTTTCCAGATTGTAACAAACAATCATTAGCAAGCGTTCTTGATTAAGAAAATAATTGGTAAAGTCGTCCTGATCTGATTCAATAGAAAAATCTAAAATTGAGGGTTGAAAACCCTCCTCTATAATCTCAGTTTCTACACCCACATAGGTTCCGTCTACAGCTGGGTAAGACCCGTCGGTTACAAACGTTTGTTGCGTACCATTGACATCAAAAGTCCAAGTAAACTCTTGGACTGCTTTAGGTGCATTAGGTGGAGTACTCATGTTTTCAATCAAATTAGCTCCAATTTTGTACGCCCTAAAATCAATACTTGGTAAATGCATCAAAACATGATAGCCAAATGCCAAACTCAAAACTAAACTGAGCGTTGCAATGATGTTGGTCATGAAAGAATTGAAAATCGGTTTAATATATTTACGTCCATAAAAGATAATCAGTATAAGAACCAGTAAAACTACGTCCTTTGTAAAACTTTCCCATGGGGTTAATTTCAAAGCATCGCCAAAACATCCACAATCTTTGACTTTGTCAAAATACGCAGAATAAAAAGTCAAAAACGTAAAGAAAACAATCATTGACAAAAGACTCCAAAGTGTGAATTTGGGTTTATAGCCAATCAACAGAAACACACCCAACACAACTTCAAAAACAACAACAAATACTGAAATAGCGAGCGCATAAGGCTCAAAAAAAGGTAAATTTAACACATCCGCACTAAAATATTCCTGAAGCTTATAGGAAAACCCAAGTGGGTCGTTGAGTTTTATAAACCCCGAAATAACAAATAGTATCCCTACAAAGATTCTTGAAATAGGGGTTAATATTTTCATTGGTTGTTGTTTAAGTGAATAAGTGCAAAAATGGCATAATTGATCATATCTTGATAGTTAGCATCGATTCCTTCACTAACTAATGTTTGACCAGCATTATCTTCAATCTGTTTTACCCGCAACAATTTCTGTAAAATCAAGTCTGTTAGTGAACTCACTCGCATATCACGCCAAGCCTCGCCGTAGTCGTGGTTTTTATCCATCATAAGTTGCTTTGTTTGAGCCACTTTCGAATTGTAATCAGACATTGTCTCTTCAAAAGATAAGTCTGGTTGTTCGACTACGCCGCGTTCGATTTGAATCAATGCCATTACACAATAATTTATAATGCCGATAAATTCGCTAGAGGCACCCTCCTTTACCCGCTGGGTTTTATTTTGTTGCAATCCACGAATCCGTTGTGCTTTTATAAAAATCTGATCCGTCAGTGAAGGTAATCTTAAAATACGCCAAGCACAACCGTAGTCTTTCATTTTCTTGGAAAACAAATCTCTACAGCTTGAGACAATTGCATCATATTCTTTTGATGTATTTTGCATAAAATGGATTGAATTTTGCGTAAATTTCGCTTAAAATTTTCAAACCATCAAAATTTATGGTTTAAACTTTAGACTAGCCATGAAATCTAAAAACAAGAATATAAATTTAAGCATTAACTGTAATGGAAAACTGGTAGACCTTAACACACCAAAGGTAATGGGCGTATTGAACATTACACCTGATTCTTTTTATGATGGAGGTCGATACAAAGATGCTAAGAGTATATTAAATCAGACTGAAAAACTCATTTCAGAAGGAGCTACCTTTCTTGATATTGGCGCTTATAGTTCGCGGCCAGGTGCTGATTTTATATCTGAAAATGAGGAGCTAAAACGGATTGTGCCTGTAGTTGAGTTAATCCAAAAAAATAATCCTGATGTTTTGATTTCTATAGACAGTTTTCGTGCAAAAGTGATTCGCGAATGTGTCAGTGCTGGTGCAGTCATATCGAACGACATCTCTGCTGGAAAACTTGACCCAGATATGATTAAAACCGTTGGGGAATTGGGCGTTCCTTACATCATGATGCATATGAGAGGCACTCCACAAACCATGAAGAACCACACAACATACCAACATCTAATAAATGAGATCTATGCCTATTTCTCAAAACAAATCGAGCTTGCGCGACAACACAACATTACAGATATTATTATCGATCCAGGGTTTGGTTTCGCAAAAACATTAGCTCAAAATTATGAACTGCTCAATCAAATGGAATTCTTCAAAAATTTGAACTGTCCTATTCTAACTGGCGTTTCAAGAAAATCAATGATTTATAAAGTCCTTGGCTGTACAGCTGAAGAAGCCCTTAACGGCACCACTGCCCTTAACATGGTGGCACTTATGAATGGCGCATGCATTCTTCGAGTTCATGATGTAAAAGAAGCCGTGGAGTGCATCAAACTGTTCAATCAACTCTAATGGTTTTACATTAAAATTGTATCTTTATTAAAATTTTATTTTCGTGGATATTCTCAAAGACCTTTTAAACTTTAACATCCTTGATACCGTAGACATCATTCTTGTTGCCCTTTTGCTTTACTACGTATACAAGTTGATTCGAGGCACAGTAGCCATCAATATCTTTATTGGAATTGTGATTTTTTATTTATTTTTCTTGCTTGTTGATGCGCTTGAAATGCATATGCTCACAAGAATATTAGGCGGATTTATGAGTGTTGGAATTATTGCACTAATCGTTGTATTTCAACCAGAAATACGAAAATTTTTATTAATGATTGGTTCTACAAATTTTGGAAAGAAAAGTGGCGTTTTGGGTCGTTTTAAATTCTTGGCAAATACTGTAAACGAAAATACAACAGATACAGAGGCGATTATCGATGCTTGTGTAAAAATGGGGAGCAGTAAAACTGGGGCCCTAATCGTACTTGAACGCAACAATAATTTGGACTTCCTTATTGAAACTGGAGATGAAATGAACATCAAAGTTACCCAACCTATTCTAGAAAGCATCTTTTTCAAAAACAGCCCGCTTCATGACGGTGCTATCATCATAGCAAACAATATCATAAAAGCCACTCGAGTTATTTTGCCTGTAACCAACAAAAAAAGCATCCCCTCGCGCTTCGGACTGAGACACAAAGCAGCTATTGGAATAACCGAAAAAACAGATGCTATTGCTCTTGTGGTAAGTGAGGAATCAGGGCAAGTCTCCTATGTTAATAACGGTGAGTTTGTATTGTTTAATGACACTCAAGAACTCAAAGAGAAAATTAAAGCAGACCTAACTTAATTCTGCTTGCTTTAAAAACTGAGCCTCGTACAATCCTCGATAAATACCATCCTGATTTTTTAAAAGAGATTTATGTGTGCCAAACTCTACAATTTCCCCTGCATCCATAACAATGATCTTATCTGCTTTCTGGATTGTAGCCAATCGATGGGCAATTACAATAGAGGTTCTGCCTTTGGTGATTTTTTTTGTTGCATCCTGAATCAATTGTTCTGAATAAGAATCGATTGAGGCAGTGGCTTCGTCTAGTATTAAAAGTTTGGGGTTTATGATATATGCTCTTAAAAAGGAAATCAGTTGCCTTTGTCCAGAAGATAGCATGGCCCCTCGTTCTTTTACGTTATACTGATACCCCCCCGGTAGAGAACTGATAAAATCATGAATACCAATTTGTTTTGCAGCGGCCTTGACATCAACCAAACTGTGTTTTGGATCTCCCAAAGTAATGTTTTGAAAAATAGTGTCCGCGAACAAAAAGACATCTTGAAGCACAACTGCAACATTTTTGCGTAGAGATTTCAATGAAAATGTTTTAATGTCTTTACCATCAAAGCGAATAGCTCCAGAACTGATATCATAAAATCGATTCAAAAGATTAATAATGGTTGTTTTCCCAGCTCCAGTTGAACCAACCAATGCAATGGTCTGACCAGGCTCAACCTGAAATGAAATATTCTTCAAAACAGGCTCGTTTGCCACATACGAAAAACTTACTTTATCAAATTCAATTTCCCCTTTGAAATTGGTAAGTTTTTCGGTGCCGAAATCTTCAATATTAGATTGTGTGTCTAATACTTTAAACACACGATCAGCAGCAACCATACCCATTTGTAAGGTATTGAATTTATTTGCGATTTGATGTAATGGCCGAAACATCATAGGGACCATCATGATAAAAGCAGCCAAATCCCCTACAGTGGCTGTTTGTTCAAAAATTACATTTAGCCCACCTAGCCAAATAATAGTTCCCAATGTAATGGAAGATAAAAGTTCGGCAATTGGAAAAAATACTGAATTATACCAAACGGTCTTAATCCATCCCTTTTTATGCCGCTCGTTTATTTCTTTAAACCTTTGAAATTCTATTGCTTCACGTGCAAACAATTGAACTATTTTCATGCCTGTTAAGCGTTCCTGTACAAAAGAATTTAAGTTAGAAACCTCATTTCTAACATCTTCAAAGGCCTTTTTCATATACTTTTGAAAAATTTTAGTCGCAATGAGTACAATTGGAAGTGTACAGAAAACAATAATGCTCAAATGCCAATTCATATAAGCCATAACAGAACCAACGACCAACATTTTGAGAATATCACTGAAAATCATGAACAGGCCTTCACCAAATATGTCGGCGATTCGCTCCATGTCGGTTACTGTCCTTGTAAGTAAAACTCCAACAGAGGAATTGTCGAAATATTTCATCTTGAAGCCCAAAATCTTGTTGAATAATTTGATTCTAATATCACGAACAACAGATTGACCAAGCCAACTTGCATAATAAATGAAAAACAAATTGCAGACAACCTCTAAAAAAAGCAAAATAAGCATCCAAAAAATATATTTCAGAAAGCCGGCTTGCTGTTGTTGCTCAATGTTCTGATCCATGGCTAACTGCAAAACCTTTGGCCGTAGAGCTCCAAAAACAGCCAACCCAATAACAGTAATTAATGCAAAAAAGAAAATCCCATAATAGCGCTTAGTATACCCCAAAAGACGGCCAAAGAGCTGTGCATCAAAAGCTATATTTTTATTTTTTTTAGCCATCATAAACTGAATCAGGGTAAACTATTTCACTTAAATACAAGCCCTTTGCAGGAGCCGAAGCTCCTGCATTAGAGCGATCTTTGGACTGTATAATCTTATGCAGATCGGATAGCGATATTTTATGATTACCAACATCAAGCAATGTTCCTACAATAGCGCGAACCATATTTCTCAAAAATCGATCAGCGCTAATTTTAAAAATCAACTCAGATTCATTCTTAGTCCAGTGGGCTTCGTAAATCGTACAAATGTGTGTTTTAACGTCTGAATGTGCTCTCGAGAAACACTTGAAATCAGAATAATCCAACAATATGTTTGAAGCCTTGTTCATAAGGTTAAGGTCTAAATTTTTGGTATAATAAAAGGCCGTAGCAAAGCTAAATACATCTTTCGATGTCGCTATTTTATAATAATAAGTGCGTTGTGTAGCATCGAATCGCGCATGAGCATCAGCTTTAACTGATCTAATGTTGTGGACCGCTATGGTTTTAGGTAAAAAAGAATTCAATTTATAAACCAAGTCAACAGCATCAATAACTAGATCATAGTCAAAATGAGCAACCATCTTAGTGGCATGTACTCCAGTATCGGTTCGTCCAGCCCCCATTGTGTTTATTGGAATCTTGAGTAGAACCGTAAGTGCATTATCCAAAACTGACTGCACAGTTACGGCATTGGGTTGTACCTGCCAACCATGATAATCGGTTCCATTATAAGAGAATTCTATGAAATATCTCACGCTAATTTGATACTTTTGTTGCTGAAAAAACAAAGATAAGACTTTGAAGTGGAATCCCTTTGTTTTTAATCAATCCATGAAAAAAATATTACTCTTATCGGACACCCATGGTTATATTGGGGAGGAAATCATAAAATATGTTCATCAGGCAGATGAAGTGTGGCACGCTGGGGATATTGGAGACTTAAAAGTAACCGATGCACTCAAAAAAATAAAACCTCTTCGGGCTGTATATGGAAATATTGACAACAATCAAGCACGCTTAGAATTTCCACTCCATCAAAAATTTACCTTAGAGGGCATAAAGGTTTGGATTACGCACATCGGTGGGTATCCAAATCGATATGCAAAAAAAGTTCGTGAAGATATTTATAAGCACACACCAGATTTATTCATTTCTGGCCATTCGCATATTCTAAAAGTGATGCAAGACAAAAAACTAAAGTTATTGCACATGAATCCAGGTGCTGTTGGCATACATGGCTTTCATAAGATGCGTACCATGTTGCGCTTTGAAATTTCTGATGGAACTATTCAAAACTTGGAAGTCATAGAATTTAAACGAATTGCACAAAAAAACCCTGAATAAATCAAGGTTTTTTCTCGCACTAATATTACTAAGATAATAGGCTTATCTCAATCGGTCTACAGATTTTACGAGCGCTTCATCCTTTTTAATGGCTTTATTGGCTAAAACCAATAACACGATAGAAATAACAGGAAGAAACAACCCAATACCTTTCTCAGCATTTTCTAATGCTCCAGGTAAGTTAAGTAGTCGATATACAAACAATCCTAGTAAAATTAAGTTTAATATGATATTAAGACGGCCAAAAACAAATTGGCTCTGTCTAGATTTGAATGAAAAAACAGCTATAATAGACAACAAAGCAGAAGCTAAAAACAGGCATAAATAAACATTTTCGTCTTTTGCATAGAGTGAATTGTCTGAAATAGTCCAAAGGGGAACCAAAAAAGAAAGCACTCCTGTAGTTACAGCAGACAACAAAAGATATAAAGTTTGTATTCTTTGAAGCATAATTCTCTTTAAGGATGTCAAATGTAGCAGTTTCTTTTTTATTATTTTAAATATATTTTTAAAAATATTGTTGTATAATTGCAGTGTACAAATAATAAAGCATTCTTTCGCTTTTATTTATTTTCATTTTATCAGTAACTATTTCATTTTATAATCATCTTCACACCTCTCTGCTTCAAAGCGGAAAATATTCAATTTAATTATCATAAAACAACCAAAATATAATGTTTGAAATTTCACAATTAAAAGAAAAAAAATTACCTGAATTACAAGAAATTGCAAAGGATTTAAAAGTTGCCAAATTTAGAAGTTTAAAAAAATTAGACTTGATTTATCAAATTTTAGACGTTCAGGCTGCCACGCCGAATGCTGAGCCCAAAGCAGATCAAAATCAACCACAAAAACCAAGACGAGAACGCGTCAATAAACCTGCTCATAACAAGCCAAACAACAACGATCGAACTCAAGACCGCAACTCAAAAAACAACCCCCAAAACAACTCGTCCAACGACAACGCAAAAACCCCAGCTAAAGAACAGCAAAATAAGCCAAAACAGCAAAAGCAACAAAAACATAACAACGGACAAAACCATAAAAACAACAACAACCATCAGCGAAAAGAAAATAATGGCAATAAGGACAACAGAAACCGTTATAAAGAACCCGATTTTGAATTTGATGCGATTATAGAAAGTGAAGGCGTTTTGGACGTAATGTCTGATGGCTATGGCTTTTTAAGATCTTCAGACTACAACTACTTATCTTCTCCTGATGATATTTATGTTTCACAATCTCAAATTCGCCTATTTGGACTGAAAAATGGAGATACTGTATTGGGGCATGTACGTCCACCAAAAGAAGGTGAAAAATATTTTCCACTGATTAAGGTGAGCAAAATCAACGGATTAGATCCACAGGTGGTCAGAGACCGTGTGGCTTTTGAACACTTAACACCACTTTTTCCACAAGAAAAATTCAATATTGCTGAAAAACAAAGCACCATTTCTACACGAATTATGGATTTGTTTTCCCCTATTGGAAAAGGACAACGTGGTATGATTGTATCGCAGCCAAAAACAGGTAAAACCATGCTTTTGAAAGATGTAGCGAATGCTATTGCCGCCAACCATCCTGAAGTGTACCAAATGATTCTTCTTATTGATGAACGTCCTGAAGAAGTTACAGATATGCAACGTAATGTTCAAGGGGAAGTAATTGCTTCTACTTTTGACAAAGAAGCCCACGAACACGTAAAAATCGCCAATATTGTTTTGGAAAAAGCAAAACGTTTAGTAGAATGTGGCTATGATGTAGTGATTCTTCTCGATTCCATTACACGATTGGCCCGTGCCTACAATACGGTACAACCGGCCTCCGGAAAAATATTAAGTGGTGGTGTAGATGCCAATGCCTTGCACAAACCAAAACGCTTTTTTGGTGCAGCTAGGAAAATTGAAAATGGAGGTTCGCTTTCCATTATTGCTACCGCACTGACGGAAACAGGCTCTAAAATGGACGAAGTTATTTTTGAAGAATTTAAAGGAACAGGAAATATGGAGCTGCAGTTGGATCGTAAAATATCGAACCGCCGTATTTTCCCTGCCATTGATTTAACCTCATCAAGCACACGACGAGACGACTTATTACTAGATGAGAAAACCGTACAACGTATGTGGGTAATGCGCAAGTATTTGGCCGACATGAACCCTGTGGAAGCGATGGAATTTATTAATGATCGCTTTAAGCAAACCAGAAACAACGAAGAGTTTTTAATTTCCATGAATGGATAATAAAAACCAGAGCATAAAAAAAAGCCTTCCAAAATATGGAAGGCTTTTTTTTTAAATATCTTGATGAAATTACAACTGCGCAATATGGCTGGCTAATTTAGATTTCAAATTTGCCGCTTTGTTGTTGTGAATAATGTTTCTTTTAGCTAGCTTGTCAATCATAGAAGCCACAGAAGGAAACGCTTTTTCAGCTTTCTTCTTGTTAGTTAGTTCACGTAAACTTTTGATCGCATTACGTGTAGTTTTATGCTGATACTTGTTCAGAATACGCTTGGCGTTGTTGCTTCTAATTCTTTTTAATGCTGACTTATGATTTGCCATAATTCTTTAAATATTATACTATTATAAATTGTAGCCCGTAGGGGAATCGAACCCCTCTTACCAGGATGAAAACCTGGCGTCCTAGCCGATAGACGAACGGGCCGTTTTGTTTCGATTTAAATCATTTGTTTTTCAACTTGTTTTAAAATCCAAAACAGCTACAATATTTCTATTGCGGTTGCAAAAATACAACTATTTTTAAATGCTACAACAATCGCGATTGTTTTTTTAGCTTTTTTTGAAAATTTTAATACGCTTTTGCAAATAAAACACGCCCTTTTGAAGCAGCACCAGAAAACACACATGCTCCAACTTCCTCGATTGAATCATAAGGAATACAACGTATGGTGGCTTTGGTCAATTCCTTGATTTTTTGCTCAGTTTCTGCAGTACCATCCCAATGTGCTGAAATAAATCCGCCTTTGTCTTCCAAAACCTTTTTAAAATCTTCAAAACTATCGACTTCTGTAATGTGTGTATCCCTAAAATCAAAAGCTCTTTTGTATAAAGACTGCTGGATTTCTGTGAGTAAATTTTTAATTTCTTTGGACAGTCCGTCTAAAGGATAAGTCGTTTTTGAAAGAGTGTCACGCCGTGCGACTTCTACAGTGCCTTTTTCTAAATCTTTTGGTCCAATAGCAATACGCAAAGGCACACCTTGCAATTCGTGTTGTGCAAATTTAGCGCCAGGACGTTGGGTGGTTCTATCGTCATATTTCACACTGATGTTTACACTGCGAAGTGTATTCATAATATCCTGAGCAACAGTGCTTATAGCATCTAATTGTTCCTCACTTTTATAAATGGGTACAATCACCACCTGATAAGGTGCTAAATTTGGTGGAAGTACCAATCCTTGATCGTCGCTATGGGTCATGATAAGTGCGCCCATTAGTCGTGTTGAAACACCCCAAGAAGTGGCCCAAACATGATCTTGATCGCCAGAACTGGTCATGAATTTTACATCAAATGCTTTAGCAAAATTTTGCCCAAGAAAATGTGATGTTCCAGCTTGCAGTGCCTTTCCATCTTGCATAAGTGCTTCAATACAATAGGTTTCTTCTGCACCTGCAAAACGTTCGCTCTCTGTTTTTGTTCCTTGGATAACAGGGATGGCCATGAAATTTTGAACAAAATCGGCATAGACTTGATTCATTTGTTTGGCCTCGTCTAGTGCTTCTTGTTTGGTAGCATGAGCCGTGTGGCCTTCTTGCCATAAAAATTCGGCGGTACGCAAAAACAGACGTGTACGCATCTCCCAACGCACTACATTAGCCCACTGATTGATTAATATTGGTAAATCTCTGTAAGACTGGATCCACCCTTTATACGTATTCCAAATTACGGCCTCACTTGTGGGCCTCACCACCAGTTCTTCTTCAAGTTTTGCTTTGGGATCGACACGAAGTTTACCCGGGTTTTCAGGATCATTTTGCAAACGATAATGGGTAACCACAGCACACTCTTTAGCAAAACCTTCAGCATTTTTTTCTTCGGCTTCAAACAAACTTTTGGGAACAAATAATGGAAAGTATGCATTCTGATGGCCAGTTTCTTTAAACATACGGTCGAGTTCGGCTTGCATTTTTTCCCAAATCGCATAGCCATAAGGTTTGATGACCATACAACCCCGTACGGCTGAATTTTCTGCTAAGTCGGCTTTAACAACCAATTCGTTGTACCATTTGGAGTAATCTTCAGCTCTTTTTGTAAGGTTTTTAGGCATATTGTTGTAATTTGGCACAACTATTGTGTTGTAAATAAATGTATTAATTTTACACAAAACTAAGTATTTTTAAAACGTCCAACAATTTAAATTACATCGTCATGAAATTTACAACAATACTGCAACTACTCAAATCTGCTTTTTTAGCCTTAATCGGGTTCACCTTTTTTGCCTCTTGTGGTTCTTACCAGTATGTTGGAATGTCTGAAGATGGAATTTATGGCACTTCCGAAAGTGCACCCAAGGAAGTTGTTTACAAAGATGATAATTCCAATAGTACGCAAGAGAACAGTTATTACAGCGACTACTTCAAAGGCAAAGCAAATGAATACAACAGCGACGAAGCTGAAGTTTTTACAGATATTGACAGCTATAGTGGGACCTATGACGACAGTACTCAGAACTCAGATGAAGAAGCTTATGCAGGTTGGGGACAAAATAACGACTCACAACTTGTTATCAATATACAAACAAGACCTTCTTTTTGGGGTTTTGGATGGGGGCGCCCGTTCTACAATCCGTGGGGTTGGAACAATTTTGGATGGAACGGTGGATGGAATAATTGGGGCTATGTCAATTATGGTTTTTGGGACCCTTTTTTCTACAACTCTTGGAATACACCTTTTCTGGGCTATGGACATGGACCATATTTTTACTATGGGCCCTACAGAAGCAGAAATGTAGCTTATATCAATGGATACAGAAACTCAAGAAATAGAACCTCGAGCTACCGAACAACTAGCTTAGCCAACCGCAGTGCCTTGAGCACTGTTTCAAGAACACGTTCAAATGCAAGGCGAAATACATCAAGTAATACAAGTAGAACCTACAAAACTAACCGCCCCACAAGAACTTCCTCTAGAACAACGACGACAAAAACACGATCTGTTCGAAACAGCGATGGTACAATAACCACAACGCGCGAGACGAGAACAAGCTCACCTAGCAGAACAAGAAGTACTAGAACAACAACACCAACCACAAGATCAACAAGAACAACACGTTCCCGCTCAACCTATAGCCCTCCAAGATCGTCAACAAGATCTACAACTACAAGATCAAGTGGCGGTTCAAGATCAAGAGGAGGAACAACCATACGCAAAAGAAATTAACCTATATTTAACTAAGATATTATAGCATTTAAATGAAAACACTACTTATTTCTTTTTTTGGCCTAATCTCATTTGGCTGTATTCATGCGCAAGATTTAACTGATGCCCTCAGATACTCTAGTGGCGAAACTCAGGGCACTGCTCGATTTAAGGCCCTTAGTGGAGCATTTGGTGCATTGGGAGGCGATATTTCTGGGGTAAGCCTTAACCCCGCTGGTGCAGCCATTTTCAGCAGAAGCCAAGGCGCTTTGTCTGTGGCTAATAGTTCTGTTTCTAATGATACCGAGTTCGGAGGCTCATTAAATAACCGAACAAATAATAATTTTGATTTACATCAAATTGGAGCTGCATTTGTTTTTGAAAATAACAATTCAATGTGGAATAAATTTGTTGTGAGCTTGTTCTATGAACAACTACAAGACTACAATGCACGTTTTTTTGCTGCGGGTTCTACAAACAACTCTATTGCTAGTTATTTTTTAGAAAATGCTAATGGGTTGAATTTAGAAAATATTAGTGCATTTCCTGGTGAAAGTACAACTGATGCATATGGATCTATAGGATCAAGTTTTGGATACCGCCACCAACAAGCATTTTTAGGGTATGACAGTTTTATCCTTGAACCCGTTTCTGGCGATGATGATAATACTGCCTATACCTCAAATATTGCTCAGGGAAACTTTAATCAAGAGTACGACCATTTGACTCAGGGATACAATGGGAAATTTTCTGCAAATTTGGCCATGCAGTACAATAAATCTATATCATTAGGATTGAATATCAATTCTCATTTTATAGATTTTAGAAAAAGTACATATTTGTTTGAAGAAAATACAAACGATGGATCTACAATTAACGAAGTGAATTTTGAAAACGAACTTTACACAACAGGTGAGGGGTTTTCTTTACAGCTTGGTACCATTGTTAAATTAACCGACGATATCCGTGTTGGGCTAAGTTACGCCACCCCAACTTGGCTTACCCTTCGTGAGGAAACTACTCAATATTTATCGACTTTTGACGATGAGGCTAGTCAAGGGTATGTAGTAAACCCATCCATTGTTAATATATTTCCTGAGTACAATTTAAAAACACCTGGAAAACTTATTGGCAGTATTGCCTATGTCCTAGGCAATTCAGGTCTTATTAGTTTTGATTACAGCAGAAAAAATTATGCAAATACCAGTTTTAACTCCAATGATAATTCCTTAGACAACGCTTTAAATAGTGACATTATCAATACTTTTAGAGCAGCTAACTCATACAAAATCGGGGCTGAATTAAGACAGAAGAACTTTAGCTTTAGAGGAGGCTATCGTTTAGAAGAAAGTCCCTACAAGGATACATCCATAGCAGGAGACTTAAAAGGATTTTCATTGGGATTAGGATATAGCTTTGGAAATTCTAAAGTAGATTTAGCTTATGAAAACATAAAACAAAAAACAATGCAACAACTTTACCAAAACGGTTCACTTGATGCAGCTTCAATCAACAATAAAAACTCCATCGTAACACTTACTTTAAGTTTGGACTTATAATTTGAATTAGTCTATAAAAAAAACCGCGCAATTCCGCGGTTTTTTTTATCTATTATCGCTTCAGACTAAAGTGTGCTCTGAGTTGTTTAGGAACGCCTGTATTTAAATCATTGTATTCCAACATAAACCAATAGTCGGTGGTTGGCATCTGCTGGCCATTGTATGTGCCGTCCCATCCTTCACCTGCAGGAGTGATTTGCTTTAAAAGCTTACCATAGCGATCAAATATGTAAATCTTTGAACCTAATTGACTTGAGAGTGCATCTATATTCCACGTATCGTGGTAGCCATCGCCATTGGGTGTGAAATATTTTGGATAATCTACAATATAAATCATCTTTGCTGTTACACCACAACCATTCACATCCCGTACGTAAACCGTATGATCACCGGGGTCTACCCCTATAAATGTTCCGCTGTCTAACCATGGACCCTGATCCAAACTAAACTCGTAAATCCCTGTCCCAACAGCTGTAGCGACAACCACATGTGTGTCTGCAAAAGCCTCAGTCACCACATCTACCGCCACTGCTGGGGCTCCACTCTCACTAACCGTGAAAATCTCTAAAGGTGCTGAGCAGCCTGCGGCTGTTGAAGCAAAACTGACCTCTAAGCTGTAAATACCACCCTGATCAACCGTGTAGGTTGAATCAGTACTGAGTACATCTCCAAGTTCGTCTCGCCATATAAAATTGTAAGTCGCTGGTGAAAGCCCTGGATCAACAACAACATAATCTAATCCGCCCCCTGTAGCATCAGAACAAATCACATAATTGCCCTCCAAATCGATCTCAGGCAAAGGATCAACCACCAAATCTATGGTACTGGTCGCATAACAATTGGTAAGTGTGTTCTCCAATCGTATGTGGATCGTTTGCAGGTTTGGTGTCGTTGTGGTGATGTTATCCCCCAAGGCAGCTGTGTTGTTCTCTGCATCTGTTAGTGTAAGGTGGTAGCTCACCACCATATCCGTCTGCGCCCCTATCACCTGAGCAGCTACTCCACTCATATCAAAGGTCTGTAAACCATCGGTATCATCATCACATTTAGAGTCAATAAATGCTGGGGCTGGAACTGGTAAAGGATTGACCGTGACAGTGACTGTAAAGGCTGCGCCTGTACAATTGTCCGATGATACTGGCGTAAAACTATAAACCACATCCAATGGTGTAGCTGTAGTGTTGGTCCATACATCCGATGCAATGGCATCTGAAGCTAAATTTGTGCCCAACACCGCGTTTGAAGCATCTGCTGCTAATCCTGCCTCTGGTGTAATTGACGTAAGATCATAACTCACCACAGATGGTCCGTCTACATCATCAGCCAAAGTAAGACCTACAGTCGATGCGCTACAAACAGTGGCACTCTGGTCTGTGACCTCTGGATTAGGATACACAGTAATATCAAATTGTGTAGTTTCATAACAATCAGGCAATCCATCCTCTTCAACTCGAACATAGATCGTTCTTGAAGTTGTAGTTAATGGACTAACAAGAGGACTATCCCCCGATTCGGCATCTGTAGGGTCAGAATGATAGGTTACTGTAAACGTTGATGGATCCTGAAGAGCCCCTAAAATAGTTGCCGTTTGTTGTTCTAAATCAAATGTGGCCTCCAATGCGCCTGTACCGCTAGAATCACATTTAGAAAGATTTTCTGGGGCTACGGCAGTAGCTTTATTAGTTACAATCAAATAAAACAAAGGATCAGGACTGACTATGAAGCAGCCGCCACCTCCCACAGGTTGAACACGCACATATATACCTTGCGCATCAGAAGTGCTAAGATATGGACTTGTCAGATTAGCTGTCCCCGCTTCAGCAGATGCTAAATCTATATGATAAGTTACTTCGTAATCTGTTGCTAATTGTGTTCCTAAGATTGATGATGTTCGCTCATCTAAATCAAAAAATTCAACACCATCATTAGACAAATCATCACATTTCACTATGTCTTGTGCCGCAAAAATCTGAGGCAAATCGATAAGTTTTAGTTGAAATGATTCTATTACAAAACAATTGGAATCTAAATACTCGAAGCGGACAAAAATTTCTTCATTAACTGTACCAGAGTATGCTGTGGTATCCATAATTGCCCCAGTATCGTTTTCTGCAGCCGTTATATCGTTATGAAAAGTCACTACATAATCCTCTGGATTGGGATTAGATGCAAGCATAGTGGCTTCGTTTTGAGACAGGTCAAAAACGTATGGTGGTGCAGGGGAATCACATACAAAAAGATTGCTGGGAACATCAAAAATAATTTCTGGCAAAACATCTACACAAACCTCATGTGTGTATTCACAGTCAAAATCATCAACTACCGTGTAGGTGTAACAGTATTGCCCTTCGGTTGGAGGGGCTATGGTAATGGTATCGCCGTTAGTTTCTGCAATGCTAGGGTCATCTGCCCATGAGCCCGAAATAATTTGTGGTGTAAATGAAAGATTTGCTGGGTTTAGGGCAGGATCAAAATTCAATACCCATGAGAAAATATAACCATTATCAACAGCTAAATTATCTACTACCTCTATACACCAATTACCGTTTAAAGGACTTCCTATTAAATTTTGAAAAGAATCTTCAGGTAAATACAACCCTGGTGTAATTGACTGACGTGGTGGATTACCAGCAATGATTAAATCGCCATTGATCAGTGTTTCATTACCTGCCATTGAAAAACAATAATCAGCTCCAACTCCTGGCTGGTTAGAACCATCATCATTCGCCCCACCTAAAAATTGTCCAAAGCCAAAACCGTAATAATCAAGTAAAGTAACTTCCACACCATCAGGACTGATTAATGAAATTTCTAAATCTCCAACATAAGAATGTTCAATGTTCAAACAAATATCGATAAGATCTGTAATATCTTCTATTACTTGGTCTGACTGAAAGCAACTAACCGTAATACAAGTAGTGTATAGATCTCCATTTCCATCAGGTAAGAAAGTCTCTTCACTAACTGCCTCAGTACATTCATTATTGAATGTGGTTGGTGTTACCACAGCTGTTATGGAAGTTGTAGCACCAAAACATAATGGATCTTGATCAGGAACAGTTGCAGTAAAATCAGGTGTTGTACTGACCTGAATAATTTGATTAATCAAGTTTGTGTTTTTGCAGCCTTCAGGTAAAATACTGGTATTGGTATCCCAGATGTTCAAGTTAGCTAAATAGACTCCTGGAGTATCATAGGAGAAAGTTGCTGTTTGTCCATCAATCAGTGTACCATCACCTGTATCCCATTGGTATGTAGCCCCATCACCTCCTCCTGGTTCTGAGAAAGTACCACTCCCGCTTAACGTAATTTCTTCTCCAGGACAGACAAGGATGTAACCCTCAGCATTGGGCTCTGGAAATGCTGAGTCTAATTGTGCTAAAACGGTTTGACATGCTGTTGGTGGATCTTGACAAGAAATATTGGCTTGCCAACCAGACTCCACGCCAAATCCGTTACTAGTAAACACCAAAGTCAGACACCCAGAAGCATTTGTTGTCATAGCAGCAACGAGGCCTGGACTATCTGCGGGATCAGTACCTGAATATTCTTGTATAATTGTTGTAGGATCATCTGCATTATCAGCGTTATAGATAGTGAGAATATCTAAGTTAAGCTGTGTACTAAAGCTAGTAAAGTCCAATTGAATGACTTGACCTGGGTTTTCGGGACAAATAGTAAACGTTACCTCGTTCTCACCATTGGAGTAATCAGCATCCGCACCACCAGAATCATAGAAAATACCATTACATGTATTTATAAGTCCATCAGTCATGGTATATTCGGGGGTTTCTACACAAATTGGGACCGTATTCGGCTTAAATTGTGGTTGTAGAACTCCTGCAACATAAGCATCCACAACATCAATTTGCCCTTGTGAAAACATATACATACAGGCATCATCTGTGTAATCCATGTAATTCATCGAAAGCTCAAATTCACCAGGGTTACATGCTGGAAATTGAGCAGGAGCTGGACACCCACCATTAGCGGCATCTTGTAAAGGCGTGTCAGCAACATCATCATCAGCGCTGCAAGGTCCATCTCCCCAAACATGACTTAAATCAAAAAAATGTCCAAGCTCATGGGTTGTTGTCCGTCCAAGATTATACGGCGCACCAGGTTCAAACCCCGGACAACCAGCCCCAGAACCAAAAGCAAAAGTATTAATTGTAACAGATTGACCAGCAGTAATATTTCCTGGTTTTGGCGAAAACCCTAATGTCCCTCCACCAAGAGTTTTGACTAAAAAATTTAAATATCCACCCCAAAGTGGATCAGTGGAAGTCCCACCACCAAAATTATATCCAATGGAAACCGCTGGACCTCCTTCTATCAAGTCATCATCTGTGTTGGCAGGATGATTGGAAGTAGCAATACAAAATTTTATATTAGCAGCTCCGTGAATTATTCCAGGATAATTACCAGTGGCAACTGCGTCAACCCAAAGATTCGCATCTAAATTGGTAGCTGTAAAATCGGCATTAAGTATGTCAATTTGGTTTTGAGCTAAATCCTCGAGACATGTGCGGTCTGCTTCTGATCCCTCAGGAAAATGAACTGCTACAGGAATTACAATTTCGTTCATTGCAAATGAACTTCGTCCCAAGTTTGCTCTTCTAGCTAACTCATTTTGTAGTTTTTCTTGATCTTTGGCCCATTGCTTAGCATATACGGGGTCTTTCATCATTTCGTTCATGTAATCTTCTGTTCCACAGCTCCGTTGCGCTGAAACATGAGCACAGAAAATCATAAGTAATACTAGTAATACTCCCTTTTTCATGGCTAATTGTTGTAATGTTGAGGTTTAATCAAAATGAAATAATCTGTTTGGTCTACGCGGAAGAGTTGATTCCCACGCCGATAAAATGGGAAATTATATTTCAAAGGATTGAAGGTCTTTGGATTAAAAAATTCATCTCTGGTAAGATTTGAAACAAAGGCATCAAAAAGGGGGACTTCCGATAGTAAAGGACAAGGTTTATGAGCCTTTGGATTTGAAACCTCTTTTACAACAACCCTATTTCTTAAAATTTCCTTGGCAAATAAAACCCGATTTGGCCGATCCATTATTTCAGTGGCCAATGCATCACCATAAACTTGTTCTAGTTTTTTTAATTCATCGCTAGAAAATGGTGCTTTAGTATTGTCGTTAAAAACAATGACTTGTGGGATGCTTCTATTAGAATTTATCTTTTGCCCAAAACATGATAAGGACAGAAAAACAGAAAAGATAGCATTAATGAATAATGATCTCATAAAATTTAAATTGGTAAATTTAAGCAGTTTGCTTTAAGCAAATCAAGCCTATAAATTTAATTATTTATTTTAAATAATCTTAAATTTTTCTTTTAATCATTATAAATTTGAGTTCTGAACAGAGAAAATAACTATCTTTGTCATACATTTTTAGAATACTTTTATTTCACAAATTTATGGGAATACAGATAAACTCAAGCGAAACTGATCACATCGGAGATAATCATATAGGAACATCGTCAGAAACGCCAATTCGTGTTGATGCTTTTAAATTAAATAATGAGGAAAAAATAGAGCTCATAGAACACGATGTCAAACACATCATGGAAACCTTAGGACTTGACCTAAGGGACGACAGTCTAAAAGGGACGCCATTTAGAGTGGCTAAAATGTTCGTGAACGAAATATTTGGTGGTTTAAACCCAAAGAATAAACCAAAAGCTTCAACATTTCAAAATAAATACAACTATGGCGAAATGCTGGTTGAAAAGAACATCACCCTGTACTCGACTTGCGAGCATCATCTACTGCCAATTGTTGGTAAAGCGCATGTTGCATATATTTCCAATGGAACAGTTGTTGGCCTTTCAAAGATGAACAGAATTGTCGATTACTATGCAAAAAGACCTCAAGTTCAAGAAAGGCTTACCATTCAAATAGTCAAGGAACTGCAAAGTGTCTTAAACACAAAAGATGTAGCCTGCGTTATCGACGCCAAACATTTATGTGTCAATTCTCGAGGAATAAAAGACATTGAAAGCAGCACTGTTACAAGTGAATTTGGAGGTCAATTTAAGAATAAAGAAACACGTAGAGAATTTTTGGATTACATCCAATTGAACACAAAATTTTAAACACACTGGATGTCACTAAATTTGTTTGAAAAACAAAAGATTTCGATATACAACTCGATCACTGGAGAAAAAGAGCAATTCAAACCCATAAATGAAGGCCACATTGGGCTGTATGTATGTGGGCCAACCGTTTACAGTAATGTTCATCTAGGAAACGTAAGAACATTCATGTCTTTTGATATGATTTTTCGCTATTTTAAACACCTGGGCTACAAGGTGCGCTATGTGCGAAATATAACGGATGCGGGGCATTTAGAAAATGATGCAGACCAAGGCGAAGATCGCATTGCAAAGAAAGCTCGCCTAGAACAAATAGAACCCATGGAAGTGGTTCAAAAATATACTGTTGATTTTCACAACACTTTAAATAACTTCAATTTTCTTCCGCCAAGTATAGAACCTACTGCCACGGGACATATTGTAGAACAAATAGAAATAATAAAAAGTATTATTGACAACGGCTATGCTTACGAAGCCAATGGATCCATTTATTTTGATGTTTTAAAGTACAACGAATCTAATGATTATGGTGTGTTAAGTGGCCGGAAAATAGAGGATTTGATGCATAACTCCAGAGCACTCGATGGACAATCCGATAAAAAAAATCCACAAGATTTTGCCCTCTGGAAAAAAGCAGAGCCACAACATATTATGCGGTGGCCCTCGCCTTGGAGCGAAGGGTTTCCTGGCTGGCACCTAGAATGTACAGCAATGAGCACAAAGTACTTAGGTGAACAATTTGATATTCATGGCGGAGGAATGGATTTAAAATTCCCACATCACGAATGTGAGATTGCACAAGCTAAAGCATGGCATAGCCACAATCCAGTAAAGTATTGGATGCATGCCAATATGCTTACACTAAATGGTCAAAAAATGGCAAAATCAACAGGAAATAATATTCTGCCTGCTGAAATTTTGAGTGGAGATACAGACAAACTGTCTAAAGGTTTTGCTGCTTCTGTAGTTCGTTTTTTTATGATGCAAGCACACTATAGAAGTATTCTTGACTTTAGCAATGACGCTCTTTTGGCATCCGAAAAAGGGTTTAACAAATTAATAGATGCCCTAAATATCCTTAAATCCGTTACAGCTTCCAACGCATCAGCAGATTTTGATGTAATAAATTGGCAGCAACGCTGTTACAATGCCATGAATGATGACTTCAACACCCCTATTCTGATCGCTGAGCTTTTCAGTGCAGTAAAGTACATCAACCAAATAAATGATGGCACAAACAGTATAGATGAAACAAGCCTAGAGCTGTTAAAAAACACACTTCACAATTTCGTTTTTGATATTTTGGGTCTTGAAAATCTAGACAAAGCATCATCGCATAACAAGCTTTCAGACGCTGTTCAACTTCTCATCACATTGAGAAATGAAGCTAGAGCTCAAAAAAACTTTGCCCTTTCAGATCAAATTAGAGATCAACTGTCTGAAGTAGGCATCCATTTGAAAGATGGAAAAGACGGCACTACTTTTTCTTTAGATTAAATTTATGAATGCTTTGTTAATCACAGCAAGTGTAGCCCTAATTAAAGGTTATCAAAAATGGATTTCACCATTGTTCCCTGCCAAGTGTCGCTTTCAACCAACTTGTTCGCAATATTGCATTGAAGCCTTGCAAGAACACGGCTTTTTAGGGGGATGTTTTTTAGGACTAAAACGTATTTTTAGTTGTCATCCTTGGGGTCGATCTGGTCATGACCCTGTTCCAAAAAAAGACAAATGAGTTAATTCACTCCATCCTCACTATTGTTCTTCAATTCAGTATATTTACAATCAAAATTAAATGACTATGACTTTTTTGCAAATCGTATGGGAACCTGCATCTGATGGGATTCGACTTTTCGGTAATTTCAAGATTCATTATTATAGCCTAATGTGGATGGCTGCATTTATTGTTGGTTTTTACATCATGAAAAAAATCTATTACAATGAAAAACAGGACGAGAGTAAACTCGATAGCCTGTTTATGTATTCTGTTTTAGGGATTATGATTGGTGCGCGCTTGGGTCATGTTATTTTTTATCAAGCAGAATTATTCCGGGAGGATTTCTTCAGTGTATTTTTACCTGTAAAATTCAGTGGTGGATTTGAATTTACAGGATTTCGAGGCTTAGCTAGTCATGGCGCCGCGATTGGAATGATCATCTCTATGCACCTTTACAACAAAAAAGTACTGAAAAAATCTGTTCTATGGATTTTAGATCGTGTTGTAATTCCTTGTGCTTTAGGAGCCATTTTTATTAGAATTGGCAATTTCTTCAACTCGGAAATGATCGGAAAACCCGCAAGCGAAGGCTTACCGTGGGCTGTAGTGTTCAAGGATATGGACAGTATTCCGCGTCATCCAGGTCAATTGTATGAAGCTTTCGGATATGTATTTGTCTTCCTAATTTTATTTGTATTGTATTGGAAAACAAAAAAAGGGCAACAAGAGGGATTCCTGTTTGGGTTATTCTTGTTAATGCTAATGGCCGTACGAGTGTTTGTGGAGCAATTTAAAATTGCACAAGTTGATGGCCGAGAAGACTGGATTTTTGGATTAAATACGGGACAGGTTTTAAGTATTCCTTTTATACTTATTGGCCTTTATTTTATGTTTTTTCACAAAACTAAAACCTAACAACATATTACTTTTTGTCATCAAAAAAGCCACTCAAAGGAGTGGCTTTTTTAATGCTTTTTTTTTAAACTCTTTTATTTAGGATTTTTTATCTAAACGCTTTAGTGTATCGTGCATAATTGGTGTTGCAATAAATACAGATGAATACGTTCCAACAAGTACCCCTACAATCAAAGCGAAGAGCAAACCACGAAGTGAATCAGCACCAAAAACAAACATAGCTAATAAAACAACTAAAGTAGTAAGAGAAGTGTTTAACGTTCTACTCAGGGTACTGTTTAGGGCTCCGTTTACAATTTTAGCAAAATCCCAGCTAGAATGTTCATTGATGTATTCTCTAATTCTATCAAACACAACCACTGTATCGTTTAGAGAGTACCCAATTACAGTTAGTATTGCAGCAATAAATGCTTGGTCTATTTCCATACTAAATGGTAAGTATTTCCAAGCAATGGAGAAAATCCCTAGTACAATCAATACATCGTGAAAAACTGCAGCGACTGCACCTAATGAAAATTGCCATTTTTTGAAGCGCAGCAAGATGTATAAAAATACCACGATCAGAGATCCTATGATTGCCCATACAGACGACCTTTTAATGTCATCAGCAATAGTAGGGCTCACTTTTCCAGAATACATTTTTCCAATGTTATTTTCAGCATCGATAAATTGTTTGTATGATGTTTCGTCTGGCAAGAATGGCACCAATGCACCATAAAGTTTTTCTTGAACCTCAGCATCAACTTCAGCAGAGTTTTCATTGACTTTATATTTTGTTGAAATTTTCAATTGGTTAGCACTTCCTATTGTTTTTACCTCTGCACTACCAAAAGCATCATTAACAGCAGTTTTTACCTCTTCAGTATTCATATCTTGTGCAAAGCGAACAGTATAGGTTCGTCCTCCAACAAAATCAATTCCTTGATCGAGGCCTGTTGTAAACAACGACATTAATCCCGCAGTAATAATCACTCCTGAAAAGAGGTAGGCCACTTTTCTTTTTTTAAGAAATTCGATCTTAATTGATTGAAATAATCCTTTAGTCATTCCTGTAGAAAACTCGAGTTTACCCCCGCGATTCAAATGCCAGTCGATCAATAGTCTTGAAATGAAAATAGCCGTAAATAGTGAGGTTAAAATACCAATTAAAAGGGTTGTTGCAAATCCTTTTATTGGACCTGTACCAAATGTATATAGAATCAAAGCGGTAAGCCCCGTTGTAATGTTCGCATCCAAAATTGAAGATAATGCATTAGAAAAGCCATCACGGACAGCTTCTTTTTGTCCTTTACCTTTATACAGCTCCTCACGAATACGTTCGTATATAAGCACATTAGCATCTACTGCAATACCAATTGTAAGAACGATACCCGCAATTCCAGGTAGAGTTAGTACAGCTCCTAAACCTGATAAAATTCCAAAAATCAAAAGTATATTGAGCAACAAGGCTACATTGGAGAAAATACCTGCTTTTCCATAATAAAATATCATCCAAAGCAATACAAAAGCCAATGCAATAAGGAAGGATTTCATACCACTTTCAATAGCTTCTTGTCCTAAAGACGGCCCTACTTCCTCAGCCTGGACAATATCAGCAGAAGCCGGAAGTTTACCTGCGCGCAAAACATTTGCTAAATCAACCGCTTCATTGAGCGTAAACGATCCCGAAATCTCTGAATTACCTCCTGCTATGGGTCCTGATGTAACACCTGGAGCAGAATAAACTATCTCGTCCAAAACGATGGCAATTTGCCCTCCTGTATTAAACGCATTTCCCGTCATTTGCTCCCAAATCTTAGCCCCTTTAAGGTTCATTTGCATAGAAACACTAGGGTTTCCATTTTGCTGATAGGATTGACGCGCATCGGTAATTACAGCACCACTCAATTGTGGTTTGTTTTCTCTGTTTCCTTTTAAAGCATAAAGCTCTACTAGCTCAATACTTTGTGTATCCTCTTCATTGGTTTGCTGAATTTGAGGGATCCCCCAAACAAATTTTGCATAGCGCTGTTCAGGGCTAAGTAATGCTCTGACCTTAGGATTATTGAGATAAGCCGTTACTGTTTGTTGGTCTTTGGATTCAAAAGATGCAAGCACCGGTCCGCCAGTGTAACCTGATGCACGAATCAAATCGATTAATGGGTTTACAGTGCCATCTTCACCAGTTTCAGCATCAGTATCACCAATAATATCTGAAATGGAATCTTCATCAGTTTTATCAGAATCTACTTCATCGGATGTGTCTACGACTTCTTTTAAAACCTCATTAGCTTGGAATAAGAAACTAGCGAATTCTTCGCCTTTGAAAGCATCCCAGAACTCAAGCTGTGCCGTACTTTGGAGTAATCCTTTCACACGTTCAACTTCTTTGGCTCCTGGCAATTCGACCAAAATACGTCCTGAATTACCAATACGCTGTATGTTGGGTTGCGTTACACCAAATTTATCAATACGTTTTCTTAGGACTTCAAAAGCAGAAACGATAGATTCGTCAATTTTTGCAGATAATATAGGTTTTACTTCATCATCACTCATATCAAAAGTAATCTCATCGCTGAGTGTTCTATTGGCAAAAATATCTGGTGAGGCTAAATTTGCATCCGCATCAATTGCTTCGAATGCTACAAAAAAGTCTTCTAAATAAGTGTTCTGACTGTCTTTCTGAAGTTCTTCAGCATCAGCCAAAGCTTGTCTGAACACAGGGTCTTTGCTGTCGTTTGCCAAACCTACTAAAATATCTTTTACAGAAATCTGAAGAATGACGTTGATCCCACCTTTTAAATCAAGACCAAGATTCATTGCTTTCTCTTTGACTTCGTCGTAATTGTATGCAGCAATGCCAATATTGAACACTTCTTGAGTTTTCAATGAGTCTAAATAGTTCAAACGTTCTATCGAACGTTTCGAATCATAATCTACTTCCGTTTCAGCAATTTTATTTATTGAAAACTGTTGAGCATCCTCTTCAATTTGATTTGCTTTGAAAGTGAATGATAATTGATATATACTCACCAATCCAAACAAGAGGGCGAATAACTTTACTAATCCTTTATTTTGCATTTTGAATTATTTTGATCTGCTTTATTTTTGTAAACGAGCAAATATATGATTTACGAGGTAATTTGCCAATAGAATTTATGTTTTAATAAAAAAAGCACCACAAAAATAGTGGTGCTTTAAATTTATTGAGTCTAACACAGCGTTGTGCGCTACAAATTTAGAAGGCTATTGGTCTTTTTTACGCCTTCAGCACTTCGCATTAAGTGTTCTTGTTCTGCAGCACTTAATTCAATTTCGACAATTTTTTCTATACCATTTGCTCCTAAAACTACAGGCACACCAATGCAAAGATCACTGAGTCCATATGCGCCATCCAAAAGGGTAGAACAAGGAAAAATTTTCTTTTGATCACAAGCAATAGCTTGTACCAACCCACTTACAGCAGCGCCGGGCGCATACCATGCAGATGTTCCTAAAAGTTTTGTCAATGTTGCACCGCCAACCTTAGTATCCTCTTTGACTTGCTCCAAGCGCTCTTGAGAAATAAATTCAGAAACCTTTATACTATTTCTTGTGGCATGAGAAGTTAGAGGTACCATTCCAACATCACTGTGTCCACCAATCACCATCCCATCAACATCACTAATAGGAGCGCCTAATGCTTCAGCTAATCGATACTTAAATCGTGCAGAATCTAATGCACCTCCCATTCCAATAATTTTATGCTTAGGAAGCCCTGTAACTTTATGCGCTAAATAAGTCATTGTATCCATTGGATTACTCACGACAATAAGAACAGTATCGGGGGAATGTTTTACCAAATTTTCGGAAACTGTTTTTACTATCCCTGCATTAATTCCTATAAGTTCTTCACGTGTCATCCCTGGTTTTCTTGGTATTCCAGAAGTAATTACACAAATGTTGCTGTTTGCAGTTTTAGTGTAATCGTTAGTAGATCCGGTAATTTTGGTGTCAAAACCATTCAGTGAAGCACATTGCATGAGATCCATAGCCTTACCTTCAGCAAAGCCTTCCTTAATATCTAAAAGTACAACTTCTGATGCGAAATTTTTTATGGCGATGTATTCGGCACAACTTGCGCCTACGGCTCCTGCGCCTACGACAGTTACTTTCATTTCAATTCTATTTTTTTAAGATTAAATTATTTTTTAGCGTACGCAAATGTACTGATAATTGTTGTTGTTTTTTGCTTAAAAACCAAAATTTAAACCCAAGGAAGCACTGTTATATTCTGCAATTGTATAATCAGCATTAACACCAATAAAACCGAGTTTTAAGGAGGCTCCAAAAGTTGTTCTTATTCCCGATATTTTATTGGTAATAGAAATTGGATTCGTGATTTCACTCGAGCTGATGTCCCCATTAACAATTTGATAAGATCCCAATAATTCTGTTGTTGTTTTACCTTTGAGTAAACCCAAAGACCCATAAAAATTTATAATCTTCAACTTACTGCCCACTACAAGCTGATACAACATAGAATTGACATCTAGTGTCATTTTTTGATTTTCGCCAGAAACAATCTCAGACGAAGAAAAATCATAAACTCCATCCAAATGAGAGTAAGCAATCACGGCTGAAACTGCCACAGGAAGAATCTTGTTTGTGGGCAACCACGAAAGTAAATTTTGCTGAATTCCGAAACCATAAGCATTTAGTTTTGCATCGTCGAAAGCCATTTTAGGAACAACTCTTGCTTTAATTTGAGTACCTTTAAAGGGGGAAAAACTGGCCTGTAAAAACGCTGTTGGAATAAAACTAGAATCTGAAGACCCTATTCCTCCGGGAAGTGACAAGGTAACTTCTTGATCTCCAAATATTGGATCATCATAAGTCAAAACCACAGTTTCACTAGATGAACCTCCAAAAGCTGTCGGCACGTTCTTGCTTGTACTGTTGTCCACAAATCTAATGTTTTCAAAATCTGAAGCAACCATGTTAAAGCTTTTCTTTTGATCTTTTATGAAGCTCGTGTTTCCAATAATTGAAATTTCAAATCCGAATCTTCGAGGAGATTTGGCGGTGTTGAACCAAGCGTTAGAAATGCTATACACGAGTCCTTCGGAAGCAGGAGCAGTGTAGTATTCTGCAAAGCGTTGGGTGTCCGCTACACCAGCAGCGAGTAATTCGTTTATAGATTCTTGCGCATTTGTATTGCTTAGAGCGCAAAAAAACAAGTAACTAATGATTCTGGGGATTTTCATAATGTCATATTTAATATAAAATTAATAAAAAAAACCTTCACTTAAATGCATCATTTTGTTGTGAAGGTTTTTTATTTTTGAAATTAAAAATTAAGCATCAATGTTGGCATAAATCGCATTTTTTTCAATGAACTCCCGGCGCGGTGGTACATCATCGCCCATCAACATAGAAAAAATTCGATCAGCTTCTGTACCGTTATCAATTTGTACTTGACGTAAGGTTCTAAACTCTGGATTCATGGTGGTATCCCAGAGTTGAGTTGCGTTCATTTCTCCAAGACCTTTGTAGCGTTGTACACTTACACTTCCACCGAATTGTTCAGCAATAGTATCCCGTTCTTTATCGTTCCAAGCATATTGCTTTTTCTGACCTTTTTTGACCAAATAAAGCGGTGGTGTAGCGATGTATACATGTCCGCTTTCAATCAACTCTTTCATGTAACGGAAAAAGAAAGTCAAAATTAGTGTTGCAATGTGACTCCCATCAATATCTGCATCACACATAATCACTATTTTATGGTAGCGTAATTTAGATAAGTTAAGGGCTTTGCTGTCCTCTTCGGTCCCTATTGTAACTCCCAGTGCGGTGAAGATGTTTTTTATCTCTTCATTTTCAAAAACCTTGTGTTGCATGGCTTTTTCAACATTGAGGATTTTCCCTCGCAAAGGTAAAATCGCTTGGAAAGCACGATCACGTCCTTGCTTAGCTGTTCCGCCTGCCGAATCTCCCTCTACAAGAAACACTTCACATTTAGCTGGGTCTTGCTCAGAGCAATCACTTAGCTTTCCAGGTAAACCTCCTATGCTCATTACCGTCTTGCGCTGTACCATTTCTCTAGCTTTTTGGGCAGCATGGCGAGCTTGAGCAGCTAAAATAACTTTTTGAACAATGATTTTGGCATCGTCTGGATGTTCTTCCAAGTAATCTGTTAGCATTTCTGAAACTGCTTGACTCACTGATGAAGAAACTTCTCTATTTCCAAGTTTTGTTTTGGTTTGACCCTCGAATTGTGGCTCTGCAACTTTAACTGATATTATTGCCGTAAGTCCTTCTCTAAAATCATCTCCGGCAATATCAAATTTTAATTTCTCTAACATCCCAGATTCATCTGCATATTTTTTCAAAGTATGCGTTAAACCTCGTCTGAAGCCTGTAAGGTGGGTTCCACCTTCATGAGTGTTGATGTTATTCACATAAGAATGAAGATTCTCTGCATATGAAGTATTGTAAATCATAGCAACTTCTACTGGAATGCCATTTTTTTCACCTTCAAAAGCAATAACCGATTTCATTATTGGCTCTCGTGTTTCATCCAAATACTTGATAAATTCTGAAAGTCCTTCCTCAGAGAAGAAAGTTTCACTAAGAAATTCTCCTTTTTCATCTTTTTCTCTTTTGTCAACAATGACAACCGTAATTCCTTTATTCAAATAAGCCAATTCACGCATTCGACTGGAGAGAGTCTCGTAATTATACTCCAAGGTTTGTGTGAAAATCTGAGAATCAGGCTTAAAAGTAACGATTGTCCCACGCTTATCTGTGGTTCCTGTGGATTTTACAGGGTACATGGCTTTACCGCGTTCGTATTCTTGCTCCCAAATTTTACCATCTCTATGAACTGTTGCTTTTAAATTGGACGAAAGTGCATTAACACAACTAACCCCAACTCCGTGTAGCCCTCCAGAAACTTTATAAGAATCCTTGTCAAATTTTCCTCCTGCGCCAATTTTAGTCATTACCACCTCAAGGGCAGAAACCCCTTCTTTTTTGTGTAGTCCAACAGGGATACCACGACCATTATCTTCGGTCGTTATAGAATTATCCTCATTGATGGTTACAGTTATTTTATCACAATGTCCAGCGAGTGCCTCATCAATTGAATTATCAATGACTTCGTATACTAAGTGATGAAGGCCACGAACGCCAACATCTCCAATATACATGGAGGGGCGCATACGCACGTGTTCCATGCCCTCTAAGGCCTGAATACTATCTGCAGAGTACTGATTTTTATTAATCTCTTCGCTCATAAAAAATTTTTGTTTTGTTTGCTGTTATGGTTGCCTTACAAATATAAAAATTCACTTGCTTTTAAAGATGGTTTTCTAACATAATTTTAGTTGAAATTATTAACATTTCGCGTATTTTGAAAAACGGCCTTAAACAGCCTAAAACAGGGCTTAAAATTGAAATCCGTACCGCTAAGTTTAATGCCAACCGCCTAATTTTAATCAAAGACCTTAAAACAGCTTGATTTGAAGTGATTTTTTTTATAAATTTGAGTACCCAAATATTATTTGAACTCAAAAACACCTACTATGAAAACACTTTTACTTTTTTTTTCTATTTTTTTTATTAATCTATGTTTCTGTCAGGAAATAGAAACGTTTAACACAGTCGATGGATCCAAATTTTTAATTTACGATCCTACTTCTACAATTGATCAAACGCCCTCCGGCTCAGGTTCGAATTGGAGTTTTAGCAACTTGAACAGAATTGGTGAAAATACAGATAACTACAGCGTCCCCAATGCCGATGAGCAAAATACATTCCAAGGAACAACTGAAGTATTAACAGTTCAGCAATTAAGCCCTCCAGCTGAAAGAAAACTATTCCTTAAGCACGCTGCTAATACCACTTACATAACTGGCGCAACTCAAGAGGGTATAACTTTGAATTACAGTGGTGAAAATGCATATGTTGGCGAATTTCCCATGTCATTTAACACCCAAAATTCAGGGCCTGTTTCAGGAACATTTAGCTATGATGGCACCAACGGCACTTTCACTGGCACCTTTACAGCTGAAGTAGATGCACACGGAAATCTAAGTTTGAGCGACAACTACGGAGGTAACTTCAATCGCGGGGTAACGCGCTTAAAAGTTGTACAAAACTTGAATTTATTTGTAGGTGTAAATACCTTTGTTCCTGTAGCTACAGTCAATCAATTGTCCTATTACTACTACGATAGTAGTGAAGATAATATCGCCTTTAGAACCAACGACGTGAGCCTTGTTTCAACTTTGCTGGGTAATCAAAATTCAAAAAGTTTTGAAGCAAATAATCTATACACGCTATCGGTTAAAACTCCACAAAGACTGGAGGGCATAGTTATTTACCCTAACCCCGTCAAAGACGTTACAAATATCAAAATCGACAAGGATATTAATATTGTTTCGCTAAAGATTTTAAACCTCATAGGGCAAACCATATACCATACCAAAACAAACCCAGTAGACCTACCAACAAACAAGTTAAAAAGAGGCCTTTATTTCGTAGTGCTTGAAACAGATTCTGATCGAAAATACATCAAAAAAATAATAAAACAGTAATTGTAAAATAAATAAATTAGTTGCTTTTAATTTTCAAAATTAATAGGCATCATCATGAACTTTAGCAACTGCACGACCACTTGGATCGTTTAGGTTTTTAAATGCCTCGTCCCATTCTAAAGCAATTTTAGTGCTACATGCAACACTTGGTTCCTGCGGCACACAAAGCGCTGCTGCTTCACTAGGAAAATGAGCTTCAAACAGTGTTCGGTAGTAAAACTCTTCTTTGTTAAGTGGGGTTTGTACAGGGAATCTAAAATGGGCATTTTTCATTTGCTCATCACTAACTTCTTTATCAACAACTTCTTTTAAAGTATCAATCCAACTGTACCCAACTCCGTCACTAAATTGTTCTTTTTGTCGCCACGCTACACTATTGGGAAGCATGTCTTCAAATGCTTTACGTACCACCCATTTTTCCATACGTTCTCCGTTAATCATTTTGTCTTGTGGATTGATCCGCATTGCTACATCCATAAATTCTTTGTCTAAAAAGGGTACACGACCCTCTATACCCCAAGCTGCTAAGCTTTTGTTGGCACGCAAACAGTCGTACATGTGCAATTTATCTAACTTTCTAACTGTTTCTTGATGAAATTCTTCCGCATTTGGCGCCTTATGAAAATACAAATACCCCCCGAAAAGTTCGTCAGCACCTTCACCAGAAAGCACCATTTTGATTCCCATAGACTTTATCACTCTGGCCATTAAATACATTGGCGTACTTGCTCGAATTGTTGTTGTATCGTATGTCTCCAAGTTATAAACCACATCTTTTATGGCATCCAGCCCCTCTTGAATAGTGAATTTTATCTCATGATGAACTGTACCTATATGGTCAGCGACCTTCTGTGCTGCTGCCAAATCTGGAGAACCTTCCAAGCCCACTGAAAATGAATGTAATTGAGGCCACCAAGCATCTGTTGTATCTCCGGATTCAACTCTTTTTTGAGCATATTTTTTAGCAATAGCCGAAGTGACAGAAGAATCCAAACCACCGGAAAGTAGAACGCCATAAGGGACATCACTCATCAATTGACGACGCACTGCTGCTTCTAAAGCCTCTTTGATTTCTTTAATGCTTGTTTCATTTGATTTGACAGCATCATAATCGCTCCAATCCCTATTATACCATTTTACAAACGCACCATCTCTACTGTCTAAAAAGTGACCCGGTGGGAATAATTCAATTTTAGTACATACAGATTCTAAAGCCTTGAGCTCAGAAGCAACATAAAAAGTTCCGTTTTTATCCCATCCTATGTACAATGGGATAATACCCATGTGGTCGCGGGCAATGAAATAAGAATCATTATCTGTATCATAAATAGCAAAACCAAAAATTCCATTGAGATCATCAATAAAATCAATCCCTTTTTCTTTGTAGAGCGCTAGAATAATCTCACAATCGCTTTGTGTCTGAAATTCGTAGCTGGAATTCAACTGGCTTCTTAATTCTCTGTGGTTATAAATTTCACCATTTGCAGCGAGTACCAATTTATGATCTGGACTATACAACGGCTGTTTCCCAGAAGCTGGATCGACGATCGCAAGACGCTCATGCGCCATGATGGCGTTGTCGCTATCAAACACCCCACTCCAGTCTGGTCCGCGATGTCTAATCTTCTTTGACATCTCCAGGATTTTAGGTCTTAAAACTTCACTTTTTTCTTTTAAATCAAAGGCACAAACTATTCCGCACATGACATATCTTTTAAAATTACTTTGCAAATATGATTAAAACTTACAATTTATAAATGATTATGAGTAAATTGATTTCAAATTATTATTATTTTTAAAAAATAAAGATTAAATAATAATTAAAATTAAACTAAAAGGGCATTAATGTTTTATTATGTAAGAATTAAGACCTAAAAACCTATGGAATATTCAAATACTTATGTGTTTGAAGAGAAATTTTCCATTTTGGGTTCTTCATAACATAATCTACAATGAAAGGGGTTACTTTTTCACGCACACTCCACTCTGGCTGGAGATACAGCACGCAATCTTGACCAACCTTTTCCGCTTGTTGCTCAGCAAATCTAAAATCGTCCTTGTTATAGATTATAACTTTCAATTCATTGGCTTTAGAGTACACATGTTCGATCGGAAGTTTTCGTTTTTTTGGCGAAAGACAGATCCAGTCCCAGTCACCAGTTAAATTATAAGCCCCTGAAGTTTCGATATGGGTTTTGAGCTGATGCTGTTTAAGCAAGTAAGTTAAAGGGGCCATATCCCACATAAGTGGCTCACCTCCAGTGACCACTATGGTGTCGCTAAATTCTGCTGCTTGACTGGCTATAGTGTCAATTGAAGTCGGCGGGTGCAATTGAGCATCCCAACTCTCTTTTACATCACACCAATGACAACCCACATCACAACCGCCAACACGAATAAAATAAGCTGCAGTTCCTTTGTGGTATCCTTCGCCTTGAATGGTATAAAATGCCTCCATCAATGGCAGCATTTGACCAGCGTCGACAAATTTTTGAATTTCGGATTTTAGCATAGTATGCAAAAATAGCTTACAGATTTTTGTTTAAGTAAAAAAACTTCATTTATTTTACTGTAACCTACTTGTTATGACATCAAAAAAAGAATTCTACAATCATATTGTACGCGGAAACACATTCGAAGGTGAAGCCATTTCCTTGGGTGCAGCCAGACTTAACCAACACACCTTATCAAAGGCTTTTGTAAAAGTTCCATTAAAAACCATGAACAGGCATGGACTCATTGCAGGCGCTACAGGTACAGGAAAAACAAAAACACTTCAAATTTTAGCAGAGCAATTAAGCGAAAAAGGAGTGCCCGTTGTCCTTATGGACATAAAAGGTGATTTGAGCGGATTAGCCAAACCTAGCGCTGGACATCCAAAAATTAACGAGCGGCACAAGGCAATTGGACTCCCTTTCACTCCAAAAGGTTATCCAGTTGAATTCTTTTCAATTTCAGCACAAAATGGTGTTCGCTTGAGAGCAACAGTAAGTGAATTTGGACCCATACTTATTTCTAGAATCTTAAACTTAACTGAAATACAGTCAGGAATAGTCTCTGTTCTGTTCAAGTTCTGCGACGATCATAAACTTCCATTATTAGATTTAAAAGATTTTAAAGCCATACTAAACTTTGCAACCAATGAAGGGAAGAAAGAGTTTCAATCTGCCTATGGTCGAATTTCAAAGACCTCAACTGGTGCTATTTTGAGACGTATTATTGAGTTAGAACAACAAGGTGCAGATTTGTTTTTTGGAGAAGAAAGTTTCGCCGTCAATGATTTTGTGCGCTATACATCTACTGGCGCAGGGTATATTAACATCATAAGGCTAGATGATATACAAAACAAACCCAAGTTATTTTCAACATTTATGCTCAGTCTTTTGGCGGAGCTTTTTGAAAGCTTTCCCGAAACTGGAGATATAGACAAACCAAAACTGGTAATGTTTATCGATGAAGCGCATTTGATTTTTAATGAAGCCTCAAAACAGCTTTTAGATCAAATTGAGTACACAATTAAGCTTATTCGAAGTAAAGGCATAGGGATTTATTTTGTAACGCAAAACCCAAGTGATGTTCCAGAAAATATTCTTGGACAGTTGGGCTTAAAAGTTCAACATGCTTTGCGCGCCTTTACTGCTAAAGATCGTAAAAACATAAAACTAACTGCGCAAAACTATCCTGTAACTTCATTTTTTAACACAGAAAAAACTCTTACTACGATGGGTATTGGTGAAGCATTGGTAACCGCCTTGGACGAAAAAGGCCGTCCAACTCCTCTGAGTGCTGCATTGATGCGGGCTCCAAAAAGCCAAATGGATATTTTAAACCCCGATGAATTATTTGAACTTTGTAATTCATCTAAACTTTCAAAAAAATACAATAAAACTATCGATAGACAAAGTGCTTATGAACTATTGGGCGCCAAAATCAAAAGGATTAACCACATGAGGCCCCAACAAGATTCAAATCAAACCCCAAAAAGAAAAGGCAGACAAAGACAACACCCAATTGTTAAAGTCCTAACTAGCGCTACTTTTATTCGAGCTGTATTTGGAATTCTGAAAAAAGTCGTTTAGTATTGTACTCATTAAAAATTAACCATGAACTATTTATTTAAATTCATTCTTGTAGTTGGACTAGTTACGGCTTCTTGTACCTCTAGCCCTAACCCATTTGCAATTTCAGCATCTTCTGTTGGCTCGCTCAATGACTCTACTAAAGTAAGAGACTTAAAACTTGTTTTTGAAACCGACTCATTAAGTCAATTTATTGGGGGCGATGAATTTATTGGCAATACTAATGTTATAACCGTTTTTGAGAAAGGAACACAAAAAATTTTACTAGAACTTACGCCAAGTGAAGCATTAGATTCGTTATCATCAATACAAAACGTCCGAATCATGGACGAGCGTTTTAAAACTGAAGCAGGGTTAAGTAAAAAGTCAAGCTTTGCCGACATCTCTTCAAAGTATAAAGTATCAAGTATTCAAAACACATTGCGTAATTTGATTGTGTCTGTGGATGAAATCAATGCTTATTTTACCATAGATAAAAATGAATTGCCAGAAGATTTACGCTACGATATGAATAAGAAAATTGAAGCAATCTCCATTCCGCCCACAGCAAAAATCAAAGATTTTTTTATTCAATGGTATTAACCAGAAAGAGAATAAACTGGAAACCAGGTCTCCTATATCTTTGTTGAAGGTAATCGTAAATATTTTAATTTACATACCTTTACACCCAGAAAAATATTTTTGAATTTATCAACCCCCATGCAAACTTTTCTTCCTAAATTCATTGGCCTCATCCTAAACACTCTAGGACTTTTAAATACCAAACTGGCTTCTAAATGGGCATTAGACCTGTTTTCAAGACCGCTCAAGGGACGTTACAAAACAATTCACCCCACTTTAGAAGCTGCCGAAAAGAGAAATTTTCACTATAAAAAATTAACCATCAAAACCTACAGGTGGAAAGGGGAGAAAGAAACTGTATTATTGGCTCATGGCTGGGAAAGTAACTCAGGACGATGGAAAAACACAGTTAATAGTCTTCTGAAATCTGGATATTCTGTAGTAGCTTTGGATGCACCAGCGCATGGCGCGTCTGGCGGCAAAAGCTTCAATGCGGTTTTATACTCAGAGTTTATCGCGCTTGTTTGCACAGAATTCAAGCCCTCTATTTTAATTGGACATTCCGTTGGCGGGATGGCTATTTCTTTTTTTATGAAAAATAGTGGATACAGGTTCGCGGATAAAATTATATTACTTGGCGCACCATCTGGATTTACTGGTATTTTTAAAAACTACACTGATCTAATGGGGTTTAGCTCCAAGCTAAAACGCGGAATTGAAGCTAGAGTTATGCGTAAGTTTGGTCACCCATCTTCCTATTTCAATACGGCTAAGTTTATGGGAGAAGTCAACTGCAAAGGACTTGTAATCCATGATCACAATGACCCTGTAATTCCATATAGTGATGCTGTGGAAATTCAAACTGCTTTTAAGAACAGTACACTTATCGCTACAAATGGCCTTGGACACGGCTTAAAAGGTAAAGCTGTAATCAATCATATTCTTGCTTTTTTAGAGGATTAAACTTTGTACCTTTACGGCATGGAATCAGCTGTGACCAGATTAAATAAATTCTTAAGCGAGGCCGGCTATTGTTCGCGCCGCGCAGCCGACAAACTGATTGAAGAAGGACGTGTAACCGTTAATGGAAAACACCCTGAAATGGGCACAAAAGTAAGTTCAACTGATGAAGTCTCCGTGGATGGTAAGGTCGTTTCAATAAAAAAGAAATCTAGGGTCTATATAGCGTTCAATAAGCCTGTTGGAGTTGTCTGTACTACGGATACTCGTGTTGAAAAAAACAACATTATAGACTTTATTAATTATCCTTCCAGAATTTTTCCAATCGGACGATTAGATAAGGACAGTGAGGGCCTTATTCTACTGACCGATGATGGTGATATTGTCAATAAAATTTTGCGCTCTAGTAATAATCACGAAAAAGAATACATTGTAAGAGTCGATAAGCCAATATCGCAGACCTTCGTGAAACGGATGTCTGAGGGAGTACCTATTTTAGACACCATGACTAAGCCTTGCAGAGTTCAAAAACTCAGTAGAGACAGCTTTAAAATTGTTCTAACCCAGGGACTAAATAGACAAATCCGCCGCATGTGTAGTTATTTAGATTATGAAGTCGAAAGTCTAAAGCGCGTCCGAATCATGAATATTAATTTGATGAGCGATGTAGGTGAATACCGGAACTTAACTAAAGAAGAACTGAACACGCTAAACAAGGCATTAAAATCCTCCAAGAAAACATGGTAAAACAAAGAGCAATATCTCCATTTCATTTAGCAATTCCAGTGTGGAATCTTGAAGAATGTACTGTTTTTTACAAAGATATTCTTGGCTGCAAACTAGGTCGAAGTAGTTCTCATTGGACAGATTTTGACTTGTTTGGCCATCAATTAGTGTTGCATTACAAGCCTAAATCTAAAGACAAATATCACGCAAATGAGGTAGATGGAAAACAAGTCCCTGTTCCTCATTTTGGTGTGGTTTTACCATGGGATGAATTCCATCAATTTTCAAAACATTTAAAAGACAAAGGGGTAGATTTTATTATTGAACCGTATATCCGCTTTGCGGGTGAAGTCGGTGAGCAAGCTACTTTGTTTTTTTTAGATCCGTCGGGGAATGCTTTAGAATTTAAAGCGTTTAAAGATCCTCAACAACTATTTGCGCACTGATTTCCTAAATCAGGGATTTCTTCTCTCGCATGCAAGTAACGTATTTTTGAGCAACATGGCTATGGTCATTGGTCCAACCCCACCAGGAACAGGTGTGATGTGGCTTGCTTTCTCGGCAACGCTTTCAAAATCTACGTCTCCAGCAATTCTATAGCCTCTCTTTTTTGAAGCATCTGGAACACGTGTAATCCCAACATCGATCACAACAGCACCTTTTTTTACCATATCAGCTTTTAGAAATTCGGGGATACCCAAAGCAGCTACAATTATATCTGCTTCCTTTGTTAATGCTGCCAAATTAGTTGTTCGGCTGTGGGCTATGGTAACGGTCGCATTTCCTGCAGCACGCTTCTGACTCATCAGAATACTCATTGGCCTACCAACAATGTGGCTTCTTCCAATTACAACTACATGTTTACCAGAGGTTGGAATTTCGTAGCGCTCCAACAGCTCCATAATTCCATAAGGCGTAGCTGAAATAAAGGTAGGTAAGTCTAAAGTGAGACGGCCTACATTCATGGGGTGAAACCCATCAACGTCTTTATCTGGATCAACAGCCATCAAAACTTTTTGTTCATCAATATGTTTAGGCAATGGTAATTGAACAATAAAGCCATCTATTTCTGGATTGTTATTTAATTCTTCAATTTTATTGAGCAATTGAGCTTCAGTAGTTTCAGCTGAGAGTTCGATAAGTGTTGACTCAAAACCAACCAGCTGACACGCCTTAACTTTGGCACCAACATAAGTCATACTTGCACCATTTGTACCTACCAGAACGGCAGCTAGGTGCGGCGTACGCTTGTTCTGTTGTTTCATTACAGAAACTTGAGCTTCTATTTCTTCCTTGATTTTGGCGCTTGTTTGTTTTCCGTCAAGTATTATCATAATTTAATCTGTAGTGCCTTATTGTGGCATATTTTTCATCATTTGCATCATGTTTCGTCCTTTACCACCTTGCATCATTTTCATCATTTTACTCATCTGATTGAATTGTTTCATCAGCTTATTCACTTCTTGCACAGATGTGCCAGAGCCAGTACCAATGCGTTTTTTGCGGCTCGCATTGATGATAGAGGGGTTAGAGCGTTCTTTTGGCGTCATGGAATGAATAATAGCTTCAATATGCTTAAACGCATCATCGTCTATATCTACGTCTTTCATCATTTTGCCCATTCCTGGAATCATACCCATGAGGTCCTTCATGTTCCCCATTTTCTTGATTTGTTGAATTTGAGACAAAAAATCATCAAATCCAAATTGGTTTTTTGCAATTTTCTTTTGAATCTTACGTGCTTCTTGCTCGTCAAATTGCTCTTGAGCGCGCTCAACCAAAGAAACTACATCGCCCATCCCCAAAATTCGGTCGGCCATTCGCGCTGGATAGAACACATCAATAGCTTCCATCTTTTCTCCAGTTCCAATAAACTTAATGGGTTTATTAACAACCGATTTGATAGAAATAGCCGCCCCACCTCTAGTGTCACCATCTAGTTTTGTGAGAATAACACCATCAAAATTTAAAATATCGTTAAATGCCTTGGCGGTGTTAACAGCATCTTGGCCCGTCATCGCATCCACTACAAATAAAGTTTCTTGAGGGGTCACTGCCTTGTGAATATTAGCAATCTCTGTCATCATCTCTTGATCGACAGCCAATCGTCCAGCAGTATCAACAATCACTACATCACATCCTTTTGATTTGGCCTCTGCTATACCTGCTTTAGCAATAGCTACGGGATCATTATTCCCAATGTCGCTGTAAACCTCCGCTGCAACTTGCTCCCCTACAATATGTAGCTGATCAATTGCTGCAGGACGGTATACGTCGCAAGCGACTAACATGGGCTTTTTGGATTTCTTTGTTTTAAGGTACTGTGCTAGCTTTCCAGAAAATGTTGTTTTACCAGAACCCTGTAAACCAGACATTAAAATGACAGAAGGCGTTGCAGAAAGATTGATGCCCTCTGCGTCTCCACCCATGAGTTCAGTGAGCTCATCTTTTACAATTTTGACCATCAATTGGCCAGGTTGTAAAGTAGTGAGTACGTTTTGACCCAGTGCCTTCTCTTTGACACTGTTGGTGAAATCTTTTGCTATTTTGTAATTGACATCAGCATCGAGTAGTGCACGTCGTACTTCTTTTAGAGTTTCCGCAACGTTAATCTCAGTAATACTACCGTGCCCTTTAAGCACATGTAAAGCTTTATCTAATTTCTCACTTAAATTATTGAACATTCGGTATGAAAATTTGAGTTACAAAAGTAGCGAATTATTTTATTTCTTTAGGCTTAATAAGATGTTAAACCCTAAAAATTTTTAATTGGTTTTGCTGCGAAACTTAAGGCGTGGAGCTTGAAACTTGAAGCAGCTTTCCATTGTAGAATTGTTGTCCTGTTTTTGCAAATTCAAATATATACGCAGCCATTTCAATGGGGGATGTGGGAGCTTTATAGCCAGGAAAAGCTTCAGCCAACATTTCAGTTTGTACTGCACCAAGGGCAAGAACATTAAACGAAGGACCTGCTTCTTTGTATTCTTCAGCTAATAATTCAGTAAGCGTTATCACAGCTCCTTTACTCGAGCTATAAGCAGATAAGCCTGCAAATTTCATAGATCCTTGAACGCCACCCATAGAACTTATGGTGACCACATGTCCTGTTTTGGGAATAAAAGGCAAGACTCGTCGGGTAAGCTCGGCCACACCAAAAACATTGGTCCCGTAAATTTGCTTAAAATCATCAAACGTTGTTTCAACAAATGGCTTGTTGATAATAGCGCCTGCGTTGTTTATTAGGATATCAACATGAGTCCATTCGTTCTGAATAAATGCCTCAACTCGATTGTAATCCTCAACATTATTTAAATCAAAAGAAAGGGCTGTAATATTTTCGTAATTTAAGTTAATTACAGGTTTAGCGTTTCGTGATAAAGCCAAAACAGCATAACCTGCTTTAGAAAAAAGATGAACAAGCTCGAAACCAATGCCCCGACTTGTCCCGGTAATAATTACTGTTTTTTTGGGTTTCATAATCTAATAGAATTCATGAGAGCTAAGTTAATAAAGTACAATTAAACCGCAGGTCTAAAAATTTGTGATAAGCGGATTTTTGATAAATAAAACAAGAATAGTAATAACGGAACCAAAAAAACTTCAAACCAAAGGACATAATAGGGCCATTCTCCAATAACCAAGGGGTTATTTACTTGTGGCGGTTCAGCGAGATACATATAATTACCCCCCACATAAAAATTAAAAGGCATGATAATGATTAATAAAATATTTAAATTAAGGAAAGTATTAATCATTGATTTTCTGGAAAGCCCCATACCATAATTCTGCAACAAAAATATAGGCATAACCAAAATGATGGAGTGGCGCACATAATATTCTAAATATGCAAATTGACTGCCATCGAAACTATTCATTTGCGGCGTTAACATAGACATAATTCCTCCAATAATTCCTGTATAAAATACAAAATCAAAAAGTGCTTGTTTGCGTTTCAAAAAGGGTAATACGGAACAAATAAGAGCAGAAATACCACAAAGATGAAGAGGTAAGTCTGTAGCTATATTCCAATTTCCAGAAAGGTAAGACCTCAGAGGGCTGTAAATAGATGAAAACATCAAAATTACGCCCATGGTATATAAAACAAAAGAGTTTTGTTTTTTATTTAAAAACCGCCCCACAAAAATAAGAGCAAACATAAAGGTGAGCGCTATTAAATTGTTACGTTGCCACTCTTCAGACATAAAATCAATTATATAATTAGGATATTTAGTGTTCGTTATAAAAATCAATCTTTTTTTATTTTGGTTAATTTCCCAAGCTGCCTATAAAGTTGAAAATATAAGTGGCTAGTCCAAAGATATTATTATTTTTGTAAATCCAAAATGGGTCATTAACTCAGTTGGTTCAGAGTGTTACCTTGACAGGGTAGAAGTCACTGGTTCGAATCCAGTATGACCCACAAATAAAATCCACAAACATATGTTTGTGGATTTTATTTTAAAATAGTTCCAAAAGAGCTTCTAAAGTCATTCCTCTAGATCCTTTTATAAGAATCATTGCTTCTTCTAAAGGGTAGATTTCAAGATGTTGCTTGATATCGTCTAGCCCACTAAAAAACATAATATTAGTATAATTTTGATGGTGCTCAAAAAAATGACGCCCTACCAAATAAAGTTGTGAAAACTCTAATTTTTGTGCTAAATCTATAATAGATTGATGCTCTTCAAAACTTTGACTTCCTAATTCAAACATATCGCCTAAAATCACAATCTTTTGATGAGCTTCCATGGTCTTAAAATTCTTCAAGGCAGCCTCTACACTACTCGGGTTGGCGTTGTAGGCATCCAAAATAATAGTATTGGAATTTTGCTTAATGATTTGAGATCTATTGTTTTTGGGCGCGTAAGATTCTATTCCTTGTCTTATAAAATTGATGTCAATTTTGAAGTATAATCCAAATGCAATTGAAGATGCAATATTTGTAAAATTATAATGTCCTAGAA
Organism: Formosa sp. Hel3_A1_48; assembly: GCF_001735715.1. Classification (NCBI taxonomy): domain Bacteria; kingdom Pseudomonadati; phylum Bacteroidota; class Flavobacteriia; order Flavobacteriales; family Flavobacteriaceae; genus Formosa; species Formosa sp. Hel3_A1_48. Next base: position 594,570 of record NZ_CP017259.1, read on the forward strand.
GTTGCGATTGAATACTGGTCCTATTGACATTAACACACAAAAAAGGGGTTTCTTTTTCTAGTGAAATAGCAAAATCAGAAGTATTCAATGAAGAAAAAGAGACAATATTAGCATAGGCGCCAACTTGCTTGAGTTGCTGTGCATCATCATTGTTGACTAGAATAGTTCCCTTAGTTTGTTTTAAATAATCGTACAATTCACTCTTAGCCTTGACAACCCCTTCTAAACTACCGAAACCTTCTAAATGGGCTTTTCCAAAGTTTGTGATGTACCCAAAATCTGGTGCTGCAACAGCACACAGTTGTGCAATTTCACCTGCGTGATTAGCACCCATTTCTACCACACCAATCTCGGTCGACTGATCCATTTGAAGCAGGGTTAAAGGTACACCAATGTGATTGTTATAATTCCCTTGAGTTGCATGTGTTTTATACGAACGGCTTAGTACTGCATTAATAAGCTCTTTCGTTGTGGTTTTACCATTACTTCCCGTTAAGGCTACAATAGGAATACCCAAATACTGTCTATGGAAATTAGCTAAATCTTGAAGCGTTTTTAACACATCACAAACCAAAATAAAACGCTCATCTTCTGGATCTTGAGCCTCATCTATAATGCAATAAGACGCGCCTGAGTCTAATGCTTTATGTGCAAAATCATTGGCGTTAAAATTCACTCCTTTTAATGCAAAAAAAAGAGCATTGAGAGGCAAAATACGCGTATCAGTTGATACACTTTTAGCTTCTAAAAAAAGTTTATGAAGTTGCTCAATTTTCACAACTTAAAGGTACAAAAAAAGTCCCAACAGAAAGTTGTTGAGACTTTAAAAAACATAATTTTATGCTCTAATTTTTCTTTTTCTTTTTATTCTTAGACTTCGAGCCTACTCTAGACATAGCACATCTAAAGCCAATAAAATCAGTAGCCATATCTTCAGGATAAAAACGTCTTTGTGCAGGGTCAAGCCAATACTCTCTATCTTTCCACGAACCACCTTTATACACACGTACTTTATCATTAATTAATGAAGTTCTATCATTAGATTTATCGTACTCTCTATTTAAGGTGCCATCTTCATTTGCTTCGACCAAATGCTTGGGCGAATCGTACATTTTTCGGGTGATTTCATCAGAACCTGGCTCATCACCTTCTTCAAAATCATCAAAATATCTAGAAGATTGCTTATCACCATCTCTAAAGTTTCTATTATCATCAGTGTTAAAATTGGTTCTGAGATAGGTTTCATTTTCATCCACTGGAACTTGTTTCAGTTGACCCGGGAGTGTTTTGGCAATTACTTTACCATTGGATAAGGTGTCGTATTCAATATCATCAACACCAATAACGTTAAAACTTATTACACCACCATCTTCAGTAATAGAATTTTTGGTATAAACGTTACCTCTATAGTATGCAAAGTCACTGAACTCGTCATCTACAATCGGACGGTAGACATCTGCAACCCACTCGGCTACATTTCCAGCCATATCATAAATCCCAAAATCATTAGGATCGTAAGACATTACCTCGTTCGTAATATCAGCACCATCATCAGACCAACCGGCTATTCCGCCATAGTCCCCTTTTCCTTGCTTGAAGTTGGCAAGTTGATCGCCTTTAATTCTGCGCTCACCAGTTCTGGTGTATTGCCCATCCCAGGGGTATTTTTTTCGGCCACGGTAAATGTTGTATTCTCTGAGCTCTGAAAGGCCAAGAGCAGCATACTCCCATTCAGATTCTGTAGGAAGTCTGTAACTAATTTGAATAGCACCAGTTTCTCTAGTGGCATAGCTTACCAAACTATCATTTCTTCTGTTCCCTCTACCGCCCAAATGAACTCCAAGACTGTCTTTGAATGTCTCTTTTGGTGCATTGACGTAAGTATTAATGTTAAAATTACTAGAAGCAGTAACTATTTCTCCAGGAACATTAGACCCTTTCTCAAGATACCCCTCTTTTTGGAGTCCCATCTCAGCCACTCGATCTGAGCGCCATTTGGCATATTGGGTGGCTTGCAACCAACTTACGCCGACCACAGGATAATTCCCGTAAGCGGGATGGCGTAGGTAATTTTCTACCAAAACTTCGCTGTACCCTAGACGGTTTCTCCAAACTAATGTGTCAGGTAAAGCACCGTAATATATTGCTGAAAACTTAGGATCGTTTGGAGGGTAAACACGCTTCACCCAGTCCAAATACTCCAAGTACATCATGTTTGTAACTTCAGTTTCATCCATGTAAAAAGACTGAACGTGTTGTTGATTTGGACTATTATTCCAATCGTGCATTACGTCATCTTGCACTTTCCCCATGGTGAATGTTCCACCTTCAACAAACACTAAGCCTGGTGCCGTTTCTTGCTCCTTGAATTTAGTGTTGTATTGAAAACCACCTTCTTTGGCGTTGATTTTCCATCCAGTTCCACGAGAAGAATTTGCGTAATTTGATGACTTACTACATGCTGTTATTGAAGCTGAAACAGCAACAATAAAAAACAATCTCGATATTTTAATACTCTTCATATTTGATTTAAATTAAAAGGGGTCCTAAAATTTTGGTTTTGCAATATAATAATTATGAATTGGTTTGCAATACTTTTTTAGAGTGATTAACTATTTTTTTTAAGTCTCATGCACTCAGGTTTTTTAAGATAACGACTTTTTTAAAGCTTTATTATTGTAATTTTGGAAACGAAATTATAATAACATAATATTTTAGGTCTTTTCTCGTTTAGTTCATATGAAAAAAAGTTTGTTGTGGTTTATACTATTTTTTGGTGTTTTGATCTGCCATGCTCAATCACAGCGCTTTGAACTAAATTGGACAGCATCTAAACTATTTTCTACAGCCAATAATGAAATTGAATTACCTTATTTTGATGCACAAAACTTCAATTTTTCAATCGAAAAGGGGATCACATATACTGCGCTTTTCGATGCTAAATTTGAAATTAACGAAGAAAGTGCTGAAATCACTCAAATCGAAAGCGTTTCAGTACCAATATCGGATTTAAAGGATCTGAAACAATCTAGTATACCTAATGAGGTGCAGCTCAATGTTTCAAATGTAAAAACTAGAGGTAATCTTCTCGTTTCTGTAGAAATAAGCGCTTTTTTCAAAGACAATGGGGTCATAAAAAAAGTAAAGAATTTCACAATTTCTTACAAAAGAGCCATCAGCCAAAGAAGGGCAAGAAGCCAACCAACTCTACAAAGTTCTGTCCTTAATACAGGCCAATGGGTTCGTTTTCAAGTAGACACAACAGGTGTTTACAAACTCAATAAAAGTTTTTTTAACACGCTTGGGATTAACACAAGCAACACCAATCCAAAAAACATCAAAATATTTGGACATGGAGGTAAATCTCTACCTTTAGTCAATAACCAAACAATTGCATATGACTTGATTGAAAACGCAGTTCAGTTTATTGGAGAAGATGATGGGGTTTTCAATAATGAAGATTATCTGCTTTTTTATGCTGTCGGTCCAAAATCATACAATCAAGAAAACAACTCCCATATCAACCCTTACAGCGATAAGGCCTTTTATTATGTACAAATAAGCGAGGGTAATGGACTGCGTATGAACGCTGCTGTTAATCCCGCTGGTCCAGCTCAAACACAATTCTCGACTTTTCATGACTATAAATTTGTAGAAAGTGATGAATATAACATCGCCCAGATGGGCCGACGTTGGTTTGGTCACCGTTTTTATTTTGAAAATGCAAGATCATTTAACTTCGTTTTTTCGAATCTAGTCCCCCAAAGCCCTCTAAGATTAAAAGTTTATGCAACAGCAGTCGCAGAGTCTAATACTACACTCGAAATAAAAGCAAATGGAAGTGTGGTGGATAATTTATCGTTTGCAGCAATAGACAATGGGATTTTGGCGACTGAAGATTTTTTTAACGGAGAGATCAACAGCAGCTCAGACGCCCTCACTATTGATTTGAATTACAACAATAACGGAAATCCATCAGCTATTGGTTACTTAGATTATGTTTCAGTTGAAGCCGAACGCGCACTCGCCTCTTTGGGGCAACAATTTCAATTCAAACATAACGACATGGCTACACTGGGTGGTGTAGGAGAATTCGAAATTTCAAATGCCTCTGGAATTGCACAAGTTTGGGATGTTACTGACCCTTACAACCCAAAATATTATGAAAACTCCGAGGCTGCATCAGACTTTAAATTTAAAACAAGTTTGGGTACTGAGAAGATTTTTCATACAGTCACATCTGCAGATCTTTACACACCTGTTCAAGTAACCAACAAAGCGGTTACCAATCAAGATTTAAAAGGGAGCATCTTTTTAAATCAACAACAGCAGTTTGAAGACATAGACTACCTCATCATAACTCCTCAATTTTTACAAAATCAAGCTGAGCAATTGGCCGACATCAATAGAGAACAAAACAACTTAACTGTAAAGGTAGTAACTCTAGAATCTATTTACATGGAGTTTAGCTCTGGAATGCAAGACATCGCAGGTGTCAGAAATTTTGTAAAGTATGTATACGATAATGCAAGCAGCCCTAACACCCGACTCAAATACCTCTGCCTTTTTGGTGATGCCTCTTTTGATTACAAAAATAGAATTTCAATCAAAAACAACATTGTCCCCTCTTGGTATTCTATGAACAGTTTTAGCCTAACAAATTCATTTATTTCGGATGATTTTTACGGTATGATGGACGAGAATGAAGGGGGAATGGATAATTTCAATAAACTAGACATAGCCGTGGGCAGAATTCTAGCTGAGACCCCACAACGGGCTCAACAAATGATTGATAAAATAAAATCATACTACAGCGAAGATGCGTTCGGAAGTTGGCGGAATAATTTTTTATTAATTTCTGATGATGTCGATAAATTAAGTGATAAAACTTTACAACAAACCACTGACAACGTCGCAGAGGATGTAAAACAATCTAAACCTTTCCTTAATATTATAAAAATTCACGCTGATTCGTACCAACAGCAAACATCTTCTGGCGGGGATCGTTATCCTCAAGTTAACGAAGCTATTTTTGACGCTTTAGAAGTAGGTGCAATTGCAGTCAATTATTTTGGCCATGGCGGAGAAGATGGTTTAGCTTTAGAACGTATTTTTGACAAAATTAATGCACAAGAACTCAACAATCCAAACAAGCTAAATTGTTTTGTGACACTAACTTGCGAATACACAAAATTTGACAACCCTTTGCGCGTTACAGCCGGTGAGTATCTTTATTGGAACGAAAATGGAGGCGCCATCAGTCTTATCTCCACCACACGTCAAATTTTTATAAGCGTTGGTGTTCAATTCACCACTACTTTGGGACAGTATCTGTTTAACTATAATAATACCCCAAATTTAAGTATGGGTGAAGCCCTACGCCTTACAAAAAATGACCCTAATGTAACAAACAATACACAACGCAGGCTGGTTTTTTTTATTGGGGATCCCGCTCTGAAACTACCACTAGCTGAACCCGATATTATTGTTACTAAAATTAATGATGAGGATATCTCGACTACAAATCAGGAACTCCAAGCACTCAGCGCTGCTAAAATTGAAGGCTATGTTGCCGATAGCCAAGGGGCTATCCTGAGCGGTTACTCTGGAACACTTACAGCGACCATTTTCGATAAAAACAATCAGAGATCTACGCTTGGAAATGATGGGACTCGAGAAAATAATGAATTGATTATAATGGACTTCGAAGCTATGGGCGAAGTTATTTTTAGAGGGCAAGTATCAGTAGAAAATGGTACTTTCGAAATTAATTTTATTGTCCCAAGGGATATTATAATCCCTGTGGGGAATGGAAAAATAAGCTTGTATTCGAAAACTGAAAATCAATTAAAAGATCAACGCGGACATAATTTTGACATCAAAATAGGTGGGGTCAACTTAGACGCGCCAGTAGACAATACTGGACCAACTATTCAGCTTTTTATGAATGATGAGAGCTTTGTTTCTGGGGGAATAACAAACGAAAATCCAACTCTATTAGCAAAGCTATTTGACGAAAATGGCATCAATACCGCCAGTGGGGTTGGGCACGATATTGTGGCCACTATTGATGGCGATGAAACCAATCCTTTTATATTGAATGATTACTATGTGGCAGACGAGGATACCTACCAAAGTGGTGCTCTGAGCTACCCCTTTAGAAATCTAAGCCCCGGGCTGCATACGCTAACGCTCAAAGCTTGGGATGTTTACAATAATGCATCCACTAAAGAAATTCAATTTGTTGTATTCGATCAAAATCAGAGTTTAGAACTAAAAAATGTGCTCAATTACCCCAATCCGTTCATTAATTACACAGAATTTTGGTTCAACCACAATAGTTCGGGTACATTGAACGTTAGTATACAAATTTTCACCGTTTCAGGAAAATTAATAAAAACCATTAATACGCAAACAAATACAGGAAACGGAACAAGTTCATTGTCTAGAGATATTACATGGGACGGCTACGATGACTTTGGAAATAAAATAGGAAAAGGGGTCTATGTGTACAAATTGAATGTATCGTCTCCATTAACAGGTTTAAAGTCTGAAAAAATTGAAAAACTTGTTATCCTCTAATAAAAACCTATATTTGTTAACAAACCAATATTAAAATGTTAGAATTAATTACAACAACCTTAAGACATCTGCGCGCACTAAGCGCAGTGCTTGTACTGTTAATTTCAAATTTCACATTAGGACAAACAACTGTTATCCCCAATCAGGACTCAAGGGTGATCACAACCGGCGTTCCTTTTTTACTTATTGCTTCTGATGCTCGTGCTGCAGCATTGGGCGATATGGGGGTAGCAACCTCTGTAGACGCGTTTTCCCAGCAGTGGAATCCATCAAAATATGCCTTCTCTGAAACAAAATCTGGAATGGCCATAAGCTACACGCCCTACCTCAGCAAACTTGTAAATGATATTTTCCTTGGAAATGTGTCTTATTACAATAGAATCAGCGAACGAAGTGCTTTCGCCGCTAGTTTTAAATATTTTTCTCTTGGTGAAATCGAATTGCGCGAAGATGAGTTTTCAGAAGCCTTAATCGAAAAGCCAAACGAACTTACGCTTGACGCCTCTTACTCGCTTAGACTTTCTGATCAATTTTCTATGGCAGTAGCCTTGCGCTATCTTCGCTCAGATTTGAAAATCCAAGCCCTAGATGCCAATGCTAAGTCGGCCAATTCTTTTGGAGTTGACATTGCGGGATACTACCAAGGTGAAGAAGAAGCCTACGCAGATTTTAATGGGCGTTGGCGTGCTGGTTTTGCCCTTCAAAACCTTGGCCCAAAATTGAAATATGACGATGCTGGCCGCGAAAACTTTATACCAACAAACTTGAGATTGGGTGGGGGCTTCGATTTCATCTTCGATTCATACAATAAACTCTCTGTCACTGCCGAAGTTACCAAACTATTAGTACCAACCCCTCCTGTGTATGGAACAGAATACAACTACACCGATAATAATAACAATGGCGTTTATGATCCTGAAAATGGAACAACAACTGCAGATACAGACACTCGAGGTTCTATTGTAAATAGCAATGTCATCATTGAAGGGCAAGACCCCAATGTAAGCTTTGTCAAGGGTATTTTTCAATCTTTTGGGGATGCACCAGGGGGTTTTAGTGAAGAATTAGACGAATTTACCTGGGCTCTTAGTGCAGAGTATGTGTACCAAGACTCCTTTGCATTACGCGCAGGATATTTTAACGAAAATGAGCTCAAAGGAGCACGCAAATTTTTCTCCTTAGGTGCAGGATTCAAATATTCAACTATAGATATAGATTTATCATATTTATTTTCAGCAGCCCAAGTACAGAGTCCATTAGAAAATACTTTACGTTTTTCGCTATCGTTCAATTTTGGAGACGGCGAATATGTAGAATACTAATATGAAACAACTCAAAATAAGCTGCAACATCGATGTATTTGAGACATTGGATGAATTGCCTAAAGATGTGCAATCACTTATGAATAAAGCACACAATGCACGTTCAAAAGCATATGCACCCTATTCAAAATTCTTGGTTGGCGCTGCCCTCGAGCTCAGCAATGGTGAAATCATAACCGGAAACAATCAAGAAAACGCAGCATACCCGTCAGGTTTGTGTGCGGAAAGAACTGCAATATTTTACGCCCATGCCCAATTCCCAGAAGAGGCTATTTTACGCATGGCTATAGCTGCAGGGTCAGAACACAAAGAAGCAGAAACACCCATTCCGCCTTGTGGCGGTTGCCGCCAAGCGCTTGTAGAATATGAACAACTTCAGAAAAAACAAATTGAACTATATTTTATGGGTACAAAAGGTCAAGTTGCACACTCAAACTCCGTAGAAAACATTCTTCCTTGGATTTTTGATAAAAAAGCACTGTAAAAATTAATAAAAAATTTACGGCTTCCTTTTTTAGGTTAAGGAGCAATGTATTACTTTTGCAGAAACGATACTAATACCACAGTAATCTCATGCAAGAAATAACCAAAGAAACTTATCTTGACTGGTACGAAAACATGTTCTTTTGGCGTAAGTTTGAAGACAAACTCGCGGCAGTCTATATCCAACAAAAAGTAAGAGGCTTTTTACACCTATACAATGGTCAAGAAGCCGTTTTAGCAGGTGCACTTCACGCAATGGATCTTTCGAAAGACAAAATGATTACGGCATACAGAAACCACGTACAACCCATCGGTATGGGTGTCGATCCGCGTCGTGTCATGGCAGAGCTTTACGGAAAAGCTACAGGAACATCGCAAGGATTAGGAGGTTCGATGCATATATTTTCTAAAGAGCATGGTTTTTACGGAGGCCACGGAATTGTGGGCGGACAAATTCCCTTGGGCGCAGGAATGGCCTTTGGCGATAAATACAACGAAACAGGAGCTGTTACCTTGTGTTACTTTGGCGATGGCGCAGCACGACAAGGCTCGCTACATGAGACCTTCAATATGGCCATGACATGGAAGCTTCCTGTGGTCTTTGTATGTGAAAACAATGGTTATGCCATGGGTACATCTGTTGAGCGAACAGCAAACCACACCGATATTTGGAAACTTGGACTTGGTTATGAAATGCCTTGTGGACCAGTCGACGGAATGAACCCCATTAAAGTTGCTGAAGCTTTTGATGAGGCAATTCAACGTGCAAGACGTGGAGATGGTCCAACATTTTTGGAGATGAAAACCTACCGCTACAGAGGGCATTCTATGAGTGATGCCCAACATTACAGAACCAAAGACGAGGTCAAGGAATACCAGAAAATTGATCCCATCACGCAAGTGAAAAATGTTATTCTGGAAAATGGATATGCCTCAGAAGAAGATATTAAAGAAATAGACAAGCGCGTCAAAGGATTGGTAGCCGAATGCGAAAAATTTGCGGAAGAATCACCATTCCCAGAAAAAAGCTTAATGTACGACGCAGTATACGAACAAGAAGATTACCCATTTTTAGAACATAAACTATAGAATATGGCAATAGTAGTAAACATGCCCAGACTAAGTGATACCATGGAAGAAGGTACAGTAGCTAGCTGGCTGAAAAATGTAGGCGACCGAGTTGAAGAAGGCGATATTCTTGCTGAAATTGAGACTGATAAAGCTACTATGGAATTTGAATCCTTTAATGAAGGAACATTACTTCACATTGGTGTTCAAGAAGGAGAAACAACAAAAGTTGACGAATTATTGGCCATAATAGGAGAGGAAGGTGAAGATATATCTTCACTTTTGGATGGGTCATCTGGAGGCGAATCCACCCAAGAAGGGCAAATAGAAACGAACGAAGAATCTGTTGAAGGTGATGTGGAAACAAACACTACTGCATCAGTTGAACTTCCAGAGGGTGTTGTTGTGGTTACTATGCCACGCTTGAGCGATACCATGGAAGAAGGTACGGTAGCAAGTTGGTTGAAAAATGTAGGTGATTTTGTTGAAGAAGGCGAGATATTAGCTGAAATTGAAACCGACAAAGCTACAATGGAGTTTGAATCTTTTAACGAAGGAACTTTGCTGTATACAGGTCTTGCCGTTGGCGATACGGCCAAAGTAGATGACCTTCTAGCCATCATCGGTCCTGAAGGAACTGACATAAGTGGAGTGGCTGAAAATTTTGTTGCTGAAGCACCAAAAACTCAAGCCGAATCAACAGTAGAAAAACCTAAAGAAACTCCAAAACCTACACCAACGGTTGAAAAAACTACAGAAGCACCAAAAGTTAACCCCGCTGCAGCGCCAACAACCGACAGCAACGGAAGAATTTATATTTCTCCATTAGCACGTAAAATTGCTGAGGAAAAGAGCATACCTCTACATCAAATTCAAGGTAGTGGCGAAAATGGAAGGATCATCAAACGCGATGTGGAATTTTATACCCCGTCTGCTACACCTGCTGCAGCACCAACTGCAAAATTTGTAGCCACTAGTCAAGAAGATTTTGATGAAATCAACCATTCTCAAATGCGAAAAGTCATCGCAAAACGTTTGGGTGAATCTAAATTTTCTGCACCACACTATTACTTGGCTGTAGAATTTGACATGGATAATGCTATTGCATTCCGTCAACAGCTCAACTCTATCCCTGACACAAAAATATCTTTTAATGACATCGTGGTAAAGGCCTGTGCTTTGGCACTCCGCCAACATCCACAAGTCAATTCACAGTGGTTTGACGACCGAATGAAACTAAACAATCATGTACATATTGGCGTGGCAGTAGCTGTGGAAGATGGTCTTGTAGTGCCTGTTGTAAAATTTGCTAATGAGCAATCGTTACCACAAATTGGATCTGCTGTTCGAGATTTTGCTGGACGTGCACGAAACAAAAAACTTACTCCTCAAGAAATGGAAGGCAGTACATTTACTATATCTAACTTAGGTATGTTTGGCATCGAAAGTTTTACCTCAATCATAAATCAACCAAACTCAGCAATTTTATCTGTTGGTTCAATAGTAGAAAAACCAGTAGTGAAAAACGGCCAAATTGTGGCAGGAAATACAATGAAGCTCACCCTTGCGTGTGACCATAGGACTGTAGATGGAGCAACTGGAGCGGCATTCTTACAAACCCTTAAAGGGTTTATTGAAAATCCAGTAACCATGTTAGTTTAACAACAATAACTACAACATGAGCCAACTTATTTGAGTAAGTTATTGTACTATTTTGTTTAATTCAGTAGAAAAAATGATTAAGGGGTTACTTATTTTATCTTTAGTGTTTGTGGTAATCGCTATGCTTCACTTTTTTTCTCTTCGTGTAATGCGTGTTTCAGATGAAAAAAAGAAAAAAATCGGAAAAATATTTTGGTATTTATATGGATTCCTTTTTGCAATTAGTGGATTTATAAATATGCTTCCTTTTGAACAAATAAAGCCATTTGCTTTTATTCAATTCCTTTGTGGGATATTGGTATTAGTTTTACACTATTTAGGGAAAATTGAAATAAAAAACCCCACTTAAATAAATGAGGTTTTTTTGTGGGCGCGAAGGGATTCGAACCCCTGACCCCCTGGGTGTAAACCAGGTGCTCTGAACCAACTGAGCTACGCGCCCTAACAATTGGTGTGCAAATATAGACTAGTTTTTCTTTTCACAAAAGGTTTTTTAGTAAAATTTACAGCACTTCGGCTACAACAAAAGTACTGCCGCCAACAAAAATTAAATCTTGCTCTTTGGCTTCTGCCTTTGCAGTACTGAATGCCTCATTTACAGATGAATAGACTTGGCCATTACACCCTTTTTCTTTAAAAATTTGGGCTATTGTTTCAGCTTCTAATCCTCTAGGCACATTGGGCTTACAAAAGTAATATTTAGCATCAACTGGAAATAAATTTACTAATTTTCCAACCGATTTGTCCCGAACCATTCCAAGTACAATATGTAAAGAATCATATGATCTACTTAAAAGTTGGTTTAATACCAAACTCAACCCCTCCATGTTATGAGCCGTATCGCAAATAATTTTTGGGGTTTCAGAAAGCACTTCCCATCGTCCTCGCAAACCTGTGTTTTTTTGTACATTCAAGAACCCATTTTGAATATGTTCTTCACTAATCTTGTGGCCTCTTGCTTGTAAAAGCTTAATCGTCTGTAATACAGTCTTTATATTTTTTTTCTGATAATTCCCCCGAAGACTGCAAGGAAAAGTTTTGTGTATGGACACATCAGCAAAATAAATATTTGCATTTAAATTATTTGCTTTTTGTTTAAAAATAGATTGTACTTCGTCTTGAGTTTCTCCGATGACAATAGGGGTGTTTTCTTTAATAATCCCCGCTTTTTCAGCTGCGATTTCTTGTAAAGTATCTCCCAAAAACTGGGTATGGTCTAAACCAATATTAGTGATTACAGAAACCTCTGGTGAAATAATATTTGTAGAATCTAATCGTCCTCCAAGACCTACCTCTATAATAGCAATATCAACATTTTCTTTTTCAAAATATGAAAAAGCCATTCCTACGGTCATTTCAAAAAATGAAAGTTGATGGTCTTCTAAAAACGCTTTTTGATGTGCTACAAATTCAACCACAAATTGTTCTGAAATCGTAGCGCCATTAATTTTGATACGCTCGCGGAAATTCTTTAAGTGAGGTGAAGTGTATAGACCTACTTTGAATCCTGCTTCTTGTAAAATAGCCGCAATCATGTGTGCAGTAGATCCTTTTCCATTTGTTCCGCCAACATGTACCGACTTGAACTTCCGTTCAGGGTAATTGAGTTGAGCTGACAATTTCAAAGTTCGACTCAAATCTTCTTTGTAGGCTGCTCCACCCTGTTGTTGATACATGGGCAATCTTGAAAACATCCAAGCTGTAGTTTCTTTATAATTCATCTTATTGACGTACACTAAACTCTACAATAACAAAACCAATTTGTTTAAACGGAGCTTTAGAATCGGCAGGCCACTTATGAGCAAGTGCTGTTTTTCTGGCAGCTTCATAAAGACAAATATCGCCTGTTGTTCCTTGTTTCCCTGCTGTAGCATTGGTCACTACGCCGTTTTGATTGACATAAATTTCAACTACTACGCGACCTTCCTCATCGCAGTCGGGAATAAACTTAGTTTTTGTGGGAGTACCGCGCCCATTAAGCCCATAACCAACACCTCCAGTACCACTACCAGGACTACCAAAATAGCTCGGCGCGTAAGGGTCCCCGTTGAGCTGACCTTTATCTCCAATAATATCGTCATCGCCTTCTGATCCAGAGGTGTTTCCGTTGTCGGCTCCAATCCCCCCCATTAGGTCGTCTAAAGCCTTTTTCTTGCGTTCTTTCGCTTCATTTTCCTTTCGAATACGCTCGGCATCTGCTTTAGCTTTTGCTTCTTCCTCAACTTGCTTTTTTAAGGCTTCTTGATCTACTTTCTTTACTGCTATAGCCGCTTCTTCATCTGAAGTTAATACCTCCTCAGTACTATTTGAAATAGACTCCGAGGCTACAGCTGTTTTAGTTTCATTGGGTTCGGGAATATCTTCATTGTTTGTAGGGGTGGGTGTTTGGGTTTGCTTAGTACCACTTCCAAAATCGGTAGTGCCAAAATTTACCGCTACGCCGTATTCTTCAGGGGGATCCATATAAGGCGGTCCTACAATAAAGAGTAATAGAATTAATAGAAGAGCGATCAGCGCCGTAAGTCGTGCTGAGTGGCGTTCTTGTTTCGTTCTAAAATACTTCATCTTAATTGGGTTTTACCGCTAAAATGACTTTAAACTTATTACGGTTAGCAATATCCATAACCCGAACAACATTTTCTACCGGAACAGATTTTTCAGCACGCAAAATGAGTGTTGGTGTTTGTTCTGCTTTCAATACAGAAATGAGTTCTGTTTCCAATTGAGTATCGCTGACTTGCCTTTGGTCAATGAAATACGAAAGGTCTTTTTTAATACTGACCGAAACTGCTTTCTTATTTTCTGTTTTTCCAGCGGCTTTGGGCAATAGAATATCTATGGCGTTTGTAGTGACCAATGTTGAAGCTAACATAAAGAAAATCAATAACAAGAAAACAATGTCCGTCATGGAGGACATATTGAATTCGGGAGTGATTTTATTTCTTCCGCGAATATTCATTAGTGTGTTGGCTCGTTAAGAAGGTCTAAAAACTCAACAGAGTTGGCTTCCATGTTATACACCACTTTATTGGTCCGACTTACCAAGTGATTAAAAGCAATATAAGCAACAATTCCAACAAGAAGACCAGCAACAGTAGTCGTCATGGCAGTATAAAGGCCGTCAGCCAAAAGTTTGATATCGATTTGTCCTCCTGAGTTAGCAATTTCAAAAATAGAAAGGATCATCCCGATCACAGTCCCTAAAAAGCCAATCATAGGAGCTGCACCAGAAATTGTCGCCAATACACTTACATTTTTTTCAAGAGAATAAACCTCCAATCGCCCTGCATTTTCAATGGCTGAATTGATATCAGCCAAGGGTCGACCTATGCGAGATATCCCCTTTTGAATCAAACGTGAAACAGGTGAATTTTCCTGAGCACACAAAAGTTTTGCAGCTTCAATTTTTCCACTGCTCACATGATCCTTAATTTCATTCATAAAATTCGGATCAACTTTGGATGCAGATTTTATGGTAAATAAACGTTCAAAATAAATATAAAGCGCTACCACCAATAAGACAAAAAGCAGAGCGATAATTAGTTGACCAGCTGTGCCTCCGCTTTTAATTAATTCAATAATTGATAATGTTTTTTCTACAGATTCAGGTTCCTTCAGGGGAACGGATTGGGTTTGAAACATACTCAAATTCATAATTAAATGTGTAATCATATATGATGTTAAACGTAGTCCTTAAAGAAAACGTATGTTTAGAATAAAGTTCTTGTAAAGAAAAAGACCAATGCCCCTGCAATGAATCCAACAAAAGCAAGCCAGGATATCTTTTTCAAATACCAGAAAAAGTTGATTTTCTCCATTCCCATAGCAACTACACCAGCTGCCGAACCAATGATTAGCATACTTCCGCCTGTACCAGCAGAATAGGCAATAAAATGCCATAGAATATTGTCGGCAGGTTCAGAAAACATTCCCAAAGAGGCAGCCACAAGAGGTACATTGTCTATAACTGCGGAACCAACACCTAAAAGCAGTACTACCAAATCTGAAACTTGAGCACCGGTAACTTCAGAACCTATGTGAGGAGTCGATTCTTTTAGCCAATCGGCAAAACCAAACAAAATACCTAAGGATTCTAAGGCAGCTACGGCCATTAAAATTCCCAAGAAAAATAAGATACTGGGTAATTCTATTTTAGATAATGAATAGTGTACTGGACTAACATGGACTTTATTTTCTAATGCTTCTAGACTAAATTTCGCTGAGCTATAAATTTCGGCAAAAACAGCCACAACACCCAAAGAAAGCATCATTCCAACATAGGGTGGTAAATGGGTAACCATTTTGAAAATTGGAACAAATATAATTGCTGCAAGCCCTAAATAAAGCATGGTGCTACTGAAGCGCCCTGGGGCCAGGTCTTGGCTTTGATCGACTTCTAAATTGCCTTTAAAAACAGAAAGTCTGGACGCCAAAAATGTGGGCAGCAACATGCATGCCAGTGAGGGCAACAACAAATAACCAAACAAACGCGGGGTGGACACTTTATCAGCAATCCACAACATAGTGGTTGTAACATCTCCAATAGGGGAAAACGCACCACCAGCGTTAGCCGAGATCACAATAAGACCCGCAAACCACAATCGAATATTGCGGTCTTTAACAAGTTTTTGAAGCAAAGAAATCAAAACAATCGTGGCGGTAAGATTATCAATTATAGCAGATAAAACAAAAGCAAGTGAACAAAAAATCCAAAGTAAGTTTGTTTTCTTTTTTGTTTTAATAAAATTCTTAATTGTAGCAAAACCATTGAAATAGGCAATAATTTCGACTATAGTCATCGCACCCAGAAGAAAAACTAAAATCTCAGCCGTTTTGCCCAAGTGATGAAGTAAACTCTCTTCCAGAATATGCATTTTATCATCATGATTAAGAAACTCAAAATTATTTAGCAGCGCATGCTTTGAGGAATCAAACCATGCATCAAAATCATCAATTCCAAACGAAATAAATGCCCAGCTGATGGCCATCATAATAAGCGCAGGAATGAGTTTGTCAATTTTTAAGCTATGTTCTAGGGTGATGGCTAAATATCCAGCAACAAAAACAAAAATGATAATGGTATCCATAATGTAAAAACTAGGAAAATAATAAAGTTAAACCAATTATTTTTTAAGATGCTCACAAATATAATAAAACATTTTAGGCATTTAATATTTAGTAGGTAAATAAATTTCGCCACTACTGTGGTCTTTACTCGCACCTGTAACACTCTGTAGGCAATTGACTTCGTTACGGAGTTTCAAAACCCCTAAAAATCCAAAAATTAACGCCTCTTTGTAATGTACTAAATCGAGGTTAGAAACTTGAATTTTGTAACCCACATGAGCCCCAATTCGTGCCAGTAAAAAAGTATTGAGTACACCACCTCCTGTGTATAGTCCATTACTCAATTTGTTCTGTTTTAATGTATCAGAAATTTGTATTGCGGTGTGTTCTACTAGAGTTCTAAGTATTGAATTTATGTCGATACCGCATTGATCTAAAAGTGGGTAAACTTCACATTTTAACCACTCCAGACCAAGGGATTTAGGAGGTTGTTTTTTATAAAAATCAAGTCTATTCAGCGCGGCTAAAAGTGGCTCATTTAAGGTTCCTTGAGCCGCCAATACTCCCCCTTCGTCATATGCAAAACCCAAAGATTTAACATAATGATTTAGAGGAAGATTTGCTGGGCAAATATCAAAAGCAAGGCGATGGTGCTGTTTTTGAAATGAAATATTAGCAAAGCCTCCTAGGTTTAAGCAAAAATCATATTCCGAAAATAGGAATGCATCGCCAACAGGGACTAGTGGCGCGCCCTGCCCACCCATAGCTACGTCCTGAGCACGAAAATCACAAACAAGGGTCTGTTGAATATAATCGGCTAATTGGGGTAGGTTGCCAATTTGTAATGTGAGCCCCTTTTCAGGTTGGTGAAAAACAGTATGTCCATGACTGCAAACAGCATCTAAATTTATAATGCTGTGTTTTTGAATAAAATTATTGATTTCAAAACCTAAATACTTTGTATAATCATAATTCAATTGATTTAATTGATCAGCTTTTAGTGCAATTGAAGTACTCAATCGCGCTTTCATATCTTCTGAATACAGCAATGTTTCTGCGGCCAAAATACGAAAAGACCAAGCCTCTTTTTTTGAAAACTCAGCCCAACAAAGGTCAATACCATCCAAGGAAGTCCCGGACATCACACCAATAGCATTGTAAGTTTTTCTTGTCATATAATTAAAAATAGGGGTTCAAATTGATAATATTCTAATATTCAACTATATTTGTAGGACATTTTTAAGAATAATTAAATTTAATTTTAATGCACTTTAATCTATCGGATGAACAAATCATGGTGCGAGAGGCCGCACGAGAGTTTGCCCAAACAGAACTCCTTCCTGGAGTCATCGCACGGGATGAAGCGCAGGAGTTTCCTGACAATTTAGTGAAAAAAATGGGAGCATTAGGATTTATGGGGATCATGGTTTCACCAAAATATGGGGGCAGCGGTATGGATACACTTACTTATGCTCTTATCATGGAAGAATTATCCAAAGTTGATGCTTCAGCAAGTGTTATGGTTTCTGTTAATAACTCACTTGTTTGTTATGGCTTGGAAGCCTATGGTAGCGACTCTCAAAAAGAAAAATACTTACCCAAATTGGCAGCTGGCGAATGGATTGGAGCATTTTGTTTAAGTGAACCGGAAGCAGGTAGCGACGCTACCTCTCAAAGCACTACCGCTATAGACAAAGGTGATTATTATCTATTAAATGGCACAAAAAATTGGATTACAAATGGTGGTCGAGCGCAAATATACTTAGTCGTTGCACAAACCGATCGAAATAAAGGCCATAAAGGCATTAATGCATTTATATTGGAGCGGGACATGCCTGGCTTTGAAGTAGGTCCAAAAGAAAATAAGCTTGGAATTCGCGGAAGCGATACGCATACCTTGCAATTTAATGATGTTAAAATACCTAAAGAAAACCGTATAGGTGAAGACGGATTTGGATTCAAATTCGCTATGAAAACCTTGTCTGGAGGACGCATTGGGATCGCTGCTCAGGCACTTGGAATTGCAGCTGGAGCATACGAATTATCTCTGAAATATTCAAAAGAACGGAAAGCATTTGGAACGGAGATAAGCAACCACCAAGCTATTGCGTTTAAGTTAGCAGAAATGGCTACTGATATTGAAGCGGCAAGGCTATTGGTATACAAAGCGGCCAGGGATAAAGATATAGGAAATAAGTATGACACATCGAGTGCAATGGCCAAATTATATGCTTCCAAAGTGGCAATGCAACATACGGTCGAAGCAGTACAAATACATGGCGGAAATGGCTTTGTAAAAGACTACCATGTAGAGCGTTTGATGCGGGATGCTAAAATTACTCAAATTTATGAAGGCACTTCTGAAATTCAAAAAATTGTAATTTCAAGAGCGGTTCTTAAAGATTAAAAAGCGAAGCAAAATTTTACTTACTTTGTACGCCTAAAACAAACTTAGGTTGATGTGCGATTCCACTACAGATTATGGCTTGCTTTCCGTTGTAGTCCCTTTATTCAACGAAGCCAAAAACGTACAACCTTTGGTGAACGCTATAGAGCGAGCGTTAAATCAATTTGAATACGAGCTTATCTTAGTCGATGACGGCTCAACAGATGATACTTTTGAGCAATTAAAACTACTCACCCATAGCCATTGTGTAGTCCTAAGACTAAAATACAACTATGGGCAAAGCATGGCTTTGGCATTGGGAATTGATGAGGCTAAAGGAAATTATATCGCAACAATCGATGGAGACCTACAGAACGATCCAGCTGATATCCCAAAACTAATTGACAAAGCACATAATGAACAGTGGGATATTGTCTCGGGAATTAGAGCAAAACGACAAGATTCGTTTTGGAAAACTATACCTTCCAATCTGGCAAACACCTTGATTCGTAAGCTAACCAAAATTGACATTAAAGACCACGGCTGCGCTCTCAAAGTAATAACAAAAAAGACGGCCAAAAATTTACCTTTACACAAAGGAATGCACCGCTTTATTTGCTTATTGGCGATACTGAATGATGCACGAGTAACTCAAGTATCAATACGGCATAATGCCAGGCAGAGCGGGGTGTCAAAATACGGACTGGAACGAACTTTTAAAGTAATTAATGATATTTTCACTCTCTTAATTTGGCAAAAATTTAAACAAAACAGCTATAGTTGTATTGGTCTTTGGTTGCTCCGCAACCAACGTGAACCTGTCCAAATTCCCCATTACACCAAATACAAAACCAATACAAAAAGCATTTAGTTATAAGAGATAGTATAGACTAACTTAGATACAGTAATGTATTGATACATATTTTTTTATATCTTTAAGGTTGAAATTACGCCACTAACTTAAAACTAAATAATTCAATACTCAATAATTATTTTAGTAGGCTATATTTTGGACCACAAGCCACCAACCATATTTAGCTCGAAATAAGTCTAATACCCAAATCAATGAGCTTAACTTATTCTTCTAATAAGAAGCCTCAGACAATAACCCTAGTCCAAGCAAAAAACAGCAAATGCTTAAAAAAAGCGGGGAAATGATATATACCATCTTAAACCCAGAATTAGTAAAAGGAAATTCTAGCGAGATCTCTATAGAGCTTAACATTGCTATGATAGAAATAAAACACACCATCAAAAAAACAATAAATCTAAATCTCTATGATTACATACACTCTAAAAACCAAACCCGAGCTTACTTTTGAATTTGAGGTGAACCACTTTAGTATTACGGATGATGGCCAACCCCAAAACAATGGGAGCTATACCTATAATAAATTAAAAAAAATAGAACTTCAAAAAGAGCAAAATGAATATGGTTTCTCATCAATAATTTGGATTTTAGAGCAAATTATTAGTGCGGGCTTGTTAGGTAAACTATATAAAACAAAGTCGTACTTAATATTAAATTTAGGCGATAAAAACATTAAAATATGGTTGAAAGGAGTTTCTATAAAAAAGGTAAAACACATGGTTAGTTTTATGCATAAAAAAAACCCCCACATTGCTGTGAGGGTTTAATTAAAAAAGGCGGTGACCTACTCTTCCACAAGTGTAGTACCATCGGCGCTAATGGGCTTAACTGCTCTGTTCGGGATGGTAAGAGGTGAGCCCCATTGCAATAACCACCTTAGGGTTATTTCTTGTCTAGCGCTTTGGGCTATCCAAGGTATTTCAGCAAATTGTGCTGAACAATAAGTTAACATATTGAAAAAAATATACATGGTAAAAGTAATGGTGTACT